>NZ_JBQXEO010000001.1:0-656490 GCF_052601155.1 Micromonospora yongxingensis
TCCCCATTTGGGGGTGGCCCTGACGCATTTCCGTATCCAGGGACGCCGGCGTCCCGCAACATCCGGCGACCCGCGACGACCGATGGTGCCGCCAGGAGAACGGCCGGGGACGGCACACCAATGAGCGTGATACCTCAGAGTCATATTTATGCCTCTGAGGTATCAGCCTTCTTGAAGCGTGCGGCGCCAGCGACGTAACCGATAGCGAGAGCGCAGCCCAGACCGTCGCCCAATGCGCCGGCCTCGCCGCGGGAGGACGGCGGACCGAACTCCCCCACCGGCCACTCCGCGCTGGTAGCAATCTCACAGCCGGCGCGCAGGCCACCAGTTCAGGGCCGGTACTGGCGAGACGTGCCCGGTCATCTACCGCGCCTGCGCTGAGCCAGGGATCAGGACGGCTTCGGGCCGCAGACGTAGCGGGGCTCCGCGTCGTAGCGCCAGCTGAACTTCTCCCGCTTGACCACCGCACCGTCCTTCTTGATGACCCGGAAGGCGTCCTGGGTGAAGCCGTTGATGCCGTTGCTCGGGATGCAGGACGGGCCGGGTTCGAGGTGGATCAGCTTCGGCGTGGTGATGTTGCGGCGTGGCCCGTACTCCGTCTTGACGCTGTCGTAGATCTTCGTGCTCCAGATCGACACCGTGATCGTGCTCGACGTGTACGAGGTGTCGATGAGCAGGCCGTACTGGGTGTTGTTGCGGAACTTGAAGTCCAGGTCCGGCCAGAAGATGGTCGACTCGATGACCGCCGGGTACCGGTCGAACCAGTAGGAGTGCGGCTTGTGCTCGACGTCCTCGAGCCCCGCGTAGTAGGTGGCGTTGAACAGCGTGGTGGTGAACTGCGAGGTGCCGCCGCCGACGCCCGGCACCAGTTTGCCGTCCAGGATGACCGGCGCGTCGCGGTAGCCCTGGGCGTAGCCGCGCTCACCGGTGTGGCCGTTCAGCGAGAACGTCTTTCCGGGCAGGACGACCGTGCCGTCCACCTCCCTGGCGATCGTGGCGATGTTCTGGCTGCGTGACGAGGCCATGCCCCCGGTGAACCGGGTCGTGAAGGTGGAGACGCGTTCCTTGATGCCCAGACCGGCGAGCTTCTCCGCGGTCAGCTCGGGCGGCGTCGGCTTCAGCTCGCCGGTCACCTCGCGGCCGTCCGACTTCGGCAGCACGGCCAGCATGTCACGGCCGAGGGTTGCGGTGTCCAGCTGCTGCCCGGCCCTCCCGTCGGTGACCGTGGGACGGCCACCGGCGATGGTCATCGTCGCGTCCTTCGGGGGCACCTCGATGGCGGCCAGGTCGTCGCCGAGCGCCGTGCGCAGTCTCTTGACGTCCACCGTCGGGGTCAGCAGGCCGGTCTTGTCGGCGGTGAACCGCAGGCTCTTCGCGATGGCGGCGGGCGGGATCTTCAGCGAGCCCTTGTCGGTGCGCAGGGTGACCGGTGCGGCGACCGCCGGCTTTGCCAGCTCGGCGACCAGCCGGTCCAACTCCTCCGCGCTGGTCGCCGGGTGGCTCTCCACCAGGGGCACGGTGACCGGGGCACCGGCCAGCCAACCGGCGCGGACCGCGTCCGCGGAGCGCTGCGGGTCGAGCGCCAGCCCCGGCTTGGGCTGGACCACCTTCGGTGTGGTGCCCTGGTAGGTGATCGCCGGCATGGTCATGCCACGTGCCTCGTCGCCGAGCGCCTTGCGGAGCGCGGCGTCCAGCCGGTCCACGTCGACGGTGACCACCGGGTCGACGGTCCGGGAGCCGACCAGTCGGCTGACCGGGTGCGCGTCGGCCTCGGCCGCTGCCGCCACGGTGGCCGGAACGTCGACACCCAGGCCCACCTCGGCCGGGTTGATCTCGGCGGTGCGCTGCCCGACGGTGACCCGCAGCGGCGCGGCGAGGGCCGCCGCCCGCCGGTCCAGTTCCGCCCGCAGCTCCCGGTGCGCGTCAGTGCGACTCCGGCCGCCCAGCTCAGTGCCGAGCACGTTCGTCCCCCGGGGTACGTCACCGGCGTACGCCCAGGCGCCGGCACCCGCCACGGCGGCGAGCACCCCGCCGGTGACGCCGGCGGCGAGCAGCATCCGCATCCGGCGCGGGCGGCGCCGGCCGCCCTCCGGAGCGCCCGTGGGCGCCGTGCCCGGTTCCGGCCCGTCATCGGGCCAGGTGACCGCGGTGACCTGCACGGTGGGCCGGTCGTCGGCGGGTGGACTCTTTTCGCCGTACAGCGTCACTGCAACCTCGATCGCCAGGTGCTGCGGGAGGTCCCCCCTCCCGGAGGACACCTACGGTAACGAATGCCCGGCCGTCCTCGCGGGCTGCGCCCACCCGCGCGGGTACCGCGTGTCGTTCCGGCGTGTCGCGAAACGGCTCGGGGCGGTGGAAGGGCCGGGTCGCGGACGTGGCACGGTGGCCCCGTGGACACTGCGGAGCGCGTGTTGGCGTACGGCGGCGGGTGGCTGGACCGGGCTGGCGCGCTGCGCACCGATCCGACCCGGTTGGGCGAGCTGGTCACCGACCCGACCAGCGTGGTGCTGCCGCTCTGGCGGGACCGCTGTCTCGTCGACGGGGACGGCCCGGTCCGGCTGACCGCTGACCGGGCGGCTCTCGTCCGGTCCGCCGCCGGTGAGACCGTCTTCCTGGGGCTCGACCGGGATGGCGCCGCCGTGTTCGCCGTGGACCTCTCCGGGCTCACCGAGCAGTCCGCCGTCGAGATGGCCGCCGCGGCGCGGGCCGTCGACGTACGGGCTCTGGTCGGGCGGCTCGACGCCGGCGTCGCGGCCGTCCAGGCGTACGCGCGAGGGTTGCTGCACTGGCACCGGCAGCAGCGGTACTGCGGCACGTGCGGTGCCCCGGCCGTCGCCGGCGGTGGCGGGCACGTCCGGACCTGCACCGGCGGGGAGTGCGGGCGGTTGCTGTTCCCCCGGATCGAACCGGCGATCATCGTGCTCGTCGAGGCGCCCGGGCCGCCCGGGCGCTGCCTGCTGGCCCGGCACGCCGGCGCGTCCGAGGACGGGTGGTCCACGCTCGCCGGGTTCGTCGAGGTGGGCGAGAGCCTGGAGGACGCGGTACGGCGGGAGATGGCCGAGGAAGCGGGGATCACCGTGACCGACGTGACGTACCAGGGGTCGCAGGCGTGGCCGTTCCCCGCCGGCCTGATGGTCGGCTTCCGAGCCACCGCCACCTCCGAGGAGGTACGCGTCGACGGCGACGAACTGCTGGCGGCGCGCTGGTTCACCCGGGCGGAGCTACGGGAGCGGGTGGCCTCCGGTCGTACGCTCGGCCGGGTCGACGCCATCGACCACCAGCTGCTCGGCCAGTGGCTGGCGGCAGGCTGAGGACCATCACCAGCGCCGTCGACGCAGCGGTGGCGAGAGCGCACCACATGATTCCCTGGAAGGTGCGCGGCGCGATGAACATCGTCAGGACGCCCAGGACACCTGCGGCCACCCAGAGCGGCGCGGAGGGCCACCGCGCACCCGCCGCGATCTTCGCGTTGACGACCGCGAAGACCAGCGCGTAGAGCGCGCCCGTGGCGGCGAAGAACGGGGCGTACTCGCCCAGCGACGCGTAGTCCTCGCCGCCCACCAGCCGGAACGCGAAGCCGCCGGCCAGAGCCGAGGCGGCGACGAGCAGAGCACCGCAGGCCCCGACGATCGCCAGCAGGACGGTGCGGACCCGGCCTTCCCCGACGGCCAGGCGGGGCAGGGCCAGCACCACGATCACCTGGGGTGCCCAGAGCGCACCCTTGGTGAGCACCGTTCCGACGGCGTACGCGCCGGAGTCCGCGGGTGACAACAGCTGTCGGGCGAAGATCAGGTCGGCGTACGACACCGCGAGCATCGCCAGCGCTGCCGTGCCGGCGCTCGTCACCTGTCGGAGCCGTACGGCGGCCCCGACGATGGTCGCCCCGCCGGTGGATCCCGGTCGGGCGATCCAAGCCAGCCCGGGCAGCACGAGGTACGACGTCACCATGCCGGCCACGAGGGTGTCGACGACATCGGCGCCGAGGAGGAGCGCGATGATCATGCCGGCGTAACGCCCGACTGCGACCATCCCCATTGCCCACGCGAGGCGGAGAAAGCGTTGCTCGCCCTGCAACTCGCCGAGCCAACGGCCGGCCAGGACGACCGCGACGGTCGTGGCGGCGACCAGGGCCACGACCGTCAGGGGCAGTCGGAGAGCGGTCATCATCAGCGGCGCGGCCACGATGACGGCGCCACCGGCGGAGGCCGTGGTGATGAGGGTGACCAGGTTGGTCGGTGCGCCGGGATGGCGGGCGCGGTGCACGGCGACCGCCATCTGCAGGCCCACGCCCGCGACGCTGGCGATCGCGACGAGAGCCAGCACCGTGGCGAGCACGCTCAACTCCTCGACCGCCAGGTGCCGGGCGCCGAGCATCGGCAGCAGGTAGGCCAGGCCGTTCGTCATCATCGCGGCGCCCGCCACCGCGGCGCCTGCCGCTCCCAGGCGGCCCACGCCGGATCCGGCCGTCGTCTCTGTCATCGCGCCTCATGTCGGTTCCGCCGGAGCACGGCTGTCGCCCCGAGCCTCGCGTCGTCGCCGCAGGTCGCTCATCGGCGTCGTCAGGCAAGCTACCGCCCGTCCTCTCCCTGTGCCTAGAGTGCTGTCCGGAGCCCCGGGCGCGACGTCGGGCCCGCTTCACGTCCAGGTTTGTGGGGGTCCGTGTGCGCCGACCGATACCGGAGTTCGGTCCGGCGCTGCTGCGGGCTGCCGTTGTACTCCGTCGTTGGTGGCCTGAGTCGGTGCTCGCCCTCGGCGTGGTCCTCGCGATCCTGGGACCGGTGCTCCGTCGTGGCTACGTCCTCCGTTACGACCTGGTGTTCGTGCCAGACCCGCCGTTCGGCGCGATGGTCTGGGGCAGCGGCTCCGAGTTGCCCCGTGCGGTGCCCAGCGAACTGCTCGCGGTCGGCCTGTCCCAGCTGATCCCCGGCGACGTCGCGGAGAAGGCGCTACTGGCTGGCTGCCTCGCGTTGGCTGCGGTGGGTGCCGCACGGCTGGCTCCCGTCAGCCACCCGATGGCGCGGATCGCGGCCGGACTCGCATACTCCTGGAACCCCTGGATGTACGGGCGGCTGCACCTTGGGCAGTGGGCGATCATTGCCGGGTACGCCGCGTTGCCGTGGGCGTACGCCTGGGTGCTCGGAATGCTGCGCCCTCCGGACGACGGCGCTGGCCCGGGTCGGCGCTCCGCCGTCGCCGGTGGGCTTTCGGTGGTGCTGGGCGGCCCGGCGATGGTGTTGGCCGCGGTGCTCGCCTGCGGTCCGGCGTTGGCCCTGGCCCGGCGCTGGCGGGCGGTGGTCGCGGGTGGGGTGACGCTGACCGGCCTCACCGCTCCGTGGTGGTTGGCGCTCATCAGCCGTCCTGGGGCCGTCGATCTCGACGAACGGGGCGTCGCCGCCTTCGCCGTCCGTGCGGACACCCCACTCGGCGTGCTCGGTAGTGTCGCCACGCTCGGTGGCATCTGGAGCCGGCATGCTGTTCCGGTAGGACGTGACCAGTGGCCGGTCGCCCTGCTCGCGCTGGTGCTCACCGCGGCGGCGCTCTGGGGGTACGTGCTGACCCGTCGCCGTTGGCCGTCGGCGGCATGGTGGGGTCTGCTCGTTGGCGCAGTCCTGGGCACCGTGATCGCCGTAATCCCGGCCTGGTCGGTGGGTGCGCAGTGGATGGTCTCGCTGGTCGAGCACGTTCCACTGGCCGGCGCGGTCCGGGACGGCACCCGGCTTCTCGCTCCGCTGGCGTTGGTGCAAGCGGTGGGTCTCGGAATGCTGGTGGAGTCGCTCGCGACGGCGGGTGCCCGAGCGTTGGCCCCGTTGGTGATGGTCGCTCCGGTCCTGCTTCTGCCGGGGCTGGCGTGGGGTCTCACCGGTCAGCTCGACACGGTGCGGTACCCCGCCGAGTGGTCGGCGGTGCGTGCGGTGGTGAACGGGGATTCGGCCGGAGGCAGCCTGATCTCCCTGCCCTGGTCGTCCTTCCGGGCCTACCCGTGGGCGGGCAACGTGCCCGTGCTCGATCCGGCGTCCCGGGCGTTCCGTCGACCGGTGGTTGGCGACCAGGACGTGTTGGTCGGCCGGGACCGGATCCGCGGGGAGAGTCGCGAGGCCAACCGGGTGGCGGCGGCGCTGGCGGCGCCCGGTGATCCGGGAACAGCCCTGCGTCGGCTCGGTGTGCGGTACGTGCTCATCCAGACCGATCAACCTGACGCTGCCCAGGTGGAGGGCCGTTTCGCGGACGCTGAGCTGGTCCGGCGGGATGCGGTGTTCACACTGTTGCGCCTGGCTGGTAACGATTCTTCGGGCTCAGCCGGACGTATCGGCATAGGTCCTGCGCTGGGGTATTCGGTACTCGGGGCCACCCTGCTGATCAACCTTTTGCACCCCGCGACACGGCAGCGACGCATGTTACTGTGCGGTCACTTTTGTCGAAGGGATCGTCAATGAAGGCATCCTTCAATCCCCTCCTGACCGCGGTCGTCGCCGCGGCGGTGGGTGCCGTGCTGGGAATCCTGGCCGTCTCGATCGGGGCGTCCACCATCGTCAACAGCGACACCAAGCCTGCCAACGTGGAGCAGCCCATCATCGTGTACGGCGAGCGTTGACGGCCCTTCATGGAGGTCCTTCCTCCTGACGTGTCGTCAGATGCGGTCGTACTCGATGTCGTGGTACCCGCCTTCAACGAGGCGCTTCGGCTGCCCCGCACCCTGATCCTGCTCCGGGCGGCGCTGGCCGACCTCGGTGTGCCCTGTCGGGTCACCGTGGTGGACAACGCCAGCACCGATGGGACCGGCGAGGTGGTGACGGGTGCACCGGCCGGCCCGGTCCCCGTCCGGCTGCTCTGGTGCGGCGAGCCCGGCAAGGGCTTCGCGGTGCGTACCGGGGTGCTGGCGAGCGACTCGCGCTACGTCGGTTTCTGCGACGCGGACCTGGCCACCGCGCCGGACAACTTCGGACAGGTGCTCGGTCACCTGGTTGAGGGCGCCGACGCGGTGGTCGGTTCGCGCGCACATCCCGATTCGGTGGTCGAGGAGCGGCACAGCCTGCTCCGGCGATGGGGCGCGGTGGCGTTCCGGGGCGCGGTCCGGCAGGTGGTGCGCGGCGTGGGTGAGACGCAGTGCGGATTCAAGTTCTTCCGCGGCGACGTCGCACGACGGGCGTTCGCGCCACTGCGATGCGGCGGGTTCGCGTTCGACGTGGAGGTGCTGGGGCGCGCCGAGCGGGCCGGAGCCCGGCTGGTGGAGATCCCGGTCAACTGGGTGGACGTGCCCGGCTCACGCTTCTCTCCGGTCCGTCACGGCTGGCAGAGTTTCGTGGACGTCGCGAAGATCCGGTGGCGGCTCCGCAGCGCAGATGTCGCCCCCGTGGTGCCGATTCCGGCAGTTGCTCTTCCGGTCAGCCCCGACGTGACCGGTGGCGCCGCCGCCGTTGGATTGCGGCCGTGAGTGTCGGATCCGCCCGGACCGCTGCGGCACCCGTCACTGACACCGTGGTCGTGGGCCGGCGGATCGCGGTGCTCAACTGGAAGGACCCCTGGCATCCGGACGCCGGGGGTGCCGAGGTCTACGCCTGGCAGGTCGCCTGCGACCTGGTGACCGCCGGAGCGAAGGTCACCTTCGTCACGGCGCGTCCGGACGGCCAGCGCGCCGACGAGATCCGGGACGGAATCCAGATCATCCGGGTCGGCGGCAGGTGGAGCATCTACCCTCGGGTGCTGGGCTGGTTGGTGCGGCGCCGGCGCCAGTTCGACGCGGTCGTGGACTGTCAGAACGGCATCCCGTTCTTCAGCCCAGCGGTCCTCCCGGCAGATGTGCCGGTGATCTGCGTGATCCACCATGTGCACGACCGCCAGTTCCGGCTGTACTTCGGCCCGATCATCGGTCGCTTCGGGGCGTGGCTCGAGGGTCCCGTCGCCCGCCGCGTCTACCGCCGTGGGGTTACGCTCGCGGTCTCACCCTCCACGGCCGTGGCCGTGCGGGACCGGCTCCGCTGGGCCGGCCCGGTGGTCGTGGTGCCCAACGGCGCTGACGCGTCGTCCCCGCCAGCCGTCGGCCCCGGAGGTGGGGCTCGCGACGCGCGACCCCGTCTCGTCTGCGTCGGCCGGGTGACCCGGCACAAGCGGGTGGATCTGGTGCTCGACGCCGTCGACCAGATGCGGACGCAACGGCCCGACCTGCGCCTGGACATTGTCGGTGGTGGGCCGGACGTGGCGACGATCCGCCGGCAGGTCGACGAGCGAGGGCTGGCCGACCTGGTCACGGTCCATGGTCACCTGCCCTCCGACGAGCGGGACGCGCTGCTCGGCGCCGCGTGGTTGCACGTGGCCGGCTCGTGGGGGGAGGGCTGGGGTCTCGTGGTGGTGGAGGCTGCCGCAGCCGGGCTGCCCACGGTCGCCTTCGACGTGGACGGGCTTCGCGACGCCGTGCGATCGGGCCGGACCGGGTGGCTGGTGAGCGAGGGTGAGGATCCCGCGAGCAATCTGGCCGTCGGTCTCGACCAGGCGCTGAACTGCCTCGCGGCGCCGGCGGAGGCCGACCGGATGGCGTCCGAGTGTCGACAGTGGAGCAGCGCGTTCCGCTGGGCCGACACCGGCCAGCGTGTTCGCGCAGTCCTCGGGGATCTCCTAGCGCCGCGCGCGGTGCCGTGGACGGCGGGGAACGCCTGTCTCGTGGTCCGGACGGATCAGCCGGAGAAGCTCCTCGCCCGGGTGGCCCCCCTCCTTCCGCAGACGCGACACGTCGCGATCCACGAGCGCGGTCTTTGGATCCTGGTGCCGGGAGCAGACCCTGCGGCGGTTCGGCGGGTGCTGGTCGGGGCGGGCATCGGAGATGACGACATCAGCGAGCGGGACGTCGGGCCGGACGAACTGCTCACCGGAGTTCCGGTACGGCAGTGCTGACCGCTTGGTCGACCGCTCGTCGCGCCCCCGGGATACCGTCCGCCACGGTGTCCCTAGCGGTCTGGCGCCTGCGTGAACTGCTGGTCTGCCTTGCGCTGATCGGTCTCTGCGTCACCCAGGAGCCCGGGCTCATCGTGCCCGACACGAAGCTGGACATGGCCTTGGACCCGGGCGGCTTCCTCGCCCGGGCGACTCACCTCTGGACTGCGGACTGGCAGTTCGGCACGCTCCAGAACCAGGCGGCCGGCTACTTCTTTCCGATGGGGCCGTTCTTCCTCCTCGGCGACGCGATCGGCTTCCCTGCGTGGCTCGTCCAGCGCCTCTGGATGGCAGCCCTGCTCTGCGTGGCCCTCACCGGTGTCGTGCGCCTGGCCCGCGCCCTCGACCTGGGTGGTCCGGCGTCCCGCCTGGTGGCGGGCGCGGTGTTCGCTCTCTCGCCCCGGGCACTGTCCCTGGTTGGCACAGTCTCGCTGGAGTTGCTGCCGTACTGCGTCGCCCCGTGGGTGCTGCTTCCGTTGGTCAAGGGAGCCGCGGGCGGTTCGCTGCGGCGGGCAGCCGCGCTCAGTGGACTGGCGGTCGTCTGTATGGGCGGAGCGAACGGGGCCGCCGCCGCATGCGCCGTACTGCCAGCTTTCCTCTTCGTGGTGACACGTGCCCCGGGCTGGCGGCGGATCCGCCTGCTGGCCTGGTGGTCGGTCGCCCTGGTCGCGGCCACCTTCTGGTGGCTGGTGCCGCTGGTGCTCCTGCAGCGGTACGGGTTCCCGTTCCTGCCGTACACCGAGAGCGCGGCGGTAACGACGAGCGTGACGTCACTCCCGTCGGCTGTCCGTGGCGCCACCCACTGGGTGGGTTACTTGGCCGTCGACGGAGTGCCCTGGTGGCGCTCGGGATGGGCGCTGGTCACGGTGCCCTGGATGGTTCTGCTCACCGGTCTGATCGCCTGCATCGGTCTTGCCGGCCTCGCCCGTCGGGATCTGCCGGAGCGGCGGTTCCTGCTCATCGGGGCCCTGGTCGGGTTGTTGACCCTGACCGCGGGCAACCTGTCGGACGGGGGGGCGGCCTTCGCGTCCACGGTGCGAGAGGCCCTCGACGGCCCGCTCGCCGCGCTCCGCAACCTGCACAAGTTCGATGTCGTGCTTCGCCTGCCACTGGCCCTGGCTACCGCGCACATGCTGGACACCGTCGGCCGGATCGCCGTCATCCGCCGGTTCACGCGGCCCACCAACATGGCACCGCGGCGGGTGGCGCTGGGCATCACCGCCGTCGCACTCCTTGCGGTCACCACCGGTGCGGGGAGTGCAGGGCTCCCGGCGGGCGGTGGCTTCTGGGCGGTGCCCGAGCACTGGCGGCAGGCAACCGGATGGCTCGACCGGCACGCCGGACCGGGCACGACGCTGCTGGTGCCCGGGTCCAACTTCGCTGAGTACGGTTGGGGGCGCTCGTTGGACGAGCCGGTCCAACCGTTGATGGATTCGCCGTGGGCGGTGCGGTCACTGGTGCCCACGGGATCAGCGGGAAACGCTCGGCTGCTCTCCGCGATCGACCAGCGGCTCGCCTCGGGCACCGCATCGCCAGGGCTGGCGGATGTGCTCGCTCGGCTCGGCGTGCGTTACCTGCTCGTTCGTAACGATCTTCGCCAGCCCGTCGGAGGCATCGCCTGGCCCGTTCTCGTGCACCGGGCACTGGACAGTGCCCCCGGGTTGTTCAGGGTTGCCGCGTTCGGCCCGAGCAGCGGCGTGAAGCCGGATCTTGGTGGCGCGTGGGACTACGGGCTGCACGAGCCGTACCCGGCGGTGGAGATCTATCAGGTGGACCGGCCAACCGCCCGGGCCTCGCTCGCTGACGCGACCCAGCCGCTCGACCTGGTCGGCGCGCCGGAGACGCTGTTGGACCTCAGCGACGCCGGTGTCCTCGGCAACCGGCCGGTGATCCTCGACGGCGACGCCCCTACGGGGACCGGCACGGGCACCGTGCTAGCCGACAGCCTCCGCAACCGCGAGCTCGATTTCGGACTCGTCCGTGGCAACACCTCGCGAACGTTGACCCCCGAGGACCGGCCCCGGTTGGCGCGTACGGCCCATGACATCGTCGACCCCGCATGGAGTTCGTCGGTCACCTCCGCGGGTTACGCCGGCGTGGCCGACGTGCTGGCCTCCTCCAGCGCGGCCGATGTCGCCGGGCCGGCCGGGCTGCGCGACCCCTCCGCCGCGCCGTTCGCGGCCGTGGACGGCAACAGCGGTACGTCGTGGTTGACCGATGGTGCGCGCAAACCCGTGGGCCAGTGGGTGGAGGTCCGGTTCAAGGACAAGATCCAAGCCGGGTCGGTGGAACTGCAGGTGGTCGACGACGAGATCGTCGGGGCGCCGGTGACGCGTGTCGAGGTCAGCACCGCCGGCGGGTCGTACGTGCACCTGGTGGTCGGCGCCGGCCGCGCGCCGCTGCGATTGGCGCTGCCCTCGGGCCGCACCACCTGGCTCCGCGTGACGATCGGGGGTGTCGCGGGTCCGGACGTTCCGGGCCGTCGAGCGGGCATCCGGGAGCTGCGTGTCCCCGGGGTGCGTCCCGAGCGTTACCTGCGACTGCCGGCACTGTCTGATGCTGCCGCCGCCCCGGAGGTCATCGCGCTCGCCCGCACGGCCGGGGACCGGCCAGCCTGCGCCGTCGCCGGTGACCACTACCTTTGCGCTCCCGATCTGATTCGCCAGGGCGAGGAGAGCGGGCTGGTGGCCCGCCGCTTCGAGCTGCCGGCCGCCTCCACCCCTCGCCTCACCGGCCTGGCTCGCGCCACGCCGGCCACCGCGCTAGCCGTGTACGACGAGCTGATGGGCGGACAGACCTTCACCACGTCGAGTTCGTGGTTCGCCGACCCGGTCGCCTCGTCGAGGTCTCTGGGAGACGGGGACGATGGCACAGCGTGGTGGGCGGATCCGAACGACCCGCAGCCGTCCGTGCAGCTGCACTGGGCCAAGGCCCGGAAGGTGAGTTGGGTGCGGCTGCGGTTTGCGGCGAGCCTCGTCGCGGCACCGCCGAAAACGGTCCGGATCACCGGCGACGACGGTATTCGGGAGGTGACGGTCGGCCTGGACGGCGTCGCCCGTTTCCCGGCCTTGCGGACCCGCAGCCTCTTCGTGGCCGTGACCTCGACTGTCTCGCGGGTCAGCCGGTCGACGGCCCTGTTCGAGCCGCAGCCACTCCCCGTAGGCCTCAGTGGTATGGATGTGGAGGGCGCGCCCGAGGCCAACCAGTCCCGCGACCTCGCCCGCACCGTTACGCTGCCCTGCGGTGCGGGGCCGACGATCGTGATCAACGGATTGACGGTGGCAACGACGGCGTCGGGCAGCCTGCGGGACCTGAGGGATCTGCGGCCACTGCGGTACCGGGCGTGCACCCTCGACCCGAAGCCGGGGGCCAAGGCCAAGCCGAAAACGGACGACGACCGGGTCCCACTGCGAGCCGGTCCGAACGAGGTTTCCGCCCCGCCGGACCGGTTCGTCGTCGACAGCGTGATCATGACGGGCGAGCCATCGGACCGACCTGCCGTCGCTGGAGCGGGCGCCGAGCCGCCCCGCAGCAGCTTGACGGTCCTCGGCTGGGATGACCAGCGCCGGTCGGTCGAGGTCGGTGCGGGTGGTGGCGCCTACCTGGTTGTCCCGGAAAACGCGAACCCCGGCTGGCGGGCCACCCTCGACGGTGTCCGGCTCGTGCCGACCCGCGTCGACGGGTGGAAACAGGCCTGGTTTGTGCCGGCCGGGGCCGCCGGCCGCGTCGAGCTCGTCTTCACGCCCGGCGAGCAGTACGGGCTCATCCTGCGCATCGCCGGAGGGCTGGTGCTGCTGCTGGTCGTTGCCGCCCTGCTTCCCGCGCGCCGGCACCGACCGTCGTACCCGGTGGTTCCGGCTTCGATGCCGACCGCGCCGGTGCTCGCCATCGGTGTGCCGGCGCTGCTCGGGGGTCTGGTCGGTCTGGGCTGCGCCGTAGTGGTCGTGGCACTGCATCGGCGCCGCACGCCCGGGCCCGGGTGGATCTGGATGCCCGCCGCTCTTGGTCTCGCGGCCTACGGGTCGGAGCGGTGGTGGCTGCCGAGGGTTGGCTCCGAACGGGTCGGGGAGCTACTCGTCGCGCTCCCGACCGGTCTGCTCCTCGTTGCGGTTGCCGCGCTGGTGCTGCGTTTCCGCCGGGTCCGTGGGAGGTACGAGTCGCGCCGGGAGGGCCGGGCGTTCGGCTGGGCCCGCCGTCGTGGCCTGCAGCGCTGGCACGTGCGCGGGCGACGCGACCGGTTGCCCGGGCACGACCCCGGGCCTACGTTCGGAGCCCCGCCTATCCACGAACCGCCGAAGTCGTTGCGTCGGTCGCTCGATGAGGAAGTAGCTGGCGGTCGCGACCGGGATGGTGAGGACCAGGGTGAGCACGAGGAGCACCCAGAAAGAGCTGTTCATCCGGGTGAATCCAAGCAGGCGGAAGCAGACCTCGAGCGCGAGGAGATGCCACAGGAAGATTCCGTAGGAGATCCGACCGAGGAACTTGATCACCGGCTGGCCGAGGAGCGCGCGCGGTACCCCGCCCGAGCCTGGGCCGACGAGGGGGGCGATCACGCACCAGGCGACGAGCAGGAACACCAGGTGTTCGGTGATCGACTCGATCGGCTTGGCGGGTTCGACCCCGCGAGGGCCGGCGATCGGGGTGCTGGCGATCCAGAGCAGCGCGCCGGCGATGAGCCACGATGTCCCGGGGGCGAACGTGAAGACGCGCAGCCCGCGCGGCGTGGCGGACCACAGGTCCTCGTCGCCTCGCCCGGGCCCGCTTCCGCCCAGTTCCGTGAGGAACGGGAACGAGGTCGTGCTGGAGGGCCACGAGGCGAGCACGGCCAGCATGATGCCGATGCCGAACCAGTCCAGAAAGGCGGGCAGCCAGAGCACCGCGAGTCCCGGTAGTGGCGAGTCGGGACCGTGAGCGTAAACATTCCAGGTGAGACCGACAAGGACGAGTACGGTGCCGAGTGCCAGTTGGCGTCGGGCTCGCCCGAGCGGGGTACGACCGCCCATCCGGCGGCCGAGTACCGCTATCAGCGGCAGTGCCAGGTAGAAAGTCGCCTCCGTGGCCAGGCTCCAGGTCTGCTCCATCCCGACCGGCAGTCGCAATGGCTGATAAATCTGTGTCAACAGGAGGGGGATTGCCCAGTCCCAGAGTGACTTGAGGTAATCGATGTTGAGCCAGGTGAGTGCGACAACCGCCATTGCCCAATACCCGGGCAGAATGCGCAACGCACGATGCCAGAAGTATCTCCGAACTGGCGGGTGTGACTGTGCATGAATGGCGGCGAGTGCGAATGGTCGGTAGAGGAGGAAGCCGGACAGAGCGAAGAAGACTGCCACCCCCACATCCAGTCTGGCCAGCAGACCTCCGAGGCGGGCGAACGAGTTGGTCAGCCCGCTGAGAAAGGCGACGTGGTGGACAACCACCCCGAGCACCGCCACGGCTCGGAGCCCTTCCAATGCGGGCAACCAACCATCCGAACGGCGGGTATTTGGCGCGGACAGGCCCTCCTGTCCGCTGATCGGGTCCGGTCTGACAGGTCGGCTCACAGTTCCTCAACATCCCATTTGATGGGGCAGCCGGACGGCTGCGTGGCACCGGGGTAGACGCGCCTCGGGAGGCCGCATCGGACCATATCCGAAAACGGCCTCGTCATGTACTGTCAGCCGACTAGTCGAGTCTTTACA
The DNA here is from genome assembly GCF_052601155.1 of Micromonospora yongxingensis. NCBI lineage: Bacteria > Bacillati > Actinomycetota > Actinomycetes > Micromonosporales > Micromonosporaceae > Micromonospora > Micromonospora yongxingensis. The sequence goes on from NZ_JBQXEO010000001.1 coordinate 14,607, forward strand.
AGGGGAGGAGTTACATGCGACCCACGTCGGGTGCCATCTTGGTGGCGGCAGGCGCGTTCCTGATCGTCGGGGCCGTGGCGACGCCGCTGATCGTCGCGCCCGCTCTCGTCAAGGTGCCCCTTGACCAGAGTTCGGTAACGGTTTCGGAGGCCAAGAACGCGACTGTCCTTGACTTCAGCACCCTGTCGGAGCGGAGCGGCGCCAACCTGACCGCCCACCGCGCCGTGCGGGGCGATGTCGAGGACGGCAACGCGGACCGAGCGGTCTTCAACGTCGGTGTTCGGGTGATCGACGACGCCGGCAAGGAGATCACGGTCAGCACGGACCGGGTTGCCCTCGACCGGCGGACCGCGGAGGCGGTCGCCTGCTGTGCCGAGGACATCAACGGCGCGCCCTTCAAGCACGAGGGCCTGACCTACACCTTCCCGTTTGGCACCGGGAAGAAGACCTACCAGTACTTCGACAACACCGCTCGGAAGGCGTACCCCGCCAAGTACGTCAGTACCGAGAAGCTGCAGGGGTTGACCGTCTACAAGTTCGAGATGACGGTCGAGCCGATCAAGATCAGCGAGATCCAGGTCCCCGGCAACCTGCTCGGGTCGACGGAGCCCACGGTGACCGCTGGCCGCTTCTACGCCAACACCCGCACGCTATGGGTGGAACCCGACAGTGGCGTGATCGTCAAGGGCCAGGAGAAGCAGCTGCAGACCCTCCGTGACGGGGCTGGCGCGGACAAGATCAGGATTATTGACGCTGACCTCGCCTTCACCGAGGACACTCAGAAGCAGCAGGCCAAGGCTGCCAAGGACGCGCGTAATCAGATCAACCTGTTGACGAACGTGCTGCCGATCGTGCTCGGTCTCCTGGGCCTCGCACTGCTCCTGCTCGGTCTGTTCATCGTCATCCGTGCGAGCCGGCGCGGGCCCGGCCCGGCGCCGGTGGACGCAGACGATCGACCGACCAGTGACCTGCCCTCGCAGGCGTCCACCGAGCCGGTCGAGGAATCCACGGTGCCTGCTGGCGGGCGCCACGCTGCGGAGCGCAGCGAGCCGTAACGCGGCACGCCTACCGGTGCCTGGGCCGGTCGACCTGTAGGGTCGGCCGGCCCCGGCATTTCCCGGGTCTGTCGGGATGGTGCCGCGGCCTGGCTAGCCGCGCCGCACCGCGTACCGGGTGCACACCCAGTCTTCGGTGTACGGCAGATCCGGCCGCTGTGCGACGATGCCCCCGCCATGCGCGGCCATCAGCCGCACCATCTCGGTGTGCGGTACGGCAGTCATGCTCATTGGCGCCGGATAGTTGAGCAGCCGGCGTTGCGCCCAGCTGATGAGGCGAAATGGCACGACCTGCCAGATGATGCCCTTGGCCGTACGCGCCGGCTCGGTCGGCAACCCCACGACCGCGATTCCGCCGGGCCGCAGGACGCGCAGGAATTCGGCCAGGTAGCGGTCGATCGCCGGGCGGGGCAGGTGCTGCAACACCAGAGCGCTGTAAACCAAGTCGAAGTGACCGTCGGGAAACTGGCTCAGGTCCGGCGCGTCGTTGAGGACGAACCGGATGTTTCCGGCGCCGCGGTCCAGTTGACGGGCCGTCTCCAGCATGGATGGAGCGATGTCGACGCCAACTACCATGTCAGCGTGGAGGGCGAGCGCCTGTGACAGCCGCCCGGCACCGCACCCGAAGTCCAACACCTTTCCCCAGTGGGTGGGCAGGCCGAGCTGACCCAGCCAGTCAACCGTCTCCTCGACGTCGGCGCGTCCCGTGGCCAGGAACTCTTCGACATCCCACCGTCTGCCGCGCTTGCCGGGCTGAACGAGTACGGCCCAGAGCGGATCTTCGGTGCCTAGTTTGGTCCAGTCGCGCCGCACGTCGTTCAGATTCACGCCGAAACCCTAGGGCATCAGCGCAGCCTTCGGGATCGACCCGATCCCTGGTCGCTCCGTTGTTCGGACGAGACCTGGCACCCAAACGGCTCGCCCCTGACCCGCCTACTTTACATTCGTTACCTGATTGTAATTCGTCGATGCCTGCTCACTCTGCGTTGCTCGATCGCGGGCCTATGTCGGCTTTGCTGCTGATTCGGGAGTTCTTGGGTGCGGACGATCCGACGATTGGTAACTCCGTGATATCGCTCGCTCGGCCGACTGTTACCGCCGGGTAATCAGGGGCTTGTGAGCTGCGCCTCGACGGGTGCACCATCAAGCTCGGTCGTTACCCGCCGGTAACAGATGACGGGCCCGGTGCGGGCCGCCAGATCGGGACCGGCCACCCCGCGCGCATCCACCTGAGGAGGAACCCGTGCAGGATCGGTTTGACAGTCAGGGTCGTACCCGGTGGCGGCGGTTCGCCGCGATGCTCGTGCCCGCCACGGCCGCCGCCGGCGCCATCCTGTTCGGTATGTCGTCCGGCGCCATCGCGTCCGACATCACCGTGTCCGGTCAGACGTTCAAGATCGGCGCCGACCGCCTTGAGGGCGACGGCTTCACCCAGTACGGCGGGGTCGTCCGGGAGAAGGGCAAGGACGGCAAGGTCCACCCGATCGCCCTCTCCGAGATCAGCAGCGCCGAGCTGTACAACCTCTGCCAGTCCGTCCGCGCCGACCTGCCCGGCATGCCGGTGGTGCTCACGATCAACGCCGGTCAGGGCAAGGAGCCCGCGCGGGCCAAGGACCTGCTGATCGCCATGGACTCGCTCAACGGCAACGCGACGTTCACCAACATCAAGATTGGCCGGGACGCGACCGACCTGAACCCGACGGCGCAGAAGGGTTCGTTCGGCCAGAACTCCGACCACGTCAGCATCACCAACCTCCAGCAGGTGTCCCGATACACCACGGCGGCCACCTTCAACCTCGTCGGACTCAAGCTGAAGGTCAACGTGGGCGACGACGCCAAGGGCAAGGAGTGCTTCTGAGGTGAGTCGTGGCCCGCGGTGGCCGACCACCGCGGACCACGTCCCTGTTTCGCCCCCGCTGCGCCAGGAGGAGTACGTGACAACCGCCAACCCGTCCCACGCCCGGCCCGGCGGTACGGCCCAGGCGTGGCGGACCTTCCGCCGCTGGCAGCGGAGCCGACCGTTCTGGGGTGGCCTCCTCACCGCCCTGGCGGGGGTGGAGATGTTCGCCTCCACCCGCATGACGATCAACGGCCTGAGCTTCCACAGTGGCGCCACCGGCCTGCTCTCGCTGTTGATCCCGATCATCCTGATGACCTGCGGCCTGTTGCTCTGGCTCAGCCCGGCGCAACGACCGTTCTACTCGGTCGTCGCGGCGGTCACCGCTGTCTACTCGCTGATTGGGCTCAACCTCGGCGGCTTCTTCATCGGTCTGTTGCTCGGCATCGTCGGCAGCGCGCTCGCCTTCGCCTGGACGCCGGCCCGACCGTCGCCGGCCGCAGCGGACCAGGCCGACTGCGAACGGGCCGACGCCGACCTGGCCGACGCGGACCAGGCCGACGCCGAACAGGTCGAGGCGGAAGAGGTCCACCCCGAGCAGGTTGGCGTGGTGCCGGCCACGACGTCGGCCGTCGACGAGCGGGTGGATCGCCCGGCGGGCGACGCGACCGGCGCGGACGCCCCGCCCGAGTGGCCGGGACGTTCGGCCGATCCGCGGGCCTTCGGCATCGCGCTGGTGGTGCTCGGCCTCGCCGCCATCGGGCTGGCCACCCAACCCCGAGCGGTGCAGGCCGCACCGAACCGGCCCACCGCGGCCGCCTGTCCCACGCCGTCCCGGACGGCCACGCCGTCGCCCAGCCGCAGCGCGCCGACCGCGACGCCGACGCCCAGCCCGAGCCCGGAGCGGGACGGCAACGTGATCACCGACATCCTGGACGGGATCGGCGACCTGCTCACCGGTGGACGCCACAGGGACACCCCGACGCCCTCGGTGAGCCCCACCGCGCAACCCACCGCGCAACCCACGGCGCAGCCGACCGGCACGCCGACCCGCCCCGGGACAACCGCCTGCCCGTCGTCGACACCGGCCCGGCCGGGCGGCCCGGGCACCACGACACCGCCCACGGTGGAGCCGGGCAAGCCCCTGCCGCGTATCGCCGCCGACCCGAGCCTGCCCAGGGTGGCGCAGACGCCGTCCAAGCTCACCGGTTCCAAGGTGACCATGACCGGGCTGCGGTTCGACGGGACCACCGAGTTGCAGACCGAGAAGGGCAACCTCAAGGTGCTGAAGTTCAGCATGCGCGAGGCGGTGACCGACGACTTCCTGCTGGTCGCGGACGGCCCGCAGGGGCGCACCCAGCGGTACGCGACCGACCGGCTGACCGTCCGCGGTGACGTGGCCTTCTACTCCACCCGGTTCGTCGGCCGGCTGCTCGGCATCAAGATCACGCTCACTCCGGATCTGCCGCTGCCGGACGGTCTCCCGGTCACCTCGCCCATCCCGATCACGTTCACCGACCCGGTCATCGACCTGGCGTTCGTCACCAGTGACACGCTGACCGCCCGGCCGGGGTTGGCCCTGACCCTCGGCTGAGCGGCACGCCCGTCACCACGGCCCCGGGTGCCGGCGCGGTCGTACCGCCGGCGCCCGGAGCCGTGACCGGCTCAGAGCCGGGCCAACGCCCGACGCAGCGGGTCGAGGCCCAGCGCACCCAGGTCCAACGCCTGCCGGTGGAACTCCCGCAGGTCGAAGTCGGCACCCTTGCGGGCCTTGGCGTCCTCGCGGGCCTGCAACCAGATCCGCTCACCGACCTTGTACGACGGCGCCTGCCCCGGCCAACCCAGGTAGCGGTTCAGCTCGAAGCGCAGGTTCTCGTCCGGCACCCGGCAGTGCGCCCGCATGAACTCCCAGCCCAGCTCGGGCGTCCACCGCTCCCCGGGGTGGAAGCCGAACGGGTTGTCCTTCGGGATCTCCAGCTCCAGGTGCATGCCGATGTCGACGATCACCCGGGCCGCGCGCATCGCCTGGCCGTCGAGCATGCCCAGCTTGTCGCCCGGGTCCTCCAGGTAGCCCAGCTCGTCCATCAGCCGCTCCGAGTAGAGCGCCCAGCCCTCGCCGTGCCCAGAGACCCAGCAGAGCAGCCGCTGCCAGCGGTTGAGCAGGTCGGCCCGGACGGCGGTCTGCGCCACCTGAAGGTGGTGACCCGGCACGCCCTCGTGGTAGACGGTGGTCACCTCCCGCCAGGTGGAGAAGTCGGTGATGCCCTGCGGCACCGCCCACCACATCCGGCCGGGGCGGGAGAAGTCCTCGCTGGGCCCGGTGTAGTAGATGGCGCCGTCGCTGGTCGGTGCGAGGCAGCACTCGATCCGGCGGACCTGCTCCGGGATGTCGAAGTGGGTGCCGTGCAGCTCGCTGATCGCCTTGTCGGCGAGCGTCTGCATCCAGTCCCGGAACGCCTCCTTGCCCTGGACGGTGCGCGCCGGGTCGGCGTCCAGCGCCCGTACGGCGTCGTCGACGCTGGCGCCGGAACCCGCGATGCGCCCGGCGACGACGCGCATCTCCGCCTCCAGGCGGGCCAACTCGGCGAAGCCCCAGGCGTACGTCTCGTCCAGGTCGACCTTGGCGCCGAGGAAGTACTGCGAGGCGAGTTCGTAGCGCTCGCGGCCGGCGGCCTGCTTGTCCCGCCCGTGCGGGGCCAGCTCGGTACGCAGGAACTGGCCGAACTCCGCGGTCGCCGCGGTGGCCGCCGCCGCGCCCCGGCGCAGGTCGGCGCCGAGCGTGCCGTCGGCGCCCAGCCGCTCGACCAGCCCGTGGAAGAAGTTGTCCCCATCGGGGTCGACCCAGATGTCGCACTGCTTGGCCACCTCGATGAGCTGCACCTTCGAGCTGACCTGGCCGGCGGCGACCGCCTCGCGCAGCGTGGTCTTGTAGCCCTCCAGCGCGCTGGCGAAGCCGCTGAGTCGGGCCGCGATGTTGGCCTTGGCGTCGGCCGTCTCGGTCGGCATGAGGTCGAACACCATGCGGATGTCGTGCAGCCCGCTGGTGATCACGTTGACCTCGCTGGTCGCCTCGCCCGCGTCGTACCGGGCGAGATCCAGGCCGAGCCGTTCCTGCATGGCCTCCTTGGCGGTCCGTTCCGCCTCGGTGGCCGGCTCGGTCACCTCCAACTCGGCGAGCGTGCGGCGGGTCAGGTCTGCGCGTGCCTGGTAGCCCTCGGGCGACAGGTCGTCGAGCTGGTCGTCATGGCCGGCGATGCCGACGTAGGTGGCGCCGGTGGGGCTCAACGGCGCCCACTCGGCAACGTAGCGGTTGGCGAGTTCATCAATTCGTCCCACGGTGCGACCCTACGTGACCGACCCGCCCCGATGTCGACGCCGTTTGTCGTGTTCGACCAGCAGAACCGGCGGCATGGTGGTGGTCGCCACGGTGTCCGAAAGTCGCGGGACTTTGTCGTACGGCTCCGGCAGAGTGTCAGGGGTGACCGCCGATACCACTCCTGACAGGGCACCGCTGCGCGCCTGGCTGCCCGGCTTCGTCGCCCTCGCCGTGATCTGGGGCTCCAGCTTCCTGTTCATCAAGGTCGGGGTGGCGGAGCTGCACCCCGTCCAGCTCACCCTCTACCGGGTCTCCGCCGGCGCGCTGACCCTGTTGGTGGTGCTCGCGATGCTGCGCGACCGCCTGCCCCGCGAGCCCCGGGTCTGGGCGCACCTGACCGTCGTCGCCGCGTTCGGCGTGGCCGTGCCCTTCACCCTCTTCGGCTACGGCGAGCAGCGCGTCGAGTCGATGCTGGCCGGCATCTGGAACGCCACCACGCCACTGATCGTGCTGCCGCTGGCGGTGCTGGTCTTCCGCACCGAGCGGCTGACCGCGCGCCGAGCGGTCGGGCTCGCACTGGGCTTCCTCGGCGTCCTCGTGGTGCTCGGTGTCTGGGAGGGGCTCGGCGGAGCCCACTTCACCGGGCAGCTGATGTGCTTCGGCGCGGCGGCCTGCTACGGCGTCTCCATCCCGTACCAGAAGCGGTTCGTCGCGGGCAGCGCGCACTCGGGCCTGTCGCTCTCCACGGCGCAGTTGCTGCTCGCCGCCGTGCAGTTGGCCATCGTCACCCCGTTCGTGGCGGGCGCGCCGCCGCTGCCCACCGACCTCTCGCCGAAGGTGCTGGCCAGTGTGCTGACTCTCGGCGCGCTGGGCACCGGGCTCGCCTTCGTCATCAACATGCGCAACATCCGGGTGGCCGGGGCGAGCACCGCCTCCACCGTCACCTACCTGATCCCGATCTTCGCGGTGCTGATCGGGGCCGTGGTGCTCGGCGAGCGGCTCAACTGGCACCAGCCGGTCGGCGCGCTCATCGTGCTGGTGGGGGTCGCGGTCTCGCAGGGCGTGTTCGGCCGGCGGCGGCCCCGACCGGTGGTCGGCGTCGGCGCGCCCGCCGAGCCCGCCGCGGAGCCCGTCGGCCGCTGAGGCTCCGGCGGGGCGCCTCAGGCCCGCGCGCCGGTCCACGCCGTGAGCTGCTCCGCCGACCAGGTGTTGACCACCCGGTCGGCGGGGACGCCGCAGAGGGCGGCCCGCTCACAGCCGAACCGCTGCCAGTCGAGCTGGCCCGGCGCGTGCGCGTCCGTGTTGATCGCGAACCGGCAGCCGGCCTCCAGGGCACGGCGGATCAGCCGCTTCGGTGGGTCCTGCCGCTCGGGCCGAGAGTTGATCTCGACGGCGGTGTCGTGCTCCGCGCAGGCGGCGAAGACCGCGTCCGCGTCGAAGTCGCTCTCCTTGCGGGTGCGAGCGCGGTGCCCCCGATCGCCGGGCCCGGTCACGCCGACCGGTCGGGACGACACCATCCGGCCCGTGCAGTGGCCGAGGATGTCCAGGTGCGGGTTGGCGACCGCGGTCACCATCCGCCGGGTCATCTTCGCCCGCTCGTCGTTCAGGCCGCTGTGCACCGAGCCGACCACCACGTCCAGCCGGGCCAGCAGCTTCTCGTCCTGGTCCAGAGAGCCGTCGGCGAGGATGTCCACCTCGATCCCGGTCAGGATCCGGAAACCCTCCGGCAGCGCCTCGTTGACCTGCGCCACATGGTCGAGCTGGCGGCGCAGCCGGTCGGCGGTCAGCCCCCGGGCCACCGTCAGCCGGGGCGAGTGGTCGGTCAACACCAGATACTCGTGGCCCAACTCCACGGCGGCCAGCGCCATCTCCTCGATCGGAGAGCCACCGTCGGACCAGTCCGAGTGGGTGTGACAGTCGCCGCGCAGGGCGACGCGCAGCGCCGTCGCCTCCGCGTCCAGGTCGCTGCCCTCCGTCGCCACGAGGCGGCGCAGGTAGACCGGCTCCTCGCCGGCCAGCGACTCCGTCACGCAGCGGGCCGTGACGTCACCGACCCCGGACAGTTTGGTGAGCGTGCCGTTGCCGGCGCGCTCGGCCACCTCGGCCGCAGGCAGGCCGGCCAGCGCCTTCGCCGCCGACCGGAAGGCCCGCACCCGGTAGGTGGCCTCGTTCGCCCGCTCCAGCAGGAACGCGATGCGGCGCAGGTCGGCAATGGGGTCCCGGGCCTTCATCCCACCGAACCTAGTCGGTGCGACGTCGGTCAGGGAGCCTTGGGGCAGCCGTGTTCGCGCTGCCACGCGGTCACCTCGGCGGCCGGCTCCCTGTTGCCGCCCCGCCGCCAGGAGTCCAGGTAGCGCGCCGGCCAGAGCACCCCGCGCCGGATCCACCAGCCGTCCCTGCCCGTACACGGGGGTGAGATGCCGAAGTGCACGTGGCACACGTTGTTGGCGTTGCCCGTCCGGCCGACCTTGCCGAGCTGCTGCCCGGCACGGACCCGGACCCCGGCGTCGACACCGGCGGCCACGACGCTCAGGTGTGATCCGTAGTAGCGCACCCCGTCGTCACCGAGCAGGGCGACCGACAGGCCGCCGTTCTCCGGACCCTGTGGGCCGCGCTTGTCGTACCGGTCGGTGCGACTCACCTCCAGCACCGTCCCGTCGGTGACCGCCACGAACGGCTCACCGCAGTCGGCGAAGATGTCCGTCGCCGGGTACGCACCGTGCGTCGGGTGGTAGGCGACGTCGTCGGCGCGTACCGGGAAGACGTGCCGCAGCCCGGTGCGGGGTGTGGTCGCCGACGGCCCGGCCGACGACGGCGCCGGGCGCGCCGGGCCGGTCACCGTCGGCGTCGCCGACGGCGCCGCGGGCTGGTCGCCGGTCGCCCATGCCGCCGGCGTCGTCGGCGCGGCGCCGCCCGGAGGCACCCCCGGCCGGGTGGTCGCGCAGCCGCCGACGAGCAGCGGGGCGAGCAGCAGCAGGATCGGGTACGCCGGACGCGCCCGGCGGATCGTCGGCGAGGGCATCCGGTCATCCTGGCAGACCGGTACCGTGGGCACGAACGACGCGCGTGAGGGGAGGGCAGCGACGGTGACCATCGCCCAGCCCGGCCCCAACCCGGATCCCGGCTTCGCCGATCGTCCGCTGCCGCGTACCCCCTCGGGGCTCTTTCCTGCCGGGCCACCGACGCGCCCCACCTACCGCGAACCGCACCCGGTCACCGGCGGTGGTGTCGCCGCCGGCGGCGGCGCGGCGACCGTGTGGCTGCTGCTGTTCGGCCTCCTCGGCACCGACGTGGCCAGCTACGCCTGGTGGACGGTCCTGGCGGGCCTGCTGGCCTGGCTGACCGCCCTGGTTCTGGTCCGCTTCGGCGACCGCGGGGTGGCCACCGGGGTGGCCATCGTCACCGCCGGTGGCTGGAGCATCGCCGCCGCCGTGGTGGCGGTCCGCTGGGCCACCGGGGGTGACTGGCCGCTCTGGTGACGGGGCCGGATCGGCCGCACATCGGGTGCCGGTGACTGCACCGTGTGCCCGGTTGGCTGCGTAGCGAACGCCGTCTTGACGTGGCCGCCGAGACTCGGCACGCTCGGCACCATGGCCTGGAACACCCCGCGGCAGGACCCCGATCGAAGCCGCCGCCGCCTGCAGCTGCTCGCCGAGTTGGCGGGGGCCCGGGCGGTACGCCAGCGCAACCGGCCACAGCGGCTGCGCACCGAGCGTCTGCGCCAGCTCATCGCCACCCGCCGTCGGGTAGCCGGCTGATCCGATTTTGTCAGGAATGACCGGCCCTTCGGGGCGTTGACCGGTCGCCTGCCGACCCGACCGGCTAACGTGCACGCGTAACGAGTCGGCGCTGTGTCGAGGGGCTATTGGGGGGACCGTGTCGTACTTCGCTGCGGCCGTGGTGCGCGACGACAGTGGCTGGACCGCCGCAGAGGTCAGTCTGCGCGGCGCCACCGACATCGACGAGGTCGCCGATCGCCTGCGCGACGTCGACCCGGAGGCCGACGTGTCGCTGCTCTTCGTCGAGGCCGATGACGCCTACCTGGTGATCCTGCGCCTCGACGAGGGTGAGGACCTGCGGGTGTTCGGGTCGGACTCCGCGTACGCCGAGGAGTCCCCTCTGGGGGCGCTGCTCGTCGCCGACCTGAAGACCTCGGTCACCGGGCTCGACGACGGCGACGAGCCACGCCCGGTGGCCAGCGGCGACGAGGAGAGCGAGCAGCCCGTCGTCGACCCGGAGGCCGATCCGGTGGGCGACGCCGACCTCCTCGCCAACCTGGGCATCTCCGCGCAGAGACTGCTGACCCTCTGCTCGCACGAGGGGATGATGCCGGCCGACGTCACCGCCGAGATCTGCCAGGTGCTCGGCTGCGCCGACCAGGTCGAGGAGTTGCGTGAGGTCTGAGCCCACCGGCGCGGGGGCGGGCGGTGGGACGGAGCCGACCGACGCCACCGATCCTCAGCTCGAGACGATCCGGCCGGGGCAGCCGACCCCCGGGGCGGTGGGCCGCGCCGGCCCCGGCGCCCACGAGGGTCTGGCCGGCCCGGGTGAGGTCGGCCGGCGCCAGCGACACGAGCTGTGGATGCGCCGCGCCCTGGAGGTCGCCGTCACCGGCCCGGCCGTTGACGACACGGGCGCTGCCGACGTGGACGACGTGCCGGTGGGCGCGGTGCTCTACGGCCCCGACGGCAGCGAGTTGGCGATCGGGCGCAACGAGCGGGAGTTGACCGGCGACCCCACCGGGCACGCCGAGGTGCTGGCGTTGCGTCGGGGAGCCGAACGGGCCGGCCGGTGGCGGCTGGACGGCTGCACCCTGGTCGTCACCCTGGAACCGTGCACCATGTGCGCCGGGGCGCTGGTGCTGGCCCGGGTCTCCACCGTCGTGTTCGGCGCCTGGGAACCGAAGACCGGCGCCGCCGGCTCACTCTGGGACGTGCTGCGCGACCGTCGGCTCAACCACCGCCCGGAGGTCTACGGCGGCGTGCTGGAGGCCGAGACCGCGGCCGTCCTCCGCGCCTTCTTCCGCTGACGGTCCGGGCTGAACCTCAGGGTGGCCCGGTGTTCCGGCAGGAGCCGGCTCAGGCCGGCGGCAGGCTGACCGTGACCTCCAGACCGCCGCCGTCGCGCGGTCGGGCGGTCACCGTGCCGCCGTGTGCCCGGGCCACCGCCCGGACGATGGAGAGCCCCAGGCCGAACCCGCGCCCGCCGCCGACCCGCTCGCCGGAGAGCCGGCGGAACGGCTCGAAGATGACCTCGACGTCGTAGCCGGGCACCACCGGACCGGTGTTCCGCACGGTCAGCGTCGGCCGGCCGTCCCGCAGCCCGGTGCTCACGCCGACCCAACCGCCGGACGGCAGGTTGTGCCGCAGCGCGTTCTCCACCAGGTTGGTGGTGAGCCGTTCCAGCAGCACCGGGTCGCCGTGGACCATCGCAGGCGCCAGCTCCCTGGTCACCGTCGGTGCGGCCTCACCCGGGCCGGCCTGGTCCAGCACGTGGTCGGCCAGGTCGGCCAGGTCCACCCGGGACCGGGCGGTCAGCTCGTTCTCCGAGTCCGCCAGGGTGAGCAGCCCGTCGATCAGCCGTTCGTGCCGCTCGTTCACCGCCAGCAGCGATTCGCCGAGCCGGCGTACGTCCTCGGAGGCGCCGGGCCGGGTGACCGCCAGCTCGATGAGCGACCGGTTCAGCGCCAGCGGCGTACGCAGCTCGTGCGAGGCGTTCGCGACGAAGCGGCGCTGCCCGTCGAAGGAGCGGTCCAGCCGTTCCAGCATCTCGTCGAAGGTGTCGGCCAGCTCGCGTACCTCGTCGGGCGGGCCGGGGAGCGAGATCCGTTCGTGCAGGCCGCGACCGCCCACGGCGATCCGCCGGGCCGTCCCGGTGATCTGGTGCAGCGGTTGCAGCGCCCGGCCGGCGATCAGCCAGCCGAAGGCGATGGCCACCACGGAGACCAGGCCGAGCGCGATCCCGCCCTGGGTGAGCAGGGAGTAGAGCGTCTGGTCCCGGGCGTCGTCCTGGGCCTTGTTGACGATGAGGCGCAACTGCTCGGCCTGGTTGCCGGAGAGTTTCGTCCCCACCTCGGGGATGATCGGCTTGGCGTCGCGCAGCGCCACCCCGAACGGTTGCGCCGTCCGCTGTTCGACGAGCACGTAGGTGACCGCGAGCAGGACCAGCCCGGCGACCAGGAAGAGGCCGCCGTAGATCAGGGTGAGCCGGGCGCGGAGCGAGAAGCGCTTCACGGCACCCGGTATCCCACACCGGGCACGGTTTCGACCACCGGCGGTTCGCCCAGCTTGCGGCGCAGCTTCATGACGGTGACCCGGACCACGTTGGTGAACGGGTCGATGTGCTCGTCCCAGGCACGCTCCAGCAACTCCTCGGCGGAGACCACCGCGCCGTCGGCACGCAGCAGCTCGACCAGCACGGCGAACTCCTTGCGGGACAGCGGCACGTACCGGCCGTCACGGTGCACCTCGCGGCGGGCCGGGTCGACCAGGATGCCGGCCCGGTTCAGGGTGGGCGGCGCGGCCCGGCGGGTCCGCCGGCTCAGCGCGTGCACCCGGGCGGACAGTTCCACCAGGGCGAACGGTTTGGTCAGATAGTCGTCGGCACCGAGCGCCAGGCCCGCGACGCGCTCCCGGACGGCCGCTGCCGCGGTGAGCATCAGCACCCGGGTCTCCCCGCCGCTGTCCACGATCGCCCGGCACACCTCGTCGCCGTGCACCACCGGCAGGTCCCGGTCCAGGACGACCACGTCGTAGTCGTTGACGCCGAGCCGTTCCAGGGCAGCGTCGCCGTCGTACGCGACGTCCACCGCGAACGCCTCCCGGCGCAGCCACTCGGCGATGCTCTCGGCGAGCAGGCTCTCGTCTTCGACCACCAGCACTCTCACCCGGCAATAGTGCTCCGCGCCCGGATAACGCCGCCGTAAACGTCGGCGGTTACGCCCGGGATACGCCCCTTGTCGTGGACTGACCGGGACGCCCGGCGGGTTCCGTCGGGCGGATCGGAGCGCCCGGCGGTTTCGCCGGGCCGGGAGAGGAAGCGTGCGATGCGACGAGGACTGTTCGCGTTCCCGCTGCTGCTCGCGCTGGCCGTCGCCGGCTGCGGCGGGTCGAGCGACGAACCGGCGGTGGCGACGGCCGGCGGTGGCGGGGCGCAACCGGCGTCCGCCAGCCCGGCGGCCCAGCTCAGCGACGACGAACGGCAGCTCAAGTTCAGCGAGTGCATGCGGGAGAACGGGGTGGAGGTGCCGGATCCGGAGCCGGGCGGCGGTCGGCTGTTCAAGTTCGGCAAGGACACCGACCCGCAGAAGGTGCAGGCGGCGATGGAGAAGTGCCGCCAGCACCTGCCCAACGGTGGCGAGAAGCTCAAGCTCGACCCGGAGCAGGTGGAGCGGCTGCGCAAGCTCGCCGTCTGCATGCGGGAGAACGGCGTGCCGGAGTTCCCGGACCCGTCGGCCGACGGTGGGATACAGCTGCGGCTGGACCAGGTGAACGTCAAGGACCCGAAGGTGAAGGCCGCGATGGAGAAGTGCCGGCAGTACGCGCCGAAGATCGCCGGAGCCACCCGGTGAGGGCTCGACGCCTTCGGCTCCGGACGCTCGCGCTGACCGTCGCCGTCGTGGTGGCGGCGGCGGCCGGCGTCGCGGCCGCGGTCGGATTCGGCGGCACCGACCGGGGTACGGCAGCCGCCGGCACCACCCCGCCGGCCACCGCCACGGTCACCCGGCAGACGCTGACCGACGCGCAGAGCGTGGACGGGGAGCTGGGCTACGGCAGCACCCGGACCGCCACCGCCCGGCTCGACGGGACGATCACCGCGTTGCCGGAGACGGGTGCGGTGGTGAAGCGGGGCGGCCGCCTGTACGCGGTGGACAACGATCCGGTGCTCCTGCTCTACGGACCGCTGCCGGCGTACCGGGTGCTCCAACCGGGCGTCGAGGGGGCCGACGTCGCGCAGTTCGAGCGCAACCTGCGGGCGCTCGGCCACGACGGCTTCACCGTCGACGACGAGTACACCGGCAGCACCGCCGACGCGGTCCGGGAGTGGCAGGAGAAGCTCGGGCTGCCCGAGACGGGGCGGGTCGAGCCGGGCCGGATCGTCTACGCCGACGGCGCGGTGCGGGTGGAGAGCCACCAGGCGGCGATCGGGGACGCGGCGCAGCCCGGCCAGGCGGTGCTCACGTACACCGGCACCAGCCGGCTGGTCACCGTCGAGCTGGACGTGGACGACCAGCGGCTGGCGAAGGAGGGCGGCGCGGTGAGCGTCGCCCTGCCGGAGGGCGACCCGGTCGCCGGAAAGGTCGAGTCCGTGCAGACCGTGATCGAGGCCGGTTCGGCCGGCGCGACCGGGCAGTCCGAGGAGGCCGAGACGAAGATCGAGGTGACCGTCTCGGTGACCGACCCGGCGACGCTCGTCGGGTACGACCAGGCGAGCGTCGAGGTCACCTTCACCGCCGCCGAACGCCCCGAGGTGCTCACCGTGCCGGTGGCGGCGCTGCTCGCGCTCGCCGAGGGCGGCTACGGAGTCGAGGTGGTCGACGGCGGTCGGAGCCGGATCGTCGCGGTGACCACCGGGCTCTTCGCCGCCGGCCGGGTCGAGGTCAGCGGCCCGGAGATCGTCGAGGGCCTGACCGTGGGGGTGCCGGCGTGACCGGTGACGCCGTGGTGCTGGACGGGGTGAGTCGGACGTACCCGGGCGGGGTCGCCGCGCTGCGCGAGGTCTCGCTGCGCGTCGGGTACGGCGAACTGGTGGCGATCGTCGGCCCGTCGGGTTCCGGCAAGTCGACGATGCTGCACCTGATCGGCACCCTGGACCGCCCCTCCGCCGGCCGGGTACGGATCGACGGGTACGACGTCGCGACCCTGCCGGACCGGCAGCTCTCGGCGCTGCGGGCCCGCCGGATCGGCTTCGTCTTCCAGCAGTTCCACCTGGCCGCCGGCACGCCGGTGGTGGACAACGTGGCCGACGGGCTGCTCTACGCGGGCGTACCGCGAAGGGAACGGCGGCGGCGCGCGGAGGCGGCGCTGGACCGGGTCGGGCTGGGTCACCGGCTGACCCACCGGCCGCACGAACTCTCCGGCGGCGAGCGGCAGCGGGTCGCGGTGGCCCGGGCGGTGGTCGGGGAGCCGGCGGTGCTGCTCGCCGACGAGCCGACCGGCAACCTCGACTCGGTCGCCGGTGCCGCGGTGCTCGCTCTGCTGCGCGACCTGCACGCGGCCGGCACCACGGTCCTGGTGATCACCCACGACCGGGAGATCGCCGACGGGTTGCCCCGGCAGGTGCGGATGCGCGACGGCCGGGTGGTGGCCGACCCGGTCGCCGGCCCCTTCGTCGAGGAGGTGCACTGATGGCGGCGGACACCCGTCTGCGGCTGGTGCCGGTGGACGCGCGGCCACGGCTCACGCCGGCCCGACTGGGCCCGGGCGACGTGTTCCGGGTCGGCGGGGTGGGCCTGCGCACCCGTCCGCTGCGGGCGTTCCTCTCCGCGCTGGGCATCGCGATCGGCATCGCGGCGATGGTCGCGGTGGTCGGCATCTCCTCGTCGTCCCGTGCCGACCTGGACCGCACGCTGGACCGGCTCGGCACCAACCTGCTGACCGTGGCGCCCGGGAACACGCTCTTCGGTGATCAGGCGAAGCTGCCGGTGGAGTCGGTGGCCATGATCGGCCGGATCGGTCCGGTGACCGGTGTCGCCGCCACCGCCCAACTGCCGGACACCCCGGTCTACCGCAGTGATCGCATACCGTCCGGCGAGACGGGTGGCATCGCCACCCGGGCCGCCCACCTCGGCCTGCTCGGCACGGTGGGCGCGACGGTACGCAGCGGCACCTGGCTGAACGAGGCCACCGAGCGCTATCCGGCCGTGGTGCTCGGCGACGCCGCCGCCCGGCGGCTGGGGCTCGGCGCGGCCGGACCGGACGTGCAGGTCCACCTGGGCGGGCGCTGGTTCACCGTGGTCGGCATCCTCGCCCCGGCCCCACTCGCCCCGGAGTTGGACAGTTCGGCGTTGGTCGGCTGGCCCGCCGCGGCGGCGTACCTCGGTTTCGACGGGCACCCGACCACGGTCTACACGCGGTCACGGGAGGCCTCGGTGGAGGCGGTCCGGACGGTGCTCGGCGCGACGGCCAACCCGGAGGCGCCGAACGAGGTGCAGGTCTCCCGGCCCTCGGACGCGCTGGCCGCCGCGGCGGCCACCGACGAGGCGTTCACCGGGCTGCTGCTCGGGTTGGGCGCGGTGGCGCTGCTGGTCGGTGGTGTCGGGGTCGCCAACACGATGGTCATCTCGGTGCTGGAACGGCGGGCCGAGATCGGCTTGCGGCGGTCGCTGGGTGCCACCCGGGGGCAGGTCCGGGTCCAGTTCCTGGCCGAGTCGCTGCTGCTCTCGACGCTCGGCGGGGCGGGCGGGGTGCTGCTCGGCATCCTGGTCACCGCCGGCTACGCCCTCTGGCGGCAGTGGCCGACCGTGGTGCCGGTCTGGGCGATGGCCGGCGGCGTCGGGGCGACCCTGCTGATCGGCGGTCTGGCGGGTCTCTACCCGGCCGTCCGCGCCGCCCGGCTCGCCCCCACCGAGGCGCTGGGCTGAGCCTCGGCCGGGACGCCTCCATCGGGTGCGTCTGTTGTCGCTCCGGCGACAGTGGACGCACCCGAAGGCGTTGCCGGAGCGCGTCAGGCGGCGGGGCGGAGCAGGGTGGCGGCCACCGCCCGGGCGGCCTCGGTCCACGGTGCGGGCCGCAGGGTGGCCGGGTCGAGGCGGACGATGGCCCGCCGGCCCTCGGCGTGCACCGTCGCGCCGTCGACGGAGCGGAACTGGAAGGCGTACTCGGCGCTGCTGGTGCCGAAGTGTTCGAGCCAGAAGTGCACCGCCACCGGGCCGGTGGCGGCGATCGGCGCCCGGTAGGTGATGGTGAACTCGCGGACCGCGTGGAACAGGTCCGGCGGGGTGGCGCCGCCCCGGTAGGCCAGCCCCCGCTCGGTCCAGTACGGCGTCAGGGCCCGTTCCAGCAGCACCGCGTAACGAGCGTTGTGCAGGATGCCCATCGCGTCGAGGTCGTCGAAGTGCACCGTGACGTGCTCGACGTGTCCGAACTCGACGGTGGGCTGGTCGGCGACGGCGCGGGTCATGGGGAGCCTTCCGTTGGCAGGGTCGGGTCGGGGCAGAGCGCCCGCAGGCGGTCCAGCAGGCCGGCGCGGGCGTGCCGGTAGGCGGCGTCCGGGTCGAGCAGCCGGGAGTGCATCGCGGCACCCATCCCGAGGGCGTCGATCTCGTACGCCAACTGGGGGACGTCCAGGTCGGCGGGGAGTTCGCCGGCGTCGACCGCTTGCTGGACGAGGCGTTCGAGGAACGCCGTCCACTGGCCGTACGTCTCGGCGAGCCGGTCCCGGACCGGGCCGGGGCGGGCGTTGAACTCGAACTGGGTGTTGGCGAAGAAGCAGCCCCCGGGGAGGACCCCGGTGGCGTAGAAGTCGAGCCGAGCCTCGTGCAGGGCGCGGAGCCGCCGTACGCCCCGCGGGGCGAGCAGCGCCGGCGCGACGATCCGCTCCTGCCAGAGGGCCACCGCGCGGTCGATCGCGGCGAGCTGGAGCGCCTCCTTCGACCGCCAGTGCGCGAAGAGGCCGGATTTGCTCACCCCGAGCGTGTCGGCGAGCTGGGCGAGGCTGAGCCCGTCGAGGCCGGCCTGGGTGGCGAGCACGACGGCCGCGTCCAGCGCGGCGTTGCGGGTGCGCTCGCCCCGGGCCAGGCGTCCGTCGACGGTCATGCGGACACCGTACTAAACAAGCACGACCGGTCGTATTGTTTTCACCCGTGATCGCCGTCACCTCGCCCCACAGCGCACCGCCCCGCCGTCCGGACGAACGACGGGGCGGCGGGTACGACGAACGGTCAGGCGATGATGGTGTCCAGGGCGATCTCGACCATCTGGCTGAAGGTCTGCTCCCGCTCCTCCGAGGTGGTCTTCTCGCCGGTCTTGATGTGGTCGCTGACGGTCAGCACGGTCAGCGCGCGGGCCTTGAACCGGGCGGCGATCGTGTAGAGCGCCGCGCTCTCCATCTCCACCGCCAGCACGCCGTAGTCGGCCAGCGTGTCGTAGAGGTCCGGCCGGTCGGTGTAGAAGGCGTCCGCCGCCAGGATCGGCCCGACGCGCATGGCGATGCCGCGCCGCTCGGCCACCTCGACCGAGGTACGCAGCAGCCCGAAGTCGGCCACCGGCGCGTAGTCGATCAACCCGTCGAACCGCATCCGGTTCATGTTCGAGTCGGTGGACGACCCGATCGCCGCCACCACGTCGCGCAGTTGCAGGTCGGTGCTGAGGGCGCCACAGGAACCGACCCGGATCAGCGTCTTCACGCCGTACTCGTTGATCAGCTCGTGGGCGTAGATGGAGGCGGACGGCATGCCCATGCCGGAGCCCTGGACGGAAACCTCGACGCCGTTCCAGCGGCCGGTGAAGCCCAACATGCCCCGAACCGTCGAGTAGCAGGTCGCGCCCTCGAGGTAGGTCTCCGCGATCCACTTGGCCCGCAGCGGGTCGCCCGGCATCAGGACCCGCTCGGCGATCTCGCCCGGCTTCGCGCCGATGTGCGTACTCATGGCAAAGATCCTGCCAGGCCGGTGCGGGCGATACCGGTTCGGCGTCGGAACCAGGGGTCCTGTACCCTCGTCGGCGGTGGCGTGTCCGAGCGGCCTAAGGAGCACGCCTCGAAAGCGTGTGAGGGTTAACGCCCTCCGAGGGTTCAAATCCCTCCGCCACCGCTCCTGAAATGCAGAAACGCCCGGTCGATCCGCGAGGATCGACCGGGCGTTTCCGCGTCAGAGCTGCTGCTCGCCGCCGTCGACGAACAGCTCGCCGCCGGTCATGAAGCTGCTCTGGTCGGAGGCGAGGAACAGCGCCGCGTTGGCGATCTCGTCGGGGTGTGCCATTCGCTTCATGGGCACGCCCGAGGCGATGGCCTCCAGCAGCCCGGGGGCATCCTCGGGGCTGGGTGCCAGGCCCGCGAGCCCGGGGGTCTCGGTCGAGCCGGGAACCAGGGTGTTGACCCGGATCTTCCGGCCGATCAGTTCGGCGGCCCAGGTGCGGCCGAACGAGCGGATGGCGGCCTTGGACGCGGCGTAGACGCTGAACGCCGGGGTCCCGTTGCTCGCGGCCGTCGAGCCGGTCAGCACGATCGAGGCGCCCTCATTGAGCAGGGGCAGGGCCTTCTGCACGGTGAAGACGGTGCCGTGGACGTTGGTGTCGAAGGTGTTCGCGATGTGCTCGACCGTGATCGAGTCGAGCGGACGGAACTCGCCGCCCCCGGCGTTGGCGAACACCACGTCAAGCCCCGCGCCCCGGTCCTGGATCGCCCGCATCACCCGGTCCAGGTCGTCGAGCTTGCTGACGTCGCTGGCGATACCGGTGACGTCGGCGCCGATGCTGGCCACCGCCTCGTCCAGCGGGCCCTTGCGTCGGCCGGTGACGAAGACGTACGCGCCTTCGGCGGCGAAGCGGCGGGCGGCGGCCAGGCCGATGCCCGTGGTTCCCCCGGTGACGAGGGCGGTCTTGCCGTCAAGCTGTCCCACGATCGATCTCCTCACGATTTCTGTACCGATCGGTACTGATCCGACCGTAGCAACCCCCCGGCTTGGCCCGCAAATTTCTGTACCGATCGGTTTCACGATGGGTAGCATGGTGGGCGGAGGTGGTGGCTGTGCCGCAGCGAGGGCGACCACGCGGGTTCGACGCCGACGAGGCGCTGGAGCGCGCGTTGGAGGTTTTCTGGCGTCAGGGATACGAGGGCGCCTCGGTGACCGACCTCACCGCCGCCATGGGCATCAACAAGCCCAGCCTCTACGCCGCCTTCGGTGGCAAGGAGGAGTTGTTCCGCAAGGTCGTGGCCCGCTACGCCGAACAGGACATGGAGTACGCGCGCACCGCGTTCGCCCAGCCCACCGCGTACGAGGTCGTCGCAGCCCTGCTCCGCGAGAACGTGCTCGCCGTGACCCGACCCGACCGCCCGGCCGGTTGCCTGTCGATCCAGGGCGGCACCGCCTGCTCCACCGAGAACGCCCCGGTCGCCGGGTTCCTCGCCGCCAGCCGCCTGGCCGGTGAACACGCCCTCGCCGACCGGTTCGTCCGCGCGGTCGCCGAGGGGGACCTACCGGCCGACGCCGACCCCGCCGCGCTCGCCCGCTTCGTCATGATCGTCACCGAGGGTCACGCGATACACGCCGCCGCCGGGGTCAGCCGCGAGGATCTGCGGCAGGCCGCGGAGATCGCGCTCGCCGGTTTCGCCGCCGCGTCCGGAGCACGGCTGCCCCAGCACGCCACCAACCCGGCCTGAGCGTTCACCGAATGAGACGCGCCGGTCGGGCCGACGGACTTCGCGGCGGCTTACTCGTACGACTTCTGGCGGTCGTTGCGCGGCTGACACCGGCGCTGCCCTGGCGGGCCGAGCGGACCGGGTCCCCGGACCTACCGTCCACCCGGGACACACACGAGCGGCCGGCCCTCGCGTCTCGCTCGGGGTCCGAATGCCGTCAGCAGGGGCCGGTGCCCTCGTCGAAGAGGCGGCGCGCCCATTCGGCGTACCCGGCGATGGTCTTGCGGACGGTGAGCCCGTCGTGCAGGAAGAGGTACGCGCGATCGCCGCTGCGGGCCAGCAGCCCGTCGAACCGGTGTGTCCCCTGTGGAGCACGCAGCCGGGTGACCGACGGGTAGCGCGACCACACCTCGTCGACGGGTGAGCCCACCGTGATGCCCTCCGGCGTCCGCATCGGGTCGCCGACCCAGAGCAGCACCAGTTTCTCCTCGGCGAAGACCGGGCTGACCATGTCGTGGCCGGCGAGCACCGGCCCGCAGGCGTCCATGTCGGTGCGCAGGATGCCCCGGCGGGTCAGCTCGTCCTCGGTGTCGCCGAACTCGATGTTGCGCAGGCCGTTCAGGTCGATGACCTCCACGCTGCCGGCGGGTCGCCCGTCCGGGATTGGCCCGTATGGCGGCGCGCCGCTGCCCGAAATCCAGGCAGCCGTCAGCAGCGTGGCAATAAAAGCAAATTGTCGCAATTTCATGGAATCCCCCAGTCCCCAACGGGACCAGGCCGTTCAGGTTGCTGCCGATCGCCGGATTACTGGTTTTCCCACTCCTCGACCAGCTCATCCCAGTAGTCGGCGCTGAGCCGTCGCCGCCCGTGCGCCAGCCAACCGTCCGTGTTCCGCTCCAGGTGCAACCCCAGTTCCGCGAACGGGTCGATCCAGGTGCCCGGCTCGACACCGAGCCGGGTCAGCGCCGAGTTGATCGGCCACCGGTCGCGCGGCGCGTCGAGCACGTCGTCGAACCGCGGCCCCCAGGACAGCGCGCCACCCAGCCACACCGCCGCCGACTGGTAGCCGGCGCCGCCGAAGAACTCGGCCTCCAGGTATGCCACCGGCCCCTGCAACGACCAACGGACCAGCACCTCGACCAGCGCCGACGACAACACCAGCCCGAACGGATGCTCAGGGCTCCGGTCGTCCACCGCGAAGTCCGGCAGCGACCCGGTCAGCTCCACCACCAACTGCGGGGTGACCGGCAGCAGCGCGAAGTCCTGGCGCAGCTCGCCGAGGACCGCGTGATCCAGCTCGGCGGTCTGCTCGCGGAGCAGTTCGGCGTCCGCGACCACGGCGCTGAGCTGGTAACCCATCGAACCCTCCGCCGTCCACAGGCTGTGGATAGAACATGTGTACGACGGATTCCGGCCGCGCCGGCGTCGATCCTCGGACCGTACCCGCCGGGCGGCGAGGCACCCGCCGCAGCCACCGCTGGGGCAGAATCGGCCGCTGGCGGGGAGGTGCGATGAGCTGGGGTACGGCGAGGGTGCTGACCGATCGCGACGCCGGCCGCTATCTCGGCGGGGTGCTGGTGTCCGGCTTCGGCACCGCGGCGATGCTGCTGGTGGCCGGCATCTGGGTGAAGGAGCTGAGCGGGTCGAGCAGCCTCGCCGCCCTGGTGACCCTGGGCGTGTGGGCGCCCACCCTGGTCGGGCCGCTGCTCGGGCTGCTCGCCGACCGGTTCCGTCGCCGGCCGCTGCTGATCGTCCTGCACGCGGTGATGGCGGCGTTGCTGCCGGTGCTGCTGCTGGTCGACTCGGCAACCCGGGTGTGGTTGATCTTCGCGGTGATGACCGCGTACGGGATCACCTTCGTGCTGACCGACGCGGCCGAGGCAGCACTGGTGCCGGCGGTCGTCCCCGGCCCGTTGCTCGGAGACTTCAACGGGCTCCGCACCACGATCAACGAGGGGATGAAGCTGCTCGCCCCGCTGGCCGGGGCGGGACTGTTCGCCGCGTACGGCGCCCACCCCGTGGTGCTCCTGGACGCGGCCACCTTCGTGCTGGCCGGCATCGTCTTCTGGTCGCTGCGGGTCCGGGAGCAGCCACCCGGGCGTCCCGAGCGCTGGACGCGGCAGCTCGCCGATGGTTGGGGGCACCTGCGCCGACATCGCGCGCTGCGGCACGTCGTCGGCTGCGCCGCGCTCACCATGGTGCTGATGGGGCTCAACGGCGCCGTCGCGTACGCCGTGGTGGACGCCGGCCTGGGACGGCCGCCGGAGTTCAACGGTGTGCTCGCCACCGTGCAGGGCGTCGGGTCGCTCATCGGCGGGCTGGCCGCCGGATCACTGCTGCGCCGCTTCGGCGACCGGCGGGTGGTGGCCGGGGCGGTCGCCGTCTTCGCCATCGGGCTGGCCCTACGGGCTACGACCTCGATCGCACTGGTGGTCGCCGGCGGGCTGGCGGTGGGGCTCGGCGTGCCACTCGTGCTGGTCACCGTCTGGACGGCCGTCCAGCGGGAGACGCCGGGCGAGCTGGTTGGCCGGGTGGCGTCGACAGTCAACACACTGACCTTCGGCCCGTCCACCGTGGCCCTGCTGGCCGGCGCGAGCCTGCTCGAACTCGTCGACCACCGCCTGATCCTGCTGACCGCCGCGGTCGCCGCCGTACCCCTGGCGCTCTGGTCTCTCCGCACCCCGCCTGTGCTGCCGAACCGACCGGTCGAGCCGGTCCCGGTCAGGCCGGCGGAGCGAGCCGGGTGACGAACGCGCGCCAGGCGGCCGGCGTGAAGGTGAGGGCCGGACCGGTCGGGTCCTTCGAGTCCCGTACGCCGACGACGCCGGGCAGGTTGTCGGCGACCTCGACACATGCGCCGCCGTTGCCGCTGCTGCGGCTGCTCTTGCGCCACCGGGCGCCGCTCAGCTCCATGTCTCCGCCACTTTCGTGATGAGATCGACCGATTGCGCTGGACCTCGCACACGCCTGGAGCGTGCGGCTGACGCTCTCGCGCTCCGATGTTCGATCAGGCCCGCTCGACCACCTGGGCGACGAACATGCGCCAGGCGGCCGGGGTGAAGGTCAGCGCCGGCCCGGAAGGGTTCTTCGAGTCGCGGACGGCGACGACGCCGGGCAGGTTGTCCGCGACCTCTACACAGTCACCGCCGTTGCCGCTGCTGCGGCTGCTCTTGTGCCACCGCGCGCCGGTCAGTTCCATGTCTTTGCCACCTCCGTCAGTAGGTCGACCGATTGCCAGTGGGACAGCGCCTCGCCACGCACGTTCTCCCAAGCCGTCAGTATTGCGGCGACGTCTTCGGCGTCGGTGACGACCTGCCCCTGAAGCTGATTGTCGAGGTAGCCCGCGGTCCGGTGCTCCGGCCCCACTGCGATCACGAACGGGCCGTTCAGCCCAGCGTACGCACCGACCGACGACGGCACGATGTGCATGCGGACGTGCGGGGCCTCGCACGCGACGAGGAGTGCTTGAAGCTGCTCACGCATCGTCTGCCGTCCGCCGACCGGCCGCCGCAGAACGGCTTCGTCAACCACGGCGGTGAAACGCGGCGGGTCGTCGCGCGACAGGATGCTCTGCCGGGCGAGCCGAGAAGCCAGGTGTCGTTCGACGTCTCCCCGGGCGATGACGTCAGAGCCTGCGAGCACGGCTCGGGCATAGGACTCCGTCTGAAGTAGACCCGGTAGGACGACCGACTGATACGACCGCAGCGCGACAGCTTCACGCTCGATCTCCTGCCAAGGCCGGAACCAGATGAGGTCTCGACGTCTTGCGGTGTCCGGCCATATGTCTCCGATGGGTCGCCGGAGAGCAACCGCCGCCACTCCCGGTGTCGGGGGTGAGGTATGCGGTCCTCGTTCAGCCACCGCGCGACAGTCTTTGGATCTACCCCGACCTGCTCCGCGAGTGACTCGATCGTGTGCCCGGTGTCGCCAAGGGCGGCGCGTAGGGCGTCGTTCACGGCGTCTCCCGTCGGATGTTCGGAATGTCTGGCGACCATATCTTCTACGGGCTGTTGATGTCTCGTCACGCTTCGCAGGGTGTTTGTGGACGGCGCGGCCGGCAGGGAGCGAAACCCGGCGGACGCGTTCGTGCCGGGGTCGCCTCGTGGGCGAGCACTCAGGGGCGGCCCCTCCCGACGAGGAGGGGGGAGACGTGCTGGGCAAGCCGGAGCCGCGGATGAGGTCGGGCGATCTCCTGCGCTTGACCCGGGCGGCGAGTCCTCAGTACGTCCGGCCGATCGTGGTCCGCGTGATTCGGGTCCTCGACTGGCCGACCTACCACGGATGGCTCTGGATCGACGCGTACGAGCTGGACTCGAAGGGGGACGCGGTAGCGCGCCGGTCTCTGTACGTCCTGGTTGAGGGTGTGCAGCGGATGACCGCCCCGACGTCCGCGGCTACCACCCGCCGGTCGCTCCGGGGTGGCTCTGTAGGGGTCGGATGAGATGAGAGGCCGCCATTCGCCTCCGCACCTACCCAGCCGCCCGACCTGGCGTTGCCATGCGTGCGGCATCGCCTGGCCCTGCTCGGCGGCGAAGGTGCGCCTGCTTGCCGAGTACCGACACGATCGGTTGGCGTTGCTGGTCTACCTGGCGACGCTCCAGGCCGAGGCCGGCGAACAGCTCACCGGCCTGGATCCGGCTCGGCTGGCCGAGCGTTTCCTCGCCTGGGCACGCCCTCGCGGGTGACGCGGTGTCAGAGGCGCCAGATCGCGACGCCAACCTCTCGTCTCCGTTCGGCGAAACGGCCGTCGCGTGCCGTTTCGGACAGGAGGCGACGGAGATCCGCCTCGAAGGCGGCGAGCCGGTCGGCGAACAGGTGCGGTGCCGAACTGGACAGGGAGAACACCGCCGAGACGATCTCGTCCACGGAGCGCTCCGCCACCGTTCCCCCGTCGATCTCGATCCGGGTGGGGCCGGTGAAGCCGGCCTGCCGCATGATCTCTTCCTGCCCGCCCGGCGTGCCGGCGGGCAGCCACCCCTGACCGGCCCGGCGGACCGGTCCCAGGTAGCTGGCGACCAGGTCGTCGATCTGCCGCCACGGCGGCCGGAGGTACGGCAGCGGGTCGTCCCCGGTCACGCCCTGATGGGTGTTGGCGCTGACGTGGACCCAGGCCCCGCCGGGCGCGAGCATGTCGCGGACGCGACGGGCCACGAGGAGCCGATCCATCCAGTGGAACGACTGGGCGAACGTGGCCACCCGGAACGTGCCCAGGCCGGCCGGCAGGGCCTCGGCGCGGAGGTGCCGCCACTCGACGTTGGCGACCCCGACCTCGTCGGCCCTGCGCCGCGCCTCGTCGATCATGCCCTGGTCGGCGTCGACGCCCACCGCTGCCTCGAACAGGGGCGCGAGCAGGAGCGTCACCGATCCGGGTCCGCAGCCGACGTCCAGCAGTCGGCCGGTGCCGTCGAGGCCGAGTGCCTCTCCGACGGCCTCGGCGAGGCCGGGCGGGTAGGGCATACGGCCGACGCTGTAGTGGCTCGCGCTGCCCGCGTACAACGTCTCGTCCCATTCCCACGTCGTCGCTGCCACGACGTCGATGAGACCACATGATCCGAGAAAGATCCGACACCCTTGACAACGTCCGCGCCCACACGGGTGTCTTCCCCCATGTGACGACCGCAATGAAGCACCGACCAGCCGGGACGGCGAGCGACTCGGAGCACGATTTTCGGGTTTTCGTCCAGGGGATCGCCCCATCGTTGCACCGCACGGCGTACCTGCTCTGCGGGGACTGGTACCTGGCCGACGACCTTGTCCAGGAGACCCTGGCGAAGGCGTACAGCAATTGGCGCAAGGTCCAGAGGGCCGACAGCCCGTCCGCGTACGTGCGACGCATCCTGATCAACGAGTCGCGACGCGGCTGGCGCCGGGTCCGGAACATCACCGTGCAACCCGACATCGACAGCACCGTCGCGGACATGTCCGACGAGGTCGTGAACCGCGCCGAGCTGCTCCAGGCGTTGCAGTCGCTGCCCGCGCGGCAGCGGGCGACCGTCGTCCTGCGATTTCTCGAAGGGCTCAGCGAGCGGGAGACCGCCGCGGCCCTCGGGTGCAGCGAGGGCACCGTCAAGAGCCAGACGAGCCGGGCGTTGATCAAGCTCAAGTCCGTACTGAACCGAGGAGAGATCTGACCATGCCACACGACACCGAGGCACGTCTGAGCGCGACTCTGCAGGGCATCGTCGGGGACCGGTCGTACGCGCCCGACCTCGAGCAGATCGAGAGCCGCGGACGGAAGCTGCGGCACCGCCGCCTGGCGTGGCGCGCGACCGCCGGCACCGGCTTCGCCGCCGCGGTCGCGGCGGTCGCCGTGGTCACCGCCGGCACCGGCACCCAGGCCCCGGCGCCCAACCTCGCCGCCCCGAAGCCCGCGGCGACCAGCGCGACCACCCAGAACGCCCCGCTGGTGAAGCTGGTCGGCTATCTGACCACCGCCCCGCAGCCCGAGGGCGACGCGACGCTCGTGCTGCGCGACCAGGTCTACACGGACGGCCTCAAGGTCGATGTCTGGGACCTGTTCGCCGACAACGGCGACCTCTACTTCGCCAAGACCCGGGGTGCCCTCCCTGCACAGGTGAAGGGGAAGCACGCGACGAGCGGCGAGGACGAGGCCGGGAGGAAGAAGGCGGTCGCGGCGGCGGAGTACGCGGCCAAGGGCGACCTGAACGAGGCCCGCAAGAGGATGGCGCTCGCGTACGTGAAGGACCCGAAGACCGCGCCGACTCTCGAGGCGCCCGGCGCCAAGCCGTCGATCGACGCCAATATCGCCGCGAAGCTCAAGGCCACGGGTCAGGACGCGTCCACCGTGGGCAACCGGACCGACAACTGGGTCTGGGAGAACTCGATGGACGCCCTGAAGGCGGGCGCCGGCAGCCCGACGGTCCGCGCCGGGGTGGTGCGGCTGCTGGGGCAGATGCCCGAGGTCAAGGTCACGGAGGGCACCCTCGGCGGCCAGCCGGTGATCACCCTTGCCGCCGGCGCGCTGATCACCAGCGGCGGCACTGACAGCCTGACCATCGACGCCGACACCGGCCTGCTGATCAAGTACGTCTCGGAGAGCGTGGGCGTGACCGTCAACTACACGGTGACCCGCGTGACTCTCGCGGACGTGGCCGAGGGCAGGTTCTGACCCGCACCGACTGACGCCAGGGCCGGCCCGTCCGCCGGCCCTGGCGTCCTCGTGTCGTCCCGTTGCCGGACGACGGAGACCACAAGACGAACGCCCGGCGGGTCCATGCGGACCTGCCGGGCGTTCACGTCTGCTCAGGCGAGCGGAGGATACGAGATTCGAACTCGTGAGGGTGTAAACCCAACACGCTTTCCAAGCGTGCGCCCTAGGCCTCTAGGCGAATCCTCCGCGAGCCAGGATACAGGCCCCCACGGGCAGGGTCACCCCACCACCCCCTGAAGATCGACGGGCCGTCGGGTAGGCTTGGCGTCACCTCCCGTGCGGCGGTATCTCGTGAACCTCCCCAGGGCCGGAAGGCAGCAAGGATAAGCGAGCTCTGCCGGGTGCACGGGAGGCCTTTTTGTCTGTGGGCCTGGTTGATCCACTCGACATCGGTGATGTCGGGGCATCCCGGGCATGCGGACACCCCGGTTTCCAGGAAGCCGAGTCGATCAAGCGCGGTAACCCACGGTGCCCGGCGGGGTGGGTGGTCACCCGCGCCCGACCGGCGCAGAATGGCTCGGTCGAGAGGAGGCGGGACGAGTGACGCTGGCGCTCTACCGCAAGTACCGGCCGCGTACCTTCGCCGAGGTCATCGGGCAGGAGCACGTCACCGAGCCGTTGTCGCAGGCCCTGCGTAGCGGGCGGCTCAACCACGCCTACCTCTTCTCCGGCCCCCGTGGCTGCGGCAAGACCACCAGCGCCCGGATCATGGCCCGCTCGCTCAACTGTGAGCAGGGCCCCACCCCCGAGCCGTGCGGCAAGTGTGCGTCCTGCCGCTCGCTGGCGACCGACGGCACCGGCTCCATCGACGTGATCGAGATCGACGCGGCCAGCCACGGCGGTGTCGACGACGCCCGCGATCTGCGCGAGCGTGCCTTCTTCGCGCCGGCCAGCAGCCGCTTCAAGATCTACATCATCGACGAGGCGCACATGGTCTCGACGCAGGGCTTCAACGCCCTGCTCAAGCTCGTCGAGGAGCCCCCGGAGTACGTCAAGTTCATCTTCGCCACCACCGAGCCGGAGAAGGTCCTCGGCACGATCCGGTCGCGGACCCACCACTACCCGTTCCGGCTGTTTCCGCCGAAGGTGGTCCGCCCCTATCTGGAGCAGCTCTGCGAGGCGGAGGGAGTCACCGTCGAGCCGGCGGTCTTTCCGCTGGTGGTGCGCGCCGGTGGCGGCAGCATGCGGGACAGCCTCTCCGTGCTCGACCAGCTCATCGCCGGCGCCGGCGCGGAGGGGGTCAGCTACGCCCGGGCCGTCGCCCTGCTCGGGGTCACCGACTCGGCGCTGATCGACGAGATGTGCGACGCGCTGGCCGCCGGTGACGGCGCGGCCGCGTACGCCACCGTCGACCGGGTGGCCGAGGCCGGGCACGACATGCGCCGGTTCGCGTCCGACCTGCTGGAGCGGCTGCGCGACCTGATCGTTCTCCAGCAGGTGCCGGACGCCGCCGCGAAGGGCCTCATCGACGGCCCCGCCGACCAGATCGAGCGGATGGCCGCCCAGGCTTCGCAGCTCGGCTCGGCCACGCTGTCCCGCTGCGCCGACATCGTGCACAACGGGCTGGTCGAGATGCGCGGCACCACCGCGCCCCGGCTGCTGCTGGAGCTGATCTGCGCCCGGATGCTGCTCCCCGGCGCGGACGACACCACCGGCGGCCTGCTCCAGCGCCTGGAGCGGATGGAACGCCGGCTCACCCTGGGCGGCGCCGACGCCGGCTCCGCGCCGGCCACCAACCCGCTGGTACGCCCACAGCCGGCCACTCCGTCCCCGGCTACCGCCGCCCCGGCACCCGCCGCCGCCCCGACCTCGGCACCCCCGTGGAACGTCGACCCAGCCCCGAGCGCTCCGGCCCCGAACGCCGCAGGCTCGAACGTTCCGGCCCCGAACGCCGACTCCCCGATCCCGGTGTCACCCGGCGCGTCGGCGACCGCCGCGCCGACCTCCGTCGACCGGGGCGCACCCGCCGGCAC
Source organism: Micromonospora yongxingensis (assembly GCF_052601155.1). NCBI lineage: Bacteria > Bacillati > Actinomycetota > Actinomycetes > Micromonosporales > Micromonosporaceae > Micromonospora > Micromonospora yongxingensis. The sequence goes on from NZ_JBQXEO010000001.1 coordinate 44,257, forward strand.
CGTTTCGCCCGGGGGGTCGTCGGCCCCACGTCGCGCGGTGCCGCCGTCGGCGGTGCTCCCCGACCCGGTGACGCCGGAGCCGCCCCGACCCGGTGCCGCGCCGGCCGCGCTGGACGCGGTCACGGTCCGCAGGGCGTGGCCCGACGTGATCGGCAAGGTCAACCGGACCAACAAGCGGATCGCCGCCCTGATGCGTGACGCGGTGGTGCGCGAACTCGACGGCGACATGCTGGTGCTGACGGTGAAGTCCACCGTGCTGGCCAAGATGATGGCCGACCACGCGGCGGTGCTGACCGACGCGCTCTACGAGGAGTTGGGCGGGCGCTGGCAGATCCGCTGCGAGGTGGCCGGCGAGCGGGGCGGCGTGTCGTTGTCCGGCCCGCCGCGCTCGCAACCCGCCGCGCCGGCCCGACCCGCCGCGGTGGACACCCCTCCCGCTCCCGCCACCCCGCCGAGCACCAACGCCGCACCCGTCCCGAGCGGCGCCCCGGGTGACCTGCCCGGCGGCCCGTCCGGTGCGCGCGGTGGCCCCGGTGTCTCTTCCGGCGGTCAGGCCGCGGGTCCGCACGGCGGCCAGTCCGTCGGTCACGGCGCGGGTCCGCAGGGCGCTGCCCAGCCCGTCGGCCACGGTGCGAGTGGGCAGGGCGCAGCCCGGCCCGTCGGCCACACTGCGGGTCGGGAGGGCGGTGGCCAGCCCGGCGGATCGGCCGCGCCGGCCGACGCCGAGGACGACTGGCCGGAAGCGGCCCGACCCGGCGGCAGCGCCCCCGCCGCCGAGGCGACGGACGACGAGGACTGGCCGGAGGCCGCCCGGCCGGGCGGCTCGGCCGTGGACGACCCCACCGGCGGTTCCGGCGCGACCGGTGCGAATGGCGCCGGCCCGGGGCGTACCAACGGGACCGGCGCCCAGTCGAACGGGCACGGCTCGGGTGCGGCGGCCGGCGACGGCAGGCCGGGCGGCCGGGCCAACCCGACGCCGGCGGCCCGCCAGCCGGCCACCGGCGGTGCCCCGGTGAGCAGTGCCATCGCCGCGGCCCGCGCTGCGGCGGCGGGGCGCGGTCCGCGTACCGGAGCGGCGGCCCGGCCCGTCGCGGACGCCGAATGGGCCGGCGAACCGCCCTACGACCCCGAATTCGACGGTCCGGGACGCGGCGGCAAGCCGGGTGGCGCGGCGCCTGCCGCGACCCCGACCTACGAGGGGTTCGATCCGGGCGACGAGCCGCTGGACGAGGTCATCGACGAGAAGACCGCCCGGGAGTCCAGCGAGGAGCAGGCGGTACGGCTGCTCCGCGAGACGTTCGGCGCCGAGAAGATCGACGAGGTCGACGCGCGCTAGCGGCGCTGGTCACTCGGCGGTGGCGCCGGTCGGCGCGTCACGCCGTCCCCGGTCGGCGGACGTCTCGGCGAGCAGGACGCCCAGGCAGCAGGCCCAGAGCGGGAAGGGCAGCACGGCGACCCGTTCCATGCCGCCCACCCCGATCCCCATGCCCTGTTGAGCGAAGAACAGCACCGTGCCGGCCAGCGCGGTCAGCCCGGCGACGAGGGTGAGCCGTCGCCACCGGCCGAGCAGCGTGGTGCCCGGTGCGAAGCCGGCGAGCAGCAGCCCGACGTTGCCCAGCCCCATGATCAGGACTGCGCCGAGGACGTGCAGGTTCTCGTCGACATCCGCCGGGTAGAGGGCCGCCAGGGCGTACCCGCCGGTGGCCAGCAGCAGGAGCGCCTGGGTCGACCGCACCACGCCACCCCGACCGAGGAGCCGCCAGGTCAACAGCAGCCCGGCCGCGAGCAGCACGGCGGTGGCCAGCGTCGCGATGTTCATCACCGGGTGCCAGGGGGAGCAGACGTAGCGGGGTCGGGTGGTGTCCCAGGTCCCGCAGTGGACGTTGCCGAGGTCGCTGATGTTGTGGATGGCCCAGCTGTAGGTCGGCTGACGCCAGCGCAGGCCGGTGACGAGGCTGGCAACGAGGAAGACCGGCGCGGCAGCGGCCCAGCACAGCGCGCCGATCCGTCCGGTGCGGTTGAGGTTCATGCCGTCGAGCAGACCAGTGCGCCCGACCCCGGCGCACTACCTCCAGATGGCCGGTTCGGGGTGGTGGTAGCCGTACCCCGGCAGGCCGTTCGGGCGGGGTGGACGGTGTCCGCGGACTCCGCCGACACCAGTTCAGGTCGGCGGCCTTCGTCGGTGCCGAGCGGGCCGGCGTGTGGGCCGTCACGGGCCGGGACGAGATCGTCGTTATCGTCAGCGCGGTTGGCGGTTCGTCGGACACCGTGCCCGTCGTCGAGTCCCTGGTCCGCGAGCAGTACGACCGGCTCTGAGCCGCGCCGTCCCCGGTCCCGGAAAAGGGCGCGGAAGGCCCGGCGTGGGCGGACGCACCGGGCGGGGCGGGGTCGGTCACAGCGGTTAGGCTGGGCGGCGGCCCAGCAGACGAGTGCGAGAAGGAGCCATCCGTGCGCCCAGGTGGACAGCCGAACATGCAGCAGATGCTGAAGCAGGCGCAGAAGATGCAGCAGCAGATCGCCACCGCCCAGGCCGAGCTGGCCGAGGCGGAGCTGACCGGCACCGCCGGCGGTGGGCTGGTCACCGCGACCGTCTCCGGTGCCGGCGAGCTGAAGGCGATCAAGATCGACCCGAAGGCCGTCGACCCGGACGACGTGGAGACCCTGGAGGACCTGGTTGTCGCGGCCGTGCACAACGCCGCCGAGGCGGCACGGGAGCTGACCGAGCGCAAGATGGGCCCGGTCACCGGCGGCATGGGCGGCCTCGGCCTGCCCGGTTTCTGAGCGGCAGATGTACGAAGGTGCCATCCAGGATCTGATCGACGAGCTGGGTCGGCTGCCGGGCGTGGGCCCGAAGAGCGCCCAGCGGATCGCGTTCCACGTCCTGTCGGCCGATCCGACCGACGTCAACCGGCTGGCTGGCGCGCTGCGCAAGGTCAAGGAGCTGGTCCGGTTCTGCACGACCTGCTACAACGTGGCCGAGTCCGAGCAGTGCCGGATCTGCCGCGACCCGCGCCGCACCAACGAGGTGCTGTGCGTGGTGGAGGAGCCCAAGGACGTGGTGGCCATCGAGCGGACCGGTGAGTTCCGCGGCCGCTACCACGTGCTCGGTGGCGCGATCAATCCGCTGGAGGGGATCGGGCCGGACAATCTGCGCATCCGGGAGCTGATGATCCGGCTCGGCGAGGGCACGGTCCGGGAGCTGATCCTGGCCACCGATCCCAACACCGAGGGCGAGGCGACCGCCACGTACCTGGCGCTGATGGTGAAGCCGATGGGGATCTCGGTGACCCGGCTCGCCAGCGGCCTGCCGGTCGGCGGCGACCTGGAGTACGCGGATGAGATCACCCTCGGCCGGGCCTTCGAGGGTCGTCGGGCCGTCTGAGTCAGACCACGTACGACCGGTGGTCGGTGCCCTGTCCGGGTGCCGGCCATCGTCGCGTCGATGCCCGGAAATGATCTGACACCTGCTTCCTCCTGCGGCCTGTTCGACGTAACAGTTTGGCATCGCGGGTGCGGATTGCACGGTTTCAAGCCCTGTTGACCTTCGAATCGAATGTCAAGCGACGATTGAGGCACGATCCGATACCAACCGTCCACCCGGCGGTTTCCGGGTGGACGCAACGGGAGCTATGGTCACCGCCATCGGTGACCCCTGTCACCACGTTGTCCGTACCCCCAAGGACGAGGTGAAGCACGATGCGTGCACCCAGGCCGAAGGTCGCGATCGCGGCCGTCGCGGTCGCGGCCCTCGCGGTAGCAGGCTGCGCCGAGAGCAACCGCGACGACAGCTCCAGCGGTAGCAAGAAGGACACCCTCGTCTTCGGCGTTGCCGGAGACCCGAAGGTGCTCGACCCGAGCTTCGCCAGCGACGGTGAGTCGCTGCGTGTGGCGCGTCAGGTCTTCGAGACCCTGGTCCGACCGGAGGAGGGTGGCACCAAGGTCACCCCCGGCCTGGCCGAGTCGTGGACCCCGGACGCCGCCGGCACCACCTGGACCTTCAAGCTCCGGTCGGGCGTCAAGTTCCACGATGGCACCGAGTTCAACGCCGAGGCCGTCTGCGCCAACTTCAACCGGTGGTACAACGCCAAGGGCCTCATGCAGAGCCCGGACGTGACCGCGTACTGGCAGGACGTCATGGGCGGCTTCGCCAAGAACGAGGACGCGGACCTGCCGCCGAGCCTCTTCAAGTCCTGCGCCGCCAAGGACGCCACCACTGTGGACCTGTCCTTCACGCGGGTCTCCAGCAAGATCCCGGCCGCGCTGATGCTCCCCTCGTTCTCCATCCACAGCCCGAAGGCGCTGCAGGAGTTCGACGCCAGCAACGTCGCCGGCACCGCGGAGGACATCAAGTACCCGTCGTACGCGACGGAGCACCCGACCGGCACCGGCCCGTTCAAGTTCAAGGCCTGGGACGTCGCGAACAAGACGCTGACCCTCGAGCGCAACGAGGACTACGCGGGCACCAAGGCCAAGCTGAAGACCCTGATCTTCAAGACGATCTCGGACGAGAACGCCCGCAAGCAGGCGCTGCGCTCCGGTGACATCCAGGGCTACGACCTGGTCGGCCCGGCCGACGTCGAGCCGCTGAAGGGCGAGGGCTTCAACGTCCTCACCCGCCCGGCGTTCAACGTGCTCTACCTGGCGATCAACCAGAAGGGCAACCCGAAGCTCGCCGACCCGAAGGTCCGGCAGGCCATCGCGCACGCGCTGAACCGTCAGCAGCTGGTCGACTCGAAGCTGCCCCCGGGTGCCAAGGTCGCCGACAACTTCATGCCGGACACGGTCGAGGGCTGGAACGGCGACGTTCCCAAGTACAACTACGACCCGGCCAAGGCGAAGGCGCTGCTGGCCGAGGCCGGCGCGTCGAACCTGACGCTGAAGTTCCACTACCCGACCGAGGTCACCCGGCCGTACATGCCGAACCCGAAGGACATCTTCGAGCTGCTCTCGGCGGACCTGAAGGCCGTCGGCATCACCGTCGAGGCGATCCCGCTCAAGTGGAGCCCGGACTACCTCAACGCCACCACCTCCGGCAGCAAGCACGACATCCACTTCCTGGGCTGGACCGGTGACTACGGCGACGCCTACAACTTCATCGGCACCTTCTTCGACCGGCCGAAGGACGAGTGGGGCTTCAACAACAAGGCCCTGTTCGACCAGTTCAAGGACGCGGACACCACCGCCGACATCGCGGCCCGGACCGAGAAGTACAAGGCCCTGAACAAGTCCGTGATGGAGTTCCTGCCCGGTGTGCCGATCTCGCACTCGCCGCCGGCGATCGTGTTCGGCAAGGACGTGACCGGCGTCAAGGCGAGCCCGCTCACCGACGAGCGGTACGCCACCGCCGAGTTCAAGTAAGTCCTGATCTGACGCAAGGAACGCGGGCGGGCGCTGTCGCACAGCGCCCGCCCGCAACCCTCCGCACCCCTTCGAGGCCGCCGTGTTCCGGTTCATCGTCAGACGCCTGCTTCAGCTGATACCCACGCTGTTCGGGCTCTCCCTTCTGCTCTTCATCTGGCTCCGCCGGCTCCCCGGCGGCCCCGAGACCGCCATCCTCGGCGAGCGCGGCACGCCTGAGATGCGTGCCGCCATCCGCCGCAACATGGGCCTCGACGAGCCCATCCTCGTGCAGTACGGACGGTTCGTACGGCGGATGATCAAGCTCGACCTGGGCACCTCGACCTCCACCAAGCGGGCGGTCACCACGGAGTTCATCGAGCGCTTCCCCGGCACCGTCGAGCTGACCATCACCGCGATGATCATCGCGATCGGTATCGGCATCCCGCTGGGCTACCTGGCCGCCCGCCGTCGCGGCCGGTTCCTGGACCACGCCTCCGTGGGCGGCTCGCTGATCGGCATCTGCATCCCGGTCTTCTTCCTGGGCTACGTGCTCAAGGCGATCTTCTCGGAGAACCTGCACTGGTTCCCGTCCAGCGGCCGGCAGGACCCGACGCTCGGCGCGACCCGGGTGACCAACTTCTTCGTCCTCGACGGGTTGATGACCCGCGAGTGGGACGCCGCCGCCGACGCCCTCTGGCATCTCGTGCTGCCCGCCATCGCGCTGGCCAGCATCCCGCTGGCGATCATCGTCCGGATCACCCGGGCGAGCGTGCTGGAGGTGCTCAACGAGGACTTCGTCCGGACCGCCGAGGCCAAGGGCCTGACCGAACAGACGGTCCGTCGCCGGCACGTGCTGCGTAACGCGATGCTGCCGGTGGCCACCTCCATCGGCCTGCTCGCCGGCGGTCTGCTCTCCGGCGCTGTGCTGACCGAGACCGTCTTCGCCTTCAGTGGCATCGGAGCTTTCGTCGCCGAGGCCATCGGCCAACGCGACTATCCGGTGCTGATGGGCTTCATTCTGATCATCGCGGTGGTGTACGTGCTGGTGAACCTTCTGGTCGACCTCTCCTACAGCTTCATCGACCCGAGGGTGAGGGTGCGATGACCCTCAGCCCGGGCAAGAAGCGCGAAAAGATCGACCGGCTCTCGGAGCTGGCTGCCCGCGACGACGAGCGTGGGGTCAGCCTCTGGCAGGAGGCGTTCCGCCGGCTGCGGGGCAACCCGGCGGCGATCGTCGGCGCGATCATCCTGGCGCTCTTCGTGCTGGTCGCGGTGGTCGGCCCGTTCCTCGTGCCGTACGCGCCGACCGACACGATCGGCATCCGCGAAGGGCTGATCAAGCCGGGTGTCATTCCCGGCGTCAACGGCGATCACTGGTTCGGTTACGACCACCAGGGCCGGGACGAGTTCAGCCGGATGATCGTGGGTGCCCGGCAGACCCTGCTGGTCGGCGTGGTCTCCACCCTGATCGGTCTGGCGATCGGTGCGCTGATCGGCGGCGTCTCCGGCGCCGCGGCCGGCCTCGGTGGCCGGTGGGGGCGGTGGATCGACACCACCCTGATGCGGTTCATCGACATGCTGCTGGCGATGCCGAGCCTGCTGCTGGCGGTCAGCATCGCCGCCCTGCTCGGCGCCAGCCTGACCACGGTGATGATCGCCGTCGGCGTGGTCTCGGTGCCGGTCTTCGCCCGGCTGCTGCGCGGTTCGATGATCTCCCAGGCCAACAGCGACTACGTGCTGGCGGCCACCTCGCTCGGCGTGAAGAAGTCGAAGATCGCGTTGACCCACGTGGTGCCGAACTCGCTCGCCCCGGTGATCGTGCAGGCCACCCTGACCCTGGCCACCGCGATCATCGAGGCCGCGGCACTCTCCTTCCTCGGCCTGGGCAACCCCGACACCGCCGTTCCGGAGTGGGGGGTCATGCTCGCCGACGCGCAGCAGTACCTCGGCATCCGGCCGTCGTTGGCGATCTACCCTGCGGTCGCGATCATCATCACCGCGCTCGGCTTCACCCTGCTCGGTGAGGCGATGCGCGAGGCCCTCGACCCGAAGCTGCGGAAGTAGGCCCAGTAATGGCACTGCTCGAAGTGGACGACCTTTCCGTCACGTTCGCCCGGCGCGGCCAGCGCGCCGTGCACGCGGTCGACGGAGTGTCCTTCTCGGTCGACGCCGGTCAGGTGGTCGGCCTGGTCGGCGAGTCCGGCTGTGGCAAGAGCGTCACCTCGCTGGCGATCATGGGACTGCTGCCGAAGCAGCCCGGTCTGCGAGTTGGGGGCAAGGCCGTCTTCGACGGCACCGACCTGCTCCAGCTCGACGACCGGTCCCGGCGGGACATCCGCGGCCGGGACATCGCGATGATCTTCCAGGACCCGCTGTCGTCACTGAACCCGGTGATCCCGATCGGGTTGCAGGTGACCGAGGTGCTCACCCGGCACCGGGGGATGAAGGGCGACGCCGCCGCGAAGGAGGCGGCGTCGCTGCTGGACCGGGTCGGCATCCCGGACCCGAAGCGCCGCCTGAAGGAGTACCCGCACCAGCTCTCCGGCGGGATGCGGCAACGGGCGCTGATCGCCATGGCGGTGGCCTGCCAGCCTCGGCTGCTGATCGCCGACGAGCCGACCACCGCCCTGGACGTCACCATCCAGGCCCAGATCCTGGAGCTGCTCAAGGGGTTGGTCCGGGACTCCGGCACCGCCCTGCTGATGATCACGCACGATCTCGGTGTGGTGGCCGGCATGTGTGACACCGTCAACGTGCTCTACGGCGGCCGGGTGGTGGAGACGGCTCGCCGTCGTCCGCTGTTCCGCGAACCGCGCCACCCGTACACCGTGGGTCTGCTCGGCTCCGTGCCGCGCCTGGACGCCGGGCGGGGCGAGAAGCTCAACCCGATCCCCGGTTCGGTGCGTGACCTGCTGCCCTGGCCGGACGGCTGCGCCTTCGCCCCGCGTTGCGCCCGCCGGATCGACGACTGCGTGGGTCAGCCACCGGAACTGGTGCACACCTACGACGGGCGGAGCTACCGGTGCGTCAACCCGGAGCCGGTGCCCGGCACGGTGCCCGCTCCGCGCGAGGAGGAATCAGCGTGAGCGAGCGTAGCGAGCGAACCATCAGGCACAGCAGCGTGGCGTCTCGCGCCGGCGCGGAGCGAAGCGGAGTGCTGGCGTGAGCGACAACGACATCCTCGTCGAGGTGCGCGACCTGAAGGTGCACTTCCCGATCAAGCGGGGAGTGCTCTTCGACCGGGTGGTCGGCCACGTGAAGGCCGTCGACGGGGTCGACCTGAGCATCCCGCGCGGCAAGACGTACGGCCTGGTCGGCGAGTCCGGCTGCGGGAAGTCCACCCTCGGGCGGGCGCTGCTCCAGCTCAACCCGCCGACCTCGGGCGAGGTCAGCTTCGACGGCGTCGAGCTGACGACCCTGCCGGCGGGCAAGCTGCGCAGCATGCGTCGCCGGATGCAGATGATCTTCCAGGATCCGATGTCCAGCCTCGACCCGCGGCAGAACGTCGAGTCGATCCTGACCGAGGGTCTCCAGACCCACGGGATCGGCACGGACCGTACCGACCGGCGTCGGATCATCGGCGAGACGCTGGACGCGGTGGGGCTGCCCCGCTGGGCGCTGTCCCGCTACCCGCACGAGTTCTCCGGTGGGCAGCGCCAGCGCATCGGCATCGCCCGCGCGCTGGTGCTCGGGCCGGAGCTGATCGTCGCCGACGAGCCGGTCTCGGCGCTCGACGTCTCGATCCAGGCCCAGGTGGTGAACCTGCTGGACGAGCTGCAGGACAGCCTGGGGCTGACCTACCTGGTGATCGCGCACGATCTCGCGGTGGTCCGGCACATCTCCGACACGGTCGGCGTCATGTACCTGGGCGCGCTGGTCGAGGAGGCGCCGAGCGACCGGCTCTACACCGAGCCGCTGCACCCGTACACCCGGGCGCTGATGTCCGCGGTGCCGGTGCCGGACCCGGACGTGGAGGACAACCGCGAGCGGATCCTGCTCGCGGGCGACCTGCCCTCGCCGGCCAACCCGCCGTCCGGCTGCCGCTTCCACACCCGCTGCCCGTGGGCGCAGCCCACCCGCTGCAAGGACGAGCGGCCGGTGCTGCGGGAGATCGGCGCCAGCCGGGTCGCCTGCCACTGGGCCGAGCAGATCGCCACCGGCGAGCTGCGTCCGCACCAGGTCAGCGTGGAGATCGTCCGCCCCGAGGGCGAGGGCGAGTCGCCGGGCGTGGTGTCCGCCCCCAGCGAGCCCGGCTCCTACGTCTGAGCCCCACCGTCCCGATGAGCGTGACACCTCTCAGGCATCGACATTCCTGAGAGGTGTCACGCTCGACGGACCGCCGCCCAGGGGGATCAGCCCTCCGGGCGGTGCAGCAGGGCCACCGCGATGCCGTGCACCGCGTCCAGCCCCGCCGGGTCGGCCAGCCCGACCGTCCCGCCGGTCACCACGTACCACTCGTCCGCGTCCTTGTACTGCACGCGCAGCGTGACCCGGCCGTCCGCGTACTCGGTGCGCAGGGTCAGATCGCCGGTCACGACCCCGACCTCGTCGGTCATCACCCCGCCCGGCCCGGGCACGATGTCGGCGGTCCGCGCCTGCGCACCGCCGGCGCCGTCCGCATCAGCCACCATGCCGGCCCCCGGCACGGCGGCCGGCGTCTCGGCCGTGCCGTCGACGGTCATCCCGGCGGTGGTCGGGGCGGTGTCACCGGTCGCCTCGCCGCCTGTCCCGGCTTGTTCGCTCATGTGCAGCCCTCCAGCATGTCGGTCAGGGCGGTCTTCTCGGCACTGGTCACCGTCAGCCGCCAGTGGTGCTTGACCGTCACCCAGTTCTTGGCGTACTGGCACCAGTACGACCGGTTCGCCGGCTTCCACTGGGACGGGTCCTGGTCACCCTTTGCCCGGTTGGAGGACGCGGAAACCGCGATGAGCTGCGGACGTGTCGTGTCGTTGGCGAAGTCGCCGCGCTTCGCGTCGTCCCACTCGTTGGCACCCGAGCGCCACGCGTTGGCCAACGGCACCATGTGGTCGATGTCCACGTCGGAGGGATCGGTGGCGCTGCGACCGTCGTACACGCTCTCCCAGCGACCGCCGACCACGTTGCAACCGGAGAGCTTCACGTCCTTGCCGTCGCGCTGCAGGATGCTGTCCCGCACGTCGCAGTTCTTGCCGGTGTCCCGCCAGTGCGGGAAGTGGTCGCGGCTGTAGCCCTTCATCGAGCCGGCGGTGGCGACGGTGAGCTGGCCCAACAGCTCCACGGCATTGCCACCGCCGCTCGGTGGCGGCGTGTCCGGCTCAGCGGGCGGGACGCACCCGGCTACGCCGAGCGCCAGCGCGGCGACGAGCGCGGCCACCGCCACGCGCGGTCCTGATCTGGTACGCACAGACGACACCTCTCCAGCTTGCGGGCTCCCGGCGATTGCGCACAGTACCCGGGCATGGTTTCGGCGTTTCGTGGCGTCTCCCACATGGTGCAAGGCAGATTGGTGGGATGACCGCTCCCGTACCGGCGCCCTCGCTGCGGATGGGCACCGCCGCCGGCCGGGGCACCCTGCTCGCCGCGGTGCTCGCATCCGGCATGGTCTTCCTGGACAGCACGGTCGTCAACGTCGCCCTGCCGAAGCTCGGCCAGGACCTCGGCGCGAACGTGGCCGATCTCCAGTGGACCATCAACGGCTATCTGCTGATGCTGGCGGCGTTCGTGCTGCTCGGCGGGGCACTCGGCGACCGGTTCGGCCGGCGGAGGGTCTTCCTCCTCGGGGTGGTCTGGTTCACCGCCGCCTCGGTGCTGTGCGGGTTGGCCCAGGGGACCAGTTGGCTGATCGCGGCCCGGTTCCTCCAGGGGGCCGGCGGCGCCCTGCTCACCCCCGGATCGCTGTCGGTGCTCCAGGCCAGCTTCCACCCCGACGACCGGGGCCGGGCGATCGGCGCGTGGGCCGGCCTGTCCGGCGTGTCCACCGCCCTCGGTCCGTTCATCGGCGGCTGGCTCATCGACGCGCTCTCCTGGCGGTGGATCTTCTTCCTCAACCTGCCGGTGGCCGTGCTGGTGCTGCTGGCCGCCCTGCGCTGGGTGCCGGAGAGCCGGGACGAGAGCGCCTCGCGGACCGCCGGGCCGGGTCGGACCAGGCACCGGTTCGACGTGCTCGGCGCGCTGCTCGGCGCACTCGCCCTCGCCGGCGTCACGTACGCCCTGATCGACGCGCCGGCCCGCGGCTTCGACTCGGCGCCGGTGCTGATCGCGGCGCTGGTCGGGGTGCTGGCCGCGGTGGCCTTCGTCGTGCTGGAACGGCGGCGCGGCGACGCCGCGATGCTGCCCACCGGGCTGTTCGGCAGCCGGCTCTTCTCGGTGCTGAACATCTTCACCGTCGTCGTCTACGCCGCGCTGGGCGGGTTCACCTTCTTCTTCGCCGTCTACCTGCAGAACGTGGTCGAGTGGTCGGCCTTCCGCACCGGGATCGCGCTGTTGCCGATGACGGTGCTGCTGCTGGTCGGATCGGCCCGGGCCGGCGCACTCTCGGCGCGGATCGGCCCCCGGCTGCCGCTGAGCATCGGCCCGGTCGTGGCCGCCGTCGGTCTGCTGCTGCTGCGCGGTGTCGGCCCGGGCGCGTCGTACTGGCGGGACGTGCTGCCCGGGGTGCTGCTCTTCGGCATCGGCCTGACCCTGGTGGTGGCCCCGCTCACCGCGTCCGTGCTGGCCGCCGTGGAGGACCGATTCTCGGGGGTGGCCAGCGGCTTCAACAACGCCGCCTCCCGGGCCGGGGGCCTGCTCGCGGTGGCCGCGCTGCCGTTGCTGGTCGGCCTCTCCGGGGGCGGGTACGAGCAGAAGGCCGAGCTGACCGACGCGTTCCGGGGCGCGATGATCTGGTGTGCCGGGCTGCTGCTGGCCGGTGCGGTGCTGGCCCTCGTCCTGGTCCACCGACCGCCCCGGTCCGCTCCACCGTCGCAGCCCCGCCACTCGATGCCCACCGCCACACCCCCGCACTGAACACTGCGGGGGTGTGGCTTGGGTGTCTCAGCTGCGGGCGCGGTTGACGGCGCTGGTGACCGCCTTGATCGACGCGGTGACGATGTTGGCGTCGGTGCCGACGCCCCAGACCGTCCGACCGTCGACCTCACACTCCACGTACGCGGCGGCCTGAGCGTCACCACCGGAGGAGAGCGCGTGCTCGTGGTAGTCGAGCACCCGCACGCCCACCCCGACCGACTGGAGCGCGTTGACGTACGCGTCGATCGGGCCGTTGCCGACCGCCGTGAGCGACCGCTGCTCGCTGCCCACACCGACCTGGGCCTCGATCTCGACCTTGCCGTCGGTGGTGCCGAGCGTGTAGCCGGCCATCCGGAACGCCGGGTCGGGCTGGTGGTCGAGCAGGTAGTGCGTCGCGAAGATCTCCCACATGGCGGTCGGGTCGACCTCGCCGCCGTCGTGGTCGGTGACCTGCTGCACCACTCCGGAGAACTCGATCTGGAGCCGGCGGGGCAGGTCCAGCTGGTGCTCGCTCTTCATGATGTACGCGACGCCGCCCTTGCCGGACTGCGAGTTGACCCGGATGACCGCCTCGTAGGTGCGGCCCAGGTCCTTCGGGTCGATGGGCAGGTAGGGCACCGCCCAGGTCTGCTCGTCCACCGGTACGCCGGCGGTCGCCGCGTCGACGGCGAGGGCGTCGAAGCCCTTCTTGATGGCGTCCTGGTGGGAGCCGGAGAAGGCGGTGTAGACCAGGTCACCGGCGTACGGGTGGCGCTCGTGCACCGGCAGTTGGTTGCAGTACTCCACGGCCCGCCGGATCTCGTCGATGTTCGAGAAGTCGATCATCGGGTCGATGCCCTGGGAGAAGAGGTTGAGCCCCAGCGTCACCAGGTCCACGTTGCCGGTGCGCTCGCCGTTGCCGAACAGGCAGCCCTCGATCCGGTCGGCGCCGGCCAGCAGACCCAGCTCTGCGGCGGCCACCCCGGTGCCCCGGTCGTTGTGCGGGTGCAGGCTCAGCACCAGGCTGTCCCGCCGCGGCAGGTGCCGGTGCATCCACTCGATCGAGTCGGCGTACACGTTCGGAGTGGCCATCTCGACGGTGGCCGGCAGGTTGATGATCAGCTTCCGGTCCGGCGTCGGGTCGATCACGTCGATCACCCGGGAGCAGACCTCGAGCGCGTACTCCAGCTCGGTGCCCGTGTAGGACTCCGGCGAGTACTCGTAGTAGATGTCGGTGTCCGGGGTGTGGATCTCCGCGTACTTCTGGCAGAGCCGCGCGCCGGTGGTGGCGATGTCGGCGATGCCGTCGCGGTCCAGGCCGAAGACCACCCGCCGCTGGAGCGTGGAGGTCGAGTTGTAGAAGTGCACGATGGCCCGCTTCGCCCCGCGCAGCGACTCGAACGTCCGGTCGATCAGGTGCTCCCGGCACTGGGTGAGCACCTGGATGGTGACGTCGTCGGGGATCATGTCCTGCTCGATGAGCTGCCGGACGAAGTCGAAGTCGGTCTGGCTGGCCGACGGGAAGCCGACCTCGATCTCCTTGTAGCCCATCTGGACCAGCAGTTGGAACATCCGGCGCTTGCGCTCGGGCGACATCGGGTCGATCAGCGCCTGGTTGCCGTCGCGCAGGTCCACGGCGCACCAGCGCGGCGCGGTGTCGACGTGCCGGGTGGGCCAGGCGCGGTCGGGCAGGTCGACCCGGAACTGCTCGCGGTAGGGCTGGTAGCGGTGGTACGGCATCCGGCTGGGGCGCTGCCGGGCGATCGGATCGGTCTCAGCGTCGGTGGCAGGTTGAGCCATCTCAGAGTGCTCCCTGGAACATGTGGCGTCAGCAGATCGGAAGGTGTCGGCGAGATGCCGGGCGACGGTGCGCGGCGGTGCCGAGGAGAAGTTCGGATGTGCTGGACGGCGCGATGCGACTCCGCGACGAGGTGCCGGCCGGTTAGGCCTCGTCGCGGCGGCTAAGGAGAAGCAGCGCCTGCCACATGACCAGGTCACCCTACGTGATGGAACGGGGGGTGGGAAGGTAGGTCCGGACTATGGGACCGGCGTCATGGTCAGCTCGGAACTGCACCTGCGTGCCGAGCCGGGGTGATCAGGCGAGCAGCAGGTCGGCGACCGGGCGGCGGTGGCGCAGACCGGTCTCGCGGGCGCGCAGCTCGGCCGGGAGAGCGAACGGGTCGCCGAGCCGGCCGACGGCGGCGACCACCAGCGGTCGGACGCCGCCGGGCAGGTCGAGTTCGGTGGCGAGGCCGGCCTGGTCGAAGCGGGTGAGCTGACGTACGTGCAGGCCGAGCGCGGTGGCCTGCAGAGTCAGGTGGGCCATCGCCTGACCGAGGTCGTACGCGGCCCGCTCGGCGTCGCCGCCGGTGTGCGCGCCGACCACCAGGGTCGCGGCGTGCCGGGCCCACGCCTGGTCGCCGCCCGGGAGGCTGATCAGGATCCGCTTCCAGTTGTCGTCGTCCCGGTGACCGAGGGCGAACCGCCAGGGCTGCCCGTTGTCCGCCGAGGGTGCCCACCGCGCGGCCTCCAGCAGCGAGGCCGCCTCGTCCGGGGTCAGTTCGGCGCTGGGGTCGAAGGCCCGAGGGCTCCAGCGGAAGGCGAGCAGCGGGGTCAGGTCAGCCATGGCGAGAATCGTCCCGTATGGGTGATTCGCGGCTCAGGCCAGCCTCGCTGAATGTGGGCAAACGCACCCGTAACGGGAAGAAGATCAGCGCGTTCCCGCGCTCGGGCTGTCGGACGGATCCGGTGTCGGTGGCGCGGCGGTGTCCAGCGGTTCCTGGTCCACCACCACCGGGCCGGCCAACTGAACGCTGGCCGGCGCCGGTCCAGGCGGGGCGGCCAGCTTCAGCGACCCCGCCTCGGTCCGGACACCGGTCGGTGTGCCGTCCCGGTCGTAGCAGTAGATGCCGACGTCCAGCGGGGCGTTGAGCGAGGCGGACGTGGAGTCCACCGAGTAGCAGGTGCCGGTGAAGCCCCGGGGCGTGTCGGCCGGAGCGACGGCGAGCGGCGCGCGCCGGTCGGTGAGCACGTCCAGCCAGTCGGTCAGCGGGTGCTGAACCCGGGGATCCAGCTTGCGCGGGAGGGCGTCGTCGCGCTCGCCGAGGCGTACGCAGTGCGCCGGCTCCGGCCGCCCGGCCGACGGCAGGGCGCACTGGAACAGCCCGTCGGCGGTGGCGGCCAGCGAGACGTCGACGGTGCCGCCCAGCGCGCCACCCGGCACGTCGACCCGCCAGCCGCCGTCGTTGGCGCTGGTGAACACGATCGTCCGGTCCGGTTGGCCGGCCTGGCTGTACACGTACTGCGCCACCAGGTGGCGGTCCTGGGCAGCGGCGGCCAGCGCGGCCAGCTCGTCGCGCGCGGCGGCCACCTCGACCGGTCCGGGATCGGTCGGCGGCGGCGGGGACGGGGGCTGCTCGCTGGTGCAGGCGACCAGGAGAGTCGGCAGGGCGAACACGAGCGGCCCGAGCACGCGGCCGGCCGAGCGGGTGAGGACGGGCACCGGCCCATTCTGGTGGGTGCGGACGGGCGGCGGGGGCCGCCGTGCACCGGGCCCGGCCCGGCGTGTCGGGCGGGCCGGGGCCGGGCCGGCGTACCTCGGGGACCTGGTGGGGCGCGGCAGGTCGCCCCGCCCTGGGGCCGTGCGGGCCGGATGGTGGGATCACCTGACCCGGCGTCGTTACCCGCCGGATACCCTCAAGGGGTCTGACACGCGCCGCCGGCCCCGGTTCCGGCGGCGTCGGCACGCTCAGGGTCGCTGGGAGGGAGTGCACCGTCGTGGCACTCGTGGTGCAGAAGTACGGCGGGTCCTCCGTCGCCAACGCCGAGCGCATCAAGCGGGTGGCCGAGCGCATCGTCGCCGCCCGCAAGGCCGGCGACGACGTGGTGGTGGTGGTCTCCGCGATGGGGGACAGCACCGACGAGCTGCTCGACCTGGCCAACCAGGTCAGCCCGCTGCCGCCGGGCCGTGAGCTGGACATGCTGCTCACCGCGGGCGAGCGGATCTCCATGGCGCTGCTGGCCATGGCCATCCACAACCTGGGGTACGAGGCCCGGTCGTTCACCGGCTCCCAGGCCGGCGTGATCACCACCTCGGTGCACGGCCGCGCGCGGATCATCGACGTCACCCCCGGGCGGCTCAAGGGCGCGCTCGACGAGGGTTCGGTGGTCATCGTGGCCGGCTTCCAGGGCGTCTCGCAGGACACCAAGGACGTCACCACGCTGGGTCGGGGCGGTTCGGACACCACCGCCGTGGCGCTCGCCGCCGCGCTGCACGCCGACGTCTGCGAGATCTACACCGACGTCGACGGCATCTTCACCGCGGACCCGCGGATCGTCCCCAACGCCCGGCACATCCGGCAGATCACCTACGAGGAGATGCTGGAGCTGGCCGCGTGCGGCGCGAAGGTGCTGCACCTGCGTAGCGTGGAGTACGCCCGGCGGGCGGGGTTGCCGATCCACGTCCGTTCGTCATACTCGACCAACACCGGCACGATGGTCACCGGATCGATGGAGGACCTTTCCGTGGAGCAGGCACTGATCACCGGCGTTGCGCACGACCGCAGCGAGGCGAAGATCACGATCGTCGGCGTGCCCGACGAGCCGGGCGCCGCCGCGCGGATCTTCGACACCGTCGCCGGCGCCGAGATCAACATCGACATGATCGTGCAGAACGTCTCCACCGAGGGCACCGGCCGGACCGACATCTCGTT
Organism: Micromonospora yongxingensis; assembly: GCF_052601155.1. NCBI lineage: Bacteria > Bacillati > Actinomycetota > Actinomycetes > Micromonosporales > Micromonosporaceae > Micromonospora > Micromonospora yongxingensis. Next base: position 61,272 of record NZ_JBQXEO010000001.1, read on the forward strand.
CACCCTGCCCAAGACCGACGGCCCGACCGCGATGGCCGCGCTCAGCAAGATCCAGGAGTCGGTCAAGTTCAAGGGCCTGCTCTACGACGACCACGTCGGCAAGGTCTCGCTGATCGGTGCCGGCATGCGCTCGCACCCAGGCGTGGCCGCCGGCTTCTTCGCCGCCCTCGGCGCGGCCGGGGTCAACATCGAGATGATCTCCACGTCCGAGATCAGGGTCTCCGTGGTCTGCCGGGACACCGACCTCGACGCCGCGGTCCGTGCCATCCACGACGCCTTCGAGCTGGGCGGCGACACCGAAGCCGTGGTCTACGCGGGGACGGGTAGGTAGCGCCGATGACGGCGCTGCCCACCCTCGCAGTGGTCGGAGCGACCGGTGCCGTCGGCACCGTGATGTGTGAGCTGCTCACCGGGCGTCGCAACGTCTGGGGTGAGATCCGGCTGCTCGCCTCCGAGCGTTCGGTCGGAAAGCGGGTGCGTTGCCGGGGCGAGGATCTCGTCGTCCAGGCGCTGACCCCGGAGGCCTTCGACGGCGTCGACGTGGCGATGTTCGACGTACCCGACGAGGTCTCCGCCGAGTGGGCGCCGATCGCCGTCGCCCGCGGTGCCATCGCGGTGGACAACTCCGGTGCCTTCCGGATGGACCGGGACGTCCCGCTGGTGGTTCCGGAGATCAACCCGGAGCAGGTCCGCAACCGGCCCCGGGGCATCATCGCCAACGCCAACTGCACCACCCTCGCGATGATCGTCGCGGTCGCGCCGCTGCACCGCGAGTACGGCCTGCGCGAGCTGGTCCTCGCCTCCTACCAGGCGGTCTCCGGGTCCGGTCAGGCCGGCGTGGACATCCTGCACGACCAGCTCGCCAAGGTCGCCGGGGACCGCGCGCTCGGCTCGCGCACCGGTGACGTCCGGCAGGCGGTCGGCGACGACCTGGGTCCGTTCCCGGCGCCGCTGGCGCTCAACGTGGTGCCCTGGGCCGGCTCGCCGGCCGACGGTGGCTGGTCGTCGGAGGAGATGAAGGTCCGCAACGAGTCGCGGAAGATCCTCGGCCTGCCCGACCTCAAGGTCTCCGCCACCTGCGTGCGGGTGCCGGTGGTGACCGGTCACTCGGTGGCCGTGCACGCGGTCTTCGCCACCGAGGTCGACGCCGAGGGCGCCCGCGAGGCGCTTCGCAACGCCCCCGGGGTGATCCTGGTCGACGACCCCGCCGCCGGAGAGTTCCCGATGCCGATCGACGCGGTGGGCACCGACCCGTCCTGGGTCGGCCGGATCCGCCGCGCCCTCGACGACCCGCGCGCCCTCGACCTCTTCATCACCGGCGACAACCTCCGCAAGGGCGCCGCCCTCAACACCGCCCAGATCGCCGAACTCCTGGCCAAGGACCTGACGGCCTAACCCCCCCTCTCCCTCCCCCTCTCCCGCGCCCCCGCCCCACCCCCGCGATCTTGCAGTTTCTGCCCTGACAAACGGGGTGAACCTCGCAAAAGCAGGACCTCAAGTGCAAGATCGCGTGGGTGGGTGGGGTGGGGTGGGGTGGGCGGGGCGCAGCGGTCAGGCGGCGGCCAGGTGGACGCCGTCGCGGCCCTGGCGCTTTACGGCGTAGAGGGCCTGGTCGGCTCTTCGTAGGGTGAGGTCGGGGGTCTCGCCGGGGCGGGGCAGCGCCACGCCCACGCTGATGGTGCGGCCGGTACGGCGGGCCGCCTCGGTCAGTCGCTCCGCGATCCGGACCGCCTCCTCCGGGCGGCTCACCTCGATCACCGCGACGAACTCGTCGCCACCGATCCGGTACAGCTCGTCGCCGTGCCGCAGCGCACCCTCCAACGCCCGTGCCAACCCGACCAGCACCTGGTCGCCGGCCTGGTGGCCGTACGTGTCGTTGACAATCTTGAAGCCGTCCACGTCGATCGCCAGCAGGGCCGTACGCCCCGGGGTGGCCGCCGCGATCCGCCGCCCGAACGGGCCGGTGTGCCGCAACCCGGTCAGCGGGTCGGAGCTGGCCTGCTCGCGCAGCCGTGCCAGCGTGCGCAGTCGGTCCAGGCTGGTCCAGGCCTGCCCGGCAAGCAGTTCCATCAGACTGACCGTGGTCGGGTCCGGGCGCAGCAACCGCTCGTCGGCGACCAGCAGCACCCCGCCGGCGTCCGACGGCCCGACCGGTACGGCGATCAGAGTGCGCACCCCGGCCCGGGTCAGCGGCCGGTAGTCCTCGGTCGGAGGGTGCCCCGCCTCGCCCAGCGTGTACCCGGCGCCGTACCGGTGCGCCCGGTCGACCATCCGGCCCAACGCGGCCGGACCCGCCTCGGCCAGCTCGGCCCGGATCCGCGTCTCCAGCTCGCCCGGAACCAGCGGAGACGGCCCGAGCCCGGCACCCTCCGGGCCGGCGACCAGCAGTATCGCCGCGGAGAGGGTGGAGACCTCCCGGGCCGCGCAGGTCGCCGCGCCCATCACGTCCAGCTCGGTCGGGGCCGAGGAGAGCGCGGCGGCGTGCCGGAGCAGCTTCTCGCTGCGACTCTCCGCTGGCGTGCCGCCGAGTGCGACGATCCGCGCGCCCAACCGGACGGCCACCCGCTCGGCGGTCTCCCGCCACGGCTCCAGGTCGACCGGCTCGCTCCACTGCAGGTCGAGGACACCGATCGCCCGGCCCGCCGGGTCCAGCACCGGCACGCACAGCTCCGCGGTCACGTCGGGGCGTATCGGCAGGTAGTCCGGGTCGGTGGAGACGTCCTGGACGGCGGCGGTGCTGCCGGTGGCGTACACCCGGCCGACGATCCCGGTCCGCGGCGGCACGGTGGCGAAGACCTGCCACGCACCGGTCGCCGCGACGCAGCGCAGCCGGTCGTGGACATCGAGCAGCACGGAGATGGTCGCGGGGGTGTGGCGGGACAGCGCGTTGACCGTCCACCGGCAGGCCTCGAGAGCGCTCGACGCCATCGGCAGGCGGACGGTGACGTCACGGATGACTCGCTGATGATCCACTCGCACGTCGTTCCAGGTAGGGGAGGGGCCGGCCGGCGCCGAGCCGCGCGATCAAGCGTACTCACGGTGGCTCGGAGTCGATCTGTCTTCGTACACATGTGCCATCCACAGGCTGTGGACACGGCCTGTGGGCGCAGGGACCCCGGAGGATGTCGACCAGCGATAGCGTGGAGCTCCCGGCGCCGAGGAGGCGGGCTCATGCTCATCGCCCAGCTCAGTGACCCCCACCTGACCACCGGCGTGCTCGCCGCCGAACCGGCCGCCGGGCTGCACCGCGCGCTCGGCCGGGTGCTGGCGTTGCGTCCCCGACCCGACTGCGTCGTGATCACCGGTGACCTGGTCGACCACGGTCGGCCCGACGAGTACGCCGCGCTCCGCGAGCTGATCGGCCGGTTCCCACTGCCGGTGCACCTGGTCACCGGCAACCACGACGACCGGGAGTCGCTGCTCGACGCGTTCGGCGGCACGCCCTGGCTGGGCGGCGGGTTCTCCGCGTACTACCACGTCGACCACGAGGCGGCGACCGTCGTGGTGCTCGACTCGCTCGTCCCCGGCAGCGACGGCGGTCAACTCGGCGAGGAGCAGCTCGGCTGGCTCGACGGGGTGCTGGCCGGGCGGCCCGAGGTGCCCGCCGTGGTCTGCCTGCACCACCCGCCGGTCGTCGTCGGCATCCCGGTGGCCGACGGCATCCGCCTCGCCGACTCCGACGCGTTCGCCGAGGTGATCGGGCGGCACCGGCACGTCGTCCGGGTCGCCGCCGGGCACCTGCACCGGCCGGTCACCACGGGGTACGCCGGCACGGTGCTCACGGTGGCGCCCAGCACCTGGCGGCAGAGCACGCTCACCATGAGTGCCGACGAGCAGATCGGCTGGGTCGCCGAGCCGACCGCCTTCCTGCTGCACCTGGTCGAGCAGGGCGGCTGCGTGACGCACACCGTCCAGGTCAGCCACTCCGCCGGCCAGATCTGCGGCTTCTGAGGACACCTGTCGTGGTCGGCGCCGAGGAGCGGCTGGTCTGGTACGTCGCGTACGGCTCGAACATGCACGCCGCCCGGCTGGCGTGGTACATCGGCGGTGGCTGCCCGCCCGGCGGGCGACGGACGTACCCGGGCTGCCGGGATCCCCGTCCACCGAGCCGATCGGTGCCGGTGTCGCTGCCCGGCGGGATCTACTTCGCCGGCGAGTCCGGCGCCTGGACCGGCGGCATGGCGTTCTACGACCCGCAGTTGCCGGGCGTGGCCGCGGCCCGCGCCTACCTGGTCACCGTCGAGCAGTTCACCGACATCGCGGCGCAGGAGATGTACCGGCCGCCCGGCGACACGGCCGACCTCATCCCGGCGACCGGTGCGGCGATCGATGCGGCCGTCGCCGACGGACGGGCCACGCTCGGCCCGGGCCGCTACGAGACGCTGGTCTGCCCGGGCCACCACACCGGGCTGCCGATGCTCACCTTCACCGCTCCGGAGCCGGCGTCCGCCAGGCGGTGCCGGCCACCGGCGCCGGTCTACCTCGGCATGATCGCCCGAGGTTTGCGCGAGTCGCACGGCTGGCCGGCCGAGCGGATCGCCGACTACCTGGCGCAGCGCCCCGGGGTCGCGGACGGCTGGCCGCCCGACACCGTCGCGACGCTGGTCACCGAGGCGCTGACCACGGCCTGACGCGGGGTCACGGTGCCGGCCGGCGTCGCGGCCCGACAATGGGGCGGCGCGGGCGGTCGGCTCACAAGGTCGCGTGCGCTCGCACCGCCTGTCCCGTCCTCTCTGGACCAGCGGCGGGGTCCACCAGCAAAGGACCCTGTTGGCGCCGATGGATGCGGGCGGTTGTGCATATCCGCAGCTCTGATGTGCTGCCCGGCTCGACCGGTCGGCGTCCGGATGAGAGGCTGTCCGGGCGGGCGGCGATCCCCACCGCCGGCATCCGCGATCGACCCTTCCGACGGCGTCGGTCGGCGGCCCGGTCGACCCACAGTCCGGGCACCGCACGCGCCGATTCTCACGAGGAGTTCCATGTCCATCCCCGGGATGCGTCGGGCCGGCATCGGCCTGACCGCACTCGCGGTGGCCGCGCTCGGCGCGGTCGCCACCACCCCCGAGCAGGCCGACGCGAGGCCGAAGCCGGTCGACGTCACCCTGCTGGCCCTCAACGACTTCCACGGCAACCTCGAACCCCCGACCGGCTCCAGCGGCAGCATCGCCGGGCAGGCGGCGGGCGGCGTCGAGTTCCTTGCGACCCACCTGGCCGAGCTGCGCGCCGCCGCCAAGAAGCAGAACACCATCACGGTCGCCGCCGGTGACCTCATCGGTGCGTCGCCGCTGCTCTCCGCCGCGTTCCACGACGAGCCGACCATCGAGGCGCTGACCATGGCGGGGCTGGACTACGCCAGCGTCGGCAACCACGAGTTCGACGAGGGCGCCGCCGAGCTGCTGCGGATCCAGAACGGCGGCTGCCACCCGGTGGACGGCTGCGCCGACGGCACCCCGTACCGGGGCGCCGGCTTCCAGTACCTCTCCGCGAACGCGTTCAAGACCGAGACCGGTCGTCCGCTGCTGCCCCCGTACGCGATCCACAAGGTGCAGGGCGTCAAGATCGGCTTCATCGGGATGACCCTGGAGGGCACCCCGCAGATCGTCAGCCAGCAGGGCGTCGCCGGGCTCACCTTCGCCGACGAGGCGGTCACCGCCAACCGGTACGCCCGCGAGCTGCGCGCCAAGGGCGTGGAGACGATCGTCGTGCTGCTGCACGAGGGTGGTGCCCAGGCCGCCACCGGCGGCATCAACGACTGCGTCGGTCTCACCGGCCCCATCGTGGACATCGCCAACCGGATGGACCCGTCCATCGACGTGGTGGTCAGCGGGCACACCCACCAGGCGTACAACTGCGACATCAACGGCAAGCTGGTCACCAGTGCCAGCTCGTTCGGTCGCCTGGTCACCGACATCGACCTCAAGATCGACCGTCGGACCGGTGACGTGCTCTCCGCCGGCGCGGAGAACGTCGTTGTCACCCGGGACGTCGCCAGGGACCGGAAGCAGACCGACCTGATCGACCGCTACAAGACCGTGCTCGGCCCGGTCGCCGACCGCCAGGTCGGCGTGACCGCCACCGCGATCCCGACGACCCAGGAAAACCTGCTCGCCACCTGCTCGGTGCAGGTGCCGAACTCGTGCGGTGAGTCGCCGCTGGGCAACCTGATCGCGGACGCTCAACTGGCCGCCACCGACGACGAACAGAACGCCGTCGCGGCTCTGATGAACCCGGGCGGGGTCCGCGCCGGCCTGGACGCCGGTCCCGTCACCTACGGCGAGGCGTTCACGGTGCAGCCGTTCGCCAACAACCTGGTGACGCTCGACCTGACCGGCGCGCAGCTCTACTGCGTGCTGGAGCAGCAGTTCGTCACCGGCCGGACGCTCTACCCGTCCTCGACCCTGCGCTACGTGGTCGACCTGAATGGCACCACCGCCACCGCGGCCGACCCGTGCGCCGGCACCCGAGTGGTCCGGGGCAGCCTCACCATCGGCGGCACCGCCGTCGACCCCGCCGCCACCTACCGGATCACGGTGAACAACTTCCTGGCCGGCGGCGGCGACGGGTTCAGCGCGCTCACCGCGGGCACGAACCTGGTCACCGGCATGATCGACCTGGACGCGTTCGTGGCGTACCTGACCGCGCAGTCGCCGGTCTCCGCTCCGACGCTGGACCGGATCCGCACCACCGCCGAGGTCCCCGCCGCCTGACGGACGACCCCGCGACGACCGGGCCCCGGAGCATCCGCTCCGGGGCCCGACCCGTCTCGAACGCACGCCGTATGCCCCCGCGCCCGGTCGATGCGCGGACCCGCCCGCGGAGGCCGGCCCGCTGGCCGGGCGGCGTCGTCGCAGCGGCATGATCACGCTCGAACATGGAAGTAGTGGCTCTCCCTGGCGCGGGGGCAACTACATCCAGGATCACGCACGATCTTCAGCCGCAGCCACCGGCGGCTTCGGCCTCGGCGTCCGGTGGGCGGGCCCGATGTGGCGTGAGGCGGCGCCGCGTGGCCCGGCCCGAGTCAGGCCGGGACGGAGGCCGGGTCGGGTGCGGTCGGTGCCGCCGTCGTCCGGCCGTCCTGGGCGGCGGTGAGCAGTCGGCGCAGGGAGAGCGCGACCAGCGAGGCGACCAGGCAGCCGCCGACGACCGTCGCCACCCAGACCTTGCCGTCGGCGGCGCCGAGGAGCGGGCCGGCGGTGACCGGACCGATGACGCCGCTGATCCCGAAGATCATCGAACTCATGGCGTTGTACCGCCCGCGCAGCTCGTCGGTGGCCAGCGCATTCGTGAGCGCCGGCATCACCGGCGAGAGCATCGTCTCGCCGAAGCCGAAGATCGCCGAGCAGGCCACCACGCACAGGGCGGCCACCACCGCGTTGCCCGCGCTGACCAGGCCGCCGGCGCCGAGGACCAGCCAGGCGGCGGCGAACACCGCCCCGACCACGGCGAGCGCACCGGTGCGGCTGCGCCCCTCGATCCGGCGGATGACCAGGAGCTGGGCCAGCACGATCATCACCGTGTTGGCCGCGAGCGCCCAGGCGACCACCCGGGGCGTCACCTCGACGACCCGCACGGCGTACGCGGCGAAGCCCACCTCGATCTGGGCGTACCCGCAGGTGGTGAGGACCAGGCCGAAGATCACGAGTCGGCGGAACGGACGGTCGCGGAGCACGGTCAGGTAGCCGCCGGGCGAGGGTTCGTTGCCGGTGCGGCGCTTGCCGAGCCGGTGGCCGACGCCGGGCAGGGTGAGCAGGATCAGCGCCGGCATCAGGTAGCTCACCGCGTCCAGCACGTAGATCGCCTGGAAGGTGCCGGGTCGCGCCGTGTCGACGATCGCGCCGGAGGTCATGCCGCCGATACCGATGCCGAGGTTGAGCAGGGCGAAGTTCAGCCCGAAGACGCGCTGCCGTTCGTCGTCGTCGGTCAGCGACGCGAGGATGGTGTTCTGCCCCGACCAGATCGCCGAGCTGCCGATCGCGACCACGGTCATGACCAGCAGGGCCGACCCGGTCGAGTGGACCAGCGCCAGCGAGCCCGTGCCGACCGCCTCGATCAGCAGGCACGGCACCACCACCCGGCGGGCACCGAACCGGTCGATCAGCGTCCCGCCCAGCGGCGACAGGGCCAGGGTGACCGCGCCGTACCAGCCGATCACGAGCCCGGCACGGGTGTCGGTGAGCCCCCGCACATCGGTCAGGTAGATGAACAGGAACGGCAGGGTCAGGCCGCGCCCGATCGCCGACAGCAGGGTGCCGATGAGGAGCCGGCGAGCTTCCGAGCGGCGGGGTAGGGCGCGACGCAGCATGACCCGCATTCTGTTCGCCGGGTGTGACGTCGCGCGAACCGTTTTGGCGGCACCACACTGCGGTCGGGGCCGGCGGGTGACCAATCGCACGGTGATCCACTCAGCTCGACGACGGTCCGTCGGTGTCCGACGGGTCTGCGATGCTGGCCCGATGAACGGCACCTGGCGACACCTGCCCGCATCGGCCCGCGAGATCGCCGGTGCCGCCACCGAGGCGGTCGAGGCCGCGAAGACCCAGGACAGCGAGGCGTACGAGGTGGCGGTGGCTCGCCTCGCCGCCGCCGAGCGCTCAGGTCTGGTCCTCGGTGCGGTGGTGCGGCTGCTGCTGGAGGAGACCCACCCGGACGGGCTGGACGGCGACGATGTCCGTCAGGTGCTGGAGCAGTGCGTCCGGGCGGCTGCCCCGTGGCGACCGGACGTCGACCCGCATGTCGTGCTGGTCCTGCTGGCCGGGGCGCTCGGCGTGTACGACCCGGGCGACGACGACTCCCCACCCGACCCGGTTGCGCTCGCTCGGCACGCCCCGCTGCTCGTGGCCGATCTGCTGGCGCTGACAGCTCGGCCGGTCGATGCGTACCTGAGCGCGGCGTTCGCAGAGATCGAGCGCACCGAACGCCACGACTGACACCTCGGGCCAAAGGGCCGAGGGCATCGACCGATCGGTGCTGCTCGCAGCGGGCGGTGTCACGCTACGCTCACGCGCACTTGATCGACTCTGCCACGGGGGCTGTTGATGGACAAACGTAGATGGACTGGGCTCGCGGTCGTACCGCTGCTTGGTGGCGCGAGCCTGGTGGGGCCGGTGGCGCCCGCGGTGGCGGCAGCCCCGGGGCCGGCTGCCCGGGCGGCGGCCGCTCCGGGCAACGAGCTGTACGTGAGCAGCCAGGACTGCACGCCAGGCGCGGACGGCAGCGAAGAGGCGCCGTATTGCACGATTTCGGCTGCGGCGGCTGTGGTGCAGCCCGGCCAGACGGTACTCGTGCGGCCGGGCAACTACCCGGAGTCGGTGACCGTGACGCGGTCGGGCGCCGAGGGTGCCCCGATCACCTTCCGCGCCGTCAACGGCGGGAATGGCCCGATCATCGTCGGCAACATCGGTGACACCGTCGTGGGCACCGTCTTCACTCTCACCGGTGTGCATGACGTCGTGGTTGAGGGCTTCGTTCTCGAGGACACCGCCAACGCGGCGCCCGTCGTGGTCAACGCCTCGACGAGAGTCACCGTAAACGACATCGCCGCCCACGGGTCGCGTGCCCCGGCGGTCGTGCACGTCACCGGTAACTCCAGCGATGTCACCATAAGCCGGGCGTGGCTGGTCCAGTCGGGAGGCCCCACCATCCGGATCGATCCGGGTGTCAGTGGGACCGTGGTCGTCAACAATCAGCTCTACTTCGGCGGTTTGCTGGCCACCGACGCCACCGGGACGGTCGTCACCAACAACACGGTGCTCACCAACTGCGTGCGGGGAATTGACGTGGTCGGCAGCTCGACCGGGCTCTCGATCCAGAACAACGTCGTGCGTACCAACCTGTTCCACAGCGCCTGCAGGACGCCGCAGGACGCGGTCGCGATCGCGGTCGCCGTGCCGTCGCCCACGGGGACCGTCACCGACTACAACCTGATCGACCCGATCAGCGGCGGCCCTGTCTACCAGTGGGCCGGGATCGCCTACTCCGACCTGTCGTTGTTCCAGGCGACGATCGGGCAGGGCGGGCACGATCTCGCTGCCGACCCGCTGATCGGCGGCGGCGCAACCGCGGGTGGCCTCAGAAGCTACCTTCCGGCCAATCCGGCGTCACCCGCCGTCGACTCGGCGAACGCCTCAGCACCGGGCGTGACGCGTACCGACATGTTCGGCAACCCGCACAGCGACAATCCCGCGGTGCCGAACACCGGCACCGGCAACGGATTCCACGACCGGGGTGCCATCGAGACCCAGGATTCCCCCAAGGACGGGCAGTACGATCTCCGGCAGAGGCCCGGCGACGACTCGTTCGCCGTGACGGCGACCGGGATCCCGCAGTACGGCTGGCCGGTGGACGGGGAGGGTGCCGCGATCGCCTACGGGTTCGACGGAGCGCGTTACTCGCGAGTCACGTCGGTCCGCACGCTCCCGCACTCGTTCCGGCAGGCGGGCCAGGGCTGCGTCTACATCGCGATCAGCTATGACGGGTTCCGGGGAACCGAACCGAAGAGAGGCACCCGCTGCACGACGGTCGGAACGCGGTACACGCCGTCCGCCCCGACACGGTTGCTGGACACCCGGGCGGCGATCGGCACCGCCACCACCACACCGGTGCCGGCCAACGGCGAGGTCAATGTGCCGATTCCGGCCGTCGATGGCGTACCGGCCGCCGACATCATCGCGGTGGTGCTGAACCTGACCGTCACCGCCCCCACGAGGCCGGGCTTCATCAGCGTCCGCGCCTCCGGCGGGGAGATCGGTTCGTCGAGCGTCAACTTCGTCGCCAACGAGACGGTTCCGAACCTGGTCATGACGAAGGTGCAAGGTGGAGTGGTCCGGCTGGTCAACCGCAGCGGCGGCACGGTCCACCTGATCGCCGACCTGCAAGGCGTCTACGGCCGGCAGGGCTCCGGTTTCAAGTCGCTCGACCCGGCCCGGGTGCTGGACACCCGTACCGGCACCGCCATCCCACTGGCTGCCAACGGTGAGCGGCGGCTGGACCTCTCCGGAAAGCTGCCGGCGGACGCCACCGCCGCGATCCTCAACATCACCGTCACCGGGCCGACGACGGCCGGTGTGCTCAGCGTCTACCCGGACGGTGCACCGGTGCCGCTGGTCTCGAACCTGAACTTCGCGGCCCGGCAGACCATCCCCAACCTGGCCGTCGTGCCGGTGGTCGCGGGAAAGGTCGTGATCCGTAACGCCAGTTCGGGGACGACCCACGTGGTCGCCGACCTGGCCGGCTACTTCGGCTCGGCCGCCTCAGGAGCGGACCAGACCTACGTGCCCTGGGAGGGCCGGATCGCGGATTCCCGCGACGACTCCGGATGGCTCAGGGTGATGCACCCCGGCCCGTTCCCCGCCTTTGCCGCGGGCGGCGCCCCGCTGTGCAAGAGCTGGTGCGGATCGCCAAACGTCCCGGTGACCGCAGCCGTGTTGAACCTGACCGTCACCGGGCCGACGGTGGCGGGCGTGCTTACCGCGTATCCGCGCGGGGCGGTGAGACCGACCGCGTCGAACGTCAACTTCGTGGCCGGGGAGACCGCCTCCAACCTGGCCGTGGTCAGGGCCGCCGACGGGTACGTCGATGTCTTCAACAACAGCTCCGGTACGGCTCACCTCATCGCCGACCAGGCCGGATACTTCGTCGCCCCCGCCTTCTGAGGCGGGGCGGGGGTCCGCAGCGGCCGGGTACCGGGTCAACCCGGTACCCGGCCGCTGCGCCGTCCGACTCTGTTGTCGAGCCGATCGGTCCTGACGCGCGACCCGGCCAGCGCTGCCCACATCGGTGTCTGTCACGGTATTCTCCGCGAACTTGCATGATCGACATTTGCACGGGGGCCCTTGATGGACATGCGACGTTGGGCGCGACTCGCGCTCGTACCACTGATCGGTGGCGCGGCCCTGGTAGGCCCCGCGGCGCCCGCCGCCGCGGCGCCCGCGCCCGCCGCGGCCGCACCGGTCACCGCGGCGGCGGTCGCCAACGAACTGCACGTCAGCGATACCTGGTGTCAGAGCACCGGAGACGGCAGCGAGCAGCGGCCGTTCTGCACCATCTCGGAAGCGGCGGCGGTGGCCGGCCCGGGCCAGACGGTGCTGATCCACCCAGGGGAGTACCGGGAGAGCGTGCGGTTCACCCGGTCCGGCACCGAGGGCGCGCCGATCACCTTCCGCGCCGTCAACGTCAACTGGCAGATGGCGCGGGTCGGCAACTTCGACACCACGTCCGTGACGGGCACCGTCCTCGATCTCGCCGATGTGCACGACGTGACGGTGGAGGGCCTGGTCGTTTTCGGGGCCAACCTCGCTGACGCCGTGACAGTGCGGGACTCCCGCCGGGTTCGCCTTGACAAGCTCACCGTCCACCTCGGCCTCGGCGGCCTCACCGGGGTGCGGATCAGCGGCCAATCCGACACGGTGATGCTCAGTCGGAGTGTCATCCGGGCCGCACAGAATCCATCCGTGTCCATTGAGCCCGGCGTGACCGGTACGACCGTGACCGCGAACCAGTTCGACAACTCCGGCCTCGTCGCGACGGACGCCGTCGGCCTGGCCGTCACCGGCAACACGGTCTACGTCGACTGTCGACGCGGCATCGATGTGGCCGGAAGCTCCCCGGGCGCCTCGATCCGCAACAACATCGTCGTCACCGCCCGGCAGCGCACGCGCTGCGCCACCCCGGCGAACGCCGCCGGCATCCGGGTGTCCGCCGAGTCCGTGCCCGGGACCAGCACCGACTACAACCTGATCGAACCGCTCAGCGGCGGGGCACCCTACAACTGGGCGGGCATCGACTACCCGGACCTCGCCTCCTTCGCGACGGCGACGGGGCACGCCACCCACGACCTCGCGGCTGACCCGAAGCTCACGTGGACGAACGCCCTGCACCGTGACTACCTCTTCACCCTGGGCGGGTCGCCGGCCCGGGACTCCGCCGACGCCACCGCCCCCGGTGCCCTGGACACCGACATGCTCGACGGATCCTTCGCCGACGATCCGGGCGTGTCGAACAGCGGCACCGGCAGCGGCTACCGCGACCGGGGAGCGGTGGAAGCCCGATCGGCTGTGACCCAGGATCCGGTACGTGTCGAGCGCAAGGTGGGCGGCGGACCGCTCGACATCGTCGCGCGGGCCGGCTGGCACCAGACGTGGCCGGTCGAGCAGGATCGGGCCCAGTACGCGTATCACCTCGACGGTGGGCACCTGTGGCGGGTGACCGACTCCGCCACTGCGGAGTTCACGCTGCGACGGGCCGGTGATGCCTGCGTCCAGGTGCAGATCAGCGTGTCCGACTTCCGGTCGCCCGCCGGAGGCGACGAGCGGGTCTGCACCCAGGTCGGCGCGCGTTACGTACCGGTGGGCCCGACCCGCCTGCTGGACACCCGAGCCAAGGTCGGTGTTCCCATTTCCCAGCCGGTGGCACCCGATGGAGTGCTCGAGCTGCCGATCGGCACCCTCGGTGGCGTCCCGAACACGGACATCAGCGCGGTCGTCCTCAACGTGACGGTGACCCAGCCGGCGTCCGCCGGCTTCGTCAGCGTCTTCCCGGCCGGCGAGCGGACCTCCGCGTCCAGCGTCAACTTCGTTGCCGGGGAGACAGTGCCGAACCAGGTCACCGTACCCGTCCGCAACGGGTCGGTCATGTTCCACAACGCCGGCTCGGGCAGCGTCCACCTGGTCGCCGACCTCCAGGGTTTCTATGCCGCGACCGGTTCCGGCTTCGCCTCGGCACCACCGGTGCGGGTCCTCGACACCCGGGAGGGCGTTGGAGCCCCGATCGCCGCCAAGGGCACCCGGACCCTCGACCTCTCTGGGCGGCTGCCCGTCGGCGCGACGGCGGCCGTGCTCTCCGTGACGGTCACCGCGCCGAGCGCGGGCGGGGTTCTCACGGTCTTCCCGTACGGCTCGACGGCACCCACCGCGTCCAACCTCAACTTCGTCGCCGGGCAGACCATCCCCAACGTGGTCACCGTGCCGGTGGTGAACGGTCAGGTCAACATCTTCAACAACAGCTCCGGCACCACGCACGTCGTCGCGGACCTGGCTGGTTGGTTCAGCCCGGACGCCACCCAGACGTTCGTACCGATCACGCCGACGCGGATCGTGGACTCCCGGGACAGCACCGGGCTGGCCGGCCGCGTGCCGGCCCCGCTCGCCGCGCGGGAGACCGTCCGGTTCGCGCCGTTCCGGAGCAGCGTGACCTGCGTGCCGGCCTGCCCGGCCCCGACCGCGATCGTGGGCAACGTGACCGTTACCGCACCGACCACGGCGGGCTTGCTCACCGTCTATCCGGGCGGGGGGCAGCGACCCACCGCCTCGAACGTCAACTTCGTCGCTGGGGAAACCGCGTCGAACGCCGCCGTGGTCGCGGTGGGCTCCGGTGTCGACCTCTTCCACAACAGCGGGGGTACGTCCCACGTCATCGTCGACCAGTCGGGCTACTTCATCGCCGCCGCGTCCTGACCGTTGCTAGAGATCTACTTTTCCTGGGGTTATCGATGACACGATCTGTGATGGCGCGGTTCGCGCTCGTACCGTTGATCGGTGCCGCCGGCCTGGTCGGCCCGGCGGCGCCCGCCGCCGCTCGTACGCCGGCATCCGTGCCCGCCCTCGCACCAGCCGCCGCTGCCTCCGGCACCGAGCTGTACGTCAGCAAGGTGGGCTGCACCGTGGCCGGCAACGGCACCATCGAGGCGCCGTTCTGCACCATCACCCAGGCCGCGGCGGTGGCCGGGCCCGGCCAGACGGTCCTTGTGCAGCCGGGGGACTACCGGGAGTCGGTGACGCTCACCCGGTCAGGTACGGACGGCGCCCCGATCACCTTCCGGGCGGTGAACGGGCCGGGCCTCAGCACCGCCGTGGTCAAGGTCGGCAAACGACGCGGTGCCAATGGCAACGAGAGTGCCTTCACCCTCACCGGGGTCCACGACGTCGTCCTCGACGGCTTCCTGGCCGCAGGTGATGGACCGGCCGAGGGGGTCCTCGTCAACGGTTCCAGCCGGATCACCCTCGACCGGCTCGTCGCCTCCGAGTACGACGCCCCGGCAGCGATCCGGATCACCGGCGCGTCCGAGCACATCACGGTGAGCCGTAGCTACGTCGGACCGGGCAGGGGTCTGGTGGTGGATCCGGGAGTCGCCGGGGCGCTGGTCACCGCCAGCACCTTCACCCAGAGCGGGATCACGGTGCGCGACGCGCCCGGTACGAAGATCGTCGGCAACACCCTGGAGACCGACTGCACCCTCGCCGTGGACGTCACCGGCACCTCGCCGGGCGTGTCGATCCGGAACAACATCCTGGAGACCGCAACCGGTCCCCTCAGTGACGCCGTGGCGTGCGAGGTGCCGTCGGAGGCGACCGCCATCGCCGTCTCAGCCGAGAGCGTTCCCCAGACGGTGGCGGACTACAACCTCATCGAGCCGGCCAGCGGCGGGCCGCTCTACCGCTGGGGTGCCACCGAGTACACCGGCCTGCCGGAGTTCGTCGCCGCCACCGGCCAGGGTGGTCACGACATCGCCGCCGTGCCGTGGCTGACGGCGACCCAGGCGTACGAGCGGCCGTACTACGAGATCTCCCGCCACTCTCCGGCCGTCGACTCGGCCGACGCCACCGCCGAGGGTGTCTCCCGTACCGACCTGCTGGACAACCCGCACACGGACAGCCCGGAGACGCCCAACACCGGCACCGGTCCCGGCTACCACGACCGGGGTGCCGTCGAGGCGCAGGGCCTGGTGACGGTGCGGGAGATCCCGGTCCACCACAAGCCCGGTGGCTCGCCCCTGGACGTGACCGTCGGTCTCTCGGTCACCGCCGCGTGGGCCACCGACGGCCCGGTGGGCAAGGTGTCCCGCAGTTGGAGCGACGAGCCGTTCCGCCGGATCGGTCGGGTCGGGCCGGAGGACCGTCAGTTCCGCAGGGCCGGCAAGGTCTGCGAAACCCACCAGGTGAGCTTCAACGACTTCCGGAGGGTCTTCGGGACCCCGGTCCTCACCTGCACCGTGGTCGGTGCCACCTACACGCCTCTGCCACCGCAGCGGGTGCTGGACACGCGCGCCGCGATCGGGGTGCCGGGCACCGTGCCGATCCCGGCGAACGCCGAGGTCGTGCTCGCGCTGCCGCAGGTCAACGGGCTCCCGGCGGCGGACATCAGCGCCGTGGTGCTGAACGTGACCGTCACCGCGCCGACCACCGGCGGGTTCCTGCGGGTCTATCCCGACGGCGCCACCCTGCCGGACGTGTCGAACGTCAACTTCGTGCCCGGTGAGACCGTGCCGAACCTGGTCACCGTGCCGATGACCAACGGCAACCTGCGCATACGCAACACCGCCAGCGGCACCGTGCACGTCGTCGCCGACCTCCAGGGTTACTACTCGGCCAGCGGCTCCGGATTCCGGTCCATCGCCCCGCTGCGGGTCCTGGACACCCGCAACGCGGGCAACTCGCCGCTCGCGCCGAACACCGGCCGGACGCTGGACCTGACCGGTCGGATTCCGTCGGGGGCCACGGCCGCCGTGCTCAACGTGACCGTGACGGCGCCGACGACCGGCGGTGTGCTCACCGTCCACCCGTACGGCACGGCGGTGCCGGTGGCGTCGAACCTGAACTTCGTCGCCGGGCAGACCATCCCCAACCTGGTGATGGTGCCGGTGGTCGACGGCAAGGTGGCCATCCAGAACGTCAGCTCCGGGCGTACCCATGTGGTGGCCGACCTCGCCGGGTGGTTCGGCGGCGGTGCCACCGACGTGTTCGTGCCGTTCGGCCTGCGCCGGATCTACGACAGCCGGGGAGAGGCCGGAGAGGGATGGCCGCAGTCGCCCTACAGCTCGGCGGGGATCCCCGTGCCGTTCCTCGACCCCCTGGGCGACAAGACGGCACCGCGGCCGACGGCGCTGGTGGCGAACCTGACCGTCACCGCACCGACCAAGGGCGGCGTGCTCACCGCCCACCCGAACGGGTCGGACCAGCCGACCGCGTCGACCGTCAACTTCGTGGCCGGTGAGACCGCCGCCAACCACGCCATCGTGGGCGTCGGGGATGAGGGAGCCATCGTGCTGTTCAACAACAGCTCCGGCTACATCCACATGATCGTCGACCAGGCGGGGCACTTCATCGCCGGCACGCCCTGACCCGCGATACCCCCGGAGCCGGCGTCCCCCGCGACCAGCGGGTGGGCGCCGGCTCCCTTCGTGCCGGCGGCGCAGGCCAACCGCAATGGTCTCTGTGGATATAGGCTGCGCCGAGAAAACTCGACTTCCACGGGGGATGGTTGATGAATAAGCAAAGGTGGGCCCAGCTCGCGCTCGTGCCGCTGCTGGGAGGTGCGGGCCTGGTCGGGCCGGCCGCGCCGGCGGTGGCGGCACCCGCGCCGGCTGCGGCCGAGGCCGCGACCGCCGGCACCGAGGTGTACGTCAGCCAGCGCGACTGCAAGCCGGCTGGCGATGGCAGCGAGGCCGCGCCCTATTGCACGATCGGTGCCGCGTTGGCTGTCGTCCAACCGGGACAGACGGTGCTCGTGCTACCGGGGAACTACGCCGAGAAGGTGACGTTCACCCGGTCCGGCACCGAATCCGCGCCGATCACCCTGCGAGCGGTCAACACGCCGTACGGCATGGTCCGCGTCGGCCACTACAACGTCAGCGGGACACCGCTGACCATCTCCGGCGTGCACGACGTCGTGGTCGAGGGCCTCACGCTCACCGGCCGCGCCGACGCGGTGCCGGCCCTGATCCACGGGGCCCAGCGGGTCACCGTGGACGGCATCGCCGCAGGCGCTGGCACTCTGCCCGCCGTCCGGGTGACAGGCTCGTCCAGTGATGTCACGGTCAGCCGGGGTTGGTTCTCCAGCTCAGCCACCGGTGCCACCGGCGTGGCCGTCGAGGCGGGTGTCTCCGGCGCGGTGGTCACCGCCAGCACCTTCTTCAAGACCCGGGTCGCCGTGACCGACGCGCCGGGAGCGCGGATCACCGGCAACACCGTGGTGACCGACTGCGCGACCGGGATCGTGCTGGCCGGTGCCTCGACCGGCGCGAGCATCCGCAACAACATCCTGCGCACCGGTGCCGGTCCCGTCCCGCAGCCGGGGGCCTGTGCCGACCCGACGACAGCGCCCGCGATCTCGGTCTTCTCCGCCGCCACCTCCGGTACCGAGGCGGACCACAACCTGATCGACCCGGCCAGTGGCGGGGCCGTCTACCGATGGGGCGGCACTGATCATGCCGATCTCGCGTCGTTCCGGGCGGCGACGGGGCAGGGCGGGCAGGACATTCTGGCCCCAGCCCTGCTGGGCGAGCAGCAGGGCACTGAGCGGGGCTGGTTCCCGCTGACCGCCGCCTCGCCGGCAGTCGACTCCGCCGACGCCGCAGCACCCGGAGCCACCCGCACCGACCTGCTGGACAACGCACACGCCGACGCGCCCACTGTGCCCAACACCGGTACCGGTAACGGCTACCACGACCGTGGCGCGGTGGAGCTCCAGGGCAGTTCGACAGTGACCGGCAACGACGAGATTCGGCGCAAGCCGGGCGGTTCCTCGCTGGAATTCGTCCACCCCCTGACGGTCACCCACGCGTGGCCCACCGACGGCCCGGTGGGCAAGGTGATCCGCAAACTCACCCCGGATCGGTTCTACCGGGTGGGGCCGATCGAACCGGCGGAGCGGCGGCTCTCCCGCGCCGGTGGGGCGTGTGTACAGAGCCCTGTCATCCGTTTCGACAACTTCCGGGTGCTCCCGGACGTCGTGTTCGAGCCGCACTTCGCGTTCTGCACGGTCCTGGGCGCGATGTTCACTCCGGTGACGCCGACCCGTCTGCTGGACACACGCGCAGCCGTCGGAATCAGCACCACCGTTCCCATCGCGGCCAACTCCGAGATCGTCCTGCCGATCATGTCGGTCAACGG
Organism: Micromonospora yongxingensis; assembly: GCF_052601155.1. Taxonomy (NCBI): domain Bacteria; kingdom Bacillati; phylum Actinomycetota; class Actinomycetes; order Micromonosporales; family Micromonosporaceae; genus Micromonospora; species Micromonospora yongxingensis. The sequence goes on from NZ_JBQXEO010000001.1 coordinate 80,156, forward strand.
TGTCGCGGCCTCGAACATCACGGCTGTGGTGCTGAACGTGACCGCCACCCAGCCGACCAGCGCCGGTTACCTCACCGTCTACCCCGATGGCGCGACGGCGCCCGCGGCGTCGAGCGTCAACTTCGTCGCTGGTGAGACCGTGCCGAACCTGGTGACCGTGCCGATGTCCAACGGCAACCTGCGCATCCGCAACAACGCCGGTGGGACGGTGCACGTCATCGCCGACCTTCAGGGCTTCTACTCCGGGGTGGGCGACGGCTTCAAGCCGCTGCCGCCGACCCGGGTGTTGGACAGCCGGGCCAACGGGGGTACGCCGATCGCCGCGAACAGCGGTCGGGTGCTGGACCTCTCCGGGCGGGTGCCGTCGGGTGCCAAGGCCGTCGTGCTGAACGTGACGGCCACCCAGCCGACGGCGGGCGGGGTCCTGACCGTCTTCCCGGCCGGGTCGACGAGCGTGCCGGTGGCGTCCAACCTGAACTTCGTCGCCGGCCAGACCATCCCCAACCTGGTGACAGTGCCGGTGGTGAACGGCCGGCTCGTCATCCAGAACGTCAGCTCCGGCACCACCCACGTGCTCGCGGACCTGGCCGGTTGGTACGGCACCGGTGCCACCGACGGCTTCGTGCCGCACGGTCCCCAGCGGGTGCTCGACACCCGGACCGCGATCGGCGGCAACGCGGACCCGACCCTGGCGCCCTTCTCGTCGATCGACCTCTGGGTGCCCTATCTCGACCCGAACGGCAACGACAGCGCGCCGAAGCCGACCGCGTTGGTGGCCAACCTGACGGTCACCGCGCCGACCGCTCCCGGTGTCCTCACCGCCCACCCCAGGGGTGAGGCGCCGTCGGCCACCTCGAACGTCAACTTCGTGGCCGGTGAGACGGCATCGAACGCCTCGGTGGTCCGGGTGGGTGCCAACGGGTCCGTGACGTTGTTCAACAACAGCGGTGGCAGCACGGACGTCGTGGTCGACCAGGCCGGCTACTTCGTCGCCACCACCCCCTGACCGAACCGATCCGCCCCGGAGCCGGCACCACATGATGGTGCCGGCTCCGGCCGTTCCCCCCGGGTGACCGATCGTGTTCCGACGCGGATCAGGCCGACCGCTCGGCCACCACCTCCAGGTACTCGGCCGGAATCCGCACGGTGCCGTCCGTGGACCGGTTGTGCGTCCGCGCCAGCTTCACCAGGTCGGCCTGCAGCTCCGGTCGCCGCTCTTCGGGCAGCGCCTCGAACGCCTTCAGCGTCGGCCCGTAGTTGGCTCGGAAGAAGTGCGCGAACTCCTCCGGCGTACCGAAACGGAAGACGAACTCCCGACGTACCGCCCGCAGTTCTCCGACGGCCCCGCCGAGCAACTCGCGGACCCGGTCCTCGTCTCCCCACTGAACCGGCGGGCGCATCCCCGCCGGCGGCGGCACGTGCCGCCCCACCGTGCGGAACAGGTCGCCGATGAATCCCTGCGGCGTCCACGACGCCAGCGCCACCGTGCCGCCGGGCCGGCAGACCCGGACCAGCTCCGCGGCAGCCCGCTCCTGGTCGGGCGCGAACATCACGCCGACGACGGAGAGCACCGCGTCGAAGGAACCATCGGCGTACGCCAACCGCTCCGCGTCACCGGCCACGAAGGTGACCGGCAGTCGCTCCGCCGCCGCCCGGGCGTGGCCGCGCTCCAGCAGTTCGGGTACGTAGTCGACGCCGGTCACCAGGCAGCCGCAGCGCGCGGCGGCGATGGCGGCGTTGCCGGTGCCGGTCGCCACGTCCAGCACCCGGGAACCGGCCGACAGGTCGGCCGCCGCCACCAGCCATTCGGAGATCGGATGGATGAGCGCGGCGACAGCGCCGTAGTCGCCGCTGGCCCAGGTCACCTGCTGTCGTGCCTTGACGGTGCTGAGATCGATTGCGGTGCTCATCGGTGGTCCCCCCTCGGACGGTTCGCTGTGCCACCGACGCTAGGTGCCGCCCGAGGCCGGGGGATCGGCAGAAACACCTATCTTGGCCGCACCAGGCCGCCGCACCATCGGTTCTGAGCCCCCGCCGGGCGGTGCCGCTCGGTGCCCCGGTCATCAGACGGCCACGTCCTGATACCTGCCCCCGGGCACTGCAGGTCCCGGCCTGGTGGCAGTCGTTGCGGTGGTTGCGATACCTGAGAGGCATAAATATGCCTCTCAGGTATCACGTTTTGCCGAGACAGGCCGGGGGAGCGCCTCGTGGTGCGTGGTCGGCTCGCTTTCAAGGATGTCGCGGTGTCCCGAGGTGGGAACGCCCCGATGTCAGGGATACCGAGTCGATCACCCTCGAGCGGAGTTACCGGAACTCGTGAACCACTTCAATCTTGCCGATGATGTGGTTGTTGAACTCTTCCAGCTCCTCGGCTGGCACCCACAACTCCAGGATCGTCTGCCCACCGACCTGCTGGACGGGATAGCGAGCAACGAAGGCGGAATCCACGGCGAACCTCGTCACGTAGCCCACGCCTGAGGCCGCGACGTTCCAGTCGCGGGCGATCTTCACCGCGTAGTCCTCGTTCAGCACGGGGTAGAAGATCGGCTGGTCCGGCAGTCGCGGCGGCCAGCGACGCCAACCGGAAGCAGCGACCAACTCAAGCTCCCTCGGCCCTGTCGGACGCCACAGGACCGTCACATCACGCTGCCCACCGCTGCCAGACACGAGCAGAGTCTCGCAGATGATGATCTACAGGTCGTGCGGAAAAGAGCGTCCACTTCGCCGGGGCAGCTGAGACCCCACATGATCCACCCGACAGAAAGCACTGAGGGCACATCCATGGATCGGATGTGCCCTCTTGCCTGGTCGGGGTGGCCGGATTCGAACCGACGACCTCTTCGTCCCGAACGAAGCGCGCTACCAAGCTGCGCCACACCCCGAGGCGTGCCGACAAATAGTAGCCCACCCGCCCCGATGGTCAAACTCGGTACCCCCGCGCACCGGACCGCGCCCCGAGCAGCCAAGATCCGCGCAACTTCAGGGATGTAGTGGCCTCCCGACGCCGCGAGGCACCTATATCCCTGATGTTGCGCGGATCTTGACGGGGCCCGCGCGCGTCGGCGCCGATCAGCGGGGGATCAGCGTGAGGATGCTCGCCTCCGGGGGGCAGGCGAAGCGGACCGGGGCGGTCGGGTGGGTGCCGAGGCCGGCGGAGACGTGGAGCCACGAGTCCGAGCCGGGCCACCGGTGCAGTCCGCGCGCCATCGAGCGGGGCAGCCCGCAGTTGGTCACGAGCGCCCCGGCGCCCGGTACGCAGACCTGCCCGCCGTGGGTGTGCCCGGCCAGCAGCAGCCCGAAGCCGTCGGCGGCCATCTGGTCGAGCACCCGGGGCTCGGGGGAGTGCGCCAGCGCGATGGACAGGTCGGCCGAGGAGGAGACCGCGCCGGACACCGGCTCGTAGTCGTCCCGGTCGATGTGGGGGTCGTCCACGCCGACCAGGTCGAGCTGTCGGCCGCCGGCCTTCAGCGTGGTCCGGGCGTTGTTGAGGTCCACCCAGCCGGCACCGGTGAACACCTGGCGCAGTTCCTCGTAGGGCAGTTCGGTGCCCTCGGTGTACTCCCGGTCGGGCAGGAAGTAGGTGAAGGGGTTCTTCCACACCGGCCCGGTGTAGTCGTTGGAGCCGAACACGAAGGCACCCGGGTAGTCGAGGAGTGGTTGCAGCGCCCGCAGCACCCCCGGCACGGCGCCCGGGTGGGCCATGTTGTCGCCGGTCACCACGACAAGGTCCGGGTCGAGGGCGGCCAGCGACGCCACCCAGCGCTGCTTGCGCGCCTGGTCGGGCATCATGTGCAGGTCCGACAGGTGCAGCACACGAAGCGGTTCCGCGTCGGCCGGCAGCATCGGCACGTCGTACCGCCGCAGGGTGAACATGTTGCGCTCGATGAGTGACGCGTACGCGAGGGTGGCCGCGCCGACTGCGGCGGTTCCGGCGGCGAGTCGGAATAGTGTGCGCTTTCGCATGGCGTTCAGGGTAGTTTGACCGTCCATGAGCACGCTGAAGGACCGCCTCACTGCCGACATGCGTTCCGCGCTCAAGGCGCGCGACGAGCTGACCACCTCCACGCTGCGGATGGCCCTGGCCGCCGTCGGCACCGCCGAGGTCGCCGGCAAGGCCAAGCGCGAGCTCACCGACGACGAGGTGCTCGCGGTGCTGACCAAGGAGGCCAAGAAGCGTCGGGAGGCGGCCACCGCCTTCGCCGACGCGGGCCGCGCCGAGCAGGCCGCGAAGGAGACCGCCGAGGGCGAGGTGCTCGACCGCTACCTGCCCAAGCAGCTCTCGGACGCCGAGCTGACCGAGCTGGTGTCGGCGGCGCTCGCCGAGGGCGGCTTCACCGGCAAGGCCCAGATGGGCCCGGCCATGAAGGCGGCCCAGGCCGCGGTGGCGGGTCAGGCCGAGGGTGGCCGGGTGGCCGCCGAGGTACGCCGGCAGCTCGGCCTCTGAGCGATCGGCGCACGCCGGCGACAGTTCTCGACAGGCGAACGGGCGGGCACCCGGAGTGGGTGCCCGCCCGTTCGTACGTCTGCCCTGCTCAGCCGCCGGGGCGGCCCGTGCCGGGTCGGCCGGGCGGGTTGCCGGGCTGCCCGTTGCCGGGGTTGGTGCCCGGCGGGGTGGCTCCGCCGCCGCTGCTGACCTGGATGGTCACCACGCCGCCCTTGATGGTGCGTCCGTCCGGGCTGGTGCCGGCCGCGTCGCCCGCCTTGCAGGACGAGGGGACCTTCGTCTCGGAGACGATCGGCTCGAAGCCGGCGCCCTTGAGTCGGGACTTCGCCGTCTCCACCGACTGACACTTCACGTCGGGGATGCTGCGCTGGTCACCTTCGGAGATCTTCTGCCCCGGCGGTTCGAAGTTGATGCGGGGCTTGCCCTTCATCGCGTCCCGCAGCGTCTCGTACACCGGCGGGTTGATGCCGTCCTTCTCCTTGTGCTTCATCTTGACGTTCGTCTGCGGCCAGTCCGGGTCGGCCATGATGCCGGCAACCGCGTACTGCTTGGTCATCGCGACCAGGGCGGCCGTCTTCTCCGAGTCGGTGGTGCCGGACTTGCCGGCCACCGGCGCGTCGACGACGCTCTTCACGATGGCGGCGGTGCGGCTGCCGCCGCACTTGCTGGTGCTGGAGTTGTCGCCGACCGGGCAGCGGGCGGCGTCCACGGCGGCCCGGGCCACGTCGGTGCTGAACCGCTTCTCGCAGCGCGGGTTGGCGATGTCCAGCTTCTTGCCCTCCGGGTCCCGGATCTCCTGCACCGGGATCGGCTCGCAGTACTTGCCGTCCGCGGCGAGGGTGGCGTACGCGTTGGCCAGGTCGAGCGGCGTGGTCGAGGAGACACCGAGCGTGAAGGCGCCCCACTGGTGGGCGTAGTCCTTCGTGGAGGCGAACTTGGCGTCGCTGCTGGCCCGGAACTGGATGCCGGCCCGCTTGGCGACGTCGACCACGTTCTCCGCGCCGACCTGCTGTTGCAGCGGCACGAAGTAGGTGTTGACCGACTGGGCGAAGGCGCTCCACATGTTCTGTACGCCGCCCGCCTTGTTGTTCGAGTTCGTCGGGCAGTAGAAGTGCGTCCCCTTGCAGGCCGCCGGGCTGCTGCTGTCGATGATGTATTCCGACTTGAACTGCTGCGGCGCGTTGATCTGGTAGCTGAGCGGGATGCCCTTCTCCAGTGCCGCGACGATGCTGAAGATCTTGAAGGTCGAGCCGGCCTGGTATCCGGCGATGCCGTCGCCGCCGGTGAGCAGCGGGTTCACCGTCGCCGGGTAGTTGCCCCGGATGCCCTTCCTGCTCTTCGCCGGATCACTGGAGATCTTGTTCTTCGGCTTCTTCGGGTCGTCGAGCTTGAACTGCCGGTTGACCGCGAGCGCCCGGACCCGGCCGGTGCCGGGCTCCACCACGGCGACCATGGCGGCTTCCTTGCTGTTCTCGCTCTTGGCCCTGCGGACCGCCGCGTCCGCGCCCTTCTGCGCCTGAACGTCGATCGAGGTGACGACGGTGTAGCCGCCGCTCTTGAGTCGCCGCTCCCGGTCGTACGACGTCGAGCCGAACGTCTCCTGCTGCATCCACCAGCGGTAGAAGTAGTCGCAGAAGAAGCCCCAGCTGTTGACGTTGGCGGCGACGCAGCCGTTCGGGGTGCGCTTGTCCTTCACTTCCAGCTTGGTCGCCTTGGCCGCGTCGGCCTCCTGCTGGGTGATGGCCTTGATGTCGAGCATGTTCTGGATGACGTAGTTGCGTCGGTCCAGCGCGAGCGGGTAGCCGGCCTTGGTGGTCGGGTCGTTGGTGGTCGGCGCCTTCACCATGCCGGCCAGCAGCGCCGCTTCCTCGATCTTGAGCTTGCTCGGCGGCTTGCCGAAGTAGACCTGGCTGGCGGCGTAGATGCCGTACGCGCCGTTGCCGAACGAGGCGAGGTTGAGGTAGCGGGTCAGGATCTCGTCCTTGGAGAACTCCTTGTCGACCTGCAGGGCCAGCCGCATCTCGCGGAGCTTGCGGGCGCTGGTGTCCTCGGTCGCCGCGACCACGTCGGCCGGGTGGGTCGCCGAGTAGGCGATGGCCAGCCGGACGTACTGCATGGTCAGCGTCGAGGCGCCCTGCCGGCCGGCGGCCTCGTTCTGGTTGTTCACGAACGCGCGGGCGACACCGTTGATGTCGACGCCGTTGTGCTTGTAGAAGTCGTGGTCCTCGGCCGCGATGATGGCCTTCTGCATGTACGGCGAGATGTCGGCGAGCTTCACGTCCCGCCGGTTCTCGTCGTACATCGTCGCGAGCGGCGTCTTGCCGTCCGAGGCGAGCAGGTAGCTGATCTGCGGCGCGCGGGCCACCGTCAGCTCCGTGGGTAGGGCGCCGAAGGTTTCGGCACCGGCCTTGGCGGCCAAGCCGGACATCGCCACCGCGGGGAAGGCCGCCGCAGCGACCACCACGCCAGCCAACAGGCCACATATGAGCAGCGATGCGGCGTTGGTCAGCACATTGTGGTCACGTTTCCGCATCCAGGTCACCTCAGCAGGGTACGCGAGTAGGGAACGAGGGGCGCTGGGGCGTTCTTTCCCCATTTCCTGCGCGCGCTGCCCTCGTTGTGCTAAACGCACGACCCCCGGTGCGTGGTTGCGTCTGACCTGGCGTGAGTCTCCTCCGATTGGCGGAGACGGCGCAGCGTTTTCGTCGACCTCGGAGGGGTAACCGGCGGTCGAGAGCCCGGGAAGCCGGGAGTGTCCGGAATGATGGATTTCGCCGACAACGTTGCGTAATCAGTCGACTACAGAGCATGATGAGGGCGGCGACAGCGCCACATGTCGTCCGCGCCGCCTTGGGGAAGGCCGGCCGGGCGATCGGGGGGAATTGCCGGCTGACGTGCAACGAGGTCGGTAGGTACTGCAAGGGGGGACGAGTACACATGGGCATGATCACTGACTGGCCGTCGCTGGCGGCGTGTCAGAACGGGGACCCGGACGCGTTGTTCGTACAGGGCGCCGAACAGAACGTGGCGAAGCGGATCTGCCGGAGCTGCCCAGTTCGGTACGAGTGCCTGGCCGACGCGCTGGACAACCGGATCGAGTTCGGTGTGTGGGGTGGCATGACCGAACGCGAACGGCGGGCGCTGCTGCGTCGTCACCCGCAGGTGACGAGCTGGCGCAAGATGTTCGAGGCCGCGATGAAGAAGAACAGCAAGGACAAGGCCGGCAAGGACAAGATTCTCGTTAGCGCTGCCAACTGACACCGGTCACGGCCGGCTGATCGCCGCGCCGATCGTCCGCAGCCCGTCGACGTCGTGCACGTCGGCGGGCTGCGCCGTCACCGACACCGACGGCACCGCCGGGAACGCCTCGGTGAACCGCGCGGCCACCTGCTGCTCGCGTACGGCCTGACGGGCCAGCGCGGCGTGCGCCCGCAGCACCTCGGCGGTGGCCTCGTGCCCACCCAGCTCGGCCAGTCGCTCCGCGGCGACCCGGCTCTGCTCGGCGTCCAGCTCCGGCACCGCCGGCCGGTGCACCCGGTTGAGCACGAGGCCGGCCAGCGGCATCTTCTCCTCCCGCAGCCGGCCAGCGAAGTAGGCGGCCTCCCGGACCGCGTCCGGCTCCGGCGCCGCGACCAGCACGAAGGCCGTCTCCCGTGCCTGCAGGATCCGGTACGTCTGCTCGGCCCGCTGCCGGAAACCGCCGAACATCGAGTCCAGGGCGGCCACGAAGCCGGACAGATCGGTGAGCAGCTGTGCGCCCAGCACCTTCTGGACCACCTTCGAGAACATCCCGAACGAGGCCGTGACCAGGCTGAACATGCTTCGGCCGCCGCTGCGGGCGGGAGCCAGCAGCAGTCGCAGCATCCGGCCGTCGAGGAACCGGGAGAGTCGGGCCGGCGCGTCCAGGAAATCCAGTGCCGAGCGGGACGGTGGGGTGTCGACGACGATCAGGTCCCACTCGCCGCGGGCGTGCAGCTGACCCAGCTTCTCCATCGCCATGTATTCCTGGGTGCCGGCGAAGGTCGAGCTCATCGCCTGGTAGAACGGGTTCGCGAAGATCTCCGCCGCCTTCGCCGGATCGGTGTGCTGGAGCACCACGTCGTCGAAGGTGCGCTTCATGTCCAGCATCATGGCGTGCAGCTCGCCGCCACTGGTCTCGACGTCGATCCCCTTGACCTGGCGGGGGGTGTTGTCCAGCTCGGTAAGGCCCAGCGACTGGGCCAGCCGGCGGGCCGGGTCGATGGTGAGCACCACCGTGCGCCGGCCGTGCTGCTCGGCGGCCCGCAGCGCCAGCGCCGCGGCCGTGGTCGTCTTGCCGACCCCGCCGGCCCCGCAGCACACGATGATCCGCACGCCCGGGTCGGCGAGGATCTGGTCGACGTCCAGCCGCGGCGCCGCGTCTTCGGAAGGCACCAATCGAGCGTATCGGGCCGGCTGGGTCCGCGCGCCCGTGCGGAGCTCAGGTGTGAGTCAATCGGCGCTGACGAGGGCCTGGGCCAGCGTCGCGAGCCCCGCCCGGTCCACCCCGTCAGGCAGCAACGGCAGCTCTGTCATCGGCAGCCCCAGCTCCACCAGGTCGGCCCGGAGCGAATCCTCCAGCTCGCGCCGGATGAGCTGGTCGCGTGCCTCGTCGTGCAGGCCGGCGACGGTCTCCCGGTCAGCCGGCAGCCCGGCGGCGACCAGCCCGCGCCTCAGCTCGGCCGCGCTGACCGTCCGTCCGGCCGGCAGCGGTGGCCGGGTGGCGTTGACGATCACCTTCCCGACCCCGAAGCCGAGGGCGGTCAGGTCGGCGATGGCGTCCACCGTCTCCTGCACCGGCATCTCCTCCAGCAGCGTGACCACGTGCACCGCGGTGATGGGGGAGCGCAGCAGAGCGGCGACCCCCTCGCTCTGGGTCTTGATCGGGCCGACCTTGGCCAGCCGGGCCGTCTCGGCCGTGACGTTGAGGAAACGCCCGATCCGCCCGGTCGGCGGGGCGTCCAGCACCACCGCGTCGTACACACGCCGCTGCCCGGAGGTGCGGGTGGTGGCCTCCTTGACCTTGCCGGTGAGCAGCACGTCGCGCAGGCCGGGGGCGATGGTGGTGGCGAAGTCGATGGCGCCGAGCTTGCGCAACGCCCGACCCGCCGCACCCAGCTTGTAGAACATGTCCAGGTACTCGAGGAGCGCCTCCTCGGCGTCCACCGCCAGCGCACGCACCTCGCCGCCGTCCGGGGCGTCGGCGAGGTGCCGCTCCTCGTACGGCAGCGGGTCGATGCCGAAGAGCTGAGCGATGCCCTGCCGCCCCTCGACCTCGACCAGCAGGGTGCGCCGGCCGCCCGCAGCCAGCGCCAGAGCCAGCGCCGCCGCCACGCTGGTCTTGCCGGTGCCGCCCTTGCCGGTCACCACGTGGAGGCGGGCCGACCATCCGGTACCGGCCGGGTCGGACGGCCGCTCAGCTGCACGCACCCGTCGAGCCTATCCAGGGTTGGCCGTCACGCGACCTCGCAGACCCACCAACCTGTCTTCTGCACCACCGTGAAGCGCAGGTCCTGGTCGGCCACCTTCTCGTCCGCGGTGGTCATGGTGACCCGCGTGGAGACGGTGGCCCGGTCTCCGGTCTGGTTGTCCACCTTCGGGCTGGTCCACCGGAAACGGGGGTTCTGGTACTCGGTGGCGTACTTCTGCACCTCGGCCACCTTCGCGGCGATCTTCTTGTCGTCCCGGGAGGCGGCGCAGACGCGGCTGGCCGCCTTGGTCGCGTCCCGATCCTTGTAGACCGCGGTGAGGAACTCGTCGACGGCGACCGCCGGCTCCTTGGCGCCCTCGCCGTTCTCGGCGTTGCGCAGGGTCAGGAACGCCACCGCGCCGCCGCCCACGCAGAGCACCATGATCACGACCAGCGCGATCGCCGCGATGAGCAGGCCCCGCTTCTTCTTCGGCTCGGCAGCGCCCGCGTAGGGCGGGTAACCGGGAGGGGGTGGCGGAACCATCGACGGGTCCTGAGTGCCGGGCGCCACCGGTGTGGCGGCGCCGACCGGGCCCTCGGGCTGACCGGCACCGGCAGCTCCGGCAGTCTGCCCGGGGAAGGTCGTCCCACCGGACTGGGTGGGGAAGGTGGACCCGGCGGGCGACGTGGGGAAGGCCGGCGAGGCGGGAAAGGCCGGCCCGGCTGGCGAGGCCGGGAAGGTCGGCTCGGCCGGCTGCGCAGGGACGGCCGGTCGGGCGGGCTGCGCGGGCTGGCCGGGGACGGCCGACGTCTCGGGCTGGTCGGCCGGAGCCGGGTGGGCCGGCGGGTGTGCGGGCGGGCCGGCCTGGTCGCCGCTGGGCGGTTGGGTCATCTCTTCCCCCGGGGGTGCGGCGCCCGCCGCCACCCCTGGCGCCGAGCGTGATCGAGCGGGCGTCCGGGCGCTGCGCGACCGTCCGACCGGAAGGGTAGCGGTCAACCTCCGCATCGATGTCGCCCGTGTCGCGTCGAAGCCGGCCGGCGAGACCCTGCCGGTTCGGCACCGTCAGGCGTCCGACCTGCGATGTGTCGCATATGTGACTATCGGTGACCGGGCGTGCGCGTCCTGTTGGCGGGACTGCGGCCCGGGACCTACCTTCGTCCGGTGCGGGGGACCGGAACGGACGAATGGTTCGGACCGGAAGCGTGATCCGAGAGGTACGACCCGGAGGCAGTGCATGCGCGACGCGGACAACATCCCTCGCACCCAGTTTCCGACCAACGACCGGTCGCACCGGCCCGGCGCCGTCGGCCAGGTCGACGCGCCGGTCGGCAGCCTGCCGGTCAACGAGCGGTCGTACCGCCGGGTCCCGGAACCGACGGAGGTGGCCCGGGTGACGAGCCGCCCCGCCGAGCGGGCCCGCGACGACGACGAGCCGGGCTTCGTCATCCACCTGCCGATCCGGGTGCCCGACCTGGCGGCGGCGACCGCGCTGGCCGGTCGGGTGGCGGTGTCCCTGGGCTTCCTGCCCGAGCTGGACGCCGGCGAGACCACCGTGTCCAACGCCGACGACCAGAACAACCGGCACCGGGTCTTCTGCGACCTGCTGCTGCCCGACCGGTCCCGCTGCCCCCAGGGGTACGAGCACCAGGGACCCTGCGGAGAGCTGCCGACCGCGCCGGAGCAGCGTCCCGCGCCCCACCCGGCGAGCGGACCGTAGGCTGTGCCTCGAAGAAGTCCGCACCGAGAGGGAGCCCTCCAGCGATGCAGAAGTGGGAATACTCCACGGTCCCGCTGCTGGTCCATGCGACCAAGCAGATCCTCGACAACTGGGGCGAGGACGGGTGGGAACTCGTCGCCGTGGTCCCCGGGCCCAACCCGGACCAGCTGGTCGCGTACCTGAAGCGGCCCAAGGCATGAGCAACGGTCCGCACGCGAAGCTCGCCGAGCTGGGTCTCGAACTGCCCGAGGTGGTGCCGCCGGTGGCCAGCTACGTGCCGGCCGTGCAGTCCGGGCAGCACGTGTACGTCTCCGGCCAACTGCCGATCGCCGAGGGGAAGCTGTTGGCCACCGGCAAGGTCGGCGCCGGGATCTCCGCCGAGCAGGCGAAGGACCTGGCCCAGCGGTGTGGCCTCAACGCGCTGGCCGCGGTCGACTCACTGGTCGGCCTGGAGAACGTGGTCAAGGTGGTCAAGCTGACCGGTTTCGTGGCGTCCGCGCCCGGGTTCACCGGTCAGCCCGCCGTGGTCAACGGCGCCTCCGACCTGTTCGGCACCGTCTTCGGCGAGGCCGGCAGGCACGCCCGCAGTGCCGTGGGGGTGGCCGAGCTTCCCCTCGACGCTCCGGTGGAGATCGAACTCATCGTCGAAGTCGCCTGACCGTCGCCACGTCGCGATCGTGCACGTCCGGCCCGGATGAAAGCCCTGAACGGGGATGAATCAGGGGCGGCACGTGCATGATCGCGGGGTGTGGCGGGCGGGGTCGTACGATCGCAGCCATGAGCGGGCACGTGACGGCGCCGGCGGCGGCGCTCGCCGACGAGCTGCCGAGCTGGGTGACGTTGCTGCGCGCGCCGAACCCTGGCCCGATGACCCTCGACGGCACCAACACCTGGGTGCTGCGCGCCCCGGCGTCGGAGTACGGCGTCGTGGTCGACCCGGGACCGGCCGACGAGGGGCACCTGGCGGCGATCGCCGCGCACGGCCCGATCGGGTTCGTGTTGATCACCCACGGCCACCCGGACCACACCGAGGGCTCGGCCCGCCTGAGTGAGCTGCTCGGCGGGGCGCACGTCCTGGCCGCCGACCCGGCGCACACCATCGGCGGGGAGCCCCTCACCGAGCCGGCCGAGCACCTCGGCGGCTTCGGCCTGGAGATCCGCCTGCTGAACACCCCCGGGCACACCGCCGACTCGGTGTGCTTCCTCGTGGAACACGACGACGAGCGGGTCGTGCTGACCGGTGACACCATCCTCGGCCGGGGCACCACCGTGGTGGCCCATCCGGACGGGCACCTCGGCGACTACCTGGCCAGCCTGGAGCTGCTGTCCGCGTACCGGGGGGTTCCGGCGCTGCCCGGGCACGGCCCGGCGCTGGCCGACTGCGCCGCCGCCGCCGACTTCTACCTCGCCCACCGTCGTGCCCGGCTCGACCAGGTCCGGGCCGCGGTCACCGCCGGCGCCCGCACCCCCGCCGACGTGGTCGCCGCGGTCTACGCGGACGTGGACCGCTCGCTCTGGTGGGCAGCCGAATGGTCGGTCCGCGCACAACTGGAGTATCTGGGCGTCGGCACCGGGGAATCTGAGCGCGGGGTCAGCGGGTTGGAGCAAGCGTGACCTGCCCCGTGTGTGGAACCGTCGCCGTTCCCGGTGCCCGGTTCTGCCACAATTGCGGCGCCGCGCTGCCGGCCGCCGCGACGTTGCCGGCGGCCGAGCGCCGGGTGGTCACCGTGCTCTTCGGCGACCTTTCCGACTTCACGTCCTGGTCCGAGGATCTCGACCCGGAACGGGTCGGTGCCGTCACCGACCGGGTGCTCGCCGCTCTCGCCGGTGCGGTGAAGACCTTCGGCGGGCACGTCGACAAGCTCACCGGTGACGGGATCATGGCGGTCTTCGGCGCCCCGGTGGCGCACGAGGACGACGCCGAACGGGCCGTCCGTGCCGCCCTGTCGATGCAGCGGGCGGTCCGCCGGGTGCTCGACGACGAGCGGGGCGGCGGTGCGCCGCTGGGGCTGCGGGTCGGGCTGAACACCGGTGACGTCATCGCGGGCATCCAGGCGGCCATCGAGTACACGGTCATCGGGGACACGGTGAACACCGCCGCCCGGCTGGCCGACGCCGCCGCGGTCGGCGCCGTCTACGCCGGCGCGCGGACCGCCGCCGCCACCCGGCACGTCGCTTCCTGGCGGGCGCTACGCCCGCTGCGGCTCAAGGGCAAGCGCGAGCCGGTCGAGGCGTACGAGCTGCTGGGTCTGCTGGACGCGCCGGGCACCCGTTCGGGCCTCGGCGACGAGGCACCCTACGTGGGCAGGGAGACCGAGATCGGCCGGGTCGCCGGCCGGCTCGCCGAGGTGATCGACCAGGGTGACCCGAGGGTGCTGCTGATGACCGCCGAGGCGGGCATCGGCAAGTCCCGTTTCGCCGCCGAGGTGGAACGCCTCGCCGCCGGGTACGACGTGGGCGCCGGCCGGTACGCCGCGCACACCGGCGCACGGGTGCTGTCGGTGCGCTGCGCCGCCTTCGGTGAGCGGCGCCGGCTCGCGCCCCTGGCCGACCTGGTCCGCGCGGCCGTCGGCCTGCCCAGTGACGCGTCCACCGCCCTGACCCGGCCGGCGGTGGAGGAACGGCTGCGCCGGCTCGGCCAGCGGCTCGCCCGGGCCGGGGGTGAACAGCCGCCGATCGTCACCGACCAGCTGCTCGCCCTGCTCGGCTACGCCGAGCTTCCCGCGCACGGCGGCACCGACAACGGCGAGTGGACCGGCGCGACCGTCCCGGCGGCCGACGCCGAAGCGGTGCCGAACGCCGTGGCCGACCTGCTCAGCGGGCTCGCCACGGAGGCGCCGCTGGTGATCGTGGTGGACGACCTGCACGACGCCACCTCCGAGACGATCCGGGCGCTCGGGCTGACCCTGTCCCGACTCACCGGCCCGGTGCTGGTGCTGCTGCTCGGCCGTCCCGAGCTGGTCCGTACCGCCGGCGCGCTGACCCGGGTCGCGGACGCCGAGGTGCACTCCCTGCCTCCGCTGCGCGGCGCCGATGCCGCCCGCCTGCTCACCAGTTACCTCGGCGGCGGCAAGCTGCCGCCGGCCGACGCGGACCGGCTGCTCGCCACCGCCCAGGGCAACCCGTTCTACCTGGCCGAGCTGGTCACGCTGCTGATCGAGCGCGGAGCGCTCACCACGGTCGAACCGGGGCGCGGCGGCCGGACCGCAGCCGGCGAGCGGGACCAGGGCGCGGCCGGCTGGCGGCTGGTGCCCGGCTCACTGGGCAGCCGGCTGCTCTCCCGGGACCTCGCCGCCGTGCTCGCCGCACGCATCGACGCGCTGCCGCCGGACGCCCGCTCGGTGCTGCGCGACGCCGCGGTCATCGGTGACACCGTGCCCACCGGAGCCCTGGAGGCACTGCGCGATCAGCGGGCCGGCCGTGACGGCCGGCCCTCGGCCGTGGTCGCCGTCGAACTCGACCGGGCCGTCGAGGAACTGCTGCAACGACGGATGCTGCACCGCACCCGGACGGGCTACGCGTTCGCCACCCCGCTGATGCGGGAGGCCGCGTACGCCGGGGTGAGCAAGGCCGAGCTGGCCGAGCGGCACGCCGCGCTGGCCCGCTGGGCGGCGCCGGGGGACGAGACCGCGGCCGGGGCACCGGGCGGGTTCACCGAGGAGGCCCGGGACGACTTCGTGGCGACGCACGTCGAGCGGGCCGCCACGCTCGCCGACGCGGTGAAGCTGCGCCCGGACGCGCCAGCCCGGGCGGTGGTCCCGCTCGGGGTCGCCGCGCTCGGCCGGGCCGCCCGCCGGTCGTTGTCCGCCGGCGAGCCGGCGCTGGCCGTGGAGTACGCCGAACGCGCCAACGAGCTGGCCCGCGACGGGGTCCCGGCGGCCGACCGGGTCGTGCACGCCCGGGCGCTGCTCCAGATCGGTCGGGTCGTCGACGCGCTCGCCTACGCCGAGAAGATCGCCGCGAACGCGGGGGACGAGGCCGTCCGGGGCAGCGCACTGCTGCTCGCCGGGCAGGCCCAGCAGACCCTCGGCGACCAGGCCCGGGCGGTCGCCGCCTGGCAGGAGGCCCTGCAGGTGGCCACGGCCGGCGGCCTGCCCACCCTGCGCGCCTCGGCGATGCGCCGGCTCGGCATGGCCGACTTCGTGGCCGGCCGGCTGAGTCAGGCGAGCAGCCGGCTGGCATCGTCCTACCAGGTCAGCCTCGGCGCGCAGGACCGGCGCGGGCAGGCCTGGTCGTTGCAGAACCTGGCCTGGGTGACCACCACCCGTGGCGACTTCGCCGGCACCGACGCGGTGCTCGGCCGGGCCGCCCGACTCTTCGCCGAGCTGAAGGATCCGTACGGGCGGGCCTGGCTGCGGGGCACCACGGCGTTCGCCCGACTGCTCGCCGGCCGGTTGCGCGAGGCGTGTCGGATGGCGCAGGTCTTCCTGCCCTTCGGTGAGCGGGTCGGCGAGGCGTGGGCGGTGGGCACGCTGCGAGCGGTGGCGGCGTTCGCCACCGCGGAGCTGGGTGACCTGGCCGAGGCGGACCGCGAGGCCCGCCGGGCGTACCGCGAGTTCGCGGCCGCCTCCGACGACTGGGGGCGCGGGTTCGCACTGGTGGTCCGGGCCGTGGTGGCGCGCGGGCTGGGCGAGCCGGAGCACGCGGCCGACCTGCTCACCGACGCACTGGCGTACGCCGAGCGGACCTCGCACCCGTTGCTCACCGGGATGGCCGGCACGCTGCGCGGCTTCGTGGCACTGGACATGGGGGACTGCGAGACCGCCGAGCAGGTCGCCCGCGCGGTGCTGACCGCCGTCGAGCCGCACAACCCGCAGGCTCCTGCGCAGGTCGCACCCCGGGTGCTGCTGGCCACCGCCCGACTGGCCGCGGGCGACCCGGCGACCGCGGTCGGGCTGCTCGCCCCGGTGGCGACCGCCGCCGCGAGCGCACCCTCGCTGCTCTTCTCCCGCCGCCAGACGATGGCCCGGTACGCGTCGGCGCTGCTCGCCCACGGTCAGCGGGACCAGGCGCTGGACTGGGCCCGGCGAGCGGTCACCGCGCCGGCCGAGGACGTGCGCAGCCAGGTGATCGCGGCCAGTGTGCTGGCCGAGGCGCTGGCTGCCTGTGGCCGCCCGGCGGAGGCGCTGTCCTGCGCGGAGGAGGCGGTCCGCCTGGCGTACTCCACCGAGCAGCGCAGCGAGCGAGCCGCCGCCGACGCCCTGCGCGCCCGTCTCGCCGCACCCCTCTGACCCTCCGCCCGCGCGAGGGCGGATTTTGGCGGTTTTGGGGATGTGGTGGTCGGGGGTAGCGGCTAGCGTGTCAACACCGTGCGGCGGTCCACAGGTGACCGTCGCCGCGCCTGGGGAGGCACTCCATGAGGTTGCCGCGTTCCGTCGCGGGCTGGACCATCGCGGTCTTCGGCGTGTTGGCGCTGATGATGGGCACGCTCGGGCTGCTCTGGCCGGAGGCGATGCTGCGCATGCTCGGGCTGGAGGTGCCGGCCGCCCGTTCGACGGGTGACCACACCGGCACGTTCGTTCTCGCGTCGTCGATGGCGTCGTTCAACATGGGGGTCTACTACCTGCTGGCCACCGTCACCGAGTGGCGGGCGTTCTACCGGTTCACGGTGGTCTTCCGCCTGGTCACGTTCACCGTGTTCAGCATCGCGGTGCTGGCCGACATCGCCCCCGACCGGTTCTTCGGGGTGGCCGCCTGGGAGGGGCTGGGCGCGCTGGCCACCGCCGTCGGTCTGCGCCTGGACGCCCGCAGGGGCGCGCCGGTCGGCAGTGACGCGACGCCCGATGGCACCGACCCGGTGCCGCCCGCGGCCGACGCCGGGGAGGGTACGGGCTCGGCCGGTGCCGCTCCGGCGGACGCGGTGCGCTGAGCGACCGGCCGGGTTGGGTATTTTCGAGCAGTGACCGACACTCCGACCGGCGGCCTACCGGTGCCGATCGTGCCCGGTCTGACCGATTTGCGGGTCTTTGCCCGAGGTGGTTACGCGACGGTCTACCAGGCCACCCAGATCTCGGTGGGCCGTGAGGTCGCCGTCAAGGTGGAGAACCGCACGCTGGACAGCGAACGCGACCAGGCGCGATTCCTCCGCGAGGCGCGGGCGGCCGGGCGGATGTCGTCGCACCCGCACGTGGTGGACCTCTTCGACGTCGGGGTCACCGTCGACCAGCACCCCTACCTGATCATGGAACTCTGCGACGGGTCGTACGCCGAACGCATGCGCACGTCGCGGCTGGGCCCGATCGAGGCCCGCGACCTCGGCATAAAGATCGCTGACGCGCTGGCCCACTCGCACGCGGCCGGCGTGCTCCACCGCGACGTGAAGCCCGCGAACATCCTCTACTCCCACTTCAACCCGGCCGTGCTGGCCGACTTCGGGCTGGCCGTGCTCGCCGAGGCCCGGGACGCCTCGGTCACCCTGGAGGTGCTCACCCCGGCGTACGCGCCACCGGAGATGTTCAGCCACAGCCCACCGTCGCCGTCCGTCGACGTGTACGCGCTCTGCGCCACCCTCTACGCGGTGATGCACGGTCGGCCGCCGCGCTGGCAGTCCGAGCGCAACCCCAGCCTGGTCACCGTGCTGGAGATGTTCAACCAGCCGGTCCCCGGCCTGCCCGGCGTGCCGGACGAGCTGATCGACGTGCTGCGCGCCGGCATGGCCAACGACCCGGCCGAGCGGCCCTCCGCCCTCGAACTGCACGACCTGCTCGTCAGCCTGCCGTTCGGCTCGCCGTCGGCACCCGTCAGCGGTGCCCCGGTCAGCGGCGGCGCCACCCACACCGGCCCGTACGCGGCCGGTCAGCCGGTGCCCCGACCTCCGGTCGAGGACGTCCACCCGACGGTCCCCGGCGGGCGGCGCTCGCTGCGACGCTGGTTCCTCGGCGGCGCCGGGGTGCTCGCGCTGGCCGCCTCGGCCACCGCCGGAGCCCTGGTGGCCGGCAATCCACAGTCGCCCGGACCCACCCCCTCGGTCAGCCGGGTCGCCGCGCCGGCCACCGGTCCACTACCCGGCTGCACCACCGGCGCGGGCGCGCCGAGCGCCCTGCCCGACGGTGCGCGGTGCCTGCCCGAGCTCGAGTGCTTCGGTCCGGTGCGAATCCGCGGCACCAGCGCCGAGGCGGCACGTGTGCCCTGCGCCGGGCGGCACACCTGGGAGACGTACGCCGAGGGCATCCTGCCGGTGTCGCTGATCGGCGCGGAACACGCCGAGGTGGTCGCCGCCGAGCCGGTGCGCCAGGTGTGCAGCATGACCACGTTCCGGCTGACCACCGGGATCACCGAGTCGACCGGCTGGCACCTGGAGGTGCTGCCACCGGTGGACGGCAGCATCGACCGGACGTACCGGTGCCTGGCCGGGCGGGGCGTGGACGCGCTCGCCGCGCCCACCCTCACCGGTCGCTGACCCCGCCCCGCCCGCGTCGCCGGTCACGCACCGCACGCAACGCGTCCCGGCTGTCCAGGGCGTCGAGGGTGTCCGCGTCGAGCCCGTACGGCATCAACTCCGGCGGCCCGGCGGCCGCCGGGCGGTCCGTCGGCTCCGGGTCGTGGCCCTGACGGGCGGCGGAGACGGCCACCCCGGTGACCATGGCCAGCAGGACGCAGAGCAGCGCCAGGACGACGCCGAGAAGATCCTGACGGCGCCAGACGACCAGCATGACCAGCAGCGCAAGGGCTCCCAGCGCCGCGACGGCAGCCACGACCCGCGCGTCGGGCCTGGACAGTCTGCTCACCCCACCAGCATGTCGCGGGTGGGCCGGCTGTCAACCGCGGAGCCGCCCCGGCGCGCCGATCACGTCGCCCGACCGGTCGCCCGACGCGGGCCGATCGGCGTCCACACGGAATGGACCGAAGCCGCTACTCTCGGTGTCCCACAGGGCCGTTCGGTCAGCGAGGTCGCCCATGAACGCAGGCAGTTCCCAGTCCCGGCTCCGCTCGATCGCGACGACGGTGGCGGTCGCCCTCACGCTCACCCTGGCCGCCGCGGCCGGGTGCGACAGTCGACAGGAACCGGAACTCCCGTCGGTGCAGGAAAAGCTCCGCGAGTCGCACATCTACGGGCAGTCGAAGCTGCGCATCGGGGTCGCCACCAACGAGCCACTGATGGGTGAGCTGCGCAACGGCCAGCACTACGGCTTCGACGTGGAGATCGGCCGGTACGTCGCGGCCTCGCTGGGCTACGAGGGCGACCAGCGGCTGGAGTTCGTGTCCGTGTCCACGGAGGACCGGATTCCCGCTCTCCAGGGCGGCACGGTCGACCTGGTGGTGTCCAGCTTCTCCATCACCGAGGACCGCAAGAAGCTCGTCAGCTTCGCGGGGCCGTACCTCGTCACCACGCAGGAGGTGATGGTGCCGACCCGGCTCAACGACAAGATCCGCACCATCGAGGACCTGCGTGACCCGACGTACAAGGTCTGCACCAGCGGCGGCTCCACCACAGAGGCCGAGCTGGAGAAACATCAGGTCAGGACGTTCGTGGTGAAGGACGTCGGCGACTGCGTCGACGGCATCCGCGAGGGCCGGTACGACGCGGTCAGCTCCGACGAGGCGATCCTCGCCGGCTTCCTGGCCAGCTTCCCCAAGGAGTTCGAGCTGGTGGACATGCCGTTCGGCACCAGCGAACTGCTCGGCATCGGTGTGCCGATCGGCGACCCCGCACTGCGCGACCTGGTCGCGTTCTTCCTGCAGAAGAGCTACGAGCAGGGTCGGGACGGGCAGGCGAGCCCGTGGCAGACGGCGTACAACCGGACACTCGGCCCGTGGCTGCGGGCCGAGAAGCGCCAACCGCAGCCGCTGGAAGTGCCGAAGCTGGTCGACTTCGACGACAAGGCGCCCCGGAGGTGAGCACGACGCCGACCGCCACCGACGGCCCGGTCCCGCCGCCCCGGGCGTCCGTGCCGGGCGACACCGCCGCCACGCCGGGTGTCGACGCTCCAACCGCTGCCGACGCGGACTCTGCCCGCTGGCCGGCGGGTGTGCCGGTCGCCGAGCCCGCCGAACCGGTCGTCGCGGCCGTCGAGCCCGGGCGGGTGCGGTGGGACCCGGCGGAGCGGCGCGCGCGGGCCAGCCAGTCGTTCTGGACGGCGGTGGTGGGCGTACCGGCGATCTTCTCGGTCCTCCGGCTCGGTGTGGAGGCGGGCGGTGAACTCCAGACCACGCTGCTGCTGGTGGCGAACGTGGGGCCGGTCAACCTGCTCGCCGGCTTCCTGACCACCGCGGCCCGACTGCTCTCCACCGGGCTGGTCGCCGTCTTCGCGCTCGGTGCCGTGCTGGCGGTCAGTGTGGACCGGTTGCCGCCGGGCACCCGCCGCCCGCTCTTCGCCCGCTGGGCCGACCTCACCCCGGCCTGGGTGGTGCTGGCCAGCTTCCTGCTCGCCCTGCTCACCTGGCCGCTGCTCTACCTGCCGCTGCTGCTGCCGGCTTTCGTGGCCGCCTTCCAGCTCCGCCCCGGGCGGCTGCACGAGCGGGTCGCGCCACGGGTGCTGCTGATCGTCGCGCTGCTCGCGGCGTACGGCTGGCTGGTGCTGCCCACCCTGCGCGACGCGGTCGAGCAGGGCGGCGAGCGGCTGGTCCTGGCGCTCATCGTGGTGCCGCCGGTGCTGGCCCTCTTCATCGCCGGCCCGCTGCCCGGGATGGTGATCCGGCCGCTGGCGTCGCTGACCGAGGTGGCGGTGCTGGCCATGCTGGTCTGGGCCGCCCTGCCGGTGATCAGCACGCCGGTGCTGCCGCTCACCGTCACGACGGTGGGCGCGGAGAGCGGACCCACCGAGGACGTGCGGGGGCATGTCGTCACCACCGACGACGTCAACATGGTGATCCTTCAGGAGCGGGGCGGCGTGCGGTACGTCCCGGTCGACCTGGTTCGCGCCCAGGTGCTCTGCCCGAGCGAGGAGGAGCTGCCCCGACACCGGCTGCGCATCCACGACTTCCACGTCGAGGACTCGCTGCTGGAGGGGATGGGCCGCCGCGTCCGACCGGTGCACCGCATCGACGCCGCCTGCCGCGCCCCCGGCTGACGACCCCGCTGGCCGCTCAGTAGGACTTGTCCTGGCCGAGGACGTGTTGGGCGACGAAGTTGAGGATCATCTCCCGGCTGACCGGGGCGATCCGGCCGGCCCGTACGGCGCCGAGCAGGGTGGCCACCCCGTACTCGGTGGTCATCCCGGCCCCGCCGAGCGCCTGGACGGCGGTGTCCACGGCGAGCGCGGCGGCCTCCCCGGCGGCGTACTTGGCCATGTTGCCGGCCACCCCGGCCTCCAGGTCGCGGCCCGCGTCGTACAGGGTGGCCGCCTTCTGGATCATCAGTCGGGCCAGCTCCACCTGCACCGCCGCGTGTGCCAGCGGGTGCGACACCCCCTGGTGGGAGCCGATGCTCCGGCCACCCCACACCTTGCGCGTGGCGGTGTACCCGCTGGCGCGCTCGATGGCGTACCGGCCGGTGCCGGCGCCCATCGCGGCGACCGTGATGCGCTCCGGGTTGAGACCGGCGAAGAGCGCCGGCAACCCGGCGTCCAGTGACTCACCGACCAGCGCGTCGGCGGGCAGCCGCACGTCGTCCAGGTAGAGCAGGAACTGGTTCTCCGGGGACACGATCTCCATGTCCAGCTTGGACCGGGTCAGCCCGGCGGCGTCGGTCGGCACGATGAACAACGCCGGCTTGAGCTTTCCGGTCCCGGCATCCTCGGTACGGGCGACGACCAGAACGTGGCCGGCCTCGTCGACCCCGGAGATGTAGCACTTTCGGCCGGAGAGCAGCCAGCCGTCACCGTCGCGGCGGGCCACCGTGCCGAGACGGTGGAAGTTGGACCCGGCGTCCGGCTCGGTGATCGCGAAGACGATCTTCGCCGACCCGTCGGCGAGGCCGGGCAGGTGCCGCTTGCGCTGCTCCTCGGTGCCGTGCCGGTTGATGACGGTGGCCGCGATGGCGGGGGAGACCACCAGCAGCAGCAGCGGGCAGCCGGCCGCCGCCAGCTCCTCGCAGACGATGGCCAGCTCGGTGATGCCACCGCCGCCACCGCCGTACTCGGTGGGGATGTTGACCCCCAGGTAGCCGAGCCGGCCGGCCTCGGCCCACAGCTCGGTGGTGTGCTCGCCGGCCTTGGCCTTCTCGACGAAGTAGCCGTGGCCGTACCGGCGGCCCAACGCCCGTACGGCGTCACGCAGCTGGTCCTGCTCGGAGGTGAGGTCGAAGGTCATCGGGAGTCCTCCTCAGAAGTGACCACGGCCAGTACGGCGCCGGTGCGCACCTGACCGCCGGCCGGCACCGGCAGCTCGGCGACGACGCCGTCGGTCGGGGCGAGCACGGGATGTTCCAGCTTCATCGCCTCCAGGGTGAGCAGCGGGTCGCCGGCCGCGACCCGCTGACCGACCTGGACGTGCACCCGGGTCACCGCGCCGGGCAGCGGCGCGAGCAGCGACCCGGCGGCCAGCTCGGCGGTGGGCAGCGGGAAACGCGGCAGCTCGGTCAGGCTCGCCGCCCCGTCCGGGCCGTCCACGAAGATCTCCGACCCCACCCGGTGTACGCGGTACGCGCGCCGCACGCCGTCGACGTCGAGCACGACCCGGTCCGGGGCGGCCTCCACCAGCGCCACGATGGGCGTGGCAGCCGCCTCCCGTAGGTCCGGGGAGCCACCGGCAGCCGCCGGCGTGCTGGACCAGTCGGCGAGCCGGCCGGTCCGGTCCAGGCGGTAGCGAATCTCCATCTCGTCGCCGTCGGGGCCGGCGAACCGGGCCACCTGCGGAACGGCGGGCACGTTGCGCCAGCCGGAGGGGAGCCCGGAAAGCACCGGTGCGGTCGCCCGGCGGTGCGCGGCGGCCGCCAGTGCCGCGGCGAGGGCGGTGACCGGAAGTTGATCGGCGGGGAGCAGCGGTTCGAAGACCTCCGGGTGCCGGTCCAGGAACCCGGTGTCGATCTCCGTCGCCGCGAACTCGCGGCTGCGCAGCACCCGGACCAGCAGATCGCGGTTGGTGGCCACCCCGTGCAGCTCGGCCCGGGCCAGGGCGCTCGCCAGCGCCCGGGTCGCCTCCGCCCGGGTCGGCGCCACGGCGATCAGCTTGGCGAGCAGCGAGTCGTAGTGCACGCCCACCACCGAGCCCGCCACCACGCCGGAGTCGAGCCGCAGGCCCGCCCGTTGGAGCCAGCCGAACTCGCGGTCCACCCCGGGCACGCTGAACCGGTGCAGGATGCCCGTGGCGGGCCGCCAGCCCTGCGCCGGCTCCTCGGCGCACAGCCGCACCTCGATCGCGTAGCCGCGCGCGGCGGGATAGTGGGCGTGCTCGGGTAGCGGGGCGCCCTCGGCCACCAGCAGTTGCAGCCGGACCAGGTCCAGCCCGACCGGGGTGATCAGCTCGGTGACGGGGTGCTCCACCTGGAGGCGGGTGTTCATCTCCAGGAAGAAGAACTCCCCGCTCGGCGCCAGCAGGAACTCGACCGTGCCGGCCCCCACGTAGTCGACCGCCCGCCCGGCGGCCACGGCCGCCTCGTGCAGCCGCTCCCGCAGCTCCGAGGGGATGACCCCGGGCGCCTCCTCGATGATCTTCTGGTGTCGGCGCTGGATGGAGCACTCCCGCACTCCCAGAGCGGCGACCGTGCCGTGGACGTCACCGAAGATCTGCACCTCGACGTGCCGGCCGCGCTCGACGTACCGCTCGATGAACACCGTGCCGTCGCCGAAGGCCGCCGCCGCCTCGCGGCGCGCGGACGCGACGGCCTCGGGCAGCCCGGCGGCGTCCCGGACGATCCGCATGCCGCGCCCACCGCCGCCGGCGGATGCCTTCACCAGCACCGGGAAGTCGGTGATCTCGTCGGTGGCGGTCCAGCTGGGCAGCATGGGCACGCCCGCCTCGGCGAGCAGCGCCTTCGCCGCCAGCTTGTCGCCCATCGTGGCGATCACCTTGGCCGGTGGCCCCACCCAGGTCAGCCCGGCGTCGGTCACCGCCGCCGCGAACTCGGCGTTCTCGGCCAGGAAGCCGTAGCCAGGGTGGACCGCGTCCGCGCCGCTGCGGCGGGCCGCGTCCAGGATCAGATCCACCCGCAGGTACGTCTCGGCCGGCGTGTCCCCCGGCAGCCGGACCGCCTGGTCCGCCTCGGCGACGAACGGCGCGGCGGCGTCGGCGTCCGAGTACACGGCGACCGTCTCCACGCCGAGCGACCGGCAGGTCGCGAAGACCCGACGGGCGATCTCCCCCCGGTTGGCAACGAGCAATCTCGAGATCACTGTGCCTGCCTTTCGTCGTTCGCGACTGCGGGACTCCGCCTCGCTGCGTTCCTCGCGCTCACGGCTGTCAGCCCCTACATCCGGAAGACGCCGAAGCCCTCGGCGCCCTTCACCGGTCCGTTGTGGATCGCCGAGAGGCAGAGCCCGAGGACGGTCCGGGTGTCCCGAGGGTCGATCACCCCGTCGTCGTAGAGCCGGCCGGAGAGGAAGAGCGCCCCCGACTGCGACTCGATCTGCTGCTCGACCATCATCCGCATCGCCGCGTCGGACTCCTCGTCGTAGTCGCGCCCCCGGGCGGCGGCAGCCTGCCGGGCCACGATGGACAGCACGCCGGCGAGCTGCGCCGGGCCCATCACCGCAGACTTCGCGTTCGGCCAGGTGAACAGGAACCTCGGCTCGTACGCCCGGCCGCACATGCCGTAGTTGCCGGCCCCGTACGAGGCGCCCAGGTTCACCGTCAGGTGCGGCACCGTCGAGTTGGACACCGCATTGATCATCAGTGCGCCGTGCTTGATGATGCCGCGCTGCTCGTACTCGGTGCCCACCATGTAGCCGGTGGTGTTCTGCAGGAAGATCAGCGGGGTGTCGGCGGCGTTCGCGAGCTGGATGAACTGCGCCGCCTTCTGCGCCTCCTCGCTGAACAGCACGCCGCGGGCGTTGGCCAGCACACCCACCGGATATCCGTGCAGCTCGCCCCAGCCGGTGACCAGGGCGTCCCCGTACGCCGGCTTGAACTCGTCGAAGTCGCTGCCGTCCAGGATCCGGGCCAGCACCTCGCGCGGGTCGAACGGCACCTTCAAATCGGCGCTGGCGATGCCGAGCAGCTCCTCCGGGTCGTACCTGGGTGGTTGCGGAACGCGCGTACGCGGCTGCGGGCCCTGCTTGCGCCAGTTCAACCGGCGGACGCACTGCCGGGCCAGCCGGATGCCGTCCCGCTCGTCCTCGGCCAGGTAGTCGGCGAGCCCCGAGGTGCCGGCGTGCATCGCCGCGCCGCCCAGCGACTCGTCGTCGGTGACCTCGCCGGTGGCCATCTTCACCAGCGGAGGCCCGGCCAGGTAGACCTGCGACCGGTCCCGGATCATGATCACGTGGTCGGACATGCCCGGCACGTACGCCCCACCGGCCGTGGCGTTGCCGAAGACCACGCTGACCGTGGGGATGCCCGCCGCGGAGAGCCGGGTCAGGTCGCGGAACACCCGGCCGCCCGGGATGAAGATCTCCGCCTGGGTGGGCAGGTCCGCCCCGGCCGACTCGACCAGGTTGACCATCGGCAGCCGGTTGGCCAGGGCGATCTCGCCGGCCCGCCGGGTCTTCGCGAGCGACCACGGGTTGACGGCGCCGCCGCGTACCGTCGGGTCGTTCGCGACGATCAGGCACTCCACGCCCTCGACCACACCGATGCCGGTGACCACGCTGGCGCCGACCGGGAAGTCCGTGCCGTACGCGGCGACCGGCGACAGCTCCAGGAACGGGCTGTCGGCGTCCACCAGCAGCTCGATCCGCTCCCGGGGGAGCAGCTTGCCGCGGGCGTGGTGCCGGGACACGTACTTCTCGCCACCACCGGCCCGAGCCTGATCCAGTGCGGCGTCCAGTTCGGCCAGCCGGTCCAGCAGCGCCGCCCGGTTCGCCGTGTAGTTGGCCGCGGACGGGTCGATCGCGCTGTCCAGGGTGCTCACCGTGCCTCCTTCGTTCGCGACTGCGAGGCTCGCAAACCCGGCTCACTCCTCGCGCTCACAGACCCATGCCTTTCGCGATGATCTCGTTCATGATCTCGGTGGTGCCGCCGCCGATGCCGAGGATCCGGGCGTCGCGGTAGTGCCGCTCCACCTCGGCGTCGCGCAGGTAACCGAAGCCGCCGTGCAGCTGCAACGCCTGGTCGACGACGTGGTCGCAGGCGGCCACCGCCACGTTCTTGGCCATCGCCACCTCGGTCACCACCGGCTCCCCGGCCGCCACCCGCGCGGCCACCTCGTGCACGTACGAGCGGGCCGCCTCGGTGCGGGTGTGCATCTCGGCCAGCCGGTGCCGGACCAGTTGCCTGCTGGCCAGCGGGCGGCCGAAGGTCTCCCGGTCCCGACACCAGCGCACGGCCAGCTCGACGCAGCGCTGCGCGGTGGCGTACGCCTGGGTCGCCAGCGACAGTCGCTCCGCCGCGAAGTGCTGCATGATCGCCAGGAATCCGGTGTTCTCCGCGCCGATCCGGTTCGCCACCGGCACCCGGACGTCCACGAAGGAGAGCTCGGCGGTGTCCGAGCAGTGCCAGCCGAGCTTCTCCAACCGGCGGCCCACGGTGAAGCCGGGTGTGCCCTTGTCGATCACCAGCAGGGTGAGCTCGCCGCTGCCCGGAAACTCGGTGCAGACCGCCGTGGTCACGAAGTCGGCCCGGTGCCCGCTGGTGATGTACGTCTTCGACCCGTTCACGACGTAGTGGTCGCCGTCGCGGCGGGCGGTGGTGCGGATTCCGGCCACGTCCGAGCCGCCGTCCGGTTCGGTGATCGCCAGCGCGCCGATCGTCGTGCCGGCCAGGGTGGGCCGGACGTACCGGTCGATCAGGTCGTCGCCACCGGGTGTCGACGCGCCGCCGAGCCGGCCGCCCAGCGACCCGCCGGAGCGGGCGCCGGCCGCAGCGACCATGTGCGGCAACGCGATGCCGTGCGTGAACAGGGCGGCGACCAGGCCGGACGAGCCGCCGGAGCGGATCAGCTCCTCCGTCACGAGGATGGAGTCGAGCAGGTCACCGCCGCTGCCGCCGACCGACTCGGGGAAGCCGATGCCGAGCAGGCCGAGCTTCGCGGCGGTGGCGTGTAGTGCGCGGGGCACCTCACCGGCGCGTTCCCACTCGTCGAGGTGCGGCAGCACCTCGCGGGTCACGAAGGCCCGGGTCAGCTCGCGCAGTTGCCTCCGCTCCGGTGTGTCCACGATGCTCACGCGGTCACCTCGCCCGTCCCGACCGGCGTCGCCGGGCCGCTCGGCACGTCCACCGGCAGGTCGACCACTCGGGAGCGCAGCAGCTCACCGAGTGCCTTGGCCTGCGGGTCGAACCGCGTGGACGCGGCCACCCCCGCCCCGAGCAGTCCCTCGATCACGAAGTTGACGGCGCGCAGGTTCGGCAGCTCGTACCGCCGCACGCCCAGCGGCGACGTCTCCGGCAGAAGTTCGGCCAGCCGTTCGACGGTCAGCCACTCGCGCAGCCAGGCGTACCCCGCGTCCGAGCGTGCCCAGACGCCGAGGTTGGCGTCCCCGCCCTTGTCCCCGGAGCGCGCGCCGACGAGTTCGCCGAGCGGCCCCCGCCGGGTCGGACCGTCGACCGCCGCCCCGCCACCCGGTGACGTCTCGGCGTCGGGGGCGGGCGCCGGTACGGTCCGGATCGGTGGGGCGATCGGCACCCGCTCGCCGCCGGGCAGCACCGCCACGTGCGCCACCGCGTCCTGCGCCACGGTGTCGGCGGTGAACACGCCGTACGGTGTCGCGTCGCCCGGCAGGGTGGTCAACGTGCAGCCCGGGTAGGAGGCCAGCGCCAGTTCCACCGCGGCGGCCGAGAAGGCCCGCCCGGCCCGCGTCCGGTCGCTGTCGCGCAGGTGTACGTGGAGCAGGGCGCTGGCCGCCTCGGTGTCGACGGCATCCGGATGGTCGGTCCGGGCCAGTGTGAACTCCAGCCCGTCCTTGCCCACCGCCTCCTCGACCTGGCCACGGACCAGGGCCGCCTTCGCCTCGATGTCCAGCCCGCAGAGCACGAACGTCATGGAGTTGCGGAAGCCACCGAGGTTGTTGACGCCCACCTTCAGCGTGGCGGGCGGCGGGGTGCCCCGGACGCCGGAGACCAGCACGCGGTCCGGCCCGTCGGGGCGCAGCGTCACGCTGTCCAACCGGGTGACCACGTCCGGCCCGAGGTACGCCGGCCCACCGATCTCGTAGAGCAGTTGGGCGGTGACCGTCTCCACGGTGACCGCTCCGCCGGTGCCCGGATGCTTGGTGAGCACCGTGGAGCCGTCCGGGTGCACCTCGGCGATGGGGAAGCCGGGCCGGTGCCCACCGTCGGGCAGCTCGGTGAAGAAGCTGAAGTTGCCACCGGTGACCTGCGCGCCGCACTCGACGAGGTGCCCCGCGACGGTCGCCCCGGCCAGCTCGTCCAGGTCGTCGCGGCCCCACCCGTACCGGGCGATGGCCGGGCCGACGACCAGCGACGCGTCGGTGACCCGTCCGGTGACCACCACGTCCGCCCCACCGTCGAGGCAGGCGGCGATCCCGAACGCGCCCAGGTAGGCGTTCGCCGTCAGCGCGTCGGGCCGGGTGATCGCGTCGCCCTCGACGTACCCCACCCGGGCCGGCAGGCCCAGCCGGTCGGCGAGCCGGTCGATGGCGGCGGCCAGGCCGGCGGGGTTCAACCCGCCGGCGTTGGTGACGATCCGTACCCCCCGGTCGAGGGCGGTGCCGAGGCAGGTCTCCAGCTGCCGCAGGAAGGTCTTCGCGTAGCCGAGGTCGGGGTCGCGCAGCCGGTCCCGGCCGAGGATCAGCATGGTCAGCTCGGCCAGGTAGTCACCGGTCAGCACGTCCAGCTCACCGCCGTCGAGCATCTCCTGCCAGGCGGTGAACCGGTCGCCGTAGAAGCCGGAGGCGTTGCCGATCCGGATCATGCCCGCGCTCCGTCGCCACCCGCCGTCGCGGCGGCCGGCTCGCGGCCGGCACCCGGCGGACCGGCGAACGCCTGCGCCACGTCGAGCCACTCGTCGGCGACCGGGCCGCTGGCCAGCAGGGCGAGGTCGGAACGGTGCCGGCGCTGGGTGACCAGGAGGCAGAAGTCCCGGGCCGGGCCGGTCACCCGGTCGGCGGCCTCCGCCGGACCCCAGCTCCACGTGTCGCCGCCGGGCCCGGTCAACTCCACCCGGACCGGTGCCGTCGGCGCCGGCCGGCCGTGCGCGGCGAAGCCGTGCCCGAGGGTACGCACGCCGAGGTGCGCGACGTGCCGGAGCCGGTCGGTGGCGGGGCGGACGACGCCGAGCGCGTCGGCAACGTCCTCGCCGTGCGCCCAGGTCTCCATGATCCGGGCGGTCGCCATCGAGGTGGCCGACATCCGGGTGCCGTACCAGGGCAGCTTCTCGCCCGTCGGGACGGCGGCCAGGGCGGCGGCGAGCGCCGTCCGACCGGTGCGCCAGCGGGCCAGCAGCTCGACCGGCGGGGCGAGGAACTGCTCCACGCCGTGGTCGACGAGTCGGGCCGGATCCGGGGCGGCGGTCACCGACGCGAAGAAGGCCGTCGCGTCGGTGGCGGCCAGCAGCGCCACGTGGTCGGTCCAGGCGAGGTGGGCGACCTGGTGCCCGATGCTCCAGCCCGGTGCGGGGGTCGGCCGCGCCCAGTCGGTCGTCGGCAGCTCGCTGACCAGGATGTCCAGCTGATCGGACTCGTCGGCCAGGTCCGCGAGTAGGTCCTTGAGGTCGACCATGATGCCTCCGGTCAGGGCGTGAGCAGGGTGGCGAGCTGGCGTTTCCAGGTGGCGAGCAGGGCCGTGCGGCGGGCGGAGTCGTCGGTGAGCAGGTTGGCCACCCCGAGACCGCGCAGCAGGTCGAGCGTGGCCTGCACCGCCTCGCGGACGCCGGGCCGGCGCTCGTCCACGCCGAGCAGGGCCACGGTGAGCCGGTGCATCTCCCGGCCGACCGTCGCCTCCAGGGGCACCAGGGCGTCGCGAAGCTCACGGTCGGTGCGGGCGGCGACCCACAGTTCGAGAGCGGCGACGAAGAGCGGTCCGGTGAACGCGGCCCCGAGCAGGTCGATCACGCCGTCCAGCCGCCGCGGCCCGGTGGGCAGCGCCTCCGCTTCGGTGCGCAGCTCGTCGGCCCGGCGCTCGGCCAGGTGAGCGACGGCGGCCGTGACCAGCGCGGCCTTGGTGGGGTAGTGGTGCAGCTGAGCGCCGCGCGAGACGCCGGCCCGGGCGGCGACCACGGTGGTGGTGGTGCCGGACCAGCCGTGCTCGATCAGGCAGTCGACGGTCGCCTCCAGCAGCCGGGCCTGGGTGGCTCGGCTGCGTTCCTGCTGAGGGACGCGCGTCGATGCGGTGGACACGGGGACAGCCTGCGGCCTACGAAACAAACAGTCAAGACTGATTTTTTACCCCGTGGTCGGCGCTGACCCGGGTCGGTGCCGGCGTCAGCGGCCGTCGCGCGGGGCGAAGACGGCCAGCGCGTCGGCGTCACTGTGCTGGGAGCGCAGGTACTCGTCCGCCCAGGCCGCGGCGTCCGGGAAGGTCGACTCCGCAGCGACCCGGGCGCACGCGGCGTCCACGTCGAAGTCCGTACGGCGCAGGTGCACACCCGGCCCGAGCAGCGCCCACCACGCGCCCGCCCCGCCGTACGGCATGCCGATGCTGCCGGGGTTCACCACCAGCCGGCGGTCGACCAACCGGGTGAACGGCATGTGCGTGTGGCCGCAGACCACCGTGGTCACCTCCGCCGGCAGGGCGGCGAAGACCTCCGCCCAGCGCTCCATCCGGGTGTCGACGAGCACGACCTCCTCGTCGTCCCGGGGAGTGGCGTGGCAGAAGAGCACCGGGCCCAGACCGTCGATCTCCAGGGTCACCGTCAGCGGCAGCGCCGCCAGCCGCGTGAGGTGGTCATCGCGGAGCTGCCCGGCGGCCCAGTTCGACACCTCGATCGACGCGGCCCGGCCGGCCCGGGCCTCGACCAGCTCACGGTCCGCGTTGCCGCCCACCCAGCAGACGCGGTCGCCGAGGCCGGCGAGCACGTCCAGCACCTCGACCGGCTGCGGACCGGCCGCGATGTCGCCGGTGAGCACGATGAGGTCGGCTGCGGCGACGTCCGGCTCGGCCAGCACCGCCTCCAGAGCGGGGAGCGCCCCGTGGATGTCGGACAGCACCGCGACCCGGTTCAGCATGGCCCCACCCTCTCCGCCGTCGCTGCGCCGAGTCCAGCGATTCTGCGCCGGGCAGAGAGGGGCGGGAGGCGGGTCGGGAACGAAACGTCCCCGCCCACCGTCGGTGACGGTGGTCGGGGACGAAACGTGCTGTCAGACGCGGGCGCGGCGGGCGAGGCGCTCCGGGTCCAGGATGATGATGCTCTTGCCGTCCAGGCGCAGCCAGCCGCGCGAGGCGAAGTCGGCCAGTGCCTTGTTGACCGTCTCCCGCGAGGCGCCGACGAGCTGGGCGATCTCCTCCTGGGTGAGGTCGTGCGTCACGCGCAGCACGCCGCCGTCCCGGGTGCCGAACCGGCCGGCCATCTGGAGCAGGTTCTTCGCGACGCGACCCGGCACGTCCGTGAAGATCAGGTCGGCGAGCGAGTCGTTGGTCCGCCGCAGCCGCCGGGCGAGCACCCGGAGCAACTGCTCGGCGATCTCCGGACGGTTGTTCAGCCACGGCCGCAGCGCCTGCTTGCGCAGTCGCA
Source organism: Micromonospora yongxingensis (assembly GCF_052601155.1). Classification (NCBI taxonomy): domain Bacteria; kingdom Bacillati; phylum Actinomycetota; class Actinomycetes; order Micromonosporales; family Micromonosporaceae; genus Micromonospora; species Micromonospora yongxingensis. The sequence goes on from NZ_JBQXEO010000001.1 coordinate 112,348, forward strand.
CCAGCCGGGTGTCGGTCACCGCGGTGGCGGTCGCCGTACGCGGACCCGGGTCGAAGAGCGACAGCTCACCGACCATGTCCGACGGGCCCATCACCGCGATCAGGTTCTGCCGGCCGTCCGCCGCGCGGCGACCAACCTTGATCTTCCCGGACAGCAGGATATAGAGGCTGTCACCGGGCTCGCCCTCATTGAAGACGATCTCGCCCTTGCGGACCTCGATCGTCTCCATCTCCTTGGCGAGCGCCTCGGCAGCTTCCGGGTCAACACCCTGGAAGATCCCGCTGCGGGCCAGTACCTCGTCCATCGCGCACCTCCGGTTGCGCGTGCCGTCCGTCGGCCGGGGCCGCCGTCCGCTGATCCCCTCGCGCGCCGCCAAGTCTAGGCGCACGTGAGCATGAATCAGAGGTCGCCCCTGGAATCTTGATCGGTGGGCGTAACCTGCCCGACGTGCTGAGCGACCCGACCCTGACCAGCCGCGCCGAAGACGGGCGGCACATACCGCTGCTCGTCTGGCGCGCCGACGCGCCGTTGCGGGCGGTCAGCAGCGGCCCGCTCGGCGGCGGCATCGGCGTCCGGCACTGGGTGCTGAACGCGACCGTGCCCATGTCGTACGACCGCGACGACCCCGCCGGGCACCTGGCCGCGCTCGCCGCCGACCTCACCCTCGACGGGCCCGGAGTGGGTCTGCTGACCGGCGTCGATGTGGCCGAGGTGGTGGCCCGGACCGACACTGGGGTGCGGGTCTGGGCGACCGTCGGGCTCGGCATCCCGGTGCTCGCCGCCGCGCCGGCTCCGGCCGCGCTCACCCAGCGGGTCGGCACGGTCAACATCGTGGTGTACGTGCCGGCCCGGCTCGCCGACTCGGCCCTGGTCAACGCGGTGGCCACCGCGACCGAGGCGAAGACCCAGGCGATCGGGGAGCTGGGACTGTCGGGAACCGGCACCCCGACCGACGCGGTCACCGTGCTCTGCCCGATCGACGGGCCGGAGGCCGCGTACGGCGGACCGCGCTCCACCTGGGGCGCCCCGCTGGCCCGGGCGGTGCACGCCGCGGTGCTCGCCGGTGGTGGCCGGCCGGTGGTGCCCTGGTCGGAGCGGTTGACCGGCTGAATTTCCGACCGATCGGCCATCGTTGGCGCGTTTACGGCCCGGTAGGGTCGCGAACGATGTACGCTCCCGAGTTCCTCTCGCCCCGACCGCGCCGCCGTGTCGCCCTCGGCCTCGCCGCGCTGCTGGCCGCCCTGCTCGTCGCCGGTTGCGCCGAGTCCGGTGACGCGCCGGTCTGGCAGCCGGGCGCCGGCGGCGGTGGCACCGGCGCGCCGGTCGCCACGGCCGGCCCGACGGCCAGCGGCGGGCCCTCGGCCTCCGGCGGGGGCGACGCGATCTCGCTCTCCGCCACCGGCGACATCATCATGGGCAACGCCCCGAGCCGGCTGCCCGCCGCCGGAGGGAAGGGTTTCTTCGCCTCGGTCACTGAGGCACTCAAGGCGGACCTGGTGATGGGCAACCTGGAGGAGCCGCTGACCGTGGACACCGGCACCGGCAAGTGCGGCGCCAACTCCACCCGCTGCTTCCAGTTCCGGGCGCCGCCCGAGTACGCCGCGCACCTGCGCGACGCCGGCTTCGACGTGCTCAACCAGGCCAACAACCACGGCTACGACTACGGCCCCAAGGGCTACCGCAACACCCAGCAGGCGCTGGAGAAGTACGACCTGGAGCACACCGGCGCGCCGGACCAGATCACCGTGGTCGACGTCAAGGGCGTCAAGGTCGCGGTGGCCGGCTTCTCGTCGTACGTCTGGTCCAACAGCCTGGTCGACATCGCCAAGGCGAGGACGGTGGTCGCCAAGGCCGCCACCCTGGCCGACCTGGTCGTGGTGCAGGTGCACATGGGTGGTGAGGGCGCGGACAAGACCCGGGTGAAGCCCGGCACCGAGATGTTCCTCGGTGAGAACCGCGGTGACCCGGTGAAGTTCTCGCACGCCATGATCGACGCCGGCGCGGATCTCATCGTCGGCCACGGGCCGCACGTGCTGCGCGGGATGGAGTTCTACCAGGGGCGTCTGATCGCGTACAGCTTGGGCAACTTCGCCGGCGGTGGCAACTCGCTGAGCAACACCGGCCGGCTCGGCTGGGGCGGGGTGCTCAAGGTGTCGTTGAAGCCGGACGGCTCCTGGGCAGGCGGCTCGTTCACCTCGACGTACATGAACTCGGCCGGCAAGCCGACGATGGACCCGGACGACCGGGGCCTGGGGCTCGTCACCGAGCTGAGTCGCAGTGACTTCCCGAAGGGCGGTGCCCGGTTGGACGGGCAGGGCAGGATCTCGCCGCCGACCGCCGGCTGACCCGACGGGAACGTCCGGGGCGCGACGTAGGCTGACCGTCGTGACCAGTAGCCCTCCCGGTGCCAGCGAGACCGACCTCGGGCGCAAACGTCGCGCTCGGAAGATCGGCCGGGTGCTGGCCGAGACGCACCCCGACGCGCACTGTGAGCTGGACCACTCCAGCCCACTGGAGCTGGCCGTCGCCACCATCCTCTCCGCGCAGTGCACGGACAAGAAGGTCAACGAGGTCACTCCGAAGCTCTTCGCCCGCTACCCGTCCGCCGCCGCCTACGCCGGCGCCGACCGGGGCGAGATGGAGGAGCTGATCCGGCCCACCGGCTTCTACCGCAACAAGACCGACTCGCTGCTCAAGCTCGGGCAGGCCCTCCTCGACCGGTACGACGGCCGGGTCCCCGGCCGGCTCGTCGACCTGGTGACGCTTCCCGGGATCGGCCGCAAGACCGCCAACGTCATCCTGGGCAACGCATTCGACGTCCCGGGCATCACGGTCGACACGCACTTCCAGCGGCTGGTGCACCGGTGGCGGCTGACCACGGAGACCGACCCGGTCAAGATCGAGCACGCGATCGGCGCGCTGTACGACAAGCGCGACTGGACCATGCTGTCGCACCGGATCATCTTCCACGGGCGGCGGGTCTGCCACGCCCGCAAGCCGGCCTGCGGCGCGTGCACGCTGGCCAAGCTCTGCCCGTCGTACGGCACCGGCCCGACCGAGCCGGCTGCCGCCGCCAAGCTGCTCAAGGGCCCCCGGGCGCGTGACCTGGCAGCGGCGGCCGGGGTCGACCCGGCGCTGGTGCCCGCCCAGGCGGTCGCGGCGGAGGTGCCGTGAACCGGCGCCTCGCCCTGCTGCTCCTGCCACTGCTCCTGCTGGTCGGTGCCGGTTGCACCGACGGCACGGCCGGCGAGCCTCCACCCCGGCCGGCGGCCGCCGAGCGCCCGTCCCCCTTCCAGGACTGCGCCGCGCTGAGCACGGCACCCCCGTCCGCCGCGGGCGTGGCGACACCCGCCTCGGGCGGTCAGGCGCTGCCGGAGCTGACCCTGGCCTGTTTCACCGGCGGCGCCCCGGTCACACTGCCGTCCATCGTCGGTCCGGCGGTGATCAATGTCTGGGCCTCCTGGTGCCCGCCGTGCCGCAAGGAGCTGCCCGCCTTCCAGCGGCTCAGCGAGCGGGCCGCCGGCCGGCTCCAGGTGGTCGGTGTGAACAGCCGGGACAGCCGCAGCGGCGCCCAGTCCATCGGGGAGGACTTCGGCGTCCGGTTCCCGATTCTGGTGGACCAGGGCGAGGCACTGCAACGGGAGCTGCAGCGCAACGCCATCCCGCTGACCCTCTTCGTCGACGCGCAGGGCCGGATCCGGCACGTCGACGCCACCGGCGCGCTCGACGACGCCCGGCTCGCCGAGCTGGTGCGCCAGCACCTCGGCCTGGAGGTGGCGGCGTGACCCGCCGACCGCCCGACTGGATCGAGCCGTTGCTGACGCGGCTCGGCACCGCCCGCGCCGAGGACTTCACCCGGCTGACCACCCCGGCCGAGGGCGGCCGGGAGAGCGCCGTGCTGGTGCTGCTCGGCGAGCAACCCGGCATCGGGCCAGACGTGCTGGTCCTGCAACGAGCCGCCACCCTGCGTAATCACGCCGGTCAGCCGGCCTTCCCGGGTGGCGCGGCCGACCCGGAGGACGCCGACGTCCGGGCAACCGCTCTGCGCGAGGCGAACGAGGAGGTCGGCCTCGACCCCTCCAGCGTGACCGTGCTGGCAGAGCTGCCGAAGCTCTGGATCCCGGTCAGCGACTTCGTGGTCACCCCGGTGCTGGCCTGGTGGCACGACCCGCACCCGGTGCACCCCCGGGAGCCCGCCGAGGTGGCGCACGTGGCCCGGCTGCCGGTCAGCGAGCTGGTCGACCCGGCCAACCGGCTGCGGGTCCGCCACCCCAGCGGCTGGATCGGGCCGGCGTTCTCGGCGCGCGGCATGCTGGTCTGGGGCTTCACCGCCGGGGTGCTGGCCACCCTGCTGGAGATGGGCGGCTGGGCCCGGCCGTGGTCGCGCGGCAGGGTCGTCGAGCTGCCGCCGACCGGGGCGACACCCGCGCCCTCCGCCGGCACCGACGACGTCGACCAGACGGCCCTGCGCTGACCGCGCGGTCACCTTCAGCGAGCGATGGTCATCTGCCGGGCGCGCTGCCCGTACGCTTGACCCGTGTCGGTCGTGGATCTCGTCCTGCTGCTGCTCATGCTCGTGTTCGCGATCAGCGGATACCGGCAGGGTTTCGTCATCGGAATCACGTCGCTGTCCGGGTTCTTCCTGGGGCTGCTGCTGGGCCTCCAGCTCGGGCCGCTGTTCGCCCGACAGTTCGCGGACGCCGGCACCCGGGTGCTGATCTCCCTGGTCGTGGTCTTCGGCCTGGCCGTGGTCGGTCAGGCGCTGGCCGGCTGGCTCGGTTCGCACCTGCGCAAGACGATCACCAGCGACGTGGGTAAGCGGGCCGACGATGTCGGCGGGGCCTTCGTGTCGCTGTTCGCGGTGCTGCTGCTCGCCTGGCTGGTCGCCGTGCCGCTCGGGTCGTCGTCCCTGCCGTGGCTGGCCGCGTCGGTCCGCAACAGCGCACTGATCACGGTGGTGAACCGGGTCCTGCCCGACCAGGCCCACCAGTTCTCCACCGCACTGCGGGACACCGTCGACACCGACGGCTTCCCGGACGTCTTCGGCGACCTCGCACCTACCCGGGCGCGGCAGGTCGAGCCGCCCGATCCGGCGCTGGCCGGCTCCCAGGTGGTGGTCAACGGCCAGCGGTCGGTGGTCAAGGTGCTCGGCTCCGCGCCCAGCTGCTCGCGCCGGATCGAGGGTTCCGGCTTCGTGTACGCCGACGACCGGGTGATGACCAACGCGCACGTCGTGGCCGGCACCCGCTCGGTGGCGGTCGAGCTGGGCGGCGACCGGTACGACGGCGAGGTGGTGGTCTACGACCCCGACCGCGACCTCGCCGTGCTGCTCGTCCCCGGGCTGCCGGGGCCGTCGCTGCGGTTCGCCGCCGGCAACGCGGGCAGCGGTTCCGACGCCATCGTGCTCGGCTTCCCGCTGGACGGCCCGTACAACGCGCAGTCGGCACGGGTTCGTGACGTCGACCGGATCAAGGGGCCGGACATCTACTCCTCCGGTGACGTCACCCGGGAGGTCTACACGATCCGGGCGCTGGTCCGCAGCGGCAACTCCGGCGGCCCGCTCCTCTCCGCCAACGGGCTGGTGCTCGGCGTGATCTTCGCGGCGGCGGCCGACGACCCGAACACGGGCTTCGCGGTGACGGCGGCCGAGGCCCGTCCGGTGGCGTTGGCCGGCGCCGAACGCAACCGGCGCGTCGGCACCGGCGAGTGCACCTGAGCCTCGCCCGGGTCAGCTCCGGGCTGGCGCCGCCGGCCTGCTGCCGGTGGGCAGCTTCGCCCGTCCCCACCTCACCCCCCGGTCGAGCACGCTGCGCGCCATGATCGCCACGCAGGTGCCGCCGTTGAGGAAGGACGCCACCACGTCGCTGGGGTGGTGCATCCCCCGGTACATCCTGGTCAGCGCCACGCCCAGGGGCACCACCAGCAGCAGCGTCCACCAGGCAACCTTCGCGCCGGTGCTCCGTGCCCGGAGCGCCAGCAGCAGCGCGATGCCGACGTAGAGCGCCACCGCCGCCGAGGTGTGCCCGGACGGGAAGCTGGACGTGGGAGGCGAGACGTCCATGTGCTCGACCGCCGGCCGCCGCCGGTCGATCGCCAGCGTGGTCAGCAGGAACACCAGCGCCTGGGCGGTCACCGCCGCGCACAGGAACAGCGGCTCCCGCCAGCGGTTCAGCCAGAGCCGCAGCGCCAGCGCCACCAGGACGGTCACCACGACGATCATCTGGGTGCTGGCCAAGGTGCTGAACACCAGCGACACGTCGTTCCAGCCGGCGGTGCGGTCCCCGGCGAGCTCCCGGTTCACCGAGTCCTCCACCGTGAACGGCCAGGTCCGGGCGAACACGCGGGTGACCAGCAGACCGAGCAGCACCATGACGCCGAGCAGGAGGGACACCGGCAGCAGCACACGCCGGACGATCTGGACCACGGTGTCGGACATGGCCGGCCAGTACCCTGTCGCGGTCGTCGGCACGCCTCAGGTCGCTCCGGGGTGCCGCTCGACCTCCGGAGCGACACCGTCGCGCGTGGGCCGGACGGGCCGCAGACCGGTGTGCGCCCGCCAACTGGTGAAGGCGGCCGTGGTGGCCGCGACCACCGCCGCGCCGAGCAGCCAACCGCCGAGCACGTCGCTGGCGAAGTGCACGCCGAGCGCCACCCGGCTCAGCCCGGTCACCACGACGAGCAGCACCGCGGCGACCCAGAGCACGACCCGCCACACCCCCCGCCCCGCGTACGGCAGGAGCACCAGCAGCAGCACCCCGGCCGCCAGGGTGGCGTTCAGCGCGTGCCCGGAGGGGAACGAGTAACCGGCGGCCCGGGCGACCGGGTCGAGCAGCTCCGGCCGGTCCCGGCCGACGAGCAGCTTGAGCAGCGGGCCGATCAACCCGCCCACCACCATCGTGGTGGTCACCCAGAGGGCCAGCCGGCGCGCTCCCCGGCGCAGCAGCCAGATCACCACGAGCAGGACGACCGCCCGCAGCGGCATCGGTGCGAACACCTCGGTCCAGATCCGCATCAGCGCGACCCAGGCCGGATGGTCGAGCGCATGCCCGTGCAGCGCGGCGGTGATCGTCGCGTCCAGCCGGTGCAGCGGCGCCCAGGCCCCGAGCACCAGCAGGGTGAGCAGCGCGAACGGCACCAGCACCAGGAACGCCGCCGTGGCGGCCAGCGTCAGCCGCAGGCCCAGCGAATGATCCGGGTCGAGACGGCGCCGCCGCCAGGACGGATGGTCGGCGGGGGCCAGGGTGCGCGGGCCGGGCGTACTCATGCGGACGGTTCTACCCCACGGGCGGCGCGATCAGGCCTGCGGGCGGCGGCCGCGATCAGCGGGCGCGCTGGCGGAACCGCCGCACCATCAACACCGCGCCGGTGGCCAGGGCGACGAAGAGCGCGGCCCCGGTCCACAGCTGCTCCGGTGCCGAGTCGTCCTGCGCGCCCGCCGCCCGGGCCGTCCACCGCGTCTGCTGCCGGGGTGCGGTGAGACCGAGCGGGTCACTGCCCGCGCCGGTCACCGCATCGTCGTCGGCGGAACCGGGGGCGGGACCGAAGCCGACCACGCCCGGCGACGTCGAGTCGTCCAACGGGTTGGTGGTCACCGGCGGCACCTCTGCGGTCAGGGCGGCCACCGGATCCACCACCCCGTACCCGAAGCGGTCGTCGCGCCCGGTGGGGCCGAGGTCACGGGCGGTGGCCAGCAGCCGGTTGACCACCTCGCCGGCGGGCATCCGGGGGTAGCGGGAACGGACCAGCGCGGCGGTGGCGGTGACCAGCGGCGCGGCGAAGCTGGTGCCCTGCACCCGCCAGTACCCGCCAGGGGACTTGGCGCCGACCAGGCCGGTGGCGGGGGCGGTCAGCACCGTCGCCCGCCCGGTGATCGAACCGGACCAGAGATTGTCGGTGCTGCGCTCCAGGCCGGCGACCGCGATCACGCCGGGCTCGCGGGCCGGATACCACACCTTCGAGTTGCTGGAGGTGGCCAGGTTGCCGGTGCAGGCGACCACCACCACGTCCCGGGCGAACGCGTAGTCCAGCGCGGCCGCCAGCGCCGGGCTGTCACCACTGCCGCCCAGCGACAGGTTGATCACGCGGGCGCCGTTGTCGACCGCCCAGCGGACTCCCTTGGCGACGATCAGCGCGTCGTCGTACCGGTTCTCCTCGTCGAGCACACGCACCGGCAGGATCCGGGCGTCCGGCGCCAGGCCGACCACGCCCCGCTTGTCGTCGTTGCGCCCGGCGATCAGGCCGGCGACGGTGGTGCCGTGCCCCACCGGATCGGGCCCGGCGCCGCCGTCGGGACCCACCAGGTCCTCGCCGGGCAGCACCTGACCGGCCAGGTCGGGATGGTTGGCGTCCACTCCGGAGTCGACCACCGCGACCGTCACGCCCCGTCCCGTCGAGGTGCGCCACGCCGTCTCGGCGCGCAGCTCGTCGAGCTGCCACTGCTCGTCGCGGACCTGGTCGCCGCGGGCCACGCTGTCACCGGGGGCGAACGCGACCGGCGCGCCGGCGAGCTGTCCCCCCGCCGTGGGCACGGCGACGGGCGTGGCGGCTGCGGCCGGGGCGACGACAGCAAGCGCCGCCACCACACCGAGCACGACGCGGCCGGTCGCCCGTCGGGCCGCTGCCGGACCGCTGTGCCGAACCCCAGTCACATCCTCAGCCATTCATCCCGACGGAACCATGACGATCGGAGATTACCGGTTTCCCCACGTGTCACGGGAGGAACCGGGGAGACAGGTCACGGTGGCGGCAGTTGAGCGAGCTGGACGAGGCGCACGCCCTCCCGCCGAGTGACCAACCGACCACGCCCCGGCGGCAGCGGCCCGGGCCGGACCGGCCCGACGAGCGCGCCCTCCTCCGGGCTGCCCGCCATCACCAGGCCGGCGGTGGACAGCTCCCGCAGCCGCTGCACGATCGGCTCGTACTGGGCGCGGCCCGCACCGCCGGAGCGGCGGGCCAGCACCAGGTGCAGCCCGACGTCGCGGGCGTGCGGCAGGTGCTCCTCCAGTGCCCGCAACGGGTTCGCCGGCCCGGCCGCCACCAGGTCGTAGTCGTCCACCAGCACGAACAGCTCCGGTCCGGACCACCAGGACCGGTCGCGCAACTGCTGCGGAGTGACCTCCGGCCCGGGCGCCCGCCGCTCCAGGTAGCCGGCGGCCGACTCGACGAGGTCGGCGGTGTGCGCCGCCGCGGTGCCGTAACCGATCAGGTGCGGCGTCTCGATGACGCCGAGCAGGCTGCGTCGATAGTCGACCAGGATCACCCGGGCCTGCTCCGGGGTGAACCGGGTGATGATCGAGGTGGCCAACGCGCGCAGGAACGACGACTTGCCGCACTCCGAGTCACCGAAGACCACGAAGTGCGGCTCGGTGGCGAAGTCGAGCACCACCGGGCGCAGGTCCGCCTCGGCGATCCCGATGGGCAGCCGCAGCCCGGTTGTCGCGGAGAGGTCCAGCTCGGCGTACGGCAGCACCGGCGGTAGCAGCCGGACCCGGGGCGCCGGAGGACCGGCCCAACTGCCGGCGACCCGCTTGACCAGGTCGGCGGTGTCCCCGCTGGTGAGCTGGGGCAGCGCGGTGAGGAAGTGCAGGCTCTCCGCGGTCACCCCCCGACCGGGGCGCTCGGGCACGTTCGCCGCCGCCCGCCGCGCCACCAGGGAGTCGGACGGGTCGCCGAGCCGCAGCTCCACCCGTGAGCCGAACAGATCCCGGATCGCCGGGCGGAAGTCCAGCCAGCGCAGCGCCGTCGCGACCACGTGCAGCCCGTACGACAGGCCCCGGGTGGCCAGGTCGGTGACCAGCGGTTCCAGGTCGTCGTACTCGCCGCGCACGGTGCTCCAGCCGTCGATCACCAGGAACACGTCGCCGTACGGGTCGACGCCCGGCTGGCTGGCCGTCCCCACGGCGGCCCGGCGCTGCCGGTACGCGGCCATCGACTCCACGCCCACCTCGGCGAAGCGGCGTTCCCGGTCGGCCAGCAGGGTGGTCATCTCGCCGACGGTGCGCCGCACGGCGGTCGGGTCGGCGCGGCCCGTCACCCCACCCACGTGCGGCAGGTCCCGCAGCGCGGCCAACCCGCCACCGCCGAAGTCGAGGCAGTAGACCTGCACCTCGGTCGGGGTGTGGGTGAGCGCCAGCGCGCAGATCAGCGTGCGCAACGCCGTCGACTTGCCGCTCTGCGGCGCACCGACCACCGCGACGTGCCCGGCCGCGCCGTCCAGCGCCAGCCAGAGCAGATCCCGGCGCTGCTCCAGCGGCCTGTCCACCACGGCCACCGGCACCCCGAGCGCGCCGTGCAGCTCGGGATTGCCCACGCTGAGCCCGCGAGCCGGGTCGACCTCGACCTGGCCGAGCAGCTCGTCCAGGGCGGGCGGTTGCCCGAGCGGCGGGAGCCAGACCTGGTGCGCGGGCGGGCCCTGCCCGACGAGCCGGTCGACCAGCAGGTCGAGCAGGGTCTCCCGGGCACCGTCCTCGTCGGACTCGACGGGCACGGCCGGCGTCGCCGGCTCGGGCACCGGCACGACGTGGGTGGTGAAGGCGAGCAGGCGGGCACCGCCACCGGCGCTGGCACCGGTCGCCGTGGCTCGGCGGTGGACCGCGCCGGAGACGTACGCGGCCTTGAACCGGGCCAGCGGGTCGGTGCCGGCGCGCAGGTAGCCGTGGCCCGGTGACCGGGGCAGCTCGTGCGCGTCCGGCACCCCGAGCACGGTGCGCGACTCCAGAGCGGAGAAGGTACGCAGCCCGATCCGGTACGACAGGTGCGTGTCGAGCCCTCGCAGCCGCCCCTCCTCCAGTCGCTGGCTGGCGAGCAGCAGGTGCACGCCGAGTGACCGGCCGAGCCGGCCGATCTGCACGAACAGGTCGATGAAGTCGGGCTTGGCGGAGAGCAGCTCGGAGAACTCGTCGCAGATCAGCAGCAGCGACGGCAGCGGTGCCAGCGGGCTGCCGGCCGCCCGGGCCCGCTCGTAGTCGCGCACGCTGGCGAAGTTTCCGGCCCGGCGCAGCAGCTCCTGCCGGCGCACCAGCTCCCCGTTGATGGCGTCCACCATCCGGTCGACCAGGGGCAGCGCGTCCGCCAGGTTGGTGATCACGGCAGCGGTGTGCGGCAGCCGGTCGAACGAGGCGAACGTGGCGCCGCCCTTGAAGTCGACGAGCACGAAGTTGAGCTGCTCGGAGCTGTGGGTCGCGGCCAACCCCAGCACCAGCGTGCGGAGCAGCTCGGACTTGCCGGAACCGGTGGCCCCGATGAGCAGGCCGTGCGGGCCCATCCCGTCCTGGGCGGATTCCTTGAGGTCCAGCTCGATGGCCCCGCCGTCGACGCCGACGCCGATCGGCACCCGCAGCCGGTCCCGCGCCGAGCGCGGCGCCCAGCCCTGCTCGGCGGTGAAGCTCTCCGGGTCGCCGAGGCCGAGCAGCTCGGGCAGGCCCAGGTCGGCCTGGAGCGGGGCGTCCGGGCCACGAGCCGCGCCGGCCAGCCGCAGCGGCGCCAGCCGCCGGGCGACCGCCTCGGCGTCGGTGGGGTCGAGCTGGTCGGCCGTGCCCACCTCGGCGTGCCCCTCGACCGACCAGGAGTGCAGCCGCCGGCCGCGCAGTTCCAGCAGCAGCGCGTACCGGTCGAGCAGGCGCGGCGGCGGCGTGTCCAGGTCCAGGACGGTGACCGCGTCGATGCCGCCGTCGCCGGTCAGGTCGGTGGCGCCGGTCAGGTCGCCGCCGTCGAGGACCACCACCACGTGCGGGCCGTCGGTGGCCGGGCCGGCCGGGCTGAACCGGGACCGGCTGGCCAGCACGTCGCCCAGCAGGCGTTCCAGCTCGGCGGCGGAGCTGGCGACCAGTCGTACCGGACCGAGCGCGTCGGTGCGGCCGGGATGGTGGGCGTGCGGAAGCCACTTCACCCACTCCCAGCCGGCCCGGCGTTCCGGCCCGGCGCAGATCGCGAGCAGCAGCTCGTCGGGGGCGTGGAAGACGGCCAGCTGGGTCAGCACGGCCCGGACCAGCGCCTGCGCCGCCGGGTCGCCGGTGGGCGGCCCGCCGGTGGCCGGGCCGGTGCGGCTGCCGGCGGTCCGCACGTGCACCCGGGCGAAGCTGCGCAGCGACAGCGCCACCGGCAGATCCGGCACCACGGAGTACGCGTCCAGGAAGCGGCGCAGCGCGCCGGCGGTCATCGGCTCCAGCTCCTCCAGCGGCCGGGTGACCGGAGGAACGAGCGGGGTGGCCAGCGTCTGCGGCCCGACGGCGACGCGTACCACCGCGAAGTCCGGGTCTGCGGGCCGCCGCTCCCACACCCGGTGGCTGTCCACGGTCGACCACAACCGGCCCGGGTCCGGGTGTCGGTAGTAGAGCCCGGCCCGCTGCTGTCCGGCGGTCTGCCGGACCCGGCGGCGCAGCGTGGCCAGGTGGCGCAGGTACTCACGGCGGGCGGCCATCATCTCGGACTTCTTCGGAGTGCCCGAGGCGCTGCCCCAGGAGGTCACCAGCATCGCCAGCGAGGACAGCCCGAACATCCCGCCCACCACGTACGAGTAGGCCCCACCGCCCCGGCCGAACATCATCGCCATCGCCACCGTGCCGCCGAGCATGGGCAGCAGCATGAGCATCTGCTGCCACCGCCCTCCGGTCACCGCGGGGATCTCCGGCGGTGCCTCGACCGGCAGTTCGCCGGCGGGGATCTCGGGCGCCGCCCGGCGGGGCGGGCGCTTGATGACGACGGTGGACACTCGGCCTCCTGACTGCGCTGGGTAACCCGAGCCTGGCTCATGGTAGGTAAAGTCCTGTCGTCCGCGCAGCCTCCGACCCCCCTCGATATGGAGATCAGTCGATGACAACCGGGCTGGCCCGCGTCACCATCAGCGCTCCGCAACGGCGGGTGGACGTCGCCCTGCCGGAGCAGGTGCCCCTCGCCGAGCTGCTGCCCGACGTGCTCAGGCACGCCGGTGAAGGGCTGGCCGACGACGGTGAGCGGCACGGCGGCTGGGTGCTGCGCCGCACGGACGGCGCACTGCTGGCGACCGCCCAGGCGCTGCTGCCGCAGGGCGTCCGCGACGGTGAGGTGCTGCACCTGGTGCCGGCCCGCGCCCACTGGCCCGAGCTGGAGTACGACGACGTGGTGGAGGCGATCGCCGACGGTGCCCGCCGCCGGGGCGGGGCATGGTCGCCCGCCGCCACCCGGGCGGCCGGCCTGGCCGGCGCCGCCGTGCCGCTCGGCGTCGGGCTGCTCGCGCTGCTCACCGGGGGCCCGGCGCACCGGCCCGGCTGGCTGGCGGCGGCCGTGGTGGCGCTGCTGCTCACCGTGGCCGGCACGGTCGCGTCCCGCGCCAACGGGGACGGCGCCGCCGGGGCGACGCTCGGCGGCTACGCCCTGCCGTACGCGTTCGCGGCCGGCGCCCTCGCCGTCGGCTCGGGCGACCCGGTCGGGCCGCTCGGCCCGGCGCGCTGGGTCGGTGCCCCCGAGCTGCTGGCCGGTTCGGTGGCGCTGCTGTTGGTCGCACTGCTCGGGCTGCTCGGCGTGGCCAGCCGCCTGCGGGTCTTCGTGGCCGGCGTCACGGTCGGCCTGATCGGTGCCGGTGCGGCGCTCGGCGGGCTGCTGCTGACCCCGGCCGGCACGGCCGCGGTGCTGCTCAGCGCGCTGGTGTTCGCCGTCGGGGTGATCCCGCTGCTGGCCATCCGGTTGGGCAAGCTGCCGTTGCCGCCCATCACCCTGCCGGCCGCCGCCCCCGCCGGGGAACCGGAGCGGGTTCGGGACCTGCCGGACCGTGGTCGGGTGCACGCGGCGGTGACCCGCACCGAGGAGATGCTCACCGGGATGCTGCTCGGGCACGCCCTGCTGGCGGTGGCCGCGGCGGCGGTGCTCGGGCTGGCGGGCGGGACGGCCGGCCGGGTGCTGGTGGCCGTGGCCTCGGCCGTGCTGCTGCTGCGGTCGCGGCTGTTCGTGGCGCTGCGGCACCGGGTGCCGCCGGTGCTCGCCGGGCTGGCCGGCTACGCGATCCTGGGCGCGGTGCTGGTCGGCCGGGCCGATGACACCGGGCGGCTGGCGCTGGTCCTCGGCGGCGCCTCGCTGGCGCTGGTGGCTGTCGCGGCCGGCACCGGGTACTCCCGGCGGCCGGTCTCGCCGTACGTGGGCCGGGTGGCGGATCTCGCCGACACGGCCCTGGTGGTCGCCGTGGTGCCGGTCGCCTGCGCGGTGCTCGACCTGTACGACCGGGCCCGGGGGCTGCTCGGTTGAGCGGCCCCCGGGCCCGGTGCGTCAGTGCTCGTCAGTGGTTGGTTTCGCCGCGCGCCTCGGCGTCGCGGGCCCGCTGGTAGGAGGCGTGGATCTCGGCCTCGGCCTCGGTGCGGCCGACCCAGGTCGCGCCCTCCACCGACTTGCCCGGCTCCAGGTCCTTGTACACCTCGAAGAAGTGCTGGATCTCCAGCCGGTCGAACTCGCCCAGGTGGTGGATGTCACGCAGGTGCTCCTGGCGCGGGTCCTCGTAGGGCACGCAGAGCACCTTGTCGTCGCCGCCCTTTTCGTCCGTCATCCGGAACATGCCGATGGTGCGGCAGCGGATCAGACAGCCCGGGAAGGTCGGCTCGGGCACCAGCACGAGAGCGTCCAGCGGGTCGCCGTCCTCTCCCAGGGTGCCCTCGATGAACCCGTAGTCGGCCGGGTACTGGGTGGAGGTGAAGAGGGTGCGATCCAGCCGGATCCGGCCGGTCTTGTGGTCCACCTCGTACTTGTTCCGGTGACCTTTGGGGATCTCAACCGTCACGTCGAAATCCATCTGCACGCTCCCTCGTCTGCCCACGCTGGCTAACGGAAACCACTGGCGGCCCCCCGGACAGGTGAATGCCCACCCGCCGACTCCGGCCGCCGCATAGTCTTCGGACCGAAGTAGTGTCACCCAAGCCGATTTTCGCTGGGGGAGGAGGGGGTCGTGGGGAGGGAAGATTCACACTACCGCCCGGACGGGGGCGACGCGCGCGGTAACGGACGATCCGGCTCCGGCGGTGCCACCGGGCGTGTCCCGGTGCCCGACGCCCACCTTCCTCGGGCGGCCAGCCCGTCGCCCCAGGGCCCGGAGACGGGACCTGAGCGTCCCGCACCGCTGCCCTGGCGTCCGCCGGCAGGGTCGGCACCCACCGGCCCGAGCAGCGGTCGGTTCCCGGTCCTCGGCGGTGATCGACCCACGAGCGCCCCGCCGACCGGGAGGGCGACGATCCCGACCAGCCCGGTGTCCGGCGACGGCCCGACCCCTAGGGTCCCGACCGGCGTCCCGCCGCTGGGTCCGCCGATCTCCGCGCTGCCGGCTCCAGCGGGCGTCCAACCGCCCACCGCCCCGGAGCCCGCGTCCGCCGCGCCACGGCGCCGACGGCTCCCGGTCGTGCTGACCCTGGTGGTGCTCCTGGTGCTCGCCGGTGTCGGGGTCTTCGTGACCCGGCCCGGCCCGGTCGCCGGCTGGCTGGGCGACGACGCCGCGCCGGCGCCGGCCGCCGCCGGCGCGACTCCGGAGCCCGACCCGTCGGAGGTGCTGGCCGCGTCGGACCCGAACGCCCCGCTGCCCACCCCCGAGGGCGTACGCGCCGCACTGGACCCGCTGGTCACCGCCGCCCCCCTGGGCGACCGGGTGAACGTCTCGGTGGCCGACGTGACCTCGGGCCAGACGCTGTTCGCCAAGGGGGCGGACGACGGCACCGTGCCCGCCTCGGTGACCAAGCTGGCGACCGGGGTGACCGTGCTGGCCGCCCGCGGGCCCGGGTACCGGATCCCCACCCGCGCGGTGGCCGGTGCGAAGGACGGCGAGGTCGTGATCGTCGGCGGCGGGGATCCCACCCTCGCGGTCGACAAGAAGGGCTACTACCCGGGGGCGGCGCGCCTCGACGACCTGGCCGCCCAGGTGCGCACCGCGCTCGGCGGCACCGCCCCGACCAGCGTCATCGTGGACGGCTCGGTCT
The DNA here is from genome assembly GCF_052601155.1 of Micromonospora yongxingensis. Classification (NCBI taxonomy): domain Bacteria; kingdom Bacillati; phylum Actinomycetota; class Actinomycetes; order Micromonosporales; family Micromonosporaceae; genus Micromonospora; species Micromonospora yongxingensis. Next base: position 128,271 of record NZ_JBQXEO010000001.1, read on the forward strand.
ACTCCGGCCCGGTCTACGGCCCGGGCTGGGACGACGACATCCCCACCGGCGGGTACGGCGGCGCGATGACCGCGCTGATGACCGACGGCGCGCGCAAGGACCCGGGTGCCGAGAGCGGTGGCGCCGAGCGGGTCGCCGAGCCGGACCTGGCGGCCGGCCGCTCGTTCGCCCGACTGCTCGGCGTACCGGCCAGCGCCGTCAAGCGCGGTACGGCCCCGGCGCAGGCCCCCGCCACCGGAGGCACTCCGGCGCCGGGCACCGAGCTGGGCGTGGTGCAGTCCCCGCCGCTGATCCGGCTGGTCGACATCATGATCAGCGAGAGCGACAACCTGGTGGCCGAGGGCCTCGCCCGCCAGGTCGCGCTGGCCCGCAACCAGCCGGCCTCCTTCGACGGGGCGGCCGCCGCGATGGACGCGGAGGTCGCCGAGCTGGGCCTGCCCGCCGACGAGATCACCCTCTCCGACGGCAGCGGGCTGTCCCGCCGCAACCGGATCAGCCCGTCGCTGTTGACCGACCTGATCCGGTTGGCCGCCAGCCCGGACCATCCGGAGTTGGCCGGCATCTTCGGTGGCCTTCCGGTGGGTGGCTGGTCCGGCACCCTGGACGACCGCTACCGGGGCGCTCCCGGCACCGCCGCCGGGGCGGGCGCCGTGCGGGCCAAGACCGGCACCCTGACCGGGGTGCACTCCATCGCGGGCCTGGTCACCACGGCCGACGGCCGTCTGCTCACCTTCGCGGTGCTCACCGACCACGCGTCCGGCGGCACGGACACCGCCCAACCGGCGCTGGACCGGATCACCGCCGCGCTGGCCGGCTGCGGCTGCGCCTGACGGCCGTCGTCCCGGCGTTCCCCCCGGTCGACCGAGCCGGGAGGACCGTCGAGCGCCGACGCGAGCCCGGGCCGGGGTGTTGCGGCGCGGGTACGGTGGGTCCATGGCGCAGTTCGTGGACTGGGATCTGGCCGCCGCGACCGCGGGGGCGTTGAGCAAGTCGGGCCCTCGGGTGTCGTACGCCGAGGCCACCGACGTGGTCGGCGACCTCCGTCGGCTGACCGATGAGGCGGCCGGGCACGTTGCCGACTACACGGGGCTGCGGGCGCAGGTGTCGCACCCGCCGGTGCGGGTGGTCGACCGCCGGGACTGGGCCGCCGCCAACATCGCCGGGCTGCGTGAGGTGATCACCCCGCTGGTCAGCCGGCTCTCCGGCGACAAGCAGCCCGGCGCCCTGACCGAGGCGATCGGGTCGCGGCTGACCGGCGTGCAGGCCGGCACTGTTCTGGCGTACCTCTCCGGCCGGGTCCTCGGCCAGTACGAGGTCTTCTCCGCCGACCCGGGCCAGCTGCTGCTGGTCGCACCGAACATCGTCGAGGTGGAGCGGAAGCTGGGCGCGGACCCGCGGGACTTCCGACTCTGGGTGTGCCTGCACGAGGTCACCCACCGCACCCAGTTCACCGCCGTGCCGTGGATGCGGGCCTACTTCCTGAGCGAGGTGCAGGCGTTCGTGGACGCCTCGTCCAGCGGTGGCGAGCACCTGGTCGAGCGGCTGCGGCGCGGGGTGGCCACGCTGTCCGACGCGGTTCGCGACCCGGAGAGCCGCACCAGCGTCCTGGACATCGTGCAGACCCCCGCCCAGCGGGCCGTACTCGATCGGCTCACCGCGCTGATGACCCTGCTGGAGGGCCACGCCGAGTTCGTGATGGACGGCGTAGGGCCGCAGGTCATCCCGAGCGTGGAGCGGATCCGGGCGTCGTTCAACCGCCGCCGCGAGGCGGGCAACCCGCTGGAGAAGGCGATCCGCCGGCTGCTCGGGGTGGACGTCAAGATGCGCCAGTACGCCGAGGGGCGCAAGTTCGTGCACGGCGTGGTCGAGCGGGTCGGCATGGAGGGCTTCAACTCGATCTTCAACTCGCCGCTCACCCTGCCGCGCCTGTCCGAGCTGGGCGACCCGGATGCCTGGGTGGCCCGTGTGCACGGCCCGGCCGGCACCGTCCCGGCCGCCGGCTGACCGTCCGCCGGTGGCCGCGCTCGCCCCGCCGGTGGCGGCGATCCGGGTGGCGGTCCGTCGCGCGCTGACCGGCCTGCCGTCCGGCGGGCCGGTGCTGGTCGCCTGCTCGGGCGGGGCCGACTCGCTCGCCCTGGCGGCGGCCACCGTGTTCGTGGCGCCCCGGCTGGGCCGGACCGCCGGCCTGGTGACCGTGGACCACGGCCTGCAGACCGGTTCGGCACAACGGGCCGAGGCGGTGGCCGCCTGGGCCAGGGAGACCGGGTTCGCGCCGGTGACGGTGGCCCGGGTCGAGGTCGCCGGGCGGTTGGGCGGGCCGGAGGCGGCCGCCCGGGAGGCCCGCTACGAGGCGTTGACCGAGGTGGCCCGGCAGCACGGCGCCGTCGCGGTCCTGACCGGGCACACCCGCGACGACCAGGCGGAGACCGTGCTGCTCGCGCTCGCCCGGGGCGCGGGTCCGCGCGGGCTGGCCGGGATGCCCGCCCGGCGCGAGCTGGCCGGGGTGCCGCTGCTGCGCCCGCTGCTGATGGTCGGCCGGGACGAGACGCGGGCCGCGTGTGCCGTGCTCGGGCTCACCGCGTGGGAGGACCCGCACAACACCGACCGGTCGTACGCCCGGTCCCGGGTACGGGCCGACGTGCTGCCGGCGCTGGTCGGGGCGCTCGGGCCGGGGGTCCTGGACAACCTGGCGCGTACCGCCCTGCTGGTGGCGGCCGACAACGCCGCACTGGACGAGTTGGCGGAGACGGCGCTGGCGGCGGCCCGGCATCCCGACGGTGGGCTTTCCGTGTCGGCGCTGGCCGGCCTGGTTCCCGCGGTGCGCGGCCGGGTGCTGCACACCTGGGCGCGTGAGCTGGGCGCCCCGCCGGGTGCCCTCTCGCACCGGCACGTCAACGCGCTGGACGCCCTGATCACCGAGTGGCACGGTCAGGGCCCCGCCGACCTGCCCGGGGGTGTTCGGGTGCTCCGCCGCGACGGCCGGCTGTCGCCGGTGAATCCCAGCTGATCCGCCGCCGGTCCGCGCCTCGAACGCCCCAAGCCGACGACCCGCCCCCACCACCCTGCGGTCCCTTTGCTCTGCTTCAACCGGCGCAACGCTTGTCGAGCCGCACTGGTGCGTGGGTTGAAGCAGAGCAAAGGCGCCTGGTGGTGCACCGGGGGTCGGCCACCTGCCCTGGTCATCTGGCTCTACGAGGCGGTGTCGGCTGGCTTCAGGCGCTGTGCGCCCGGTCGCGAAAGGTGGTGCGGTAACTGTGCGGGGTGGCGCCGACGCGGCGGCTGAAGTGGTGGCGCAGTGCCGCCGCGTCGGTGAAGCCGGCCTGGTCGGCGACCGCCTCCACGCTCAGCGGGGTCTCCTCCAGCAACCGCCGGGCGAGCAGCACCCGCTGGTTGGTGAGCCAGTCGTGCGGGGTGGTGCCGGTCTCGGCCCGGAACCGCCGGGCGAACGTGCGGGGTGCCATGCCGGCCCTGGCGGCCAGCTCCTCCACCGTGATCGTCCGGTCCAGGTGCCCCATCAGCCACTCGAGCACCGGCTCCAGGGTGGGCGCCTCGGGGGCCTTCGGGATGGGTGCCTCGACGTACTGCGACTGGCCGCCGTCGCGGTGCGGCGGGACGACCATCCGCCGGGCCAGCCGGGTCGCGGTGGCCGAGCCGTGCTCCTGGCGGATCAGGTGCAGGCAGGCGTCGATGCCGGCGGCGGTGCCGGCGCTGGTGAGCAGGCGACCGTCCTGGACGTAGAGCGAGTTGCAGCGGACCCGGGCGCGCGGGTGCCGGTCCTGCAGCTCGTCCACGTACCGCCAGTGGGTGGTGCACTCCCGGTCGTCCAGCAGCCCGGCCTCGCCGAGCAGGAAGGCCCCCGAGCAGACGCTGAACAGGTACGCGCCGCGCGCGGCGGCCCTGCGTAGGGCGTCGAGCACCGGACCCGGGACGCTGGTGCCCTGGCTGTGGGCCGGTACGGCCACCAGGTCGGCGTCCTCCACCGGGCCGAGATCGGCGTGCGGGGTGAGGTGGAAGCCGGACGAGGTGCGTACGGGCGCGCCGTCCGGGCTGCACACGTGGAAGCGGTAACCGGGGAATCCGTCGGCCGTCCGGTCGGTGCCGAACACCTCGGCGAGCACGCCGAGCTCGAACGGAGCGACCTGGTCGAGGGCGAGGACGGCCACGGAGCGAAGCATGTGACGAGGGTAACCCAACAGGTGGCAGGAAATCGATGCCCGATGGCATCTCTGCCACTGTCCGGTCGGCGCGAGTCGTCGCAGACTGGTCTCAGTCCGGTGCGCACCGGCGGCGAAACCGACAGCAATCATGCGAAAGTGAGCGCCGCCATGGAGTTCCTGCTCTTCCTCCTGTTCCTCGTCCTGCTCGTCGCCGCCTCGGCCTCCGGCCTCACCGCCGACAGCCACGATTCGGCCGACTGGAAGCCCAGCGATGACGGCCGCCGCTGGCGGTCCCGTACCAGCTGATGTGTTTGATGGTTTTTGCGGCGAAAATCCCCGGCGGGACCGCGCCAAAAGGTGCGGCCCCGCCGACGGAGGCCATCCGACGTACGGCAGGCTAGGAGTCATGGCTGATGGCTCCTGGTACGACGCCGACATCGACCACGTGATCATCTCCGAGGCGCAGATCCGCGAGAAGACGGCGGAACTGGCCAAGCAGGTCTCCGCGGACTACGCCCACGTGGGCGACGGGCTGCTGCTGGTCTGCGTGCTCAAGGGCGCGGTGATGTTCATGGCCGACTTCGCCCGGGCGCTGGGCCGCAACGGCCCCCCGGCCGAACTCGACTTCATGGCCATCTCCTCCTACGGCCAGGGCACCACCTCCTCCGGCGTGGTCCGCATCCTCAAGGACCTGGACCGGGACATCGCCGGCCGGCACGTGGTGGTCGTCGAGGACATCGTCGACTCCGGGCTGACCCTCTCCTGGCTGCTGCGCTACCTGGAGTCCCGTTCCGCGGCGAGCGTCGAGGTGGTCGCGCTGTTCCGCAAGCCGGACGCGGTCAAGGTGCCGGTCCCGGTGAAGTACGTCGGCTTCGACATCCCGACCGAGTTCGTGGTCGGCTACGGCCTGGACTTCGGTGAGCGCTACCGGGAGCTGCCGTACGTCGGGGTGCTCAAGCCCGAGGTGTACGCCCGCAACTGACGCCGGCCCGGCCCGCGCGTCCGGGCGGTGTGAGGCCAACTCGCATCGGCATCCGTCAAGCCGACGTTCAGCGCACTCTCAGGTGTTGCGGTTACCGTGGAGCGCGGTGGCGCGGAGGCTCATCCGCGCCCGACCCCCTCGACCGCGTGACCGGGCGTTCGGGTGGGCGGGCCGGACTCTCCGCCACGCCGGCTTCTGCCCGGACCCGCCGTACGTGTCGGTGCGGGGCTGGCGAGCCTGCCCACGGTGCGCGCCGTCGATGGCGAACGTGCGCCGAGTGCGGGGCTCGCAAGCTCACTCCTCGCGTACACGGTGTACCGTCGAATGACCGCGGCGCGGCAGTTTGCGCGCTTCGGGGTCGAGGCCGGCCCGCACGGCGGCTCCGGCCGCCGCTCATCGCGGCAACACCATCAGACGGTCAGGACGTCGATCAGGAGGATGCGGGCGCTCCGGCGCTCGACAACAGTATGGAACGTACGCGTTTCTTCCGCCGACCGGTGGTCTGGATCATCCTGGTCATCCTCGGCGCCGTTGTGCTCAGTCAGTTGTTCACCGCTGGTCCCAGCTACCACCGCGTGGACACTTCCGTTGCGCTCGACCAGCTCCACACCGCCAAGATCAATAAGGTCGTCTTCCAGGACAAGGAGCAGACGCTCCAGCTCGACCTGGCCCAGAAGACGAAGTTCGGCGAGACCACCACCAACAAGATCGAGGCCCAGTTCCCGTACCAGGCTGGCGACCAGGTCTGGAACGAGGTGCTGGACGCCAAGGCGAACAACCGGGTCACCGGCCCGGCCGACGCCAAGGTCTCGTCGGACAGCATCTGGGTGAGCCTGCTGGTCAACCTGCTGCCGATCGCGCTGCTCGTGCTCCTTCTGCTGTTCTTCATGTCGCAGATGCAGGGCGGCGGCTCCCGGGTGCTCAACTTCGGCAAGTCCAAGGCGAAGATGATCACCAAGGACACTCCGAAGACGACCTTCGCGGACGTCGCGGGTGCCGAGGAGGCCGTCGAGGAGCTGCACGAGATCAAGGACTTCCTGCAGAACCCGGCGAAGTACCAGGCACTGGGCGCCAAGATCCCGAAGGGCGTGCTGCTGTTCGGCCCGCCCGGCACCGGCAAGACCCTGCTGGCCCGCGCGGTCGCCGGCGAGGCCGGGGTGCCCTTCTACTCCATCTCCGGTTCCGACTTCGTCGAGATGTTCGTCGGTGTCGGCGCCAGCCGGGTCCGTGACCTCTTCGAGCAGGCCAAGGCGAACGCCCCGGCGATCGTCTTCGTCGACGAGATCGACGCCGTCGGCCGGCACCGTGGCGCCGGCATGGGCGGCGGTCACGACGAGCGCGAGCAGACGCTCAACCAGCTGCTCGTCGAGATGGACGGCTTCGACACCAAGGGCGGGGTCATCCTGATCGCGGCCACCAACCGGCCGGACATCCTCGACCCGGCGCTGCTGCGTCCGGGCCGGTTCGACCGGCAGATCCCGGTGGACGCCCCCGACATGGAGGGCCGCAAGGCCATCCTGCGGGTGCACGCCAAGGGCAAGCCGTTCACCCCCGACGTCGACCTCGACTCGGTGGCACGGCGCACCCCGGGCTTCAGCGGCGCCGACCTGGCCAACGTGATCAACGAGTCGGCCCTGCTCACCGCCCGCAAGGACCAGCGGGCGATCAGCAACGACTCGCTCGAAGAGTCGATCGACCGCGTGATCGCCGGTCCGCAGCGGCGGACCCGGGTGATGAGCGACCAGGAAAAGAAGATCACCGCGTACCACGAGGGTGGGCACGCGCTGGTCGCCTGGGCGCTGCCGCACGCCGCGCCGGTGCACAAGGTGACGATCCTGTCGCGTGGCCGCTCGCTGGGTCACACCCTGGTGCTCCCCACGGAGGACAAGTACACCCAGACCCGCGCCGAGATGATCGACACCCTGGCGTACGCGCTGGGCGGTCGGGCCGCCGAGGAACTGGTCTTCCACGAGCCCACCACGGGTGCCGGCAACGACATCGAGAAGGCCACCCAACTGGCCCGCGCGATGATCACCCAGTACGGCATGAGCTCCAAGCTCGGTGCGATCAAGTACGGCACCAGCGGGGACGAGCCGTTCCTCGGCCGCAACATGGGCCACGAGCGGGACTACTCGGACTCGGTGGCCGCCGAGATCGACGGCGAGATGCGGGCGCTGGTCGAGCTGGCGCACGACGAGGCCTGGGAGATCCTGGTCGAGTACCGGGACGTCCTGGACAGCATCGTGCTCGAGCTGATGGAGAAGGAGACTCTCTCCACCGCCGACATGGCCCGGATCTGCGCGCGGGTGGTCAAGCGCCCGCCGCTGGCGCCGTACAACGGCTTCGGCAAGCGCCAGCCCTCCACCGAGCCGCCCGTGCTCACGCCCGCGGAGAAGGACAAGCTCAAGGCACAGGCCGAGGCCGACGGCGCGCAGGCGGCGGTCGGCGGCGGCTCCACCGGATCGAACAACTCGGACGGTACGCACTGAGCAGCGACTCGACGGCCAGCTCCCCGCACCGGGAGCTGGCCGTCTCCGCGACTGAACCCGACGGCGACGACGAGCTGGACTACGTGGCCGCGCGGCTGATCAGCGGCAAGCTGACCGGCCGCCCGGTCGAGGACGCCGTCGACCTCGGCCGGATCGAGAAGGCCGTCCGGGAGATCCTGATCGCGGTCGGCGAGGACCCGGACCGGGACGGGCTCCAGCAGACCCCCGCCCGGGTCGCCCGGGCGTACGCCGAGCTCTTCGCCGGCCTGCGGGTCGACCCGGCCCAGGTGCTCAGTACCACCTTCGAGGCCAACCACGAAGAGCTGGTGATCGTCCGCGACATCGACGTGATGAGCCTCTGTGAGCACCACCTGCTGCCGTTCCGCGGCAGCGCGCACATCGGCTACATCCCCGGGCCGGACGGACGGATCACCGGTCTGTCCAAGCTGGCCCGGCTGGTCGAGGTCTTCGCCCGCCGGCCGCAGGTGCAGGAGCGACTCACCTCCCAGGTCGCCGACCTGCTGATGAGCAAGCTCGCCCCGCGCGGCGTCGTGGTCGTGCTGGAGTGCGAGCACATGTGCATGGCGATGCGCGGCATCCAGAAGTCGGGAGCCAAGACCATCACGTCGGCGGTGCGCGGCATCCTGCAGACGGACTCCAAGTCGCGGGCTGAGGCGATGGCGCTGATCATCCCCCGCTGACACACCGGACACGCGAACGGCCGGCCGACCCCTTCCGGGACGGCCGGCCGTTTCGTCTCCGAACCCGCGCCCTCCGGCCCGGTGCGGTCGGTCAGCCCGCCAGCAGGGCCAGCAACAGGCCGGCCGTGACCAGCACCGCCGGCACCAGGCAGACCAGCGCACCGAAGCGCACCGTGCGATCCAGCCGCTCACCCGGGCCGGCCCGGAACACCCGCCCGACACCCACCCAGGCGGCCACGAAGGCGACCGCCGGCATCGGCAGCCCACAGATCAACGCGGCCACGCTTGCCGCGCCCGCGCCGGTCGCCACGTACACCACGACCTGGATCAGGGGTACCAACAGCGCCAACGGCCCGTACACCAGGAGGTTGCGGGGCCGCGCGGGCCAGGACCCCGGGCGCACCCGACGGCGCGCGGCCAGTGCCGCGTCCGCCGCCTCGGCCTGCCCGCGTGCCACGCGCAGCGCCGCCAGCACGGCCGCCGGGCCGCCGGCCATCGACCGGGCGGCCTCGGTCAGCTCCGGTGGGGACGGCACCAGCGAGATCGCCGGTACGCCCAGCTCACGCAGCCGCTCCTGCTGGCTCGCCAGACCGGTGCGGACGATCGTCAGCTCCTCCCGGGCAGCCTCCGCCGAGCGCGCCTGCTCACCGGCGGCAGCCGCCGCGCTGCGACGTACCCCGTCCAACTGGCGGGCGGCGGCGAGGTACTCCGACCAGGCCGGCACCGGCTCCGCGCCGACCGGCGCGAGGTCCCCGCCGGGCTCGGCGACCCGCTGCCGACCCGGCCCGGTCACCGTCGTCTTCGGACCCATGCCGACACCCCCCGCACGCACCACCGGATCACCCGGCCTCGTCGGCGAACGGCACCAGGACCGTGCCCCGCTCGTCCGGACCATCCCAGAGCACCGCCCGGTCGGGGCGCGCCCGCCACTCCACCGGCCGACCGAAGACCGCGGTGAGCTGGGCCGTCGGCACGTCCAGCACGGCCACCGCGGCGAGCTTGTCCACCTCGCCCTCCGGCTCCAGCAGCGCGGCGAACGGCGGCACCGCCCGCCACCAGCCCAGCAGGTGGCGGCCCGCCGGCGGTCCGTCCCGCAGCAGCGCGCGCAGGCGGTCCACCGGCAGCTCCCGAGGGCCTGGCCGGTCCAGCCCGAAGACCACGAGGTACGTGGGCAGAGCCGTGTCCCCGTCCGCGAGCAGCGTCGACAGGTCGACCATGGTGGCCGGATGCCGGGCGGCCAGCTCCGCCGTCAACGACTCCGCCAGCGGTCGGGCGCCCGGGTCCGGCGCCGCCACCAGGAACCGGGCCGTGCCCGGCTGATGGTGGTCGCCGGTGCTCCGGGCCGCAGTCGCCAGCAGGCCACCCGCCGCCGGACCCGACCCCAGCACCGCCAGGTTGCGCCCCGCAGCCGGACCCAGGGGTACGGCGACCGTCGAGCGGGCCACGTCCACCGCTCTGCCGAGCAGGGCGGCCGGCCCGTGGGCCTGCCCGGCCAACGCCGCCCGGTGTCGCGGATCGTTGGCGAGCAGCGGCCGGGCATAGCCGGCGAAGACCACCGGTGGCACCGACCCGGCCGGCCGGGCCCCCCACAGCTCGTGCCGCAGCCGCTCCACCACCTCCGGGTGGTCCTGCGGATCGGGGTGGCGGATCAGCCGTTCGTGACCACGGATCGCGCCCCGAGGGCCGCCGAGCCCGCCAGCGGTGTTCACCACCGCGCTGCCCACCGGCAGACCGGCCGCCGAATCGTTGGTCGGCTCCAGCACCGGGCCGCCGCCCGGCAACGCCACCCGCACCGGGAACTGCCCCAGCACCGAATCCCGGTGCCCGGCGTCCGCGCGGGCACTCAACCCCAACTCACCCGCGCCGGCCAGCACCAGGTGGACGCCGTACGCCCGGCCGGTGCGGGCCAACCCGTCCAGCTGGGCGGCCACCTCCGCGGCCAGCCGGTCCCGCTCGGCGAAGAGCAGCGGCACATTGTCCAGCACACAGACGATCCGAGCCAGCGGCTTGTGCTGGCGCAACTCCGCGAACCGTTGCCCACCGGCCCGTGCGCCCGCGTCCGCGCGGCGCTGCACCTCGGCCGTCAACTGGTCGAGCAGGTCCCGGACGTACTCCCGGTCGGCGGCCATCGCGGCGGCCCGCACCTGCGGAACCCAGGACCGGTCCCGCTCGGTCTGCAGGAACTCCACGAAGGACTCGCCGTCGCCGAGATCCACCAGGTAGAGCGCCAGGTCGTCGGGGCCGTACCGGGCCGCCAGCCCGAGCAGCGCGGTCGTCAGGAACGCGGCACGGCCCGCCCCGGACCGGCCACTCACCAGCCAGTGCGGGGTCAGCTCGGTGAAACCCAGCGACACCTGCCTGCCACCGGCGTCACCGACCGTGGTGGTCAACCCGTCCACCGGATCCGAACCCCACAGCTGCTCACCCGTCACCGGAAGCAGATCCGAGAGGGCCAACCGGGAGCCCGCCTCCACCTGCGCGGCGAGCCGCCGGCAGACCGCGTCCACCAGTTCCGCCGGCGGATCCGCCTCGACGAAGACCGGCGAGTTCAGCCCGCCCGGCGCATCGGCGCCAGGGCTGGCGAACGACGCCGCCGGTGGATCGCCGAGCAGCGCGTACGCGTTGCGCAGCACCAGTGGTGTGGCGTGCGGCAGCGGTGCCCGCCCGGCGGGAGGCCAACCGGCGACCACCAGGTGCAGCCCGGCCGACGGGCCCCGCTCGGCCAGCGCCTCGATCCGTGCCAGGTCGGTGGGGCCGGTCCGCTCCGGAAGCGCGGCGACCACCAGCAGCAGTGTCCGGTCATGTCGACGCGGTCCGCTCGCACCCGGGGTGACCCACTGCTCCGCCTCGGTCAGCACCGCGCGCAGGCCCGCCACGTCCACCGCCGGAGGCGGCAACAGGCCGGCGTCGGCCAGCGCCCCGAACGGGGCGAGCACGGCACCGGTGGCGTCCACCGCGCGGACCAGCAGGGCACCCGCCGGCGCCCCGCCCAGCGACCGCAGCAGCACGGCCCGCAGCAACCCCGCCACCCGCGGCTCCCGGGCATCGGTGTCGACGCACAGGTGCCCGGTGCCGAACAGCGGCACCAGAGCGGGAAAACGGGCATCGTCCAGCGGCGCCGCCGTGCCGACCCGGACGAAGGGCGGTGGGCCGTCGCCCGCCGGGACGTCCACGGTGAGCGAGTCCAGTGCGGCGCCCGACCAGCCCGGAGCCAGCCCTGCCGCCACGGCCCGCAGCCGGTCCGCCACCTCGTACTGGCGACGCTGATCGGCAGGGGCGGGTCGGGTCTCGTCGAGGATGCCGGCGGCAGCGGTCGCGACAGCCGCCGCCCGGCGGTGCAGAGCTGCGGCGCGGTTCGTGCGTGCCTTCGGACCGGCCACCGCGTCCACCCCCTCTGCCCGAGGTTGGCAACCCCTCCCCGATCAGAGACGGTATCCCAGCCGGAGCCGCTCCTCCGGGAGGTGCCACGGCGGTGCGCCGGTGTTGTCGTGGATCTCACCGGTGGGGAGGGGTCCGTCACGATCCGCTGGATCTGAGGCATTGGCTCCGGGGCGTCCAGCCGATAACTTCAGGAGGTGGAATCAGTGCAGCCCCCCGCCGGTTCCCAGGTCTCCCGCGTACCGGCCCAGCGGACACCGTCCGAGCAGTTGCCACCGGCCCCGGCCACGCCGGCGCCGCAGCCGCCGCGCCGTCGGATGCGGACGGTGCTCACGGTGGTCGGTGGGGTGCTCGCCCTGCTCTGCGTCGGCGCTCTCATCACCGGTTATGTGCTGTACGACCGCGCCTCGGCCCCGGACCGCAGTGCGCCGGACGTGGTGGTGGACAACTATCTACGCGCGTTCCTCGTGGATCGCAACGACACGAGGGCCGATCTCTTCACTTGTGACGGCGGCGGTGCTGAGCTTCAGGCCATGCGGGACCTCCGTCTTGAGGTCGAGCAGCGTGAGACGAAGTTTGACGTGGTCGTGCGAGTCAGCTGGGGTCCGCTGACCAGGACTCCGTCCAGTGAGGGCGAGTCCGTCGGTACGACGCTCACCATTGCCGGCTCTGCCGATGGCGTTCCCAGGAGCAGCCGGCGAGAGAACTGGGTGTTCAGCGTTGTCGAAGACAAGGATGGCTGGCGGGTCTGCGGCGGCACACGCGCCGGTTGACGTCACTCGATCCACAGCAGATGGACCGGGACCTCCAGGGTGGTGGGTGACTGGCCGCGCCAGGCCCAGCGGTACCACTCCACCTCGGGCGTGATCCGGACGCAGATGTCTCCCTCGGCACCGGAATAGGTCTCGGTGACCGCGCGCAGGTCGCGGTGCTCCTGGGTGCCCTCGACATGCACCACCCGGCGCCCGGTCACCGCGTCCGCCTCGAAGACCGGGGTGGGGGACCGGTGAGCCGGGCCGTCGAGCGAGACCAGCCGGATGCCGGTGCTGCTGGGGGTGGGATCCTGGCCCGGCCGGTCGCCGACCGTCTCCACCCAGACCCGGTCCACCGGGACCAGTGGCGCGAACACCTCGACCTGATCGGCCTCGGCCCGGTACCACTCGTGCTCGGGAATCACCGGCACGTAGGTCCGGGCACCCTGCACCACTCGGTCGTCGGCTCGCAGATCTCCCCGCCAGCCCAGCCCGGGAAGCCCGACCAGCACGCGCCGCCCACGCAGCTCCACCCGCTCGGTGGCGGGCACGATCGCCAGCGGTCGGGGTGGCCGGGGCGCCCAGTCGGGCTGGTCCGCGAACGGGTCCGGCAGGGGTTCGTTCATGCCTTCGACGACCTCACGCCGGCCGGCGCAGCGGGGCACCCCGCGCACGCATGAACTGATTTGGGTCGATGGCACCACGGCTGGTCCGGTCGTTGCGTAGGTGCACCTCGAAGTGCAGGTGCGGACCGGAGGAGTTGCCGCTGCTGCCCACCTGGCCGATCACCTCGCCGGCCGCCACCATCTGATTGCGCTGGACGCGGGGCTTGACCACCATGTGGCAGTACCGGGTGATGTAGCCACCGGCGTGCTGCAGGTCGACGAACCAGCCGCAGCCACCCTTGTCGGGGTACCCGTCCACGTCGCAGTCCCGCCGATTGTTGTTGTCCGGGTCACACTCGGCGACCAGCACCCGCCCGGAGGCCGCAGCCCGGATCTCGGTGCCCTTGGCTGCCGCTATGTCGACCCCGTCGTGGCCAGGCCGGCTGGCGGTCCGGAAGCCGGAGCCCACTCGACCGGGGATCGGGGCAGTCCAGCCGGAGGCGGCGATCTGGCCACCCTCGGCCGCGTCGCATATCGCCTTGCCGTTGATCTCAACGGTGCGGGCCGCGCCGCCGGACAACGCGTTCACCATCCGGCTGGCCAACTCCTCGTGTTTGGCGTAGGCGTCCGGGTAGGCGCTGATCTGGACCTGCTGCGCGACAGCGGTCAGCGGTCGTTGTCGCCAGCTCCGCACCCCGACGAGCTTCTCGTAGAACTTGCGGGCCGTGTACGCAGGAGTCATCCGCTCGGCGACCGTGCCCCAACCTGGCCGCTGCTGGAACAGGCCCAGTGAGTCGTGGTCAGCGCCGACGCCCTCGTGCGGCAGGGCCAGCGACGCCGGCACTCCACTGTTCGCCAGGTTGCGGAGGCCGGACTCCTGCATCGCCGTGGCCAGGGCGATCACCCATCCCCGCGAGGGCACCCCCATGTCCTGGCCGACCTTGATGATGATCGCGGCGTTACGGACCTGGGCGTCGCCGTACTCGGTGAACCGTGGCAGCTTGCCGGCGATGTTGACCGGCCGCGCGGGGCCGCAGTCCTCGTTGGCCAGAGTGTCCCCGTCCTCCGCGTCACCGCTGAGACCACTGAGGAAGAAGGCCGCGGTGCCGCCGGTGCAGCAGAGCAGAAGCAGCACCCCGGTCAGCACCGAAGCGAGAACGCCGACCCGCAGTGGCCGGCGGAGGGGGGTGGTGGCCCTGCCGTCGTTCATGGGCGCTCCCAGTCCAGAACGTCAACCAGCCAACCGCCGTCCGCGGCGACCAGTTCCAGTCGGAGTCGACCGGTGTCGAGAGGCAGCAGCACCTCGACGAACGTCTCGGTACGCGACTGCACCACCGGCGGCCCGGTGACCTCCTCGGCCGGGACTCCGCCGGGGTCGGCCCCGTCCAGCTTTTCCGTCAGCGCCGGGGTGGAGAGCGGCCGCAGGCCGGTCTGCCACTGCTCGGCGGTCATTCCGGGCCGGCCGAGCCAGGCGGCGGCGAACCGGTCGGCGGTCTGTTCGGGCGTGCGGTCGCCGGGCCGGGTCACCGGCGACGGCGGTGCGTCGGTGGCGATCAGACCGTCGTCGCCGGCCGTGGGATCAACAGTGGTGATCGGCTGGTTCGGTCGGTTGCTCAACCCGATCCCCGGGTCGCCGGGGCCGGAGACCAGACGGGCCGCTCCGAGTACGCCGAAGACGAGCAGCGCGATCACCAGCGCCACCCCGAGCCGCGACCGCAGCACCCGGGTGACCAGAAACTCCAGTGCCCGTCGCATCGTCGTCACCGCGCCTCTGAGCGCACCCGTGGTCCGGGGCGGTCCGGTGTCTGTTCGACGGAGCCCGGTCGGTAGACCACGAATGACGGGTTCTCGGCCGGCACGTCCGGCTCGGTCCAGGTCGCCGGCTGCCGGCGGCGGGGCCGGGGCGGGACCGGGCGGTTCTGACCGCCCGTCTCCTCCGCTGGCACCTCGTCCGCACGCTCCTTACCGTCCGGGCGCCCGGTACCGGTGCGCTGGCCGTCCGTCGGGCGGGTCGGTGCGGAGCCGGCGTCTTCCTGCCGTGCCTCCGGGCGCAGCGAGGTCCGCTCGGCGACCGGCGACTGACGACGTCCCCCGATCGGCTCTGCCGTACCGCCGGGTTCCGCCACGTCCAGCCGCGCGGCGGTCCGCATGTCCCGGAAGAACCGGCGGTGCCAGGATCCGGCCGAGCTGACCGCCTCGCTGCTGTCCTTGCCTCCGAGCTGCGTGATCCGCCGGTACGGCCGCAGCAGCAGCCAGCCGACCACACCGCAGAGCCAGACCAGCACCACCTGGAGCCAGCCGGGCAGGGTGGGTGTGCTCATGATCAGATCAACTGCGAACAGATAGATGGCCGCCCCGGTGCCGAAGATAGCGATGTTGAAGACTGCGGCGACCACGGCGTTCGCGAGCCGCCGCAGCCCTGCGCTGGCGGGCCGGAGCAGGCCGACGGTGCCGAGGATCGGCGCCGCGATCACCGCCCACCGGAAGATCAGGAAACCGAGGAGGACCAGCAGCGACGCGGTCAGGTCGAACATGGCGAAGAGCACCGAGGCCAGGACGGCGATGAAGCCGGCACCGACCCGGTCCATGTCCCGCACCCCCTGGAGGTACTCGTACGCCTCCGGATCCTCGGTCTGGATCTGCTGAGCCACCCGTGCCCACTGCTGCTGCTTCGCCTTGATCGTCGCGTTCCGGGTGGCCGGGTTGGCGCGCAGCTTCTCCGCCTCCTCCCAGGAGAGGGACTTGGCGTCGTAGAGCGCGGGGCCGTACTTGCGGGCGGTCTCGCTGTCGGCCGAGCCGAGGACCCCGCGCAGCCAGTTGCGGTAGAGCATCGCCTCGGTGGCGGTGTCGCTGGCCCGCACAGCGGGCGGTCGGTTGTCCTTACAAGCCTCAGGATTTGGATCGTCACACTGATCTGGCGGGGTGTCCCGAGCTGCCGGACCGACGGCGCCGTGCACTACGCCCAGTGTGGTGACCAGGGTGCCGTCGGCGATGTTCGCGGATTTGACCGGCCAGGCGGCCAGCGCGGTGACCGCGACCATGACCAGCAACGCCCAACCAGCGGTGGTCATGGCGTTGCTCATGTCCGACTGACGGGAGCGCCAGAGCAGGTAGAGCCCCACTACGCAGAGCGTGACGATTCCGAAGACGCTGAACACCTTCTGGTAGACGGCCTTGGTCGCCTGCTCGACCAGGGGATCGGCCCAACCCCACATCGAACTCGGGTCCCAGGCCCGCTCCCGCAGCGCGTTCGAGGCGCCGATGATCGCGGTGGCGATCATGAATTCGCCGTTGGCCACCGTGGTGGTGAACTTGTAGTCCGGGTGCAGGACCGACGACGCACAGCCGCCGGGGATGTCGTACGTCGGATAGCTGTAGCCGGCATAGCCGTAGTCGCTGTAGAGCCCCTTCGGGCCGGGCTGCTTGGCGGAGTCCGGCCGACCGGCGAACCACCCGGCGAGGCCCGAGTCCGGCGTTCCGGGGGTCGGTGCGTTGCGGCAGGTGACCTCGGTCTCGCTGACCTCCTTGAGCTTGTTCACGCAGGCCCGGAAGTCGGCCTGCCACTCCTGGGTCGTGCAGAGGTCGGCGCGGGCCTGGGCGGCCGGCGGGGCGGCGGCCGCGGCCTCCGCGCCGATCAGTGGCCAGGTGAGAGAGGCCCCGGCCAGTACGCCGAGGGCGAGCAGGAACGCCGCGATCCGTGCCCGGGCCCTCGCCATGTCACGCCTCCAGATCCGGCAGGGGGATGCTCGGCAGCACTCCGGCCGCTGCGGCGATCGCGGCGGGCGTCGTGTCGAGGTGGTCCAGCAGCCCTTCGACGTACGAGACGTCGACGCGGACCTTCTGCACCCGCCCGTCGACGTCGCGCATCACGAACTCGCGGAAGCCGAGCCGGTTGGACGAGCTGGTGTCGGCGGCGGAGAGCGAGGCCAGGGTGGCTTCGTAACCGTCGTTGACCGGCACCCGCAGCAGCCGTAGCGCTTCGGAGGCGATCTCGGCGTCCTCGGCGATCCGGCCGACGAAGACGGTGGAGACGAGGTTCTGGACGTCGAGGCCGAGGATGTCGCGTGGGTTCTGGGAGGCGACGAGGGCGGCCAGGTTCCACTTGCGGGAGTCCCGGGCGAGTCGGACCAGGAACGATCGGCCTGACCGCCAGCCCTCCATGAAGTGGGCCTCGTCCAGGCCGACGAGCTTGCGCGAGGACATCGACCCGCCGTAGCAGCGTCGGACGGCGAGCCGGTGCGCGGTGTGCAGCATCGGCAGGGCGAGTGCCTCCTCGGCGGACCAGTACTCCCGTTCGATCTTGAGGTCGGGCAGTCGCAGCCCGGCCATGGTGATCACCGTGAGGGCCGCGTCCGCGCCGAGCAGCCCTTCCGGTGGCCGGCCGAAGAAGAGCATGGCCAGCGGCATCTCGGCGGTGTCCAGCAGCAGGTTGGCCAGTTCCTTGCCGGCGTCGTCGTCGAGCCGCCCGAGGCAGCTCACGACGTCGTCCAGCGTGGACGTCTCCTCGGCGGGGACCTGGCGGACCGCGTGCCGGAACAGGGTGGCGGTGGACGCCTCCCGGGCCACCTGCGGTGGCACGAGCATCATGCAGATGTCCTGGACGAGCATCCGCCGTTCGGCCCGCGCGTTGGAGACCGCGATCTCGAACTCCCGGTCACCGGCGGCCCCGGCACCGAATTCGCTGCGGAGTGGCGTCGGGATGAGGGAGTACGGCGCCAGGGTGCCGTGCTCCGACCCGGTCAGGTTCAGCACCCGGGAGTACGGCCGTAGCTCGGGCATGGCGCAGAGCCGGGCCAGCGGCCCGGACGGGTCGAGCAGGGTCACCTGGACGCCCCGTCGGGCGGCGAGGTAGCCGAGCGCGCCGAGCAGGGTGGACTTGCCACCGCCCGGCTCGGCCACGAAGACCGCGAGCCCCGAGCGTTCCCGTACCTCCATGGGGAAGTGCAGGTCGAGGAAGACCGGCCGGCGGCAGGTGCCCGCGGTGCGGCCGATCAGGTCACCCCGCCGGTCGCCCACGTTGGAGGCGGCCTGGGGGAGCGCGGCCGCGAGCAGCGGGACGGGCATCCGGCGGACGTAGCCGGTGTTGGCGATCGGCTCGCCGGGGATGAACTCGCGGGCCAGCCAGTCCTGGTTCTTCGGGTGCTGGAGCGAGATGCGCAGCTCCCGGGAGTAGAGCTGGATGAGCCGGCGGGCCCGCTCCAGGCACTCCTCCCTGGTCCGGCCGCCGACCGCGATGCGGTGCCAGCCGTGGGCGCGGGCCGAGTCGACGGGCAGCCCGGTGGTCATCTCGTCGCCGATCACCAGTGCCCGCTTGGCCAGTCGTTCCAGCTCGGGCGGGGCGTCGATGCCGTGCTCGGCGTAGTCGAGCTGCTGGGAGCGGATCATCCGGAGCCGGTGTTCGAGATTGCGGAACGAGTCGCCGGAGCCGAGGATGTCGACCCGGGTGGAGATCTCCATCGGCCAGGGCAGCCGCTCGTGGAAGTGCAGCCAGGGCTCGTGCCGTTCCGGAATCTCCAGGGGTTCCATCCGGCCGACGGCGAGCACGGCGACGTGCCGTTCCTCGCCGGTCATCCGGTTGACCAGCTTGACGGTCGAGCCGTACGGGGTGCGGTAGCGCTCGACCTGTTCGGTCATGGCGAGCAGGTCACCGCGTTCCCAGCGCCCGTCGGTCACGGGCGAGAGCCGGCCGGGCGGTGCCATGCACAGCGCCACCGACCGGTAGAGCAGCCATTCCAGCTCCTGTGCGGTGACGCGTCGGCCGCGCATGCCGAACGCGCCGAGCACCTCGTCGAACTGTTCGACGGTGCGGCCCAGCTTGCGGCGTTCGCCCTCGGCGGTGCCCCGGCCGAAGGTGCGCAGCAACCGCTCGGTGAGCGAGTCGCCGAGCGACCGGCGGGCGAAGGTGACGCCGAGGTAGGTCTGACCCTCGGCGTGGTTGACCGCCATCAGGTGCCGCTGCGCGGCGACCAGGTGGTCGGCCCAGCCGGCGGTGCCGGGCACGTCAGGAAGCGGTGCCGGGGTGTGTGCGTCGATGGTGCGCGCCCACTCGTCGGCGGGGAACGGGCGGGTGGTGCGGCGCAGGTGCAGCCGGAAGCCGGCCAGGCCGGCGTACTGCTCGGAGATCGCCGACAGCAGCGCCTCGCGTTCGGCGTCGGGCCGGAAGGCCCAGCGCACCTCGGGTAGCCAGTACCAGGCGGTGACGGTGTTCGGCGTGAAGGTCAGGTGGCCGGCGATCTCGGTGATGGCCAGCTCGACCGACGGGTCCCGGTCCCCGAATTTGATCTTCGGGGCGCGGACCCGGGTCGGCTTGTCCGGCCGGGCCGCCGGGCGCTGGCGGGGTGTGGCCACCTCCCGCCCGGTCTGCTCGGCACCGACCGCGGTGGGCCGGCCCGGGGCGCCACGCCTCGGCGCGGGTTCCAGGGCGGGCCGGTCCGCCGGTACGGCGCTGGCCGGCTCGGCCGCCCGCTCCGAAGGCGCCGGGTTGGCTGGCAGGGTCGCCGGACCGTTGGCCGAGGACGGCGATGCGCCTCCGGCGGTCGGGTCGGGCTCGTGGGGTGGGCGGAGCATCGGCAGCCGGTCGCCGGCCTGGTGTGGCACCCGGGACTCGACGGCGGGACGGCCGGCCGGGCGCCGCGGCTCGACGGGTCGTCCGACGTCGGTGGACTGGTCGGCTGTCCATGATGGCTCTGAGTCGGGCACCCGACGGGTCGGCTGGGCGGCGGGCGGCTGCTGGGGGATCGCCGGCTGCTCCCGGGTGGCCGGGCCGGCGGTCACGGCCCGTGCTCCGCCGGGCCGGGACGCGCCGAAGAGGTCCAGGAACGGGGAGTCGATGTCGGCGTTCTCGCCGGCCGACACGGCGGTGGGCTCGGCGGGTGGCGTCCGGCGCGGCACCGGTCGGGGCGCCTGGAAGACGCCGACCGCGCCGTGACCGGGAGAGGTCACCAGCGCGGGATCCAGCGCCACCTCGTCCTCGGCGTCGGTGTAGTCAAACGACTGCGCACGGTGACCTGCCGGCCCGGCCGGGCGGCCGGCCGGGGACCCCGGCGTGGAAGAGCGACTCATGCGACCGCCTCACCCGCATCGTGCGACGGACCGATCGGCGTACGCCCGGTCATGCCAGCTCCTCCCGAATCCTGATCCGGCTGCCGACCAGGCGCGGGTCGCGCTGCTCGATCGCCGGCTCCCGGGTGCGTCGCCAGTCGGTCAGTGCGGTGCGGATGACAACCCGCGCCGGCCGATCCGGGTCGACGTGCCGGAAGATGAACGACGTGGTCACGATGGCGAGGGCGATCTCCCAGGCGGGGAACAGCTCGACATTCAGCGTGAACAGCCAGTGGATGAACATGTAGAGGGGGACGAGCAGCATGAAGAGCCCGTACTGGGCGTACGGCAGATGGACCGGAAGGGTGTAACCGGGCGGCCCGAGGTAGACCAGGCGGGCCCGGTAGATGTCGTCGTCGGTGCGCAGCCGCATCTGATGACCGCGCCTATTCGAAGACCAGGTCGATCAGGTAATCGCCGACGAAGAAGAGTGTGGCCGCGCCGGCGATGAAGGCCAGCCCGACGATGGCGATGGCGGAGCTGGTCAGGACCTTGGAGATCTCGCCCCGGCTGGCTCGGCCGATGAAGATGACGCCCAGGACTGCCAGCAGGATCGGCGCGATCTTGCTGGCGAAGAAGGTGACCACACTGTTGGTGTCGATCCCCTTCGGTGCCGGCTCGGCGAGTGGAGCCGACGCCAGGGTGGAGAGCGCGTGGGCGACGCCGGACGACGCCGTCTCCATGAGCTCGAAGGCGATCACTGGAACCTCCCCATAGCGCGGCCGGCGGTGCCGCGGCGGTGCAATAGGCAAGCCTGGCGGGAAATGTGCTCGCAGGGCGCAGCGTTCTCGACCCTGCGTTCGTTACTCACCACGGAGAGTGGCGAGCTTTGGGCGGATTTTCCCCGCTTCGGCCCTCCCTCCACGCTTCGCCATCTCGATGCTGGCCAATTCCAAAGCGTACGGGCCGCCCCGGATTGCGACAAGCCGTGACGGGACTGCCCGATCGTGCCCGGACGACCGATCGTACACCTGTTCCAATGCGCACGTCAGGGGTGGTGAGGCGAGGGCCGACCCGGGTCGGTGGGCGCCGTCGCCGCGACCGGTACCGTCTAGTCGTGACCGATCTGGTACGGGCTCCGGGCCCGGTGGTGATGGGCGTCCTCAACGTCACGCCGGACTCCTTCTCCGACGGCGGACGGTACGCCGACCTCGACGCTGCCGTCGGACATGGCGTCCGTCTGCGCGACGCCGGGGCGCACCTGGTGGACGTCGGCGGCGAGTCGACCCGCCCGGGCGCCGAGCGGATCGACTCGGAAACCGAGGCCGACCGGGTGCTGCCGGTCATCCGGGAGCTGACCGCCGCCGGGGTGCGGGTCAGCATCGACACCAGCCGGGCACGGGTCGCCGAGGCCGCCCTGGGCGCCGGCGCGGCGGTGGTCAACGACGTCTCCGGCGGGCTGGCCGACCCGGACATGGCCCGGGTGGTCCGCGACGCCGGCTGCCCCTGGGTGCTGATGCACTGGCGGGGTCACTCCCGGCAGATGCGCGAGCTGGCCAGCTACACCGACGTGGTGGCCGACGTCCGGGCCGAACTGGCCCAGCGGATCGACGCGGCGCTGGCCGCCGGTGTGGCGGCCGACCGCATCGTCGTCGACCCCGGCCTCGGTTTCGCCAAGACGGCCGCACACAACTGGGAGCTCAGCGCCCGCCTGCCGGAGCTGCTGGACCTGGGGTACCCGCTGCTCTTCGGGGCCAGCCGCAAGTCCTATCTCGGACGGCTGCTCGCCGCCCCGGACGGCACGCCGCGGCCCACCGCGCAGCGGGAGGCGGCCACCGTCTCCACCAGCGTGCTGGCCGTGGCGGCGGGCGCCTGGGGGGTACGCGTGCACGACGTGCGCGCCACCGCCGACGCGCTCGCCGTGTGGGTCGCCACCGGGCGTCCGCGCCTGGCCCCCACGCGGGTCGGTCCGGGGCGGCCCGAATGACCGGCCCACGTCGGGTGCGCCCGACGGCCGCGGCAGCGACCGGTCGGGTGGCCGACCGGCGAGAGGGGATGCGATGACCGACCGGATCCAGCTCACCGGCCTGCGGGCCCGCGGCCGGCACGGGGTGTACGACTTCGAACGCGCCCAGGGGCAGGACTTCGTGGTCGACGCGATCCTCGAACTGGACCTCGCCCCGGCCGCCGCCAGCGACGACGTCACCGCCACCGTCCACTACGGCGAGTTGGCCGAACGCCTGGTCGCGGTGGTGACCGGTGAGCCGGTGAACCTGATCGAGACCCTCGCGGACCGGCTGCTCACGGTCTGCCTGGCCGACGAGCGGGTCGACACCGCCACGATCACCGTGCACAAGCCGGAGGCCCCGGTGCCGCACACGTTCACCGACGTCGCCGTCACCATGACCCGGGCGCGCGCCCGGTGACCAGGGCCGTGCTGTCGCTCGGCAGCAACCTGGGCGACCGGCTGGGCCATCTGCGTACGGCCGTCGCCACGCTCGGCGACAGCGTGCTGGTGCTGTCCGGGGTGTACGAGACTCCACCGTGGGGCGACGTCGACCAGCCCGCGTACCTCAACGCGGTGTTGCTGGCCCAGGACGACGCCGCCGCCCCGCGCGACTGGCTGGAGCGGGCGCGGGCCGCGGAGCGCGCTGCCGGCCGGGTCCGTGACCCACAGCGGCGGTTCGGGCCACGCACCCTCGACGTGGACGTGATCGCGGTCTGGGGTGACGACGACGAGCCGGTGCTCAGCGACGACCCCGAGCTGACCCTGCCGCACCCCCGGGCGCACCTGCGCGCCTTCGTGCTGCGGCCGTGGATCGACATCCAGCCGTACGGGCGGCTGCCCGGGCACGGTTGGCTGACCGACCTGCTCACCACCGGCCCGGCGGCCCGGGACGCGCTGGATCTGCGTCCCCGGCCGGAGTTGGCGTTAGAGTCGACGGCATGACCGAGCGGAGCCGGCCGGCATGACGCAGGCGAAGTCCCCACCACCGGGCGGGCCGGGCCCGGACCGGTCACGGATGGGCCCCACCCGCATCTCCACTCTGGTCGTGGCCGCCCTGGCCGCGGCGGCGGTGGCGTGGCTGCTGATCAGCACCCTCTACTACAGCGGCATCCCCCGGCTGCCCTGGCTGCCGGTGGTGACGCTGGCCGGGCTCGCCGTGCTGGAGGGGTACGCGGCGGTCAACACGAGAGGCCGCATCGAGCGCAAGCCCGGCCGGGATCCGGTGAACCCGCTGATGGTGGCCCGGTTCGTGGTGCTCGCCAAGGCGTCGGCGCTGGCCGCGTCCATCTTCGCCGGCTTCTACGCGGGGCTCACCGGCTGGCTCTTCGTCGAGACCACCCGGGCCGCCACGGAGGATCGTCCGGCCGCCGGGGGCGGCCTGCTCGCCTCACTGGCGCTGGTCGGCGCCGCACTCTGGCTGGAGCGTTCCTGCCGGGTGCCGGAGCGCCCGGACGACGAGCGCGAGCCCGACCAGCGGGAGAGCCGCCCCGGCCAGCGCTGAGCAGGGGGTTACGCCCGGCTCCGGGCGCGGGTACGGTGCCTGCGACCGGAGAGCAACGGCCGCCCCCGGTCCGTCCGCGCGCGGGACCGGGGAGGGCCGGCCAGCGGGGAGGCAGCGTCATGGCGTACGAAGAAACGGGCCGGGACCGGTCGGTGGAGCCCTCGTCCGGGGTGCCCGCCGCGGTTCTGGAGAACGTCTTCGACGACCCCACCCACGGCGAGCCCGGCCGGGACCGGGTCGGCGTGCACGTGTTCTGGGAGATCCTGCTGCTGGTCGGTCTCGCCGTCCTGGGCTGGCTGCTCTGGCGGGCCGACCCGGCCGCGCTGCGCGGCGCCGGCCTGCGGACGCTGCTGGTCGGTGCGGTCGGGCTGGGGTTGCTCGCTCTCGCCGCCGGGCTGAGCCTGCGCACCGCCGCCCCGAACCTGGCCGTCGGGCCGATCGCGGTCGCCGCCGCACTGCACTACGCGGAGCAGGGCGACCAGGGCCTGCGGGACTCCGTGGGCCCGGCCATCGCGGTCGCCGCGCTGGGCGGGCTGGCGCTGGCGCTGGCCGTGGTGGTGCTGCACGTGCCCGGCTGGGCCGCCAGCCTGGCTGGCGCCGCCGGCGTGGTGGTGTACATCGAACGCCGGTCGGCGCCCGTGCTGGTGCAGGGCGACTACGACCCGGGGCGTAGCGCCGGCTATCTCTTCGCCGGGTTCGCGGCGGTCGCGGTCCTCGGAGGGCTGTTCGGCGCGATCCGGGCGATCCGTCGGCTGGTCGGCCGGTACCGGCCGGTCACGGATCCGGCCCGCCGCCGGGGAGTGGTGGCCGCCGTGGTCACCGCCGTCGCGCTGGTCGGCTCGACCGTGCTGGCCGCGCTCGCCGGAGTGCTGCTCGCCGCCAACGGCCCCGGGCCGGTCGCGCCGACGCCCGGGCTGGACTGGACCGTGCTGGCGATCGGGGTGGCCCTGCTCGCCGGCACCAGCGCGTTCGGCCGCCGGGGCGCTGTGTTCGGGACCCTGCTGGCGGTCGGCCTGGTCGCCGTCTTCCAGGCGTACGCGCGGGCGCGCGGTTGGACGGTGGACACCTGGACGGTCGGCGGTGTGGCGCTCGGCATCGGGCTGCTGGTCACCCGACTGGTCGAGACGTTCGGGCGGCCCCGTCCGGGCAGCACCGACAGGCCGGAACCGGTCGGCGACGGCACGATCAGCACGGGCTGGACCGTGCCGCTGTCGCAGCCGGTCGACAACTGGCCCCCGACGCTGCCGACGCCCGCCGCGCCCCAGCAGGTCGATCCGTGGCGGGATCCGCGCTGGGAGGACGGCCCGCGCCGGTGGGACGCCGATGACCGGTGAGCCGTGTCGCGTCCGCGAGCCGGAGCTGATCTCGACGGTTAGGCTCGGCGGCATGACCGACACACCTGCCGCCACCCCCGGCGGAGCCTCGTTCCAGGAGCTCGACCTGCTGTCCACCGAGGAGTTGCGGGAGCGGGCGTTCGCCCGGGCGCGGGAGCATCGCGACGTGGGCTTCTTCTGGTCGGTGCTGCGGCGTCTGCCGAACGCGGACGAGGCGACGGTCCTGGACGGCGCGCCCAACTCGATCGGCCCGACGATCGACGAGGCCGCCGCGCTGTGGCGGGAGCTGACGGGTCACGGTTACGAGGAGTCGGCGCCGCTGCTGCGGGCAGCCTTCATCGACTACCTGCTGAAGCACTGAGCCGGTCGGGGCAGCCCAGGTTTGCCCGGTCGGCCGGGTCGGGCACTGGGCGGATCATGGCACTCTTCCACCGCACCGGCCCGGTCAGCCGCTACGGGACGGCCGCCGGCACCGGCGCCCTCGCCGTGCTGTTCCTGGTCGGCCTGTGTGGCAGCCCGCTGTACACCCGGTGGGCCGGCACCCAGACGGACCCGGAGTCGGGCGTCGCCTTCTACCTGCGGGTGCTCGCCTGGCCGGCCTGGCGGCTGGACGCGGACGGGCAGCCCGGCGGGTTGTTCGCCGCCGACGTGCGGGCGGTCCTGCTGGTGATCCTCGCGGTGGCCCTGCTGTACCTGCTGCCCGCCGCCCAGGTGGCCCGGGTGCCCGGCTCGGTCAGCCAGTTCTTCTCCGGCTGGGCCGCGTACGTGCTGGCCGGCGGGCTGGCCGCCGTACTGGCGGCGCTACTCGGCCCGGAGCCGTCGCTGCTGGCGGCGTTGCGGGGGGCCAGCGAGGGCGCCGGCTACGGCTTCCTCTCCGGGTGGATCATCGGCACCGCCAGCCTCGGCGGCCGGGCGTGATTCGGCCGCACGCACCGGCCTGACCGCTCGGCTGGACACCGTGCAGGCCGCCCGAGCGGGGTCGGCCCGGTCAGTTCGTCGGGTTGCCGAGGTCGAGGAGGCGCTGTCGGCTGAGCGCTCCCACCGGCCGGCCCTCGTCGGTCACCACGAGCCGGTCCTGTCCAGAGGTGAGCAGCACCGCCAGCGCGTCGTACGCGGAGCCGTCCAGTCCGACGGTGGGCAGGTCCGCCGCGGCGTCGCCGGGCACCGGGTCCAGCGCCTCCCGGGTCAGGGGGGTGACCGCGAGCCGGCGGATGCCCCGGTCGGCCCCGACGAACTCGCGTACGAACGGGGTGGCGGGGTCGCCGAGCAGGGCTGCCGGCGTGTCGTACTGCTCCAGGTGCCCGCCCTGCGAGAGCACGGCGATCCGGTCACCGAGCCGGACCGCCTCGTCGAGGTCGTGGGTGACCAGCACGATCGTCTTGCGGACCTCGGCCTGGAGGCGGAGGAACTCCTCCTGGAGACGGGCCCGGACGATCGGGTCGACGGCCGAGAACGGCTCGTCCATCAGCAGCACCACCGGGTCGGCGGCGAGGGCGCGGGCCACCCCGACGCGCTGCCGCTGCCCGCCCGACAGCTCGTGCGGGTAGCGGCGGCCGAACTGGGCGGGGTCGAGGCCGACCAGGTCGAGCAGTTCGTCGACCCGGGTCCGGATCTGACTGCGGGACCAGCCGAGCAGCCCGGGCACGGTGGCCACGTTCGCCCGGACGGTCTGGTGTGGAAAGAGCCCCACGTTCTGGATCACGTAGCCGATCCGGCGGCGCAACCGCACCGGGTCGACGTCGGTGACGTCCTCGTCGCCGAGCATGATCCGCCCGGCGGTGGGCTCGATGAGGCGGTTGATCATGCGGAGCACGGTCGACTTGCCGCAGCCGGACGGCCCGATCAGCACCACCAGCTCGCCGGCCTTGACCTCCAGACTGAGGTCCCGGACGGCCTCGGTGCCGTTCGGGTAGCGCTTCTGGATGCCCTGCAGGGAGATCGACGCGGCGCGAGCGGTCTCGGCCACGCCGGAGGCCTCCGGGGTAACGTCCACGTATGTCCTTCCGCCTGAGCTACCGGGCCGACCCGGGAAACCCCTGGTTCTCCTGGCAGTACGTGCGGGACAACTCTGACACGATCCTCGCCGCCGTGCGTGAACACGCCTCCCTCACCGGGCGCGCGGTGCTGATCGCGGCACTGGTCGCCCTGCCGTTGTCCGTGGTCGCGTACTGGTTCCGCCCGCTGGCCGGCCCGATCCTCGGCATCACCGGCGTGATCTACACCATTCCGTCGCTCGCCCTGTTCGCGTTCATCGCGCCATACCTGGGCACCGGTGCCACCACCGTGCTGGTCGGACTGGTCCTGTACGCGCTGCTGCTGATCGTCCGCAATGTGGTGGCCGGGCTCAACCAGGTGCCACCGGAGGTCCGTGAGGCCGCCGAGGGCATGGGCTACGGGCGGTGGGGACGACTGTTCCGGATCGACCTGCCGTTGGCGATCCCGGGCATCCTGACCGGGCTGCGACTGGCCACCGTGTCGACGGTGGCGCTGGTCACCGTGGGGGTGCTGGTCGGGCACGGCGGTCTCGGGCAGCTGATCTTCGCGGGGTTCCAGAACAACCTCTACAAGGCGGAGATCATGACCGGCACCGTGCTCTGTGTGGCGCTCGCCGTGCTGCTGGACCTGCTGCTGGTCCTGGTCGG
The DNA here is from genome assembly GCF_052601155.1 of Micromonospora yongxingensis. NCBI lineage: Bacteria > Bacillati > Actinomycetota > Actinomycetes > Micromonosporales > Micromonosporaceae > Micromonospora > Micromonospora yongxingensis. The sequence continues at coordinate 155,861 of NZ_JBQXEO010000001.1, forward strand.
CCGCCTGATCACCCCCTGGGCCGCGCGGGGCGCCCGGTGAGCGCCGCGGCGAGCCCCGTGCACCAGGCGGTGCTGTGGCTCAACGACCCACTGAACTGGACCAACCCCGGCGGGATCCTGGACCGCCTCGGCGAGCACCTGGCGATCTCCGCCGCCGCGGTGGCGCTCGGCTGCCTGGTGGCCTGGCCGCTCGGGCTCTGGCTGGGGCACACCGGGCGGGGCGGCGGCCTGGTGGTGCTGGTGTCCAACGCCACCCTGGCGATCCCCACGCTCGCGCTGTTGACCATCCTGCCGCTGACCTTCCTCGGCTTCGGCCGCACGCCGGTGGTGGTGGCGCTGGCCGTCTTCGCCGTTCCGCCGCTGCTGGCCAACGCGTACCTCGGCGTGCGCCAGGTCGACCCGGAGGCGCGCGACGCGGCTCGCGGGATGGGCCTGTCCGGCGGGCAGTTGCTGCGTCGGGTGGAGTTGCCGCTCGCCGTGCCCTACCTGGCCGCCGGTTTCCGGACCGCCGCCGTGCAGGTGATCGCCACCACAGCGCTGGCGTCGTTCGTCAACGGCGGGGGCCTCGGCGAGATCATCCGCACCGGGTTCGGGCTGAGCATCGCGGCCGGTGGGGGTCAGATCGTGGCCGGCGGCCTGCTGGTGGCCGGTCTCGCGCTCCTGGCCGAGGTGCTCCTCAGCGGCCTCGAACGCCTGGTCACGCCCCGTCCGCTGCGGCGCGTACGGCAGGGCGCGGCGCGACCCCGACCCGCCGACGCCACCGGCCGCGCCTGATCCACCCGGGCACGTCCCGACGAGGGGTGATCCGTCCGGGTGAGCGGTCGTCGAACCACCGACCGGCGGCGGGCCGGCCGGTGACGATGCGGTGACGAAGCCCTCCCAAGGTTGTCGGTCGGTTGCGGACGATGTTGGGTGGACATTCGCGGGCGACCAACAGCCAGGTTCGCCCGTCGGACACGCGGCCGGCCCGGGACGGGTCGCGCCGGGACACGGAAGGCGGGCACATGCGCGCACGTACACGTCTGGCGTTCGGGGCGGTCGGCGCCGTCGCCGCGGCGGGGCTCCTCACCGGGTGCGGCGACGCCGGCTCGTCCGGCACCGACGCACCGCAGCAGGGCGCCTCCGGCGCCGGTTGCGCCCCGGTCGCCGGGCAGCAGCTCATCGCACTGCAGGACGACAAGAAGCTCCAGAACTCCGACAACGTCATTCCGGCGGTCAACAGCAAGGCGGCCAACCCGCAGCTGATCGCCGCGTTGGACAAGGTCTCGGCAGCGCTCGACACGCCGAAGCTGATCCAGCTCAACAAGGCCGTCAACGACGACCGCAAGACCCCCAAGGTGGCGGCCGAGGAGTTCGCCTCCGCCAACAACATCACCGCGGGCATCGCCAAGGGCCCGGGCGGCGAGATCGTGGTGGGTGCCGGCAACTTCGCCGAGAGCCAGACGTTGGGCGAGCTGTACCGGATCGCGCTCACCGCCGCGGGCTACCAGGTCAAGGTGCAGCAGATCGGCAACCGCGAGCTGTACGAGCCGGCGCTGGAGAAGGGCGAGGTCCAGGTCGTCCCGGAGTACGCGGCGACGATGGCGGAGTTCCTCAACACCAAGGCCAACGGTCCCAACGCCCAGCCGGTCTCCTCGCCCGACATCAACACCACGGTGACCGCGCTCAAGGCGGAGGGCGACAAGGTGGGCATCACCTTCGGCACCCCGGCCGCCGCGCAGGACCAGAACGCCTTCGCGGTCACGCAGGCCTTCGCCGACAAGTACGGCGTGCGGACCCTCTCCGAGCTGGCGGCGAAGTGCTCCGGCAACGCGACCGTGCTGGGTGGTCCGCCGGAGTGCCAGCAGCGGCCGTTCTGCAAGCCGGGCCTGGAGAAGACGTACGGCCTCTCGGTGGGGTCGTTCTCCTCGCTCGACCAGGGCGGTCCGCTGACCAAGAACGGGCTGCGCACCGGTTCCATCAGCGTCGGCCTGATCTTCTCCTCGGACGGCGCCTTCGCCACCAGCTGAGCCACCTCGTGGCGTGCTGACGACGCCCTCGCCCCACCCGGGGCGGGGGCGTCCGCGCGTGCCGGGGACCCGTTCCCTCGGGTGGGGATCGTCGGTAGGCTGCACAGCCATGCCAGCCCCGGTCACTCCCGACGCCCGGCGTCAACCGCCGCTGCTGACCATGCTGTTCTGGGCCGGCGTGGGCCTGGCTCCGGTGGCGGCGCTGATCCTGCTGGTCGCCGACGGCAACGGGCCGCTGCGCTTCGCGGCGGTGCTCGCCATCGTGGCGGTGGTGCTGATCGGCCTCTCCATCGCGCTGCGGCCCGACGGTGCCTCGGCGCAGGCCGACGAGCTGCTGGACGAGATCGAGGAACTGCGCCGGGAGCTGCGCACCGAGATCGTGGCCGCCGCGCAGCGCGGTAACCAGGCACTCGACCAGGCGCAGCGGGCACAGGAGGGCCTCGCCGCGGTCCGCCGCCGCCTCGACGCCAGCGGTGCGGCTCTCGCCGGTGCCGCCGCCTCCGTCGATCCGGCGGGTGCCGGCCGGGCACGGGTGCCGGCCGCCGAGCCGGTCGAGGTCGCTCCGGCCGCCCGCAATCGGGTGCCGGTGCCGGGTGACACCCCGGCGGGTCGGGCCCGGATGGCAGCCCCCGACGCCGTCCCCGGTCGGGGCCGCCCCGAGCGTGCCGACGACGAGCCTGCGTACCCGCGACCGGCCGCCGACGTCGCCGCCGAGCCTCCGGTCAGCGCCGGGCCGTACGGTGCCGAGCCGCCCACGGCCGGCGGGGTGTACGGCGCGCAGCGAGCCACCGGGTACGGCTCGGCGCCCCGCCCTCGTGACCAGGACCGTTCCGAGCCGGCGCACCGGCCGGTCGGCGTGGTCCGGCACACCGAGACCGTGCACGTGACCACCCGGCACACGGTGGTGGACGGCGGTCCGGCCGAGCCCGGTGGGCGGTACGGCGGTGGATACGGCGGCCAGTGGACCGCGCCGGCGCGGGAGTGGACCCGGGGCGATGGCGTGGACGAGCGTTCCCGGCCGGCGGACCGCTCGTGGGGTGAGCCCGAGGAGCGTCCCCGGCCCGGTTACGGCGACGACCGTGCCCGCCCCGCCGACGGGCCCGGCTGGACGGCCCGCCGCGACGAGCCGGAGTGGCCCGATCCCCGCGACGCGCACGACGAGCCGGACGAGCCCGGCTGGGATGCCGGACCGCAGCACGCTCCGGAGCGGTCGCACCCGGCTGCCTGGGCGAACCCGGACGACCGTCACGACGACCGCGGCTGGTCGGAGCAGCGTGCGCCGGACCGGACGGCGGCACCTCAGCCCGGGCCGCCCCTGCGGGCGGACGACACCGGCGAGTACTGGTCGCAGCTGCGGGCCGGTGACCGGTGGGCGGCCGTCCGGGACGACGAGCACGGCCGTGAGCTGCGCGTCGGTGAGCGCCGGGCCGAGGTGCAGGCGGACGCCACCGGCACCGAGTACCGGGTGGCCGACCGCTGGGCGTCCGTCCGGCAGGAGGATCCCCGTCGGCACGAGGAGCCCCGTCGGCACGAGGGAGCACGCCGGCACGAGGACGCGCGTCGCTACGACGAGCCGCACCGCTACGACGAGCCGCACCGCTACGACGAGCGTGAGCCGTACCCCCGGGACGAGCCGGCGCGCCGGCACGACCGCGACGGCGGCTGGCGGGCCGAGCCGGAGGACCGGCCGGCGCTGCCGGTCGGCGGCGTGCCGGTGCCCGACGAGTGGCGCCCACCGCGCCAGCGCGGTCACCAGGCGGACCCCGCACCGGAGCGGGCCGGCCGGCGCCGCGTCGAGGAGCGGTACGGCTATCCGCCGCAGGACGACGCGCCGCGTGCCGGCGGCGCCCCGGTCACCGACCGCTGGCGCTGAGCCAGGGCCGGGCTCGGGTCACTTGTCGATGTCCCCGACCACGAAGAACATCGAGCCGAGGATGGCGATCAGGTCCGGCACCAGGCAGCCGGGGAGCAGGGTGGCCAGCGCCTGCACGTTGGCGTAGGAGGCGGTGCGCAACTTCAACCGCCAGGGCGTCTTCTCGCCCCGGGACACCAGGTAGTAGCCGTTGATGCCGAGCGGGTTCTCCGTCCAGGCGTAGGTGTGCCCCTCCGGTGCCTTGAGCACCTTGGGCAGGCGGGTGTTGATCGGCCCGGTCAGCCGGTCCACCCGGTCCAGGCACTGCTCGGCGAGGTCGAGTGAGGCGTACACCTGGTCGAGCAGCACCTCGAAGCGGGCGTGGCAGTCCCCGGCGGTCTTCGTCACCACCGGCACGTCCAGCTCGTCGTAGGCCAGGTAGGGGTCGTCGCGGCGCAGGTCCAGGTCGAGCCCGGAGGCCCGGGCCACCGGCCCGGACGCGCCGAACGCGGCGGCGTCTGCGGCGGACAGCACGCCCACCCCCACGGTGCGGGCCAGGAAGATCTCGTTGCGCCGGATCAGGTGGTCCAGGTCGGGCAGTCGCCGTCGTACCTCGCCGATCGCCGCCCGGGCCCGGCCGGTCCAGCCGTACGGCACCTCCTCCTTGAGGCCGCCCACCCGGTTGAACATGTAGTGGATGCGGCCGCCGGAGACCTCCTCCATCACCGCCTGGATGGTCTCCCGTTCCCGGAAGGCGTAGAAGACCGGTGTGATCGCGCCGATCTCCAGCGGGTAGGAGCCGAGGAACATCAGGTGGTTGAGCACCCGGTTGAGCTCCGCGAGGGCCATCCGCAGCCAGGTGGCCCGCTCCGGCACCTCCATGCCCATCAGCCGCTCCACCGCGAGCACCACACCCAGCTCGTTGGAGAACGCCGACAACCAGTCGTGCCGGTTGGCCAGCACGATGATCTGCCGGTAGTCGCGCACCTCGAAGAGCTTCTCCGCGCCCCGGTGCATGTAGCCGACGATCGGTTCGCAGGCGATGACCCGCTCGCCGTCGAGCACCAGCTTCAACCGCAGCACGCCGTGCGTGGAGGGGTGCTGCGGGCCGATGTTCAGCACCATGTCGGTGCCGAGCTGTTGACCGCCGGTCCCGGCGACCAGGCCGGCCCCGGTGCCGACGGTCAGTTCACGGAGGTCCCCGGCGTCGGTGGTCATGCCCGTCATCGTGCCACGGCCGGCCCGAGCGGGATGCCGACCGGTTGCCGCAGCCACCAGTGCCCGCCGAGCCCGGCCGGGTCGGTCAGCTCGGCCACCGCCGACGCGGCGGCCAGCGCCCGCACGTACCCCGCCGGGTCGGTGCCGGCCAGGCTCAGCGGCGGTCGGCCACCGTCGGCCCCGAGCGCCCGCAACGCCTCCCGCTGCGAGACCAGGGAGTACGCGCACCGGGCGACCGCCGCACCGGCGGAGGCAACCGAGTCCATGGCCACGTGGGCGGTCACGTCCCCCGACCCGTCGGGCACCGGAGGCACCTGCCGCCCACCCCGGTACCCGGTCAGCGTCCCGTCGACCGGCCGTCCCTCCCGCAGATGCCCGTAGTCCACCGCGACGGCCATCCCCCGCTCGATCTTCCGCACGGCGTCCGCCCAGGCTTCGTCCCTGCTTCTCCCGATTTCTGCCCGCGTCCCGTGCGCCTGCGGGTGGTCGCCGTGGGGGGTTTCCGGGCAGCCCGGCCGGCTCCGGGCGGTCAGGCTTGATCCCTCCGCCGGCCGGGCTGCCCGGAAACCCGACCCGCGTGCGCTGGTGACGGCAGTTTCGGCCGCCGCCGGACCCGGGTCACGGTCCGCGCTGGGCAGCCTCGTGGGGCTGGGCCACCATGTCGTCAGCCAACCAAGATCAGCGGTGCTGACGGGTTCCCCAAGGGTTTCCACCCCGCTGGTCGGGTCGACCAGCAGGTACCGCCAGCCGTCCTCGGTGTGCACCGCCACGTCCAGCGGAACGTTGTCCAACCACTCGGTGGCCAGGAGCACCCCGGTGATTCCGGCAGGCATCTCGGACACCCAGTCGATGTCCTCTGGCAGGTGTGCGGAGCGAGGTGCCAGCTCAACCGCCGTGAACCGCACCCGTTCCGCGAGCGACGGACGAACGGGGACCGACGACAGCTCATCCCGCGACGGACGGGCCGCGGCCGTGGAGGTCAGGGTTTCCGGGGAGCCCGCCCGCGGAGGGATCAAGCCTGACCGCCCGGAGCGGGTGGGATCCCCGGAAACCCCCACCGCGAGCCCGGCGGCGCCCTCGGACAAGACGAGGCTGAGCAGGGCGGAGAGCAACTCCCCCCGACCAGCACCCACGTCGACCACATCAAGTCGTGCGGGGTGATCGAGGGCCGCGTCGACCTGTGTGATCAGGCGCAGCAGGGCGCTGGCGAAGGCAGGGGAGGCGTGCGCGCTGGTCCGGAAGTGGTCGGCCGGCCCGGCACCGGCGACGAAGAAGCCGCCCGGCCCGTAGAGGGCCTGGCCCATCGCGTCCCGCCAGGAAATGGGCATCAGTTCGTCCCGTGTTCTGGGTGCGTCACCGTGCCGACCCTACGGTCACCTACCCCCCTTCCTCGGGCCGTGAGCGTTTTCACACATGCTTGTCCCGGTTCGGCGGGCCGGGCGCATACTTGCGATCGACCGGTACCCCTTCTCGAGGACTGGATCGTCGTCATGAGCGCACCCCTGCGCCCGCGTCCGGCCGCCCAACTCGGGCCTGCCGCACCGCGGGATCGCGCCGTCATCGGCGCCCCGGCTGCCGCCACCTCCCGCCTGCTCACCGTCGGTGTCGTCGGCGCGGGCCGGGTCGGTGCCGTGTTGGGCGCCGCACTCGCCGCCGCCGGGCACCGGGTGGCCGCCGTCGCCGGCGGCTCCGGAGCCAGCCGCGCCCGGCTCGCCCTGCTGCTGCCCGACGTGCCCCGCCGTCCGGCCGTCGCCGTCGCACACGCCGCCGTCGACCTGCTGCTCATCGCGGTGCCGGACGACGCGCTGGCCGGAGTGGTCGCCGACCTCGCCGACCGGGGCGCGCTGCGCCCGGGTCAGGTGGTCGCACACACCTCCGGCGCGCACGGGCTGTCGGTGCTGGAGCCGGCCGTCGCGGTCGGTGCCCGGCCGTTCGCCCTGCACCCCGCCATGACCTTCACCGGTACGCCGGACGACCTGGCCCGGCTCGCGGGCATCTCGTACGGGGTGACCGCCCCGGCGGAGCTGCGCCCGCTGGCCGCCCGGCTGGTGGCCGACCTCGGCGGAGTGCCCGAGTGGGTGGGTGAGGCGGACCGCCCGCTCTACCACGCCGCGCTGGCGCACGGCGCGAACCACCTGGTGACCCTGGTGAACGAGGCGGCCGACCGGCTGCGCGACGCGGGCGTGGCCCAGCCGGAGAAGGTCCTCGCCCCGCTGCTGCGGGCCGCCCTGGAGAACGCGCTGCGGCTCGGCGACGACGCGCTGACCGGCCCGGTCTCCCGCGGCGACGCGGGCACCGTCCAGCGGCACCTGACCCGGCTGGCCGAGACCGCGCCGGAGTCCGTCCCCGCCTACCTGGCGCTGGCCCGGCGTACCGCCGACCGGGCGATCGCCGCCGGCCGTCTCCGGCCGGTGGACGCGCAGTCGCTGCTCGGCGTGCTGGCCGACAGCGGACGGGAGGTGGCGGCATGACTCAGCTCGTGCACACCCGCGTCGACCTGGCCGAGGCCCGGGCCGCGCTGAAGGGCACGGTGGCCGTGGTGATGACCATGGGCGCGTTGCACTCCGGGCACGAGACGCTGCTGCGTGCCGCACGGGAACGGGCCGACCACGTGCTGGTGACGATCTTCGTGAACCCGTTGCAGTTCGGGCCGAACGAGGACTTCGACCGCTATCCGCGGACGCTCGACGCGGACCTGGAGGTGTGCCGGCGGGCCGGTGCCGACCTGGTCTTCGCCCCGTCGGTGGCCGAGATGTACCCGGACGGTCAGCCCCGGGTGCGGCTCGACCCGGGGCCGCTCGGGTCGGAGCTGGAGGGCGCGAGCCGCCCCGGGTTCTTCCACGGTGTGCTCACCGTGGTGTTGAAGCTGCTCCAGCTGACCCGGCCGGACCTGGCGTTCTTCGGCGAGAAGGACTACCAGCAGCTCACCCTGGTCCGGCGGATGGCCCGCGATCTGGACGTGCCGGTCGAGGTGGTCGGCGTGCCGACCGTCCGCGAGCCGGACGGCCTGGCGCTGTCCAGCCGTAACCGCTACCTGAGCGAGTCGGAGCGGGCCGCGGCGTTGAGCCTGTCCGCCGCGCTGCGGGCCGGTGCGCGGGCCGCCGACGACGGCTTGGACGCGGGGGCGGTGCTGACCGCCGCGCACGCCGCGTTCGGCGCCGGTACGCCCGGTGCGCGGCTCGACTACCTGGTGCTGACCGATCCCGATCTGGAGCCGGGGCCGGTGTCCGGGCCGGCGCGGCTGGTGATCGCCGCGTGGGTGGGCAGCACGCGGTTGATCGACAACGCGGCGATCCACCTCGCCCCCCGCCCCTGATCCGGCCGCACCCTCCACCACCCTCGCGAAAGGCCACCCCGATGCTGCGGACCATGCTCAAGTCGAAGATCCACCGGGCCACCGTGACCCAGGCCGACCTGCACTACGTCGGTTCGGTGACGGTGGACGAGGACCTGCTCGACGCCGCCGACCTGCTTCCCGGCGAGCAGGTGGCGATCGTCGACATCACCAACGGCGCCCGGCTGGAGACGTACGTCATCCCGGGCGAGCGGGGCAGCGGCGTGATCGGCATCAACGGCGCCGCCGCGCACCTGGTGCACCCCGGTGACCTGGTCATCCTGATCTCGTACGGGCAGATGGACGATGCCGAGGCCCGGTCGTACCAGCCGCGGGTGGTGCACGTGGACGCCGACAACCGGGTGGTCGAGCTGGGTGCCGACCCGGCCGCGGCGGCACCGGGCACGGCCGGTGACCCGGTGCCCAGTCCGCTGGCCGTGGCGCGCGTCTGATCCCACGCACGATGATTCCGGTCTGTCACCGGAAGGTCATTTCCGGTTACCCTGGGCACGCCGTCGGAAGATGGTCGGTGGCTGGGGGAGGCCGCGATGCGCCGTGCCATGACGACCCTGTTCGCCACTGCCGTCACGGCGGCTCTGCTGGCCGGCTGCGGCGGGTCCGGCGGCCTGGACGGTGATCTGACCGACGACTGGGCGGCGCTGCCGCCGGCGACGGCGTTCACCCCGGCCGTCGGCGTGTGTCAGGCCGCCGACTTCACCGACGTGGTCACCCTGGCCAGCTACCAGCCGGTGGACTGCGCCGGCCCGCACCGGCTGGAGACCGTGCACGTGGGCGCGTTCCCGGTCGAGCGGGCCGCGCCCCCGGCCGGCGGTTCCGCCGAGCTGCGGGGCGCTTTCGCCGAGTGCGACACGAGGGCCACCGGGTACGTGGGCGACGACTGGCGGGCCGGCCGGCTGCGGTTGTCGGTGGCGCTGCCCTCTGGTCCGGGCTGGGCGGCCGGTTCCCGCTGGTACCGGTGCGATCTCAGCGAGCTGACCACGGTCGAGGCGGCGGCCACGGTGGTGGTCCGGTCGGGCAGTCTGCGGGACGCGTTGAAGGGGGCCTCGGCGCTGCGGCTGGGCTGCCAGCAGACCCGCGGCGGCGCTGGCCGGGGTGTGCAGACACTGGTCCCGGTGGAGTGCGGTGCCCGCCACGACGCGGAGTTCGTCGGGGTGTGGCGAGCGCCGGACACCCCGTACCCGACCCGCGACGCGGACTGGGCGCCCCTCTACACGGGCTGCCGCACGGTCCTGGGCCGGTACGTGGGTGTGCCGGACGACGCCGAGCTGCGGTTCCGCAGCGGTGTGGTGGTCCGCCCGCCAGGTGCGGGGCGCTGGCGCGTCGGCGACCGGGGGGTCCGCTGCTACCTGTGGCTCAGCGACCGTACGGTGACCGCCTCGCTGCGGGGCGCGGGGCCGGCCGGCCTGCCGGTCCGGACGAAGTGACCGTGGGCCGCCGGCAGGGCCGGGGCCGGACGGGGTAGTCCATACCACTCGTCGCGCCCCCGCCGCCCCGGACGAGGACGGTTCGGGTTGACTGGGGGGATGGACCTTCCGACGGTGGACCTGCCGGCCCTGCCCTCGTTGCTGGCCGCCCCGGCGCCCGGCTGGGTGGAGACCACCGACGTGATCGTGGTGGGTTCCGGGGTGGCCGGGTTGACGGCGGCGCTGCACCTGCGTGAGGCGGGCCTGCACGTCACGGTGGTCACCAAGGTCAACATTGACGACGGCTCGACCCGGTGGGCGCAGGGCGGCATCGCCGCGGTGCTCGACCCGGCGGACACCCCGGCGGCGCACGCCCGGGACACCGAGATCGCCGGGGTCGGGCTCTGCGACCCGGCGGCGGTCCGGGCGCTGGTCGAGGAGGGCCCGGTCCGGCTGCGGGAGCTGATGCGGATCGGCGCCGAGTTCGACCGTCACCCGGACGGTTCGCTGATGCTGACGCGTGAGGGCGGGCACCGGGCGGATCGGATCGTGCACGCCGGCGGGGACGCCACCGGGGCCGAGGTGCAGCGGGCCCTGCACGCGGCGGTACGGCGGGACCCGTGGATCCGGCTGGTCGAGCACGCGCTGGTGCTGGACCTGCTGCGGGCCTCCGGCGACGGCCCGGACGGGCTCGGCCCGGCCTGCGGGATCACCCTGCACGTGCTCGGCGAGGGCAGCGAGGACGGTGTGGGGGCGCTGCTGGCCCGGGCGGTGGTGCTGGCCACCGGTGGAATGGGCCAGATCTTCGCCGCCACCACCAACCCCGCGGTCTCCACCGGGGACGGGGTGGCGTTGGCGATGCGGGCCGGCGCGGCGGTGACCGATGTGGAGTTCGTCCAGTTCCACCCGACCGCTCTGATCACCCCGCCCGGCGCGGGTGTGCCCGGTGCCGGGCACGCGCAGCAGCCGCTGGTCTCGGAGGCGCTGCGTGGCGAGGGCGCGTACCTGGTGGACGCGGACGGCAAGCGCTTCATGGTGGGCCAGCACGAGTTGGCCGAGCTGGCTCCGCGGGACGTGGTGGCCAAGGGCATCCACCGGGTGCTGCTGGCCACCGGCGCGGACCACGTCTTCCTCGACGCCCGGCACCTGGGCGGGGCCTTCCTGGCCAGCCGGTTCCCGACCATCGTGGCGTCCTGCCTGGCGATCGGCGTGGACCCGGCCACCGACCTGATCCCGGTCGCCCCGGCCGCCCACTACGCCTCCGGCGGCGTCCGCACCGACCTGCGCGGCCGCACGTCCATCCCCGGCCTGTACGCCTGCGGCGAGGTCGCCTGCACGGGCGTGCACGGCGCGAACCGGCTGGCCAGCAACTCGCTGCTGGAGGGTCTGGTCTTCTCCCGGCGGATCGCCGACGACATCGCGGCCGGCCTGCCCGAGCAGGTCCAGCCGGCCGACACCGGCGCCTGGCGTGGTGGTGCGGGCTGGGTCGTGCCGGCCGAGGCGACGCCGGCCCTGCAACGGGCGATGACCAGGGGCGCGGGTGTGCTGCGCTCCGCGGCGACGCTGGCAGACACGGCCGGGACGCTGACCGAGGTGGGTGCCGCCCGGGGCCGTCCGCGGACCGCGGACTGGGAGGCGACCAACCTGCTCACCGTGGCATCGACGCTGGTGGCGGCCGCGTACGCGCGCGGTGAGACCCGGGGCTGCCACTGGCGGGAGGACTTCCCGACGGCCGACGAGCGGTGGCTGGGCCACCTGGTCGGGTCGGTCGGGGCGCAGGGCATGGTGACGCAGCGGTGGGAGGGAAGGCGATGACGGAGTCGACGCGGCTCGCGTTGCAGGCGGCCGGACTGGACCCGGCTCAGGTGCGGCGGGTGATCGAGGAGGCGCTGGTCGAGGATCTGGGGCCGGGCTTCCTGGACGTCACGAGCGTGGCAACCATCCCGGCGGAGCAGACCGACACCGCCGATCTGGTGGCCCGCGCGGACGGCGTGGTGGCCGGGACGGCGGTGGCTGCCGCCGTGTTCGAGCTGGTCGGTGAGGTGACGGGGTTCGGCCGTACCGTCGAGGTGTCGGTGCTGGCCCGCGACGGCGAGCGGGTGGCCCGCGGCGACGTGCTGGTGACGGTGACCGGGCCGACCCGGCTGCTGCTCACCGCCGAGCGCACCGCGCTCAACCTGTTCTGCCGGATGTCGGGGGTGGCCACCCACACCCGTGCCTGGGCGGACGCGCTGGCCGGCACGAAGGCGATGGTGCTGGACACCCGCAAGACGACGCCGGGCCTGCGGGCGCTGGAGAAGTACGCGGTGCGGGCCGGCGGGGGCACCAACAAGCGGATGGGCCTCTACGACGTGGCCATGATCAAGGACAACCACAAGCTGGCCGCCGGGGGTATCACCGCGGCGTACCGGCGGGTCCGGGAGTCGTTCCCCGAGGTGCCGGTGCAGGTCGAGGTGACCACGGTCGACGAGGCGGTGGAGGCGGTGGAGGCCGGAGCGGGTTTCCTGCTCTGCGACAACATGTCCCCCGAGACGCTGGCCGAGGCGGTGGCGGCCGTGGGTGACCGGGCCGAGTTGGAGGCGACCGGCGGGCTGACCCTGGAGGTGGCCGCCCGGTACGCGGCCACCGGCGTCGACTTCCTCTCGGTGGGGGCGCTGACCCACTCGTCGCCCATCCTGGACATCGCCATGGACCTGCGGATCGAGTGATCGGATGCCCGGCCGGGCGTCACACGGTGGTCAGCGAGGTGGCGGCCAGGTTGAAGATCACCCGGTTCTCGGTGTCCTGCCGGCCGTCCAGGCCGTACTTGGCCCGGAAGAGTTCCAGCACCCGGTTGTAGATCTCCGGCGGCAGCTCGTCGGCCTCGCCGATGGCGAAGGTCTCGCCCTCCGCCTCGGGCCGGTCCAGCACCACGGTCAACCCCGCCAGCCCGTGCCGGGCCACGTTGCGCACCAGGTCGGTGCCGGCGATGTACCAGTCGCCGTCGGAGCGGACGTAGAGCGCCTCGCAGGTTTCCAGGTCCCGACCGGCCTGGCGCAGGCAGAGCCGCAGGGTGAGGCAGGCCGCCAGGTCCTCCAGCGGCGCGGTCTCCCACAACTCGGCGAACCGGTCGTCGACGAACTCACCCAGCGGCGTGGAGATGAACGCCTCGATCTGCTGCGTGTCGAAGGTGCTGCCCTGCACCGGGAAGAAGGAGATGAACGCCTTGCCGTCCCAGCGGTACATCTGCACCGAGGGGGCGGCACTGTAGACCCGGACCTGGAGACGGGCCCGGGCCGACTCGGGCAGCTCCTCGCTGAGCCGTGCCAGGTGCCACAGGTTGTTGAGGATGGCCACGGAGGCGTCCCGCCGGCGCAACTCCTCGCCGCGCAGCCGTACCGCCGGTGAGTCCGGGTCGAGCAGCAGCACCTTGACGGCCGCGCCGTTGGCGAGCGCGGAGCGCAGGGCGGCCACGAACCGGGCCGCGTACGGGCCCTCCAGCATGCTGGTCCAGGTCTCCAGGATGGCCACGATCTCCCGGCACTGGGCGACCCGTTCGATCAACGCGTCCCGGTCCAGCCGGGGGTGCTCGATGATGCTGACCGTCTGGAGTTCGCGGAAGAGCGGGTTGAGCACCACGTAGGTCAGGAGCGTCATGATCAGCGCGGCGCCGATGTTGAGGTAGAGATCGCCGGCGAAGCTGCCGGCCTCCCGCAGGGACGCCCGCCACGATTGCACGATCATCCAGATGGCGCCGCCGGCCAGCGCGACCAGCACCAGCACGTGTCGCCGGCGCCGGCGCAGGGTGTTGCGGCCCCGCATCCACCACGTCCCCGACATGTCCGCTCCCCGTCCGGCCGCGCCGCGGATTGACCTATGTTCATGTCGCGATACGGCCAAGGATACGGTCCGCGGGCCGGTCCGCACCGGCCCGTACGGCGGTTGTCTAGGCTGCGTGCGTGCTGCTCTGCATCGACATCGGAAACACCAACACCGTGCTGGCGACCTTCGACGGCGACAAGCTGGTGCACTCCTGGCGGATCAAGACCGATGCCCGCTCGACGGCGGACGAGCTGGGCCTGATGTTCCGGGGCCTGCTCGCCGGGGACAACGTCGAGATCACCGGGGTGGCCGCCTGCTCCACGGTGCCGGCGGCGCTGCGGTCGCTGCGCACCATGCTCGGCCGTTACTACGCCGACCTGCCGAGCGTGATCGTCGAGCCCGGTGTGCGGACCGGGGTGCAACTGGCGATCGACAACCCGAAGGAGGTGGGCGCCGACCGGGTGGTGAACACCCTGGCCGCGTACACCCTCTACGGCGGGCCGTCGATCGTCGTGGACTTCGGCACCACCACGAACTTCGACGTGATCAGCGGTCGGGGCGAGTTCCTCGGTGGGGCGTTCGCCCCGGGCATCGAGATATCCTTCGACGCGCTCGCCGCGCGCGCCGCCCAGCTGCGCAAGGTCGAGGCGACCAAGCCCCGTTCGGTGATCGGCAAGAACACCGTCGAGTGCCTCCAGTCCGGCCTGTACTTCGGCTTCGCAGGGCAGGTGGACCGGATCGTCGAGCGGATGACCGAGGAACTGGGCACGGTGAAGGCCGTGATCGCCACCGGCGGTCTCGCCTCCCTGGTGATCAACGAGTGCCGCAGCATCACCCACCACGAGCCGATGATCACCCTGATCGGCCTGCGGATGGTCTACGACCGCAACCTCTGACCCCGCCCGGACGGGGCACGTCTCACCGCCGGCGGGCCCGCAGCACGATCGTGCGGTACGGCAGCTCGACCGTCTCCCGCCCGGCCAGCTCCGGGTGGCTGGCGAGGAGCTCCCGCAGCTCCCGCTCCACCGTCTGCCGGGTCTCGGCCGGCGCCGTGAGCCAGTAGGAGCGCGTCCGGATCAGGGCGACCACGTCGTCCGGCGTGAGGGTGGTGGTGTGGGTGAACTCGCCCACCTCGATCGGCGTGAACCCGGGGCCGAAGTCGGTGTACTTCTCGATCACGTTTCCGGCGTTGTCGCCCAGGTGGGCGATCCGCCCCAGCTCCGCCACCCACCCGACCCGCTCGTCCCTGATGTTCCAGATCGGCGCGAACGTACCGCCGGGGCGGAGCACCCGCGCGATCTCGGCGTGCGCGCGCTCCCGGTCGAACCAGTGGTATGCCTGGCCGACCAGCACCGCATCGGCCCCGCCGTCGGCCAGTGGCACCGCCTCGGCGCGGCCCGCCAACGCCGTGGTGCCGGCGGTGCCGCTCTCCAGCTGCGCCCGCATCCCCGGATCGGGCTCCACGGGTACCACCCGGTGGCCCAGGGCCAGCACGGAGCGGCTCAGGATCCCGGTGCCCGCGCCGAGATCGACGACCTGGAGCGGCGTGTCCGCGCCGGTCAAGCTGTCGAGCGCCCACCGTACGGCGGACTCCGGATACCGAGGACGAAACCGGTCGTAATCGGCCGCCGCGACGCCGAACGAGAGAGCCGGAGTGTGATCGGCCATGGCGGGCAGGTTATCCGGTAACGGCCCCCCAGGGGCTTGAGTACGCTCGGGCCTGACCCCCTGTATCTCCGTGACGAGGAAGCGTGCCGTGACCGAGCAGAACCCCGTGCCAGTGGACCCCGCCGACGACCTTCCCGAGCAGATGAAGGTCCGCCGGGAGAAGCGGGACCGGATGCTCGCCGACGGCGTCGAGCCGTACCCGGTGGGATTTCCCCGTACGGCCACCCTGGCGGAGGTGCGGGCCCGCTACGGCGACCTGCCCACCGACACCGCCACCGGCGACCAGGTCTCGGTGACCGGTCGCGTGATCTTCGTACGCAACACCGGCAAGCTCTGCTTCGCGACCCTGCGCGACGGCGACGGCACCGAGCTGCAGGCCATGCTCTCCCTGGACCGGGTCGGGCCGGAGCGCCTGGAGGACTGGAAGCGCCTCGTCGACCTCGGTGACCACGTCGGCGTCACCGGCGAGGTGATCACCAGCCGTCGGGGTGAGCTGTCGGTGCTGGCCGAGCGGTGGGAGATGACCGCCAAGGCGCTGCGGCCGCTGCCGGTGGCGCACAAGCCCCTCTCCGAGGAGGCCCGGGTCCGCCAGCGCTACGTCGACCTGATCGTCCGGCCGCAGGCCCGGCAGATGGTCCGTACCCGGGCCGCGGCGGTGCGCAGCCTGCGCGATTCGCTGCACGGGCAGGGCTTCATCGAGGTCGAAACGCCGATGTTGCAACTGTTGCACGGAGGCGCGGCGGCCCGGCCGTTCGTGACTCACAGCAATGCATTGAGCACCGATCTGTATCTGCGAATCGCCCCGGAACTGTTTCTCAAGCGCGCAGTCGTCGGCGGCGTCGACCGCGTCTTCGAGATCAACCGCAACTTCCGTAATGAGGGTGTCGACTCTTCGCACTCGCCGGAGTTCGCGATGCTGGAGACGTACCAGTCGTACGGCGACTACAACACGATGGCCGAGTTGACCCGCAATCTCGTGCAACAGGCGGCGATCGCGGTCAGCGGCTCGACGGTGGTGACCCACGCCGACGGGCGGGAGTTCGACCTGGGCGGCGAGTGGCGGTCGGTGACCTTGTTCGGGGTGCTTTCCGAGGCGCTCGGCGAGGAGGTCACGGTCCGCACCGAACGGCACCGTCTGGTGGAGTACGCGGACAAGGTGGGATTGGCCGTGGACCCGAAGTGGGGCCCGGGCAAGCTGGCCGAGGAACTGTTCGAGGAACTGGTCGTCCCCGGCCTGCAGGCACCCACCTTCGTTCGGGACTACCCGGAGGAGACCAGCCCGCTCACCCGGGCGCACCGCAGCGAGCCGGGGCTGGCCGAGAAGTGGGACCTGTACGTGCTCGGGTTCGAGCTGGGCACCGCGTACTCCGAGCTGGTCGACCCGGTGGTGCAGCGGGAACGGCTGATGGCCCAGGCGCAGCTCGCCGCTCGTGGCGACGACGAGGCGATGCGTCTCGACGAGGACTTTCTCCGCTCGATGGAGTACGGAATGCCACCCGCCGGCGGTATGGGAATGGGAATCGACCGGCTGTTGATGGCGCTGACCGGGCTCGGAATTCGGGAAACGATCCTCTTCCCGTTGGTCCGGCCCGAGTAGTCTCGGCCGGCTCGCGCCACGTCGATACCGCATCCTATTGACGGGGCGAGCAGCGCGCGGGTTATTGTGCTCTCGTTAGCAGGAGCACCCTGCTCGAAAGGAATGTGGGACGTGGCCAAGCAGATCATTCACAAGCTGGTCGATGACCTGGACGGCGGGGACGCGGACGAGACCGTCAAGTTCGCCCTCGACGGCGTTCAGTACGAGATCGACCTGTCGAGTTCCAACGCCGCGAAATTGCGCGACCTATTCGCGCCGTACGTGGGCGCCGGCACCAAGGTGGGCCGGGGCGGCGTGGTGATCGGTGGGCGTGCCGCCCGCGGTCGGGGTGGCGCGACCGCCGACCGGGAGCAGAACAAGGCGATCCGGGACTGGGCCAAGAAGGCCGGCAAGGACATCTCGGACCGGGGTCGTATCCCGCAGGAGATCGTCGACGAGTTCCACGCGAAGCGCTGATCGTCAGCAGCTTGGTGGCAGCGGCCACCGAAGGGCGACACCGACGCCGGGCCGGGGCATTCTCCGGCCCGGCGTCGCCGTGTCCGCGGCGGGAAGCATTACCGCCCGCCCGACGTTGTCCACAACCAGTGGAGCAGCTATCCACAGCCTGTGGAGAACTTCCCCCAGGGTCGCGCGCGGCGTCCGTCGTCGGCGCCGGCCCCCCTCCCGGCCCCCCTCCAGGGCTGGGAGCGAGCTTCGTCGCGCTGGTCGGATTTCGCTCTGCGCGTAGCGACAGGGGTACCGGAACACCTCCTGAGCGCGGACGGTTGTCCAAAACGACGTGGAACCGACCCGCACCGGAGACACACGACCTCAGCTGAGTCGGTCAGCGACGATAGAGTAAGGAGGCACGGACGCCCGTCCCGGACGTCCGCGCACCGGCCCCGCCGAGATCTAGACCATCAAGGCGCACGGCACGTGAGGAGCACGAGGGCATGTTCGAGCGGTTCACCGACCGAGCGCGACGGGTTGTCGTCCTGGCCCAAGAAGAGGCCCGGATGCTCAACCACAACTACATCGGTACGGAACACATCCTGCTGGGCCTGATCCACGAAGGTGAAGGCGTCGCGGCAAAGGCCCTGGAGAGCCTCGGCATCTCCCTGGAGGGCGTCCGCCAGCAGGTCGAGGAGATCATCGGCCAGGGCCAGCAGGCGCCGAGCGGGCACATCCCGTTCACGCCGCGGGCCAAGAAGGTGCTGGAGCTGTCGCTGCGCGAGGCGCTGCAGCTCGGCCACAACTACATCGGCACGGAGCACATCCTGCTCGGTCTGATCCGTGAGGGTGAGGGCGTCGCCGCCCAGGTGCTGGTCAAGCTCGGCGCCGACCTCAACCGGGTCCGCCAGCAGGTGATCCAGCTCCTCTCCGGTTACCAGGGCAAGGAGCCGGCCGCCGCTGGCGCCGCGCCGGGTGAGGCCGCGCCGTCGACCAGCCTGGTGCTGGACCAGTTCGGCCGCAACCTGACCCAGGCCGCCCGCGAGGGCAAGCTCGACCCGGTCATCGGGCGCGAGAAGGAAATCGAGCGGGTCATGCAGGTGCTCTCCCGCCGTACCAAGAACAACCCGGTCCTGATCGGTGAGCCCGGCGTCGGTAAGACCGCCGTGGTGGAGGGCCTGTCCCAGAAGATCATCAAGGGCGAGGTGCCCGAGACGCTCAAGGACAAGCAGCTCTACACGCTCGACCTCGGTGCGCTGGTCGCCGGTTCCCGCTACCGCGGTGACTTCGAGGAGCGCCTCAAGAAGGTGCTCAAGGAGATCCGCACCCGCGGCGACATCATCCTGTTCATCGACGAGATCCACACCCTGGTGGGTGCGGGTGCCGCCGAGGGCGCGATCGACGCGGCGAGCATCCTCAAGCCGATGCTGGCCCGTGGTGAGCTCCAGACCATTGGTGCCACCACGCTCGACGAGTACCGCAAGCACCTGGAGAAGGACGCCGCGCTCGAGCGCCGGTTCCAGCCGATCCAGGTGGGTGAGCCGTCGCTGGCGCACACCATCGAGATCCTCAAGGGCCTGCGCGACCGCTACGAGGCGCACCACCGGGTGAGCATCACCGACGCCGCGCTCGTGGCAGCCGCCACGCTGGCCGACCGGTACATCTCCGACCGCTTCCTGCCGGACAAGGCGATCGACCTGATCGACGAGGCCGGCGCCCGGATGCGGATCCGCCGGATGACCGCGCCGCCAGACCTGCGCGACTTCGACGAGCGCATCGCCCAGGTGCGTCGCGACAAGGAGTCCGCGATCGACGCGCAGGACTTCGAGCGCGCCGCCCAGCTGCGTGACAAGGAGAAGCAGCTCCTTGGCCAGAAGGCGCAGCGGGAGAAGGAGTGGAAGGCCGGTGACCTGGACGTCGTCAGCGAGGTTGACGACGAGCAGATCGCCGAGGTGCTCGGCAACTGGACCGGCATCCCGGTCTACAAGCTGACCGAGGAGGAGACCTCTCGCCTGCTGCGCATGGAGGACGAGCTGCACAAGCGCGTCATCGGCCAGGAGGACGCGGTCAAGGCGGTCTCGAAGGCGATCCGGCGTACCCGGGCCGGCCTGAAGGACCCGAAGCGCCCGTCGGGCTCGTTCATCTTCGCCGGCCCGTCCGGCGTGGGTAAGACCGAGCTGTCCAAGGCGCTCGCCGAGTTCCTCTTCGGCAGCGAGGATGCTCTCATCCAGCTGGACATGTCCGAGTTCCACGACCGCTACACGGTCTCCCGGCTGGTGGGTGCCCCTCCCGGCTACGTCGGCTACGACGAGGGCGGGCAGCTGACCGAGAAGGTGCGGCGTCGGCCGTTCTCGGTGGTTCTCTTCGACGAGATCGAGAAGGCCCACCCGGACGTGTTCAACACGCTGCTCCAGATCCTGGAGGACGGTCGGCTCACCGACGGTCAGGGTCGGATCGTGGACTTCAAGAACACGGTCATCATCCTGACCACCAACCTGGGCACCCGTGACGTCGCCAAGGCGGTGTCGCTGGGCTTCCAGCAGTCGGAGGACTCCGAGTCCACCTACGACCGGATGAAGCAGAAGGTCAACGACGAGCTCAAGCAGCACTTCCGGCCTGAGTTCCTCAACCGGATCGACGACACCATCGTCTTCCACCAGCTGCGCCAGAACGAGATCCTCTCGATCGTGGACATCATGATCCAGCGGATCGAGTCGCAGCTGCGCAACAAGGACATGGGTCTGGAGCTGACCGACAACGCCAAGAAGTACCTGGCGCTGAAGGGCTTCGACCCGGTGCTCGGTGCTCGTCCCCTGCGTCGCACGATCCAGCGCGACATCGAGGACAACCTCTCCGAGCGGATCCTGTTCAACGAGCTGACCCCGGGTCAGATCGTGGTGGTGGACTGCGAGGGCGACCCGAACGACATCGACAAGTCCAAGCTCGTCTTCCGGGGCGCGGACAAGCCGGTCGAGGTTCCGGACGCCGTGCCGGCCGACCTGGGCGGCACCGCCGCCGCGGGCGCGGACGAGTAGTACAACCAGCAGCAAGGGGCGGGGCCCCGGTGGCGCGAGCCACCGGGGCCCCGCCTTTTCGCCACCACCGAAGGACGGGGCGCGGGTCAGGCGGTGAGGTCGGGGACGGGCATCGACGGGCCGTCGCCGACCAGGCGGAAACTGTCGACCCCGGCGGGCTCCACCAGCCCGTCCTGCACCAGGCCGGCCAGGGCACGGGCGCGCTGCACATCGTCGGTCCAGACCTGGTCCAGCCGCTGGTGCCCGACCGGTCCGGTGGCCTCCCGGAGTACGCCGAGCAGCAGCCCGCGTACCTGCCGGTCGGTGCCCGCGTACCGCTGCGGGCGACGGGTGGGTCCGGCCGGTGCCTCCTGCCCGGAGGCCCTCCACGCGCAGATCGACTCGACCGGGCAGGCCGCGCAGCGGGGCGATCTGGCCGTGCAGATGACCGCTCCCAGCTCCATGAACGCCGCGCTGGCGAGCGCCGCCGCTGGCGGATCGAGCGGGAGAAGCTCCTCGGTGGCGACCAGGTCGGCCGGCCGGGTCACCGGCCCGGCGTCGGCTTCGCCGGCCACCGCCCGGCAGACCACCCGTCGCACGTTCGTGTCGACCACGGGGTGCCGCTGCCCGTACGCGAACGCGGCCACCGCCCGCGCCGTGTACGTGCCGACTCCCGGCAGTGCCAGAAGCTGCTCCAGCCGGTCCGGCACCTGGCCGCCGTGCCGGTCCACGATCGCGACCGCACACTCCCGCAGCCTGACCGCCCGTCGGGGGTACCCGAGGCGTCCCCACATCCGGATCGCCTCGGCCGGGCTGTCGGCCGCGAGCGCAGCCGGGTCCGGCCAGCGTGCCAGCCACGCCTGCCAGGCCGGCACCACCCGGACCACCGGTGTCTGCTGGAGCATGACCTCGCTGACCAGGATGGCCCACGGGCTGACTCCGGGTTCGCGCCAGGGCAGGTCACGGGCGTGCTGTTGGTACCACCGGCTGACCACGGTGGCGAAATCGGGTTGAGTCATCGCGTCGTCGATGATGTCACGCGGTGCATTCCCGCTGGATGGGCGGCTCGGGCGGTGTGTCGCTGCGGCGGCGGACGGATCGGGCAGAATGCGCGGATGAACGAGCTCGCGATCACCGTCATCGGCCGGGACCGGCCGGGCATCGTGGCCGACGTCGCGGAGGTGCTGGCCCGACTGGGCGCGAATCTCACCGACAGCACGATGACCCGCCTACGGGGGCATTTCGCGATGACCCTCATCTGCACCGGCCCGGCCACCGCCGAGGTCGAGGCGGCGCTGGCGCCGCTGGCCGCCGAGGGCCAGCTGTTGGCGACGGTACGCGCCGTCACCCCGGACGGGGAGGTGCCGCCGGCGGGCGAGCCGTACGTGATGGCCGTGCACGGGTCGGACCGGATGGGCATCGTCGCGGCCATGACCCGGGTGCTGGTGGACGCCGGCGGGAACGTCACCGACCTGAGCACCCGGTTGGCCGGCTCGCTCTACGTGGTGCTGGCGGAGGTCGAGTTGCCGCCCGGCGTGGCCGACACGTTGACCAACCGGCTGCACCGGACGGCCACCGAGCTGGGCGTGGAGGTCACCCTCCGGCCGGCGGACCCGGACCTGCTGTGACGGGCGGGCGGAGCGGGGCGGACACGGGCCGGGAGGTCGGCACGTACGCCGGTCTGGGTGACTGGACGCCGGAGTCGCTGGCGGTGCCGGGCGAGGTGCGGCCGGTGGTGTCGGCCCCCCACCCGGTGCTGAGCAGGGCCGGCGGCGAGGTCGACCCGACCGCGGGGGAGACCGTCCGGCTGGCCGCCGACCTGGTGGCCACGATGCGGGTCTCGCCGGGCTGCGTGGGTCTGGCCGCACCGCAGATCGGAGTGGGTGCCCGGGTCTTCGCGGTCGATGTGACCGGGCATCCGAAGGCGGTGACCGTGCACGGCACCTTCGTGCTCTGCAACGCGCGGGTGGTCGAGGCGACGCGGTGGAAGCCGGGCCGGGAGGGGTGCATGTCGGTGCCGGACCTGACCGGGGACGTGAAGCGTGCCAGCCGACTGGTGGTGGAGGGTGACCTGCCGGGGACCGGGGAGGCGGTCCGGCTGGTGACCGACGGCTTCGAGGCGCGGGCGTTGCAGCACGAGATCGACCACTGCGCCGGGCTGCTGTTCCTGGACCGGGTGGCCGGCGCGCACGCCGTCTACCAGCGCAAGGTCTACCTCTGACCCGGCGCTGGACCATCGAACTGTCCGTCCTGATTGGAGAGTCGACCGGTCGAGCCGGTGGCGCTCCGGCGCGTCGCGCCGGGCTGCCGGGTGCCGCGCCGCTACGGTGGGAGGCATCATGCGTCTGACGGTCGGCCCCCTGCCACCCGCCGTGTACTGGCGGCGTCGCGCCGTCGTACTCGGAGCGGGGCTTCTCTTCCTGATTGTCCTGCTCTATTCCTGCACGGGTTCGGGCCGCTCCGGCGGCCGACCGCAGGCAGGGGCGACACCGACGTCGGCGTCGACGTCCGCCGCGGCCCCGGGGCCCGGTGAGTCGGTGTTGACGCCGCAGAGCGGGGCTCCGCCGGCGTCCCGGTCGGCCGATCCGGCCGCGGGGGAGCCCACCCCCGAGATCACCAGCAACGTGCCGCCGCCGGGCGCCGCCGGGTCGGTGGACGACGGCACCTGCACCGACGCGGAGATCACCGTGACCTCGGTGGCGCAGCCCACCTCGGTGCAGCGCGGAGCGGTCGTCGACCTCCAGCTCAAGATCAAAAACACGGCGGAGCGGACGTGCAGCCGCAACGTCGGCGCCGACCTCCAGGAGATCTTCATCAAGTCCGGTGCCGAGAAGATCTGGTCGTCGGACACCTGCGGCAAGGTGCAGGGGTCGGACGTGCAGTCCTTCACGCCCAACTTCGAGCGGGCCTACCAGGTGGGCTGGAACGGCCGGGACACCAGCCGGTGCGACAGCAACGGGCTGGCCGCCGGGCCTTTCCCGCCGGCCGGGACGTACCAGGTGTTCGCCCGGGTCGGCACCAAGCTGAGCGCACCGGCGAAGATCACCATCACCGGCTGAGCCGGGTCAGACGTACCGCTCCAGGATGGATGCCTCGGCGAGCCGGGACAGCCCCTCGCGGACGCCCCGGGCGCGGGCGTCGCCGACCCCCTCGACGGCCTGCAGATCCTCCACCGTCGCACCCAGCAGCCGCTGGAGGCTGCCGAAATGCACCACCAGGCGGTCGACCACGGCCACCGGCAGGCGGGGCACCTTGGCCAGCAGTCGGAAGCCACGGGGGCTGACCGCGGCGTCCAGCGCGTCCGATGCGGCGGGGTAACCGATCGCCTTGGCAACCGACACCAGGTCGATCAGCTCGGTGGCACCCAGCAGGTCAAGCTCGACCAGCGCCTCGTCCAGGGTGCGGGACTTGCGGCCGACCGGGAGGTAATCCCGGATGACCAGCGTCCGGTCGGCGTCCACGCCGGCCATCAGCTCGTCGAGCTGGAGCGCGAGCAGTCGGCCGTCGGTGCCCAGCTCGACCACGTAACCGGCGATCTCGTCGGCGATCCGGCGGACCATCTCCAGCCGCTGCACGACGGCCACGGCGTCCCGCACGGTGACGAGGTCCTCGATCTCCAGAGCGGAGAGCGTGCCGGAGACCTCGTCCAGCCGGAGCTTGTAGCGCTCCAGGGTGGCCAGCGCCTGGTTGGCCCGGGAGAGGATGGCCGCCGAGTCGTCGAGCACGTGCCGCTGGCCGTTGACGTAGAGGCTGATGATCCGCATGGACTGGCTGACCGAGATGACCGGGTAGCCGGTCTGCCGGGCCACCCGCTCGGCGGTGCGGTGGCGGGTGCCGGACTCCTCCGTCGGGATGGACGGATCGGGCATCAGGTGCACCGCCGCCCGGACGATCCTGGTGCCGTCGCTGGAGAGCACCACTGCGCCGTCCATCTTGCACAGCTCCCGCACCCGGGTCGCGGAGAACTCCACGTCCAGGGGGAAGCCGCCGGTGCACAGGCCCTCGACGACCTTGTCGTAACCGAGCACGATGAGCGCGCCCGTGCGGCCGCGCAGGATGCGCTCCAACCCGTCGCGCAGCGCGGTGCCGGGTGCCATCAGGGCGAGGTTGGCCCGCAGCGGATCCCCGGCGCTTCCGGCGGCACCCGCCGTCACGCTCACGCTGATCGGACGGGCGGGCGAGCCCACGCCACCGGTGCGGGCGTGAGGCGGCGCGCCGGCAGGCTTGGTGGTATCGCGGTCGATCGGCACGGGCACAGTCTACGGACTGCCGTGCGGTGGGTGCTGTCGTGGTTACTGTGATGTGTCACGATGCCGCCCTTCGAACCGTTTCCCGCTTGGGGCGTGCTGTCCGGTATCGCCGTCCCCGTCGACACGGTGGGTCACTCGGCGGACGCGCGGGCCGCATGGTGCAGGGCCGAACGCACGTCCGTGACCTCGGTCACCCGCATCTGCTCGGGGCCGGCGCCGGTGCTGGCCGGGCCGCAACCGGGCGGGACCAGGGCCACCTTGAACCCCAGCCGGGCCGCCTCGGCCAGCCGGCGCGGCACCGCCCCGACCCGGCGCACCTCGCCGGTCAGCCCCACCTCGCCGATCGCCACCAGGTGCGGCGCGATGGCGAGGTTGAGCCCCCCGGAGGCGACCGCCAGCGCGACCGCCAGGTCGGCCGCCGGCTCCACCACCCGGATGCCGCCCACGGTGGCGGCGAAGACCTCCCGGTCGTGCAGGGTCAGCCGCTCGGTGCGGCGTTGCAGCACCGCGAGCACCATCGCCAGCCGGGCCGAGTCGAGGCCGGAGACCGTGCGCCGGGGGGAGCCGGCCACCGTCGCGCCGATCAGCGCCTGCACCTCGGTGACCAGGGCCCGACGCCCCTCCATCGCGACGGTCACGCAGGTGCCCGGCACCGGCTCGGAGTAGCGGGTCAGGAACAGCCCGGACGGGTCGGCCAGGCTGCTGATGCCGCCCTCGTGCATCTCGAAGCAGCCGACCTCGTCGGCCGCGCCGAACCGGTTCTTGACGCCGCGCACCAGCCGCAGCGAGGAGTGCTTGTCACCCTCGAAGTGCAGCACCACGTCGACCAGGTGCTCCAGCACCCGGGGGCCGGCCACCTGGCCGTCCTTGGTGACGTGCCCGACCAGCACGGTGGCGATGCCCCGCTCCTTGGCGACCGAGACCAGCGCGGCGGTGACCGCGCGGACCTGGGTCACCCCACCGGGCACGCCCTCGGTGCCGGTGGTCGAGATGGTCTGCACCGAGTCGAGCACCAGCAGGCCGGGCTTGACCGCGTCGAGGTGCCCCAGCACCGCCGCCAGGTCGCTCTCCGCGGCGAGGTAGAGCTGGTCGTGCAGGGTGCCCATCCGCTCGGCGCGCAACCGCACCTGGCTGACCGACTCTTCCCCGCTGACGACCAGCGAGGGGGTGCCGGAGCCGGCGGCCCACTGCTGCGCCACATCCAGCAGCAGGGTCGACTTGCCGACGCCGGGCTCACCGGCGAGCAGCACCACCGCGCCCGGAACCAGGCCGCCGCCGAGCACCCGGTCGAGCTCGCTCACCCCGGTGGGCCGGGCGCGGGCCGGCGCCGCGCTGATGGTGGCGATCGGCCGGGCCGGCTCGGCCGGCAGCCGGGAGCTGACCACCCGACCGGACACGGTCGGACCGGTCACCGTGCTCTCGACCACCGAGCCCCACTCGCCGCATTCCGGGCAACGCCCCACCCACTTGGGCGGCTGGTGGCCGCAGGCGTCGCACTCGTAGGCCGGACGGGGCTCGCGGGCTGTGGACCGGCCGCGGGCGCCACTGGCCGTGCCGCCGCGCGGAGCGGCCGATCGGGAGGTGGTCACATCAGGACGCTAGCCCTCGCGTACGACGAAAACACCCCGGCGTGGTGGTCACCACGCCGGGGTGTTCGTCGATGCCGGGGTCGGTCAGCCGTGGCCGGAGCCACCCTCTTCCTGACCCTCGTAGCCGCCCTCGCGCTCGATGATCGGCGACGGGGGTGCCGCCGGGGTGAGCGGCACCGCGATCGGCGCGGGCCCGGTCACCGTGTTGCCGTTACCGAAGTCGAAGGTCACGAAGACGTTCTGGCCGGAGCGCAGCTCCTCGGTCAGGCCGATCAGCCGGAGCTGCTGGGTGGCCTCGGAGTTGAGCTGGAGGTAGCTCAGCGGCGCCAGCTCGATCCGGGCGGGCTGACCCGGGGCGGAGGGGCTGGCCGAGCCCGACGCCCGTGCCGACTCCGGGGCGGACGGGGTGGCCGAGGACGACCCGGTCTCGGACGGGGTCGCCGACGGGCTGGCCGAGCCGGACCCGGAGGTCGACGGGCTGGGCGAGCCGGACTCGGACGGGCTGGCCGACGCGGAGGCGGACGGCGACGGGCTGGCCGAACCGCCGCTGATCACGACCTCGCGGGCGCTCTCGGTGGTGACGGTTACCGTCACCGTGTCCCTCGAGTCGTTGTAGATCACGGCGTTGAGCAGGGCGTCCTGCCCGGCCTTGTAGCCCTCGGTGCCGGGGTAGTCGACGAGCAGGCCACGCACCGCGAAGGCCCCGTTGCCGGCCGAGAGGTTGACGCCCTGGACCGACGGCTCCTTGTTGGCGGTCTCGGCGATCTGGCCGGCGCCGCACCCGGACGCCAGCAGGCTGGTCGCCGCCGCAATCCCGGACAGCAGCAGGGCCGCCCGCCGGGATCCCCTGATCGAGCGCGTCACGTCGGTCCTCCTCGTCACGATCCCCACCCGGCCGCACGCCGGGCACGGTGGCCATACCCGCGCAGACCGCGCTCCAGGGTAGTTGGAGCTGATCGAGGCCCGCACGCGGACCCGGCAATGCCACCTTCCCGGGCGCCGGTCACACCACCCGACCGCTCGCCACCAGCAGGACCACGTCGATGAGGGCCACCAGCAGCACCGCCCGGAAGGCCGCCACCGGCCGCCGGCCGGACCGGACCGCCGAGCGTCCGGCGTACCAGCTCAGTGGCGGCACCACGGCGGCCGTGCCGATCGCCGCCAGACCGACCGCCGAGGGCGGCCCGGGTGGCCCGAGGACCAGGGCCGCGGTCGCCGCGAGGAGGAGCCCGGCGGCCGCCACCCGGCTGCCGGTCGCGCCCAGCCGGTGTGGCAGGCCGCGCACGCCGGTGCGCGCGTCGTCGGCCAGGTCGGGCAGCACGTTGGCGAAGTGCGCGCCGGCGCCCAGGCAGGCGCCCGCCGTCACCAGCCAGGCCGGCGGGGCCGGTTCGCCCGGTAGTGCCAGCACCACGAAGGCGGGCAGCGCGCCGAAGGAGACCGCGTACGGCAGCACCGAGAGGACCGTGGCCTTGAGCGGCCAGTCGTAGAGCAGCGCGGAGACCAGGGCGACGGTAAGCCAGAACGCCGCCGTGGGGTTCGTGGTCAGCGCCACCAGCGGACAGGCCACCGCGGCCACCGCCGCGGCCCAGGCCGTGGTGCGCCGGCCGACCGCGCCGGCGGCGACCGGCTTGTCGGTACGCCCCACGGTGGCGTCCCGCTCGGCGTCCAGCGCGTCGTTGGTCCAGCCCACGGCGAGTTGGCTGGCCAGCACGGCGAGCACCACCGAGGCGATTCCGGCCGGCCGGTGCCCCACTCCCCAGGCCAGCAGACCGGCCACCGTGGTCACCGCCGCGCCCGGTTCCGGATGGCTCGCCCTGACCAGCCCTAACACCCTCGACGACATAAGGGAAGTCTGGTCGTTACCGAGCAGTCGTGCCACGCTCAGAGCCATGCGAGACGTGGCTGCGGCCGCGGCGTCGACCGGCCCCCGGGTGCTGCCGCGCAACGATCCGCGCCAGTACGACGACCTGGCCGGGGAGTGGTGGCGTCCGGACGGCGCGTTCGCGATGCTGCACTGGCTCGCCGAGGCCCGCGCGGCGATGGTGCCACCGGCCACCCGACCCGACGCGCTCCTGGTCGACCTGGGCTGCGGTGCCGGGCTGCTCGCCCCGCACCTGGCGGGCAAGGGATACCGGCACGTCGGCGTCGACCTGACCCGCTCGGCGCTGGTCCAGGCCGCCGAGCACGGGGTGCGCGTGCTCCAGGCCGACGTCACCGCCATCCCGCTCACCGACGGCTGCGCGGACGTGGTCTCCGCCGGTGAGCTGCTGGAACATGTGCCGGACTGGCGGCGCGCGGTGGCCGAGGCGTGTCGGGTGCTGCGCCCCGGTGGCCTGCTGGTGCTGGACACCCTGAACGACACGGCGTTGGCACGTCTGGTCGCGGTGCGGATCGCCGAGCGACTGCCGACGGTGCCGCGCGGCATCCACGATCCACGGTTGTTCGTGGACGCTCGCGCGTTGGTGGCCGAGTGCGCCCGGCACGGTGTCACACTGCGGCTGCGCGGCATCCGCCCGCAGGTTGGCGGCCTGGTCGCCTGGCTGCTGCGGCGGGCACGCGCGTCCCGGACGCCCGGCGCCGCCACCGGCGGCCGTGCACCGCGCATCGTGCCGACCCGCTCCACCGCCGTGTTGTACCAGGGTCGGGGAGTCCGCAACGGATAGTCGGTCGTGGCGGGGGTAAGGGACGCCGAGAAGGGGGCGATATGACGGTGCACGCGCTTGAGGCGGCCCGCCGGTTGGCGCCGCGGTTCGCCGCGCGGGCGGCACAGTACGACCGGGACGGCTCCTTCCCGGTCGAGGACTTCCATGACCTACGGGAGGCCGGCTTGTTCGGCCTGATGGTGCCCCGGGCCCTCGGTGGCCTGGGTGCCAGCTTCGCCGAGTACGCCGCCGTGGCCACCGAACTTGCCCGGGGCAACGGCGCCACCGCCCTGGTGTTCAACATGCACGCCTCGGTGACCGGTGCGCTGGGCGCGGTCACCGAGGAGCTGGCCGAGGCGCTGGGTGTGCCGGACGAGGCGCTGGCCGCCCGGGACCGGCTGCTCACCGCCGCGGCGCAGGGTTCCTGGTACGCGGTCGCGATGAGCGAGCGCGGCGCCGGTGCCCGGCTCTCCCAGTTGAGCACGGTCTACGAGGCGACCGACGGGGGCTGGCGTCTCAAGGGCAGCAAGACGTTCTGCTCGGGTGCCGGGCACGCGGACGGCTACCTGGTGGCCGCACGCAGTTCCGCCGACCAGTCGATGGTGTCCCAGTTCCTGGTTCCGGCCGGCCCGGAGGGGCTGACCGTCGAGCCGACGTGGGACGCGCTCGGCATGCGCGCCACCTCATCGCACGACCTGCACCTGGACGTGGAGGTGCCGGCGGACCGGCTGCTCGGCGGGGTGGAGGGGCTGGCGCTGGTGGTCGCCCAACTGATGCCGCACTGGCTGGTGGCCAGCTACGCGGCCGTCTACGTCGGGGTGGCGCGCGCGGCGATCGACGCGGCGGCCGAGCATCTCAACGCCCGCAACCTGGCCGGCCTGCCAGCGGTGCGTGCTCGACTGGGGCGGGCGGACGCGGCCACGGCGGCGGCGCAACTGGTGGTGGCCGAGGCCGCCCGCCGGGTGGACGAGATGCCGGGCGACGCGGAGACCAACCGCTGGGTGTGGCGGGCGAAGCTGCTGGCCGGCACCACGGCTGCCGACGTGGCGGCGTCGATGCTGGAGGCGGCGGGCACCTCGGCGACCCGGCGCGGCCATCCGTTGGAGCGGCTCTACCGGGACGCCCGCTGTGGCTCGCTGCATCCGGCCACGTCGGACGTCTGCGCCGACTGGCTCGGCATCGCCGCGCTCGGCGGAGACCCGGACCGCGACGGATCGGCCCCGCGTTGGTGAGCCGCAGCGGTTCGACCGCCGTGGGGGATTGGCCGGCCACGGTGGCCGGTGGGACGGCCCGGGGGAGGACAGCGTCGGACGAGAGGTGGGGATCGTGTCCGTACCAGTGATCGCGGGGCTCGGGACGGCACAGCCGCCGTCCGCCCTGCAGGACGAGTTGTGGGAGGGCTTCTTCTCCCGGCACTTCTCTGGCACCACCCGGTCGTTGGCCCAGCGGATCTTCGCGAACTCGGGCGTCACGCGGCGGCAGGCCGCGGTCAACCCCCTGCTGGAGGACGTGTCGGACTGGCCGACCGAACGGCGGATGCGTCGCTACCAGGTCGAGGCGCTGCCGCTGGGCAAGGAGGCGGTCGGCCGCGCGTTGACGGCGGCCGGGCTGGGCGCCGGCGACGTGGGGTTGTTCATCGTCTGTTCCTGCACCGGGTACGCCACCCCGGGGCTGGACATCCTGCTCGCCCGGGATCTCGGCATGGCCCCGGACACCCAGCGCATGTTCATCGGTCACATGGGCTGCTACGCGGCGTTGCCGGGGCTGGGGGCGGCGAGTGACTTCGTCACCGCGCGGGGTCGCCCGGCGTTGCTGCTCTGCGCGGAGCTGACCAGCCTGCACATCCAGCCGTCCAGCGCACGGGTGGACACCCAGCAGATCGTCTCGCACGCGCTCTTCTCGGACGCCGCGGTCGCCGCCGTGGTCGTGCCGGGCGGTTCGGGGTACGCGATGCGCGAGCTGACCTCGGTCACCGACACCTCCACCGCCGACCACATGACCTGGGACGTCACGGACAGCGGTTTCCGGATGGGGTTGTCGCCGAAGGTCCCGCAGGTGCTCTCCCGGCACGTCCGTGCGCTGGTCGACGACCTGTTGGCCCGGCACGGCACCAGCCGCTCCGACGTGGACGGCTGGGCGGTGCACCCGGGCGGGCCCCGGATCCTCAACGTGGTCGAGCGGGAGCTGGCCCTGCCGCCGCAGGCGTTGGCCGCGTCCCGGGCGACGCTCGACGAGCACGGCAACTGCTCGTCGCCGACCGTCCTGCTGATCCTTGACCGGCTGAGCCGTCAGACGCCGGCGCCGCGACGGATCGTCATGCTGGCGTTCGGTCCCGGCCTGACCCTGTACGCCGCTCTGCTCGATCGGCAGGGCTGAACGTCCGGCGGCCCGGCCGGTACTCTCGCCGCATGGACGCGGCGGCGGACGACCGGCTGCGGTCGGCGGTGCTGGCCGGGGTGACCCTGGCCGCGCTGGCGGTGGGCGGCTGGTGGTGGCGCACCGCCGCGCCCGCTCCGGTGGCCGGGCCGGTCGGCCCGCCGACAGCCGAGCCGAGCGTCAGCACGGAGTTGGAGCGCGTCATGGCCACTGCCGTCCCCGGTGAGCGGGTGACGGTGCGGGTGGATCCCGAGACGGGCGAGGGCTTCAGGGTGCAGAGCGCCCCGAGAGCGATGATCGACCCGACGACGGGCATGATCACCGACATCGACGGCGATCCGGGACTGCTCTTCTCCGAGGGTGATCTGCCCTCGTTCCGCGAGACGATCTGGCGGGAGCAGAGGGAGCTCGTCCCCGGCCAGGGCATGACCCGGCAGTCCACCGATGACGGCGCCCGCTATCTGCTGCAGTACCGGTGCACACGGCCGGGCGCGATGGCGGTGACGAGCACCGGGGCCGAAATCGCCGGCCCACCGCGCATCGACTGCGACGGCATGATCGCCTCCGCCGAGGTGCTGCCCGGTGGCGGGCCGTTCCGGGTGTCCCTGTCGGCTGTCGGCGACCGGCCCGTCGACGTCGAGGCGCAGCTCGTCGCACTGCCCCGCTAGGCGGGCGGTCAGGCGGCGAGGGCGGTCAGGTCTGCGCGGTACGCGTCGACCGGCCCCAGTTCGGGCAGCACCCGGGTCACCACACCGGCACGGTCGACCAGCAGCGCGGTCGCGCTGCCGGGGTGGGCCGGTTGACCCACGAAGGCGCGTAGGCCGCCGGCGGGATCGGCGAGGGCTCGTACGTCCCGTCCGGCCGACGGCTGGGCCGTCACCGTCCGCCCTCCGCTGACGGTGACCACGGAAACCCCGGCGGGTGCCGCGCTCACCGCCTCGGCGACCCGCTCCGGGCAGGTGCAGCCGTCCAACAGGATGATCATGGCGGGCAGCAGGCCACGCAGTGGCACCGGCGCCTGAGTGGCGTCGACCAGGTCGAGTGCGGGCAGCGGCCGCCCGGTGAGGGCGGCGGGCGGCGAGTAGGGGGCGGGAGTCGGGCGGTCGGTGCCGCGACCGGCGCGCGGCCAGGTGACCGCGAGCAGGCCGACCAGCGTGGTGAGCAGCGCCACCAGCAGGACCAGCAGAGGCAGGGCGAGAGCACGGGGGCCGTCGCCGGGCTGGCCGGCGGCCCGGCGCAGCTCACGGCGGAGTTCGGCCGCCTCGGCGGCGAGCGCGGAGGCGTCGTCGGGGACCACCACGCGACCCCACTCGGGTGGCAGGTCGGGCAGCCCTTCGGACGGCCCCTGGCCCTCTGCGTCTGGCCTGCCCATCGGACCCCCTGACAGCGTCTCGAGAGCGGAGTGCGGTTCTGCCTCCAGCGTCCCCCACGAGGGCACCTCCCGCTACACCTGGGCGCAGTTCCGCTCGGCGGGATACCATGAGGTGAGCGCATAGCCCTTGATCTCGACGTTCTGTTCACCCGTACCGGGAAGTCATCCGTACGTTACGGAGCGTGTTCGAACCATTGGTTTGACCGCCTGTCAAGCTGAAGAAAGACCTCTCACAGGGCCCCTGAGCTGCGCCAACGGTCAGGACATCGGTGAGACATCGGTGCCTGACCGTGTTACCCTAGACACAGCGAAAGGGGTTTCGAACCTATGGTTTTCAGTGTCGGCGAGACCGTTGTTTACCCCCACCACGGGGCCGCACTCATCGAGGCAATCGAGACTCGGGTCATCAAGGGCGAGCCCAAGCAGTACCTCGTCCTGAGGGTTGCGCAGGGTGACCTGA
The DNA here is from genome assembly GCF_052601155.1 of Micromonospora yongxingensis. Classification (NCBI taxonomy): domain Bacteria; kingdom Bacillati; phylum Actinomycetota; class Actinomycetes; order Micromonosporales; family Micromonosporaceae; genus Micromonospora; species Micromonospora yongxingensis. The sequence goes on from NZ_JBQXEO010000001.1 coordinate 188,896, forward strand.
CGGTCCGGGTGCCGGCCGAGAACGCCGAGATCGTGGGTGTGCGTGAGGTGGTCGGCGAAGAAGGCCTCGGCAAGGTCTTCGACGTTCTTCGGGCTCCGCACACCGAGGAGCCGACCAACTGGTCGCGGCGTTACAAGGCCAACCTGGAGAAGCTGGCCTCCGGCAACCCGCTGAAGGTTGCCGAGGTCGTGCGAGACCTGTGGCGTCGGGAGCGGGAGCGGGGCCTTTCCGCGGGTGAGAAGCGAATGCTCGCCAAGGCCCGTGACATTCTCGTCGGCGAGGTCGCGCTGGCCGAGAAGAGCACCAAGGACGAGGCGGAGACGCTGCTCGACAAGGTGCTCACCGAGGCCTAGTCCGCACAGCATCGTCGTACCCACTTCGTAGCGAACAAACCGAGGACCGTGACGTGACCGCGCAGCTCAATCCGCGCGGTGACGTCGCGGTCCTCGTTCCTGCGGCGGGTGCCGGTGTGCGGCTCGGCCCCGGCCGACCCAAGGCGCTGCGCCTGCTGGCCGGCGAGCCGCTGCTCGTGCACGCCGTGCGCCGGCTGGCCGCGGCGCCCTCGGTGCACACGATCGTGGTGGCCGCGCCGGCGACCGAGGTGACGGCCGTGCGCGAGCTGCTCGCCGCGGTGGCGCCGGTGACCGTGGTGCCCGGCGGCGCCGAGCGGCAGGCGTCGGTGGCCGCCGCGCTGGCCGCGGTGCCCGCCGGCCCGGAGATCATCCTGGTGCACGACGCCGCCCGTGCGCTCACCCCGCCCGAGCTGGTCGAATCCGTCGCCGCGGCGGTCCGGGGCGGGCGGGACGCGGTGATCCCGGTGCTGCCGGTCGTCGACACGATCAAGGAGGTCGGCGCCGGCGAGGTGGTGCTGGGCACCGTCGACCGATCCGCCCTGCGCGCGGTGCAGACCCCGCAGGGTTTCCGCCGTTCCGTGCTCACCGCCGCGCATGCCGCGGCCGGTGATCCGCTCACCGACGACGCCGGTCTGGTCGAGAAGCAGGGCGTCACGGTGGGCTGCGTGCCGGGCTCGGAGTACGCCCTGAAAATCACCCGTCCGTTCGACCTGGCGCTGGCGGAGCATCTGCTGGCTGCCGCCGAGTGACGCGTACCCTCTGATCATGATCGTTCCCCGGGTGGCCATCGGCACCGACGTGCACGCCTTCGAGCCTGGCCGGCCGTGCTGGGTGGCGGGTCTGCTCTGGCCCGACCAGGACGGCCTGGCCGGGCACTCGGACGCCGACGTGGCCGCGCACGCCGCCTGCAACGCGCTGCTCTCCGCCGCCGGCCTGGGCGATCTCGGCTCCGTCTTCGGGGTGGGCCAGCCGGAGTGGGCCGGCGCCACCGGCGTCGCCCTGCTGACCGAGACGGCTCGGCGCGTGCGGGCCGCCGGTTTGGAGATCGGCAACGTGTCCGTGCAGGTGGTCGGCAATCGGCCGAAGATCAGCCGACGCCGCGAGGAGGCCCAGCAGGTGCTCTCCGCTGCCGTCGGTGCGCCGGTGACCCTCTCCGCGGCGACCACCGACGGGCTCGGTTTCACCGGCCGTGAGGAAGGGCTGGCCGGTATCGCGGTGGCCCTGGTGTACGACGCGCCGGCCACCTAGGCTCGCCGCGATGTCCAGCGAACCCGCCCCCGACCAGTCCGCCGCCGACGGCTACCTCCAGCGAGCCCAGCTTCTCGCCGAGCTCGGCCGCCACGACGAGGCGGCCGGGGAGCTGACCTACGGCCTCGCCCTGCAGCCCGACGATCCCGACGTGCTCACCATGCTGGCCCGGGTGCACCTGGCCGCCGGCCGGCCGGCCGACGCGCTCACCGCCGCCGACGCGGCCGTGGCCGCCGCACCGGAGGCGCTCCCGGCCCTGGTCGCCCGAGGCATGGCGCTGGCCGACCTGGAGCGTTACCCCGAGTCCGCCGCCACCGCTGACCGGATCCTCGCGCTCGGCCCGGCCGACGCGTACGCGCAACGCAGCGCGGCGGCGATCCTGGCCGGCGCGCGCAACGGCCAGCCGGCGCTGAACGCGGCCTGGCGTGGGGTCGAGCTGGCCCCGGAGGAGCCGCAGGCGCACCTGGTGCTCGGCCTGGTCGCCGCCCGGCTGGAGCTGTTCGATCTGGCCGAGCGGGCCTACCGGGAGGCGTTGCGGCTCGACCCGCGCCTCGCCGAGGCCCGACACGACGTGGGCGTCATCCGGCTGGAGCAGCGCCGCTGGTCGGAGGCGCTGGAGCACCTCGCCGAGGCGGCCACGATCAGCCCGAAGCGGATGGACTCGGGGCGGACCATCGCCCACGGCCTGCACCGGCTGGTGCTCTACGGCGCGGGCTGGTCGCTGGTGGCCGCGGTGGTGGTGGCGTTCGCCGCCTCGGCGAACGACGGGTTCTCCCGCCTCTTGGCCGTGGTCGCCGCGCTCACCGGTGGCGTCGTGGTGTGGCAACTGGCGGCCCGGCTGCCGGGGCTGACCCGGACCGTCCTGCCCGAGCTGCTGCACTCGGACCGGTCGCTGGCCCTGGCGATCTACGCGGTGGGAGCCGCTCCGGTGCTGCTGCTGGTGTACGCGCTCTTCGGCTCGCCGTGGCCGCTGGTGCTGGCCGTCGCCGCCACCGCGGTCGCCGAGTTCGCCATCTTCACCCGCACCGCCATCCGCTGACCCGGCGCGCGGCCGGCCAGCTCAGGCGCGACGTGCCCACGTCCAGGCGTAGCCGTCGTCCTCGCAACTGGGGGCGGCGTCGCAGAGGTCCAACGGGCGGAAGGTGTCGACCATGACAGCCAACTCGTCGAAGTAGTCCGCGCCGATGGAGCGCTCGGCGGCACCCGGCTGGGGGCCGTGGGTGAAACCGGACGGGTGCAGGGAGATCGAGCCCTGCTCGATGCCGGAGCCGCGCCGGGCCTCGTAGTTGCCGCCGGTGTAGAAGAGCATCTCGTCGGAGTCGACGTTGTGGTGGTTGTAGGGCACGGGGATCGAGTCCGGGTGGTAGTCGACCTTGCGGGGCACGAACGAGCAGATGACGAAGTTGGGGCCCTGGAAGGTCTGGTGCACCGGCGGGGGCTGGTGGATCCGGCCGGTGATGGGCTCGAAGTCGTGGATGGAGAACGCCCACGGGTAGAGGTGCCCGTCCCAGCCGACCACGTCGAACGGGTGGTGGGCGTAGACGTAACGGGTCCAACCACGCCGGTGGCGCACCAGTACCTCCGCCTCCTCGCCGTCGACGAGCAGCGGGGCGTCCGGGCCGCGGACGTCGCGCTCGCAGTACGGCGAGTGCTCCAGGAACTGGCCGCGTACCGAGAGGTAGCGCTTGGGCGGGCCGATGTGTCCGGACGCCTCAATGGTGAGCAGGCGGACGGGCTCGTCACCGGTGGGTACCAGCCGGTGGATGGTCGAGGTGGGGATGACGACGTAGTCACCGGCCACCGCCTCCAGCACGCCGAACGGGGACTCGACCCGCAGCGTGCCCGCCTCGACGTAGAGGCAGTGGTCGCCGGTGGCGTCGCGGAACAGCGGCGAGGGCTGGTCGGCGAGCACGTACCCGATCCGGACGTCGTCGTTGGCGAGCAGGTACTGCCGGCCGAGGATCGGGTCGGCGCCGCCGGTGTCGAGCTTGTGGGTGCGCAGGTGGCGGGGCTTGAGCGGCAGGTTCGGCGTCCGGGTGAACTCCGGTGGGGTGAACTCGTCGGCGGCCAGGATCGCGGTGGGCGCGTGCCGGTGGTAGAGCAGGGACGAGTCGGAGGAGAAGCCCTCCTGGCCCATCAGCTCCTCGGCGTAGAGGCTGCCGTCGGGCTGGCGGAACTGGGTGTGGCGCTTACGCGGCACCTCGCCGACGCTGCGGTAGTACGGCATCTCGCCTCCCGATATGTCCCGTTCACCGGCCGGAGGCGTCCGATAGTCGGACGCTGTTGTCCGTTCCTTGTAGCGTCCCGTACATTCTTGTTCCGTGTCAACGCAGGTGCCCGCACTCCTCGACGGCCTGGTGGACGACGCCGCCGTCTTCCCTCCGGGCAGCGCCGCGCTGCACGAGGCGCTGGCCGCCCACCGTCGCCACCGCACCGCCTGGTACGCCGACCTGGTCGGCCCGCTGCTGGTCCCGGCCTCGACCCTGGCGCGCGGCGACCTGAGCGGCCTCGTCGACCCGGGCGAGGGCCTGGTGGTCGGCGTGATCGGTGACACCGGCATCGGGAACCTGCCCTTCGCGCTGTCGTTCCTCGCGCCGGACGGCGTCACCGCCCGACAGGTCGAGGTCGCGGTCGCCCGGCGGGGCGAGGACCCCCTGCCCGGCATCGCCGAGCTGCTGCGGGTGGCCGACTCCCTGCCGGACGTCGAGGCCGTCTACGCCGAGCTGCCGCTGACCTTCGGGCTGATGGGCGCGTTGGACGCGCTCGCCGCCGCCCGGGCCGACGGGGTGCCGGTCGCGGCCAAGTTCCGCACCGGTGGGCTGGCCGCCGAACTCTTCCCCACCCCGGCCGAGCTGGCCGCGGTGATCTGCGCCTGCCGGGACCGCGACCTGCCCTTCAAGCTGACCGCGGGGCTGCACCAGGCGGTCCGGCACCTCGACCCGGAGACCGGGTTCACCCACCACGGCTACGCCAACGTGCTGGCCGCGACGCTGGCGGCGGCCGAGGGCGACGGCGCGGGCCCGGTCGCGGAGCTGCTCACCGTCGCCGACCCGCGCCCGCTGCTGGAGCGGACGACCGGCCGGCTGGACGCACCCCGCCCGCTCTGGGTCGGCTTCGGCTCGTGCAGCATCCTGGAACCACTGACCGATCTGATCCGGCTGGGGCTGGTGAACGGGGGCTACGACGCATGACCTGGGTGACCGGCGCCGACGGTTCGCCGTACGGGGTGACGAACCTGCCGTACGGGGTGTTCCGGCAGGACGGGGGCCGGCCGCGGATCGGCGTGCGGATCGGGTCGTGGGTGTTCGATCTGGCCGGGGCGGAGGCCGCCGACCTGGTGCTCGCCGCCGGCGCGCTGTGCCGGCCCACCCTGAACGAGTTCATGGCGCTGGGTCGTCCGCAGTGGACGGCGGTGCGGCAGCGGATCACCGAGCTGCTGACCGACCCGGCGCACCGGGGGGCGGTGGAGCCGCTGCTGGTGCCGCTGGACGAGGTGGAGCTGCTGCTTCCCGTCGAGGTCGCCGACTACGTCGACTTCTACTCCTCCGAGCACCACGCGTCGAACGTCGGGCAGATCTTCCGCCCGGGCCAGCCGCCGCTGCTGCCCAACTGGAAGCACCTGCCGATCGGCTACCACGGGCGTGCCGGCACGGTGGTGGTCTCCGGCACGCCGGTGATCCGCCCGACCGGGCAGCGCGCCTCCGCCGAAGGCCCGGTCACCGGCCCGTCCGTACGCCTCGACATCGAGGCGGAGGTCGGCTTCGTGGTCGGTGTGCCCAGCCCGTTGGGCACGCCCGTGTCCGTCGACGACTTCGCCGATCACGTCTTCGGGGTGGTGCTGGTCAACGACTGGTCGGCCCGTGACATCCAGGCGTGGGAGTACCAGCCGCTCGGCCCGTTCCTGGGCAAGTCCTTCGCCACCTCGGTCTCGGCCTGGGTGACCCCGCTGGACGCGCTCGCCGACGCCTTCGTACCGGCCCCCGACCAGGATCCGCCGGTCGCCGACTACCTGCGCGACGTGCCCCACGTGGGGCTGGACCTCCGGCTGGCGGTCGAGTGGAACGGCGAACGGGTCAGCGAGCCGCCGTTCGCCACCATGTACTGGACGCCGGCACAGCAGTTGGCGCACCTCACCGTCAACGGCGCCTCGCTGCGCACCGGCGACCTGTACGCCTCGGGCACCGTCTCCGGCCCGGACCGTGGGCAGGTCGGCTCGTTCCTGGAGCTGACCTGGGGCGGGGCGGAGCCGGTGAAGCTCGGCGACGAGAGCCGCACCTTCCTCGCCGACGGCGACACGGTGACCATCACCGCCACCGCTCCCGGCCCGGACGGCACCACCATCGCCCTCGGCGAGGTCACCGGAACGGTCCGCCCGGCCCGCTGAGTCGCCGGGCCACCAGACGGACCGGGCCGCCGGGAACCGCGTTGGTCACCCACCCGACAGACCCGTCTCGTCGGCGGGACTGTTGATCGCACCCGCTGTGCGATCACCGATCCGGATTTCCCCGTTGATCGTCCCGGATTCCGTCGCCCCGCCGCGCGGTACGGGCCGGTCGTCTGGCCGGCAGCGGTGGGGCATCCCATCGCACACGGAGGTAGATGACGATGCACGATCTCGCGGGCGCGGTCTGGCGTACCAGCAGCCGTTCCAATGACCAGGGGCTCTGCGTGGAGGTGGCGGACAACCTGGTCGACGTCCTCGGTCTGGTCGCGGTCCGCGACTCCAAGGACCAGGCCGGTCCCACACTGGCCGTCAGCCCGCCGGGATGGACAGCCTTCATCGGAGCGATCCGGGCCGGCCGCTTCGAGCGCTGACCGGCGCCGGTCGACGACCGGCGCCGAGCAACCACCGAAATGGACAGCGTGGCCTCCGGGCGGTGGAAATTCCGTCCCGGGGGCCCCGTCCAGCCCTCACCCCGCGTACCGTCGGGATCACGGGAGGGTGGCATGTCGACGGTGGCGGTTACCGGGTTCATCGAGGCGCACGCTGTCGATGTGTGGCGTCTGCTGACCGACCTGCCCGGCCGCGCCTCCCGGCTGACCGCCGCCGGCCCGGTCGAGCTGCTCACCCCCGGCCCCTTCGGGCCGGGCACCGCGTGGCGCGAGGAGCGCGCCCAGCCGGGCGGCGGCACGCTGACCGAGGAGTTCCTGGTGGTGGAGGCGCTCGCCCCCCATCGGCTGGTCCTCTGCTCCTCCGGTGCCGGCGCGGATTACCGGATCACCTGGAGCCTGCGACAGGTCCGGCGTCGCCGCCGCGGCTGCACGGCGGTCACCGTCACCCAGGAAGCGGTGCCGACCGCCCCGTACGGCCGGGTCGTGGCCCTGCTCCTCGGCGGGCTCGCCGCCCGGGCGGTCGAGGTGGCACTCCGCCGTGATCTCGCGGATCTGACCGTCGCGGCCCATGCCGCCGGGTCCGCCGAAGCCGCCTGACCTCGACACCCCAGTCGGCGTGACCTGACCGGGGTCCGGCCGGTTCCGCTGGGTAGGGTGCCGGGCGGAGGTGCGGCATGGGGTTCCCGAAGGGCCGGCGACGGCTCGTGGCGGTGGTGGCGGCGCTGCTGGTTAGCGCGGCGGTCGCGGTCATCGTCCACCGGGTGCTCGCGCCGGCCGAGGTCAGCACGGTGGCCCGGGGCGAGTACCCGGCCTTGGCCGAGCCACCCGCCGGCGTGGTCGGTCGGCTGCCGGTCGCCCCGCTGATCGTGGACGGCCGGCTGCGGGTGTACGCCGCACACCGTCAGGTCTATGCCGACCGCCCGGTCGACGGGCGGCACCGCACCACCCCGTACTGGTCGTACCGGCGCTGGCCGGCCGAACTGACCGGGGTGGTGGCGGATGGCACCACGGTGGTGAGCCGGTGGTCCGACGGTCAGTTGGTCGCGCTGGACGCGCGAACCGGCCGGGTGGCCTGGCTGGCTGACGGCCCGGTGCCGACGGAGGAGCACACTTCCCGGCGAACCGGTGCCGCGACCGTCTGGGCGCCGGCCGGGCTCTACCTCACCCGCACACCGGACGGCCGAGCCGTGCTCGTCGTCAGCGGCTCGGGTGAGGCGCGCGGGGTCGATCTCGCCGGCGGGCGCGAACTCTGGCACACCGCGCTGGCCGCGGAGTGCCACCGTGACGTCGGCACCACCCCCGACGGGCAGTTGGTCGGCGTGGACGCCTGCGCCGGCCCCGCAACGGTCGAGTTCCGGGACGCGACGACCGGTACGGTGACCAACCGGTGGCGCCCGCCAGGGGCGACTGACGAGTTGGACGTCGCTCCGGTGGGGTGCCGGAGCGGCCGGTCGGAGTGTCGGGCGCTGCGTACCGCCGCACCCGGGGGTGCCGGTGGCAAAGGCTGGCTGGTCGGCCCGGGCGAGCCGGCGCCCGCGCCCGCGCTGGACCGGCCTGACACGGAGCTGGTCGGCGACCAGGCCATCGCGGTCGTCGACGGGGCGGTGGTCGGCCGGTCGGCGCGGACCGGCACCGAACTGTGGCGTCGCGCGGACCTGGGATCAGGGCGGGTCATCGCCGTCCAGCCCGGTCGGGTGCACCTGCTGACCGACAGGAACGACCTGGTCACGCTCGATCCCGCGACGGGTGCCGAACGATCCCGCTTCACCTTGAACGCCGGCTCGGACGGCACCGGCTGGGCGCCGGGCGCCGTGTACGCGGTGGACGGCTATCTGGCGGTGGAGCGGCTCCGGAGGCCGGTGGACCCCGACGCGGACGACCAGCGCTACTTCTTCACCTCCGAGCCGTTGATTCTCGCCTCGACGTGACGGACCTGCCCGGATCAGCCGCTCGACAAAACGGACATAAGTTACCTATAGTCTCACTGTGCGACTCCTGGCGGCCCTGTCGGGCGCGATCATCATTCTCGCGACTCCCGCACCGGCTGACGCCGCGCCGCCCTCCCGGGCGGTGGAGCTGGCGCGGACGGTCGGGGTCGACATCACCGTGCCCGCCTCGGTGAACCTGGGTGCGGGCATCGCAGGCGGCACCCTGACCCGCCAACTCGGCACGGTGGAGGTGAGCGACTTCCGGGGGCCGGTGAACCCGAACACCTGGGTCGCCACCGTCTCCGCCACCATCTTCATCACGGGGGCGGGCGGCGCGCAGCGGACGATCGACAAGAGTCGGATCTCCTACTGGTCGGGCCCGGCGACGCGCAGCACCGGCGGTGGCACCTTGGTCCCTGGGCAGGTCACATCGGCCCAGGCGGTCACGCTCGACGTGATCCGGGAGTCGTTCCGCAAGACCGGCGGCAACGGCAACAACACCGTGGCCTGGGTGCCGACCGTCCGGGTGGCGATTCCGACCGGCATCGTCGCCGGCACGTACCGCGGAACCATCACGCATTCCGTCGCCTAACGGGTGGTTTGTCCGTAAACCTCCTAATTCACTGCACGTTGCGATCTAGGTTTCCAGTCATGAAGAAGCCACTTCTTGCCCTGACCGCCGCCGCGGCCACCGTGGTGGCGCTTGCGACGCCCGCCGCGGCCGCGCCGACCGGCGACACCATCGTCACCTTCACCGTCGCCACCGCCGATCTGAACATCACCGTCCCGGCGGCGGTGAACCTCGGCGCCGTCTTCGCCGGCTCCACCATCACCGGTGAAATCGGCACCGTGACGGTCACCGACCAGCGGGCCGCTCTCTCCGCCACCTGGACCGCAACGGTGAGCGGCGGCTCCTTCACCACCGGCGCCGGCACTCCCGAGGAGACCATCGTGCCCGCGCTCGTCGAGTACTGGTCCGGGACTGCCACCAGCACCACCGGCACCGGCACCTTCGTGCCCGGCCAGCCCACCCAGGCCGACGCGGTGAACCTGAGCGTGCCCCGGGTGGCCTTCCTGAAGACGTCGGGCGCCGGCAACAACAGCGCCAGTTGGGCTCCGGACATCCGGATCACCGTCCCCTCCACCGCGGTCGGTGGCACCTACTCGGGAGTGATCAGCCATTCGGTGGCATGACCTGGTACGCACCATCGCCCTGGCCGTTACCGCCCTGGTCGCGGCCGGGGCGGAGGTCTCGGTCACGCAACCCGTGTCCGCTTCCGTCAAGCGGCCGCCGGCACTCGCCGAGCCCCGGACGCCCGAAGCCGAGGTGCCCGTGACCTCCGACGCGGCACCGCCGCACGGGACCCCGCAACCGTCGGTCACACCGAGTCAGGACGAGCCGGCCGCCGGGGTGGGGATACGGCTGCTCGACGCCCCGGTGAACCGGCGCGACGACACCCGGGCGCACAAGTACATCGTCGACCACGTCAAACCCGGCACCACCATCAAGCGCCGGATCATGGTGGAGAACTCCTCGGAGATCCACCGCAGGATCGCCCTCTACGCCGCCGCCGCGGGTGTCAGCGGCGACGGCTTCGAGTTCGCCCCGGACCGGACCGAGAACGAGCTGAGCAGCTGGATCGCGGTCGAGCCGGGCGAAGAGGCGCTCGCCACGGACGAGGAGACCGAAGCCCTGGTGACCATCACCGTGCCGCGCGACGCCGAGGCCGGCGAGCGGTACGCGGTGATCTGGGCGGAGGTGTCCGGCGTGGACGGCCGGAACGTCCGGAACATCGGCCGGGCCGGCATCCGGGTCTACCTCTCCGTCGGCCCCGGCGGAGAGCCGCCGTCGGGCTTCGAGGTGGGCCCGCTCACCGGCGGCCGGGACGCCGGCGGCACGCCGTTCGTGGCCGTCGAGGTACGCAACACCGGCCAGCGGGCGCTCGATCTGGCTGGTGAACTCTGGCTCAGCGACGGCCCGGGTGGCCTCTCCGCCGGGCCGGTCAAAGTCGAGGCGGAGACGCTGCCACTGGATGGCCGGACGGCCATCCGGGTGCTGCTCGACCGGCGGCTCCCCGACGGACCCTGGACGGCGAAGCTCGCCCTGGCCAGCGGCTGGACCAAACGCACCGCCACCGGCACGGTCACCTTCGGCCCGGCACCCGTCGCGGCGAGCAGCAGCGACCGGTCGGAGCAGGTGCTCACTGGTGGCCTGGTCGCGTCGGGCCTGGTGTTGGCGCTCTTCGGGGTCTTCGCGTACCGCAGACGGGTCCGGTTCCGGCAGCCCATGCCGGCCGCCTGATCGTCCGGTCAGTCCGGTCCGCACCGCAAGGGACGGCGGACCGGACCGAGTGCTAGACAGGTCAGGTCAGCGCCGCCTCCGCGGCAACCAGGAACGCGTCGTTCTCGACCGGGGTGCCGATGGTGACCCGCACCCCGTCACCCGGGAACGGCCGGACGATCACCCCGCGCGCCTCACACGACTTGCCGAACGCCACCGCCCGCTCGCCCAACGGCAGCCAGACGAAATTGGCCTGGCTGGTCGGCACGTCGGGCACGAACTTCCGCACCGCCTCGGTCACCCGGTCCCGCTCGGCGACGACCAGGGCGCACCGCCGCTCCATCTCGCCGGCCTGGGTCAGCGCGGCGAGCGCGCCGGCCTGGGCAGCCGTGCTGGTGGAGAACGGGGTCACCACCTTGCGGATCGCCGCCGCGACCACCGGCTGGGCGACCAGCCAACCGACCCGGAGCCCGGCCAGGCCCCAGGCCTTGGACAGGGTGCGCAGCACCGCCACGTTCGGCCGGTCCAGGTAGTCGAGCCCGTCCGGCACGTCCGGGTCGGTGACGAACTCCCGGTACGCCTCGTCGATGACCACCAGCACGTCGTCCGGTACCGCATCGAGGAACCGGTCCAGCTCGGCACGGCGTACCGCGGTGCCCGTGGGGTTGTTCGGGTTGCAGACCAGGATCATCCGGGTCCGGTCGGTCACCGCCGCGGCCAGCGCCGCCAGGTCGTGCCCGTGCCCGGCGTCGTTGGGCACCCGCACGCTGGTCGCGCCGCTGGTCGCCGCGATGATCGGGTACGCCTCGAACGACCGCCACGCGTAGAGCAGCTCGTCGCCCGGCAGGCAGGTGGCCCGGACCAGGTGCTCGGCGAGCGCCACCGACCCGCAGCCGGTGGCGATGCGGTCGGCGTCGACGCCGTACCGCTGGGCCAGCGCCTCACGCAGCGCCACCACGCCCATGTCCGGGTAGCGGTGCGACGCGGTGATCGCCTCGGTGACCGCCTCCACCACGCCGGGCAGCGGCCCGTACGGCACCTCGTTGCTGGCCAGCTTGATCGCCTCCGGCAGACCCAGCTCGCGTGCGAGGTCCGCGGGGCTGCGCCCCGGTACGTAGTTGGGCAGCGCGTCCAGGTCGGCGCGGGTCAGCCGCAGCGCCGGCTGCTGACGTCCGGAGTCGGTCATGGGGTGTCTCCCGAGGGCTGGTTGCGGTCGTTCGGGGCGGCGGAGCCGGTGGTGTGGGGGAGTTGGACGACCACCGTCTGCGCGCGCTTGTCGTGCAGCGCCTGACGCAGCGGGTGGTCGAAGAGGGGGGAGAGCGCGTCGACCAGTTGCAGCACGAGGCCGAGCCCGGCGCAGTACCAGAGCAGGGTGGGCAGGCCCAGCGTGGTCCACCGGCGCAGCGCCCGGCCGAAGCCCAACGGCTGGTCGGCGGCGAGCGGCACCGCGCGGATGCGCATCACCCGCTTGCCGACGGTCTGCCCGCCGGCGGCCATGGCGGGCACCTCGTACGCCAGCCAGAGGGCGGTGGCGATCATCAGGATCACGATCTGGAGAAGCCCGGCCTGCTCGCCGATCGGCGGCAGCCCTTCGGTGGAGGTGTTGCCCTCCAGCGCTCGCCGCATCACCTCCCGCCAGTACGGCAGCAGCTCCTCGACCAGCCGCCAGACGAACCAGCCGTTGACCACCGCGTTCAGTGCGAAGACGATGCCGAAGTCGATCAGCCGGGCGGTCAGCCGGCGACCGTAGCCGGCCAGCTCCAGACCGTGTGGGCGCGGCTCTGGCGGCCGCCCCGGCCACCCCGGCGGGCCGTCCTGCGGAACCCAGCCCGGCGGGACACCCTGCGGTGCCCAACCGGGTGGGCCGGCCTGCGGCCCCCAGCCCGGACCCTGCCCAGGCTGCGGACCGTACCCCGGTTGCGGGCCGGGGTGCTGCGGCCAGCCCGGCGCGGCGCCCACCGGGCCGGGGGTGGCCGGCGTGGTGGGGGCGGCCGGGGTGACCGGCACGGGCGGGGGCTCGACCGGGGGTGGTCCCTCCGGCGGGGTGGCGTCGACGGGGATGGGCGCACCGAGCCAACCCTCGCCGTCCCAGTACCGCCGGGTCTCGGGGTCGGCGGGGTCCACGTACCAGCCGGGTTGCACGCTCACCCGGACACCTTAACGACGATCGTCCGGGCGACCCCGTCGTGGAGGTACTGCCGGGGCACGGCGTACCCCCGGGGGTGTGGACCGGGCGGCGCGAGGCCGCCGGCGGTGGGCGGGGGCCCACCGGCCGGCGGCGTCGGGTACGACGGAGGCTGCGTCACGCCCGCAAGTGTTACAGGTTGCCCCGGGCTTCCTGCTCCCGCTCGATCGCCTGGAAGAGCGCCTTGAAGTTGCCCTTGCCGAAGCCGAGCGAGCCGTGCCGCTCGATCAGCTCGAAGAAGACGGTCGGGCGGTCCTGCACCGGCTTGGTGAAGATCTGGAGCAGGTAGCCGTCCTCGTCCCGGTCGACCAGGATCCGGCGGGCCTTCAGCTCCTCGATCGGCACCCGGACGTTGCCGATCCGGGCGCGCAGCTCCGGGTCCTCGTAGTACGAGTCCGGGGTGTCGAGGAACTCCACCCCGGCGGCGCGCATCGCGTCGACGCTGGCCAGGATGTCGTTCGTGGCGACCGCGATGTGCTGGGCGCCCGGCCCCTGGTAGAACTCCAGGTACTCGTCGATCTGCGACTTCTTGCGGGCGATCGCCGGCTCGTTCAGCGGGAACTTGACCTTGCGGGTGCCGTTCGCCACGACCTTGCTCATCAGGGCCGAGTAGTCGGTGGCGATGTCGTCGCCGATGAACTCCGCCATGTTGGAGAAGCCCATCACCCGCTTGTAAAACTCGACCCACTCGTCCATCCGGCCCAGCTCCACGTTGCCGACCACGTGGTCGACGGCCTGGAAGAAGCGCTTCGGCTGGATGCCGGCGTCGATCATCGGCTGCCGGTCCACGATCGGGCCGCGGGCCACGAAGCCGGGCAGGAACGGGCCGGTGTAGCGGGACCGGTCGACCAGCGTGTGCCGGGTGTCGCCGTACGCGGCGATGGCGGCGAGCCGGACCGTACCGTGCTCGTCGGTCACCTCGTGCGGCTCGACCACGCCGGCGGCGCCCTGCGCGATGGCGTGGGCGTACGCGCTGTCGACGTCCGGCACCTCCAGGGCGATGTCGCTGACTCCGTCGCTGTGCCGGGCCACGTGCTCGGCGCCGTCGGCGTCCGGGCGCACCGCGCCGGTCAGAACGAACCGGGCGGAGCCGCTGGTCAGCACGTACTGGGCGTGGTCGCGGTAGCCCTGCTCCGGCCCGCGGTACGCCACGCAGGTCATGCCGAAGGCGGTGGAGTAGTAGTGCGCGGCCTGCTTGGCGTTGCCGACCAGGAAGTGCACGTGGTCGAGGCCCCTGACCGGGAACGGGTCGTGGCTGATGTCGTGGTCGACGGCGCCGACGAGCTGGTCGACGTCGACGTCCTCGGTCGACTGGGGTCGGTCGATCGCCTGGGTCATGGTGGCCTCCCTCGCGTACCGGCCGGCCTCGTGGGCCGCCGTTGTCGGTTGCTGTGGCGAGGATCGCGCTGCCGCCCCCGGCTGGGCAACTGTCGGAGTAGATGCTGGTCAGGTTGCACATTCGGTATGGTCCTAACCCATGAACGGTGAGCAGGCTGTACAGCTCGACGCACTCGACGTGCGCTTGATCGAACTGCTCGCCGACGAGCCGCGGATCGGGGTGCTGGAGTGCTCCCGGCGGTTGGGCGTGGCCCGGGGCACCGTGCAGGCCCGGCTGGACAAGCTCGTCGACCGGGGTGTCATCCGCGGCTTCGGCCCGGACGTCTCACCCGCCGAGATCGGGTTCGGGGTGACCAGCTTCGTCACCCTGGAGATCAGTCAGCGGCAGGGCCACGACCCGGTCACCGCCCACCTGGCCGCGATCCCCGAGGTGCTGGAGGCCCACACGATCACCGGCTCCAGCGATCTGCTCTGCCGGATCGTGGCCCGCTCCAACACCGACCTGCAACGGGTCATCGACCAGATCGTCTCGTTCGCCGGCATCACCCGGGCGTCGACGATCATCGCGTTGGCCGAGCAGATCCCGTACCGCACGCTGCCCCTGATCCGCAGCGCCGTACGACAGTAGGGGCCCGCCGTCCGGTCGCGCGGGCCCCTGTTAACACCTCCGGCCGCAGAAAGCGCGGCGACACGGCGGCGCGGGCGTACGGAAGATCCGTGATCGTGGCTACGGTGTGCGGTGTGGCGAAGGGGAGCGTGCGCGGTGGCCTGCTGCTCGGCCTCGCCGTGGTCGTCGCCCTCGCCGCCACCGGGGTGTGGAACCCTTTCCCGGGCCTGTGGGACTGGGTGGACCGCAGCCAACCCATCTCCGATCCGGACGTGGTCTGGCAGCAGCGGGTCGGCGGCACGCCGCGCAGCGTGACCATCGCCGGCGACACCGTGGTGGTCGAGCAACGCACCCGGGTCGAGACCCGCAGCCTCGCCACCGGCGACAAGCTCTGGGAGCGCAAGGCCGACTGGTCGGCGGTCGCCGGCGGCGACCGCGACCCGGTCGTCGCCGTGGGCAAGCTGCTGGTCAAGGGCTACGAACTGCTCGACCCGACCACCGGAGCGACCCGGCGGCGCGACGACGACGCGGTGGCCGTCTGGACCTACCGGAACCTGCTGCTGGACGCCCACTGCACGGACGCCACCGACTGCACCCTGAGCGCCTGGGACCCGCGCGGCACCGCACCACTGTGGACGGCCTTCCTGCCCGGGGTGCACAGTGGGCTACTCGCCGACAACCCCGGCCTGCGGGGCACCCGCCGGCTCACCGCCACCCGGGTCGACGACGGGGTTGCCGGGCCAGAGCCGGCACCACCGCTGCTCGGCTTCCCGGTCGACGGCCGCGTGCACGTGGTCGACACCGCCACCGGGCGCGTGCTGCAGAACGTCGAACCGGGCCAGGACGAGCGGCTCTCCGTGGTGGGCGGCCGGATGCTGCGGATCGTCGCCCGCTCCCAGGACGGCAGCTGCTACTTCGCCATCTCCGCGCGGGACCCGGCGACCGGCCAGGAGGCCTGGCAGCGGGCCGGGGTCAACCTGCGCACCGCCGACAGCGCCGGCTGCGTCCAGCGGGAGGACCCGCAGGGCGCGCGGAACGTCCTGATCGGCGTCGGCCCGGACGGCCGTGAGGCGGTGATCGACGGGTACGACGGGCGCCTGCTCTGGGTCGGCGAACCGAACGCCCGGCTGATCGCGGTCGACGACCGTTACGCGGTGTTCCGGGCCGCCGACAAGCGGTCCGTGGTGGCGCGGGAGCTCGGCACCGACCGCGTCCTGTGGACCCGGCCCGCCAGCGGCAAGGCGGGTGCCGCGCTCACCCCGTACGCGGCGGTGGTCGCCGACGAGAAGCCGAACCGGTTGGTCGCCGTGAACCCGCGAACCGGCCGGGAGCTGGCCGCCCTGCGGACGTCCGCCAACGCCCTCGCCGTCGGGCCGCAAGGCATGATCATCGGTGAGGGGCGGGAGATCGGGTACGTCCGCTTCGGCGCCACCGGCGGCGGCCCTGCCCCGCCGCCCGGCGACGGCGGCATCCCCGGCCCGGGAGGCACCGGTTCCAACCCCGACGACGGCGGCACCTGCGGGCCCAAGCGGGAACTCTGCCCCGACCCGGCCGATGGCAAGGACGGCTGAGCTCGCGGTCCGTCGGGGCGTGCCTCGCCCTGAGTGGCGGTGCCCGGGAGGGGTCGGAAGCGCGGGCCCACCCGGCGGATGAGAGCGGCGTCCCACGAGCAGCCCGGCGGGTGGGAATGATCGACCGGTCTGCCCTAGGCTTGCCGCTCATGAGCAGTGCCGCCGCATTCTCGTACGCCCCCCTGCTGCCCACCGGCCCCGACCAGACGGACTACCGCCTGGTCACCGACGAGGGCGTGGACGTCGTACACGGCCCGGGAGGCCGCCGGTTCCTCACCGTGGAGCCGGCCGCGCTCACCGCGCTGACCGCCGAGGCGATGCACGACATCGCGCACTTCCTGCGACCGGCGCACCTGGCCCAGCTCCGGGCGATCATCGACGACCCGGCCGCCTCGCCGAACGACCGGTTCGTCGCCCTGGACCTGCTGCGCAACGCCAACATCGCCGCCGGCGGGGTGCTCCCGATGTGCCAGGACACCGGCACCGCCATCGTGATGGGCAAGCGCGGCCGGCACGTGCTGACCGACGGCGCCGACGCCGAGGCCATCTCCCGGGGCGTCTACCAGGCGTACACCAGGCTGAACCTGCGCTACTCGCAGCTCGCCCCGCTGACCATGTGGGACGAGCGGAACACCGGCAGCAACCTGCCGGCCCAGGTCGACCTGTACGCCGAGGACCCGGACGGGCACCCCGACGCGTACAAGTTCCTGTTCATGGCCAAGGGCGGCGGCTCGGCCAACAAGTCGTACCTCTACCAGGAGACGAAGGCGCTGCTCAACCCGACGCGGATGATGCAGTTCCTGGAGGAGAAGCTGCGGCTGATCGGCACCGCCGCCTGCCCGCCGTACCACCTGGCCGTCGTCATCGGCGGCACCTCCGCCGAGTACGCCCTGAAGACCGCGAAGTACGCCAGCGCCAAGTACCTCGACGCGCTGCCCACCGCCGGCTCGATGAGCGCACACGGCTTCCGTGACCTGGAGCTGGAGGCTCAGGTGCTGGAGCTGACCCGCAACTTCGGCATCGGCGCGCAGTTCGGTGGCCGGTACTTCTGCCACGACGTACGGGTGGTCCGGCTGCCCCGGCACGGCGCCTCCTGCCCGGTGGCCATCGCCGTCTCCTGCTCCGCGGACCGGCAGGCGGTTGCCAAGATCACCCCGTCGGGCGTGTGGCTGGAGCGGCTGGAGACCGACCCGGCGCGCTTCCTGCCCGACGTCACCGACGACTCCCTCGACGCCGAGATGGTCGTCCGGGTCGACCTGAACCGGCCGATGGACGAGATTCGCGCCGAGCTGTCCAAGTACCCGGTGAAGACCCGGCTGTCGCTGTCGGGCCCGCTGGTGGTGGCCCGCGACATCGCCCACGCCAAGATCGCCGAACGGCTGGACGCCGGCGAGCCGATGCCGCAGTACCTGCGGGACCACGCGGTCTACTACGCCGGCCCGGCGAAGACGCCCGAGGGTTACGCCTCGGGCTCGTTCGGCCCGACGACGGCCGGCCGGATGGACGCCTACGTGGAGAAGTTCCAGGCCGCCGGTGGCTCGCAGGTGATGCTGGCCAAGGGCAACCGGTCGGGCCAGGTGACCCGCTCCTGCCAGCAGCACGGAGGCTTCTACCTCGGCTCGATCGGCGGCCCCGCGGCACGCCTCGCCCAGGACTGCATCAAGCACGTCGAGGTCCTGGAGTACCCGGAGCTGGGCATGGAGGCGGTCTGGAAGATCGAGGTGGAGGACTTCCCCGCGTTCATCGTCGTCGACGACAAGGGCAACGACTTCTTCGCCGAGGTCACCAAGCCGGTGCTCACCGTCGGCCGCCGCTGACCCGGCCGACACGCGAGGGGCATCGGGCTGATCGGCCCGATGCCCCTCTGTCGTCCGTGCACTACCGACATCGGTGCGCCCGCCCCGCTGGGGTGGAACGGGCGCACCGCCCCCGTCGGATGTCGTCACCGACAACCCGGAGCGAGTCTCCGGGTTGTCGCTGTCGATCCGCTCTCAGATCACTATCGACGGATCGGGGCGATCCGTGACCGCCGGGCTACTCTGCTGGAAGTTGCACGGTCAATGCGGGGGAAGCAGATGCGGTTCGGGATCCTGGGGCCTCTGCGGGTCGGCGGTGGCGAGTCCACCGTCACCGCCGGTCGCGACCGGATCGTGCTCGCCATGCTGCTGTTGCGCGCCAACCGGCTGGTGCCGGTCGAGGAGCTGGTCGACGCGGTCTGGGAGGAGCACCCGCCGGTCACCGCCCGGGCACAGTTGCAGACCTGCGTGTCGCGGTTGCGGCGCCGGTTCGCCGAGCTCGGGTTGGCGCCGGAGACCATCGTCACCGACCCTGCGGGCTACGGCGTCCGTACCGGGCCTGCGGAGCTGGACGCCGAGGTCTTCACCCGGGGTGTGGAGGCAGCCCGTGCAGCGGTCACGGCCGGGCGGTTGACCGACGCCCGTGACCGGTTCCGTGCTGCCCTGGCGCTCTGGCGGGGGCCGGCGCTCGGCGGCATCCCCGGCCGCAGCGTCCGCCGTCGTGCGCAGGCGCTCGACGAGCAGCGCCTCACCGCGTTGGAGGAGTGCGTCGACGTCGAGCTGCGCCTCGGGCGCGCCGCCGAACTGATCGAGGAGCTGACCGAGAGCGTCGACCAGCACCCCCTGCGGGAGCGGCTGCGGGTCCACCTGATGCTCGCGCTCTCCTCGGTCGGCCGGCAGGCCGACGCGCTCGCGGTCTACCGGGAGGGCCGGCGGATCTACGCCGACGAGTTGGGCATCGAGCCGGGCGCCGAGTTGCAGGAACTGCACCAACGGGTGCTCGCCGGCGACCTTGCCCTGGCCGGCCGGGAAACCCGCCCGGTCGCCCCGGTCCGCTCGCTGCCTCGCGCCATCGGTGACTTCACCGGCCGGCAGCAGACGGTCGCCCGCCTGGTCAAGGAGGTGGAGGAGAACGTCACCCAGATCCAACTGATCGACGGGATGGCCGGCAGCGGCAAGACCACCCTCGCCGTGCACGTCGCCACGGCTCTCGCTGGCCGCTACCCGGACGCCCAGCTCTTCATCGACCTGCACGGGCACAGTGAGCGCAGCCCGTTGACGCCCGGCGCGGCCGTGGCGACCCTGCTGCGTCAGCTCGGGATTCCGGCGGAGCGGGTGCCGGTGAACCTGGACGACCGGCTGGCGCTCTGGCGGACGGAGCTGGCCGGCCGGCGCGCCCTGGTGGTGTTCGACAACGCGGCCAGCGCCGACCAGGTGACCCCGCTGCTGCCCAACAGCCCGCGCTGCCTGGTCCTGATCACCAGCCGCCGTCGGCTGGTCGGGGTGGACGAGGGACGACCGTCGTCACTACCGGTGCTCGACGCCGACGAGGCCGTCGAGCTGCTCGGGCGGGTGGCCGGCGCGGACCGGGTGGCGGCGGAGCCGGAGGCCGCCGCCGAGGTGGTCCGCCGCTGCGGGCACCTGCCGCTGGCCATCCGGCTGGCCGGCGCCCGGCTGGCGCACCGCCCCCGCTGGCGGATCGCCGACCTGGCCGAGCGGCTGACCTCCCGGCGGGACCCGCTGGCCGAGTTCGAAGCGGGCGAGCGGTCCGTAGGCCGCGCCTTCGCCCTGTCGTACGCCCAGGTGTCGCCGGCGGCGCAGCGTGCGTTCCGGCTGCTGGGCCTGCACCCGGGGGTACGGTTCGACAACCCGGTCGTCGCCGTTCTCGCGGAGCTGCCCCTACCCGAGGCGCAGGACCTGCTGGACGAGCTGGTCGACGCGCACCTCGCGGAGGAGGCGGAGCCGGGCCGGTACCGGCTGCACGACCTCGTCCGGGAGTACGCGCGGACGCTGGTCGCCGGGCCGGAGCGGGCCGCCGAGCGACGGGACGGTGTCGAGCGACTGCTCAGCCACCACCTGCACGTCGCCGCGGCGATCGCCCAGAGGACGGAGCTGTCGTCGGGTCACTCGCTGACGCTGTTGCCCGAGCCGGTCCGCCCCGACCTGGTCGCGCTCGTCGCGGAGCAGGGTCGGGCCTGGTTCGACGAGAATCTGCCGGCGTTGAGCGCCCTGGTTCGGCTCGCGGATGCGGAAGGGTTTCCCCGCCACTGCTGGCAGTTGGCGCGGGCCTGCTGGCACGCCCAGTTCGAGGGCGGTCGGCTCGACGAGCTGATCGAGACGCACACCGTCGGCCTGCGCGCCGCCGAGGAGTTGGGTGACGACGCGGCGGTGGCGATGACGCTGAACTACCTCGCGTCGGCTCACTACCGCCTGGGCGGGTTCTCGGAGTCGATCCGACTGATGGAGAGGGCGGTCGACCTCTACCGCCGGCTCGGGTCGCGTCGCGATGTCCGTAACACGCTGGGCAACCTGGGCACCGCGCACGCCGCCAACGGCGACTACCGCCGGGGCCGGGAGTGCTACGACGCGTCCGCCGCGTTGGCGCGGCGGATGCAGGACTCGGTGGCGCTGGCGCACGTGCTCAACAACCTGTCGATCGCCCTGCTCCTTTGGGGCCGGCACGAGGAATCCCTGCGCACGGCGAGACGCCACCTGGCCCTGGGCCGGGAGATCGGCGACCCGCGGCAGATCGGCAACGCCTTCGGGCACCTGGGCATGATCCGGCACCGGATGGGCGACCTGGCGCCGGCCGCCCGGCTGCTGAGGGTGGCGCTGCGTCTCAAGAGGCGGGCCGGTGCTCGTTTCGGCGAGGGCGAGGTGCTCAACGAGATCGCGACCATGGAACGGGAGGCCGGTCACCCGGAGCGCGCCGCCGACCTGCACCGCGCGGCCCTCGTCGCGATGGCCGAGGCGGGGGACCGGATCGCCCAGTGCGCCACGCGCAACCTGTTGGCCCGGGCGATCCTGGATCAGGGTGACGTGACCAGCGCCCTCGACCTGCACCGCCGGGTGCTCGCCGACGCCACCCGGTTGGCCGCCCGTCAGGAGCAGTCCCGGGCGCTGGTGGGGATGGCCCGCTGCGTTCGGTACACGGACCCGGCGGCGTGCCGCGCGCACCTGGTCAGGGCGATGTACCTGTTGCGGGAGATCGACTCGCCGGACCAGCGCGAGGTGGAGCAGTTGCTGGCCGAGTTGGACTGACGGATCATCTGCAAGTCGGCGACGGGCGCGGCAGGATGGTACGCGTGACGACTCCAGAGGCGACCGGTTACCGGATCGAACGTGACTCGATGGGTGAGGTGGAGGTGCCCGCCGAGGCGCTGTGGCGGGCGCAGACCCAGCGTGCGGTGCAGAACTTCCCGATCTCCGGGCGGGGCATCGAGCCGGCCCAGATCAAGGCGCTCGCCCAGATCAAGGGTGCGGCCGCGGAGGTCAACGGCGAGCTGGGTGTGATCGACGCGGACGTGGCGTCGGCCATCGCCGCGGCCGCGGCCCACGTGGCCGACGGCGGCTACGACGACCAGTTCCCGATCGACGTGTTCCAGACGGGGTCGGGGACGTCGTCCAACATGAACGCCAACGAGGTGATCGCCACCCTGGCCACCCGGGAGCTGGGCCGGGACGTGCACCCGAACGACGACGTCAACGCCTCCCAGTCCAGCAACGACGTCTTTCCGTCCTCGATCCACCTGGCCGCCACGCAGTTCATCGTGGAGGATCTGCTGCCGTCGCTGACCCACCTCGCGGAGGCGTTGGAGGCCAAGGCGGCAGAGTTCGAGACCGTGGTCAAGGCCGGGCGTACGCACCTGATGGATGCCACCCCGGTCACGCTGGGGCAGGAGTTCGGTGGGTACGCCGCCCAGGTCCGCTACGGCGTCGAGCGGCTGGAGGCGGCGCTGCCCCGGTTGGCCGAGCTGCCGCTGGGTGGCACCGCCGTGGGCACCGGGATCAACACTCCGCTCGGCTTCGCCGCCGCCGTGATCGGCAAGCTGCGCGAGTCGACCGGGTTGCCGCTGGCCGAGGCGCGCAACCACTTCGAGGCACAGGGTGCCCGGGACGCGTTGGTGGAGACCTCGGGGCAGCTGCGGACGGTGGCGGTCGGCCTTTACAAGATCGCCAACGACATCCGCTGGATGGGCTCCGGTCCCCGGGCGGGCCTGCGGGAGCTGCGCATCCCCGACCTCCAGCCCGGCTCCTCGATCATGCCGGGCAAGGTCAATCCGGTGGTCGCCGAGGCGATGCGGCAGGTCTGTGCCCAGGTGATCGGCAATGACGCCACGGTCGGCTTCGCCGGTTCGCAGGGCGACTTCGAGCTGAACGTGATGCTCCCGGTGATGGGCCGTAACCTGCTGGAGTCGATCCGGCTGCTGGCCGCGACGAGCCGGCTGTTCGCCGACCGCCTGGTGGCCGGCGTGGTCGCGGACGCCGAGGTCTGCCTGGCGTACGCCGAGGGCTCGCCGTCGATCGTCACCCCGCTCAACCGCTACCTCGGGTACGACGAGGCCGCTTCGATCGCCAAGGAGGCGCTGGCCCGGCAGACCTCGATCCGCGAGGTGGTGATCTCCCGGGGGCATGTCGACTCGGGCAAGCTCAGCGAGACCCAGCTCGACGAGGCGCTCGACCTGCTCCGGATGACCCATCCCTGACCGTTGGTCGCTGGAGGGCCGGAAATCGGCTCGACGGTGTCGGTTCGCGGCGCGATGATCCCGTTATGGGCGGAGTAGACGAGGGCCTGCCGCCGGTGACCGAGCGGCTGCGGTTCCGGCGGCTCGCCATGGCCGACGTGGGCGCGTTGGTCGAGCTGGACAGCGATCCCGAGGTGATGCGCTTCCTCACCGGTGGTGTCGCCACCCCGCCGGCCACCGTCCGGGACGAGCAGTTGCCGAGGCTGCTGGCCCAGTACGACCGGCACCCGGGGCTCGGCCGGTGGGCGGCGCTCGACCGGGAGACCGGCGCTTTCCTGGGCTGGTTCGCGCTCGACCCGTCGACGGACGGCACGGAGGCCGAGCTGGGCTACCGGCTGCGCCGCTCGACGTGGGGGCGTGGGCTGGCCACCGAGGGTTCCCGGGCGCTGGTCCGGTACGCCTTCGCCACCGTCGGTGTGCGCCGGGTCTGGGCCGAGACGATGGCGGTCAACGGACGCTCCCGGCGGGTGATGGCGAAGGCGGGCCTGCGCTACGTACGGACCTTCCACCTGCACTGGGACGACCCGATCCCGGGCACCGAGCACGGCGAGGTGGAGTACGAGCTGCGGGCCGGGGAGTGGGCGGACACCGTTCAGGAACGGCCGGCCGCCCGCCGGGCGCGGTAGGCGGTCACGGCGGCGCGGTTGCCGCACCCGGCGTCGCAGAACCGGCGCGACCGGTTGCGGGACAGGTCGACGACCACGTTGTCGCAGTCCGGGTACTCGCAGATCCGCAGCCGGCTCAGCTCCCCGGCACGGACCAGGTCGGCCATCGCCATCGCGGCCTCCACCGCGATCCGGGTGGCCAGCGGCGCATCCCGGGGCACGGCGTGCAGGTGGTACGGCTCGTCGTCGTGCTCGATGAGCTGTGGCAGCGCCCGGTGTTCGAGCAGCAGGCCGTTGACCACGGCGACGATCTCGGCGGGCTCGGCGTACCAGATGCGGCGCAGCCGGGGCCGCAGCTCCCGGACGGCGCGCAGCTCGGCCTCGGTGTGCTCGTGCCGGCCGCTGTAGGAGTGCCGGACGAAGAACGCGTCCAGCGCGGCGATGTCGGGCAGCAGTTCGCCGTCCCGGCCCGCCGTGTTGACGAGCGCGGCGGCGGCGATCAGCGAACATTCGGTGTCATGAGCGAAAAGCAACTTGACTCCTGTCACAGTGGCCGCCTAGCGTCATGAGCACAAGGATAGTTTGCTCATGACACCGTGCCGTCCCGAGGAGCGCGAGATGCAGTCACGACCCGCCGCCGGTGCCGCGCTGGCGCTGCTCTCCGCGGTCACCTTCGCCACCTCGGGCACCTTCGCGAGGTCGCTCATCGAGGCCGGCTGGTCGGCCGAGGCCGCGGTGATCGCCCGGGTCGGCGTGGCCGCCCTGGTGCTGGCGATCCCCGCGCTGCTCTCGCTGCGCGGCCGGTGGCACGTCCTGCGGCAGAACACCGCGGCGATCGGAATGTTCGGGCTGCTGGGCGTGGCGCTGGCCCAGGTCTGCTTCTTCAACGCGGTGCGCTACCTGCCGGTCGGCGTCGCGCTGCTGCTGGAGTACCTGGGCATCATCCTCGTCGTGGCCTGGATGTGGCTGCGGCACGGGCAGCGCCCCCGCCAGCTCACCGTGGCCGGATCCGTGGCCGCCCTGGCCGGGCTGGCGTTCGTGCTGGACCTCGCCGGCACCGCCGACTTCCACCCGGTGGGCGTGCTCTGGGGGCTGGGCGCCGCGCTCGGTCTGGCCGGCTACTTCGTGCTCGCCGGTCGGGTCGACCCCCGGTTGCCCTCGGTCGCCATGGCCAGCGGCGGGATGGCCGTCGGCGCCGCCGCTCTGCTCATCATCGGGCTGACTGGTGTGCTGCCGCTGCGGGCCACCTTCGGTGAGGTCACCTTCGCCGGGCAGCGCACCAGCTGGCTGGTGCCCATCGTCGGGCTCTCCCTGGTGGCTGCCGTGATCGCGTACCTGGCCGGTATCGCCGGCACCCGGATCCTCGGCCCCCGGCTCTCGTCGTTCGTGGGGCTGACCGAGGTGCTCTTCGCGGTGCTGATCGCCTGGCTGTTCCTGGACGAACTGCCCACCGCCTGGCAGTTGTTCGGCGGCGCGATGATCGTCGCCGGGGTCGCCCTGGTGCGCCTCGACGAGCTGCGCGGGTCGCCGTCGGCGCCGGCACCCGCCGCGCCCGAGCCCGCGCTGGCCACCGACAGCCGATAGGCGCCGTGGTGTTCGGCGGGCTGGCCTGCGCGCTCGGTGTGGTTGTACCGGCACGGCCTGCCCCGCCCGACCGGGTGCGTACCCGACGCCGCAGTGTCCACCGTGGCCGATCTTCCGGTGGTCTGCTGGCCGACCTGCCCGCGATGCCGGCTGACCGGCCGGCGGTACGGACCGATCTGCCCGGGGTTCGCGCCGACCCGGACGGGGCTCGCGTCGATCCGGGTGGATGAAGGAGAGATTCATCGCCATAACGGACGCTGACGTGGCGAAAACCGGTCGGGTGCTGTGTGATGGCTGCCACGTCCCTCAACGAGAGGATCCGATGTGGTGAGCAAGCGCTTCACCGCCGGTGCCGTCGCGACCGCGGCTGTGCTGGCACTTACGGCTGCGGGCTTGGGTGTACCGGCCAGCGCCGCGCCGACCAGCTTTCGAACCTTCACCGTCGTCGCCGAGGACGGCGTCGCCGCCGACGCGGCGGTGGCCGCCATCCGTGCCGCCGGCGGCACGGTGGTGACCCGG
Source organism: Micromonospora yongxingensis (assembly GCF_052601155.1). Lineage (NCBI taxonomy): Bacteria > Bacillati > Actinomycetota > Actinomycetes > Micromonosporales > Micromonosporaceae > Micromonospora > Micromonospora yongxingensis. The sequence continues at coordinate 214,489 of NZ_JBQXEO010000001.1, forward strand.
TCCGACGAGGTCGGCATGTTCCAGGTGACCAGTGACCGGGCCGACTTCGCGGCCAGGGCCACGGCCGCCCCGGCCCTGATCGGCGCCGCCGAGCAGAAGGCCATCGGCCGCAAGCCGAAGCTGGACCGGGTCGAGCAGGAGCAGGTGCTGGCCAACACGGCCCCCGCCGGTGCCGCCGCCAAGAAGGGCGCCAAGCTCGACCCGCTCGACGAGAAGCTCTGGGGCCTGGAGATGATCCGGGCCGACCAGGCCCGCAAGATCGAGCCCGGTGACCGCCGGGTGACCGTCGGCGTGCTGGACACCGGCGTCGACGCCAGCAACCCGGACATCGCGCCGAACTTCAACTGGTCGCTGTCGCGCAACTTCGCGCCCGACATGACCGATGTGGACGGCCCGTGTGAGGTGCCGAGCTGCCTCGACGCGGTGGGCACCGACGACGGTGGGCACGGCACCCACGTGGCGGGCACCATCGGCGCCGCGGCCAACGGTCTCGGCCTCTCCGGCGTCGCCCCGAACGTCTCCCTGGTCGAGCTGAAGGGCGGCCAGGACTCCGGCTACTTCTTCCTCAACCCGGTCGTCAACGCTCTGCTCTACGCCGGCCGGTCCGGGATCGACGTGGTCAACATGTCGTTCTACGTCGACCCGTGGCTCTACAACTGCACCGCCAACCCGGCCGACTCCCCGACGAGCCAGGCCGAGCAGCGGGCCATCATCAAGGCGATGAAGCGCGCGCTGACCTTCGCCCACAACAAGGGCGTCACCCTGGTCGGCGCGCTCGGCAACAACAACGAGGACCTGGGCGCCCCGCGCACGGACACCACCAGTCCGGACTACGGCGCCGCCCCGTACGACCGGCCGATCGACAACAACAGCTGCTGGGACCTGCCCGCAGAGGGTCCGCACGTGATCGGCGTGTCGTCGGTCGGTCCGTCCGGCAAGAAGGCGGACTTCTCCAACTACGGCACCGAGCAGATCTCGGTCGCCGCGCCGGGTGGCTTCGCCCGGGACGGCTTCGGGACCCCGTCGTACAACAGCCCGGGCAACCGGATCCTCTCCACCTACCCGCTGAAGGTGCTCCAGGAGGAGCCGATCTCCGCCACCATCCCGGACCCCCGGGTGGACGCCAACGGCAACATCGACCCGCGGGTGGCCACGCTCGTCTTCAAGCAGTGCAAGGCCAACGGTGAGTGCGGCTACTACACCTACCTCCAGGGCACCTCGATGGCGTCCCCGCACGCCGCCGGTGTGGCCGCGCTGATCGTCAGCCGGTTCGGCAAGGCGGAGCGCCGGGGTGGCTTCGGGATGTCGCCGGACCTGGTCGAGCAGCACCTCTACCGGACGGCGGCCGAGCACGCCTGCCCGGAGCCGCGGCTGCAGCAGTACCGCAATGAGGGCCGGGACGAGACCTACGACGCCTACTGCGCCGGTGGGGTCAACTTCAACGGCTTCTACGGCTACGGGATCGTCGACGCCTACGCGGCGGTGAAGACCCCGCTCAAGCCGAACGCCCAGCCGTAAGGCAGCACGTCGGGGCCCGGTCGACCACGTCGGCCGGGCCCCGACGTCGTCTCCGCGTCTCGGCCGTGCGCCTTGATCGACTCGGGTTCCTTGATGGCGGGGTGTCACGGGCCTGCGGACCGCGCGATTTCCAGGAAGTTGAGTCGACCTTGTCAGTCGGGGCACTCACCGGCGCCAACCCCGACCGGCCAGCGCGCCGCGCACCTCGCGGAGCACCGCCGGGAACTCGGCGTGCAGGCGTCGGCTGGTCACGTGCAGCACCAGCCACCCGGCGCGGACGAGCAGGTTCAGCCGGTGGCGGTCGCGGTGCAGCTGATCAGCGTCGGATTGCCCGTCGTACTCCACCGCCACCCGATACTCGGGCCAGGCCAGGTCGGGATGCAGGACGACACCGTTGGCCAGCCGGACCGGATGCTGGACCACCGGCCGGGGCAGCCCGCCGAGCACCAGCCGAACCCGCAGCTGCGACTCCGGCGGCGACTGGGCGCCCGGGTCGGCCAGCTCGAAGACCCACCGTGCCCGCCGCCCGCCAGACCGGTGCATGTTGCGGGCGGCCACGCCGGCCAGGGTGTCGCGATCCGTCAGCCCCTGCCCCAGCAGCGCGTCGACGATCGTGACCGCGCGGACCGGCTCCAACCAGACGGCCGTCTCCCAGGCGGCCTGACCGGGATCCGAGCGGGGTATCACGTTTCCGACGCCTGCTGAGCACTCCGCTGCGACGTCGGGGAGCGGGGTGATGGCGTTGGCGTGCACGCGCAGGCCGCGTTGCGCGCCGATCCGCAGCGGGGATGGCACCAGGACGTGCACGTCGTCGGTGAAGGTGGCGGCGTGTTGGACGCCGTGCAGGTAGGCGGCTGACGGGCCCGCGACCACCACGCCGGGCGGCAGCCGCAGGAGGGCCGCGCGACAGGCGAGGGCGTGGTCCCGGTCGAGCCGTGCGTCGGCGTAGACGTCGTGGCGCAGTCGCACCCAGGCGGTGCTGCGCAGCTGGTGCTCGGTGAGCAGGTCGTCCCGGACAGCGTCGGAGCCGCGGAAGACCTGCCAGGCCAGAGTCTCGGGTCGGTACGGACGTGGCGGCATGCCCGGCAGCGTGCCGACCGCCGAGCGCCCCTCGAAACCCCTGTGGAAAACCGCGCCCAGGTGCCCGACCAGCCCCTGTGGACAAGCGCGGGCGTACTCGCGGATTGTGGTATGGCACGGGCCATGATCGACTCGCGATCCCGGAAGTCGGGCTGTCGCACGCAGCCGGACACCACGACGTCCGTGATCCCGAGGTGACCGAGCAGTGGGGCAGGGTGTCGAGCCGCGCCTCGGTGAGGTGGTGGGGGTCAGCGGAGGGCGACGGCGACGGCCGTGGCGGCGGCCAGCACCTGGGGGCCGACCGTGTCGACGTCCAGCGGCGCGAGCGCGACCACTCCGACGCTGGCCTCCAGCCCGGGCACACCGAGCACCGGCGCGGCCACCCCGTACGCCCCGGACTGCAACTCACCACTGCTGCTCACCGGCTCCGCCACCCCGGCTCGGCCGGCCAGGATGGCCCGACCGGCAGCGCCCCGGTCCAGCGGATGCCGCGCCCCGGTCCGGTACGCGACGTGGAACGACGTCCAACTCGGCTCGACCACGGCCAGGGCGATGCCCTCGCCGCCCTCCACCACGGTCAGGTGTGCGGTGGCGCCGGCCTGCTCGGCGAGCCGGCGCAGCGCGGGCAGCGCCCCCTCGGCGAGCAGCGGCTGGGCGCGCCGGGCCAGGTGCAGCACCCCGGCACCGAGGCGCAGCCGCCCGTCGCCGTCGCGGCGCAGCATGCCGTGCCCGGTCAGCGGGCCGACCAGCCGGTAGACGGCTGCCCTGCCGATGCCGAGCCGGTTCGCCACCTCGGTGACCGTCAGCCCGCCCGGCGCGTCGGCGACCAGGTGCAGCAGTCGCAGCCCGCGATCCAGGGTCTGTGATGCCTCCCCACCCCGTCCGCCAGCGTCGTCGGCCCGGCGGGCGCTGGCGCTGGGGCGGGCCGGCGGTTCGCCGGGGCGTGCGGTCGCATCCACGCCTGGCAGCGTACGACCCGGCACCGGCGGACTCGGACAGGCGCGGACGGCTACCCTTGTACGGTGACGCTACGCCTGTATGACACCGCCACCCGATCGGTGCGGGACTTCGTCCCGCGGGAAGCCGGCAAGGTGGGGGTCTACCTGTGTGGTCTCACCCTCCAGGCCCCGCCGCACATCGGTCACCTTCGCTCCGGTGTCAACTATGACGTGCTGCGTCGCTGGCTGCTGACCGTCGGCTACGAGGTCACCTTCATCCGCAACCTGACCGATATCGACGACAAGATCCTGGTCAAGGCGGGGGAGCAGGGCCGGCCGTTCTGGTCGATCGCGTACGCCAACGAGCTGATCCTCGCCGAGTCGTACCGGGCGCTGAACGTGCTGCCGCCCACCTACGAGCCGCGCGCCACCGGGCACATCCCCGAGATGCACGAGCTGATCACGAAGTTGATCGCCGACGGGCACGCCTACCCGGCCTCCGACGGCTCCGGAGACGTCTACTTCGACGTGGCCTCCTGGCCGGCGTACGGGTCGCTGTCGGGTCAGTCGCCCGACGCGATGCAGTCGGCCGGGGACGCCCCCGACCGCGGCAAGCGGGACCCGCGCGACTTCGCGCTCTGGAAGGGCGCCAAGCCGGGCGAGCCGGCGGACGCCTACTGGCCGTCGCCGTGGGGGTTGGGTCGCCCGGGCTGGCACATCGAGTGCTCGGCGATGTGCTGGCGCTACCTGGGTCCGGAGTTCGACATCCACGGCGGTGGGCTGGACCTGACGTTCCCGCACCACGAGAACGAGATCGCCCAGTCCCAGGCGGCCGGGCTGCCGTTCGCCCGCTACTGGGTGCACCACGGGCTGCTCAGCATCGGCGGGGCCAAGATGGGCAAGTCCGCCGGCAACGCCCTTGATCTGAGGTACGTGGATTCGCTCGGGGTGCGGCCGGTGGAGCTGCGCTACTACTACGCCGCCGCGCACTACCGCTCCGTGATCGACTACTCGGAGGACTCGCTGCGCGACGCGGCCACCGCGTACCGCCGGATCGAGGGTTTCGTGCTGCGGGCCGCCGAGCGGGTCGGTGCCGGGCACCTCGGCGAGCTGCCGGCCGGGTTCGCCGCGGCGATGGACGACGACCTCAACACCTCCGCCGCGCTGGCCGTGCTGCAACAGCAGCTCCGGGACGGCAACACCGCGCTGAGCACCGGCGACGATGTGACCGTCCGCACCACCCTGGCCTCTGTGCGGGCGATGCTGGATATCCTCGGCATCGACCCCCTCGACCCGGCCTGGACCGGTGGCGGCCGTACGGATGATCTGCGTGCCGTGGTGGACTCCCTGATCGCGCTGGCCCTGGAGCAGCGCGCGCAGGCCCGGGGCCGCAAGGACTGGGCCGCCGCCGACGCGGTACGCGACCAGCTCAAGCTGGCCGGCGTGGTGGTCGAGGACACCCCCCAGGGGCCCCGTTGGACTATTGGAGAGCAGGACTGATGGCCGGCAACTCGCAGCGCCGTGGCCGGCGACTGACGCCGAAGGCGGGCGCCCCCAAGGGCTCCGGCGGCAAGAACAAGGATTCCCTGGCCGGGCGGGGTCGCACCCTTCCCGCCGACGAGCGGCCCTGGCACAAGGGTTACTCGGGCACCGAGAAGCTGCCCCAGCGCACCGCCTGGAAGCAGGACAAGGAGCGTCGGGCGGCGGCCGAGGAGGGGCGTGCCCCGAAGATCGGCCAGCCGGGCAGCAAGGACACCACCTGGGGCAGGGGTGGCGGCCGGGGCGTTCCGGCCAACCGGGGTGGCAGCGCCGGCGGCCGCGGCGGCAAGCCCGGCGGCCGGTCGGGTCCCCGGGTTACCCCCGGGCGCAAGTCCAACCCGGCGAGGGACACGCCGGAGCTGCTGGTCGGGCGCAACCCGGTGCTGGAGGCGCTGCGCGCCCAGGTGCCGGCGACGGCGCTCTACACCGCCCAGGGCATCGACATGGACGACCGGATCAACGAGATCATCCGGACCGCCGCCGACCGGGGTATCGCCAACCTGGAGATCAGCCGGGCCGAGCTGGACCGGATGACCGGCGGGGTGCTGCACCAGGGCGTCGGGCTCCAGGTGCCGCCGTTCGCGTACCAGCCGTTCGAGGACATGGTCGCCGCGGCGGTGGAGCAGCAGGCTCCTCTGCTGGTGGCGCTGGACGGTGTCACCGACCCCCGCAACCTGGGCGCGGTCATCCGGTCGGCTGCCGCGTTCGGCGCGCAGGGTGTCTTCGTACCCGAGCGTCGGGCCGCCGGGATCACGGCGACCGCCTGGCGGACCAGCGCCGGCGCGGCCGCGCGGGTTCCGGTGGCGCAGGTCACCAACCTGACCCGGTCGCTGAGGGCGTGCCGGGACGCCGGGTTCACGGTCGTCGGCCTGGACGCCGACGGCGACACCGACCTCTACGACCTGGAGGCCGCGGTCGGCCCGTTGGTCGTGGTGGTCGGCTCGGAGGGGCGCGGGCTGTCCCGGCTGGTCGGCGAGACCTGCGACCTGACGGTCAGCATCCCGATGATCTCCGAGGTCGAGTCGCTCAACGCCAGCGTGGCCGCCGCGGTCGCCCTGGCCGAGGTCTCCCGTCGCCGCGCGGCGGAACTGTAACGACACGTCGACGAGGCCCCGTTCCCCACCGGTGGGGAACGGGGCCTCGTCGCGTCCGAGGGACCTGACCGGTCCCGGCAGACAGCGGGGGCGGCCCGCCGAAGCGGACCGCCCCCGTTGGTACGGCGTTACGTCAGATCCGGCTGCCGGTGGTGGCGTGGAAGACGTGGCTGCGGCCGGTGCGCGGCTTGACGAACACGGTGTCCCCCATGTTCGGCATCGAGCGCCGGTCGGTGCGGACGACGAAGCGCTCCGAGTTGCCACCCAGGGCGGCGTGGCCGTAGACGTTGGCGTCCGAGCCCAGGTCCTCGACCAGCTCGACGACGACCGGCATGCCGCCCTCGGTTGGGCTGACCAGGTCGCAGTCCTCCGGGCGGAAGCCCACGGTGACCTTGCCGTCGCCGCCCTCGGCCCGGGCCGCCGCGACCTGCTCGCGGGTCAGCGGGATCTGCAGCTCGGCGAACTCGGCGCCCTGCTCGTTCAGCGGGACGGTCTTGATGTTCATGGCGGGGGAGCCCATGAAGCCGGCGACGAAGACGTTGGCCGGGGTGTCGTAGAGCGCCCGCGGGGTGTCCACCTGCTGGAGGACACCGTCGAGCAGCACCGCGACCCGGTGACCCATGGTCATGGCCTCGACCTGGTCGTGCGTGACGTAGACCGTGGTGACGCCCAGCTTGGCCTGCAGCGAGGCGATCTGGGTACGGGTCTGCACGCGCAGCTTGGCGTCGAGGTTCGACAGCGGCTCGTCCATGAGGAAGACCTGCGGCTCGCGGACGATCGCCCGGCCCATCGCGACACGCTGACGCTGACCACCGGAGAGCGCCTTCGGCTTGCGGCTGAGGTACTCCTCCAGCTGGAGCAGCCCGGCTGCCTCCTTGACCCGCCGGTCGATCTCCGACTTGGAGGTCTTGCGCAGCTTGAGGGCGAACGCCATGTTCTCGTACACCGTCATGTGCGGGTAGAGGGCGTAGTTCTGGAAGACCATCGCGATGTCGCGGGCCTTCGGGGGCAGGTGGGTGACGTCGCGCTGGTCGATGTAGATCGAGCCGGCGTCCACGTCCTCCAGGCCGGCGAGCATCCGCAGGCTGGTGGACTTGCCACAACCGGAGGGGCCGACCAGGACGAGGAACTCGCCGTCGCCGATCTCGAGGTCCAGCTCGTTGACGGCGGGACGCTCTTGGCCCGGGTAGACCCGGGATGCCTTGGAATAGGTGACCGTAGCCATGGTGAAGCGCTTCCTTTCACCGGCAGGAACGTGCCGGACGATCCGAGTGAAGGAGCGACCGGCACGGTGGCCGTGCCGGTCAACGGCGGCCGGGTCGGTCGCGAGGGCGACCGCACCTGTCCTCCGTGTCACTGCACCGTAAACGGCTTTCCCCGCGCTGCCAAGGCAGGGGAGTATCAGAGGTGGCGCATTGCCTACACAATCCGGGCACTCGGGCACGGTCAGACATCAATCGACGTACGAGTAGACGGCGTGAGGCCGTAACGGGCGTCGGGTTGTTGACGTTTCCCATGCTCGGGAGGCCTCGCGAGCGGGATAACCGGACGTCAGTCGCTATGCTGACCTCGACGCACGCGCCCCTGTAGCTCAGCTGGCCAGAGCACTCGCCTTGTAAGCGAGATGTCGCCGGTTCGATCCCGGCCGGGGGCTCCAATTCCACCAGGCTTTTCCCGACGGGCACTGCCGTGAGTCGACCGGTTGACGCAACCGGGTCACGACAGCCGCCCATCAAGGCGGCCCGAGAGGGCCGCACGCGCCGCCGCCTGGGCGAGCCTCCGACACGCCGCCATCAGGGCGGGTGGGTTGCGGCGGCCGGGCCCGGCGGTACCTGGCCAGGGCTGAACCCCCGTGGCAAATCATGCCGTTGCGGTAGAACTGTGGAGTGAGCCGAACCCGGCTGGAGGTATTCAGCGATGCGGTCTTCGCAGTCGCGATCACGCTACTCGCGTTGAATCTGGCGGTGGCCGGCCCGGGTCATGGCCCGCTCCTGCATCAAGTCGCCGACCACTGGCCTGCATTTGTCGCCTACCTGATCAGCTTCGCCACGATCGGGCTGATCTGGATCAACCATCACGCCCTCGTCCAGAACGTCGTCGTGGTTGACCGGACCCTGGCCCTCCTCAACCTGGTCCTGCTGCTGTTCGTCGTCCTCATCCCGGTAGATACAGCGACGGTGGCCAAGTACCTCGCACTGGGCGGGCAGGACGCCCGGGTAGCGGTACTTCTGTATGCGGCTGCCTTCATGGGCATGGGGTTCAGCTTCGCCGGGATCTTCGAATGGACCCTGCGTTCCGGGCGGCTCAAGCAGCCGTTGCCGCAGCGGGCCCGTTGGAAGGCGCGGCTGCGATTCGGGGCAGCGTCGGTCCTGTATCTGGCCGCGATCGCCGTCGCGTTCGTCAGCCCGCCGGCGGCACTGGCCATCATCGGCGCCGTCCCCGTTTACTACATCTTCGAACGCCTCGAGGTGGTCGGCTCTCCAACAGCCGAGCGGCAGCAATGAGTCGCTGCCGAGCGAGGGCGTCCTTGTGCCGCTCATGATGATGCTCTTTGTCGCCATGCCGCGGGTCATTGCGGCAGCAACCGCGATCGATGGCCGGCCACTCCTATAGTGCCGGTATCACCGACCGCGAAGGAGTCGCATGAACCCGGTCGTCGCGATCATCGGGAGCGCCCAGGTGGACCGCGCCTACTCGCCCGCCGTGCGTGATCCGGAGGCTGCGGCGGCCGCGGCGGTGGAGCTGGGAGCGGAACTCGCCGCACAGGGGTGCCACATCGTCGTCTACTCCAGCGACCCGAGGTACCTGGAGTGCGACATCGTGCGGGGGTACGTGGGCTCCGGTCGGGCCGAGCGCGGTTCGATCCTGGTTCGCGGGCGGTACGGCAAGGACGTCGGCTTCGAGGAAGCCCACCAGAACCCGTCGGTCTTCACGGTCGTGCCCGAGTCGACCGACGACTGGGAGGTCGCCTTCTACCGGTCGTTGCTGACGGCCGACGCCCTGCTGTTGGTGGGCGGCGGGCGGTCCACGTTCATCGCCGGGCTCCTCGGCCTGTCCCGGCGGGTCCCGATCGCCCCGGTGGCGGCGTTCGGTGGTGGTGCCGAGAAGGTCTGGCACCGGCTCAACGGTGAGCGCAACGTCGCCACCGAAGAGGAGGTGGCGCTGCTGGCCCGGCCGTGGCAGCCGGGCGCCGCCCAGTCGATCGTCACAGCGCTCCGAACCCAGGTCGAGCGCCACCGGGTGCAGGAACAGGCCGCCCGACAGGCCGAGCGCACCACCCGTCGGCGCACGGTGGCCGGCCTGGTCACGGCGTTGGTCCTGCTCGTTCTCGCCGTCGCGACGATCCCTCTGGCCCATGCCGCGCCCACCGGCGGTTGGCAGGCCATCTCGGTGCTGGTGGCGGCTCCGCTGCTGGCGTCGGCCTGGGGGGCCGTCGTCCGCAACGCCTACGACGGCAGCGGCAACTGGCTGCGAGCGGCGGCGGTGGGTTCGGCGGCCGGCGTCATCGCGTTCCTCCTGTTCGTCGCGGCCCAGCTCTCCACCAACCCGGATCTGCTGGCCGACGGCAGCGCGCGGCAGCTCGTGTTCTTCGTGTTGGCCATCGGATTCATCGGTGGCTTCACGTCCGAGACCGTGTACGGGAAGTTGCGGGCACAGGACGTCACCCAGACGTCGGTCCTGCCCCCGTCCGGCGGCTGACCAGCCCCCGGACCGCGGGCGAGCGGCGGCGGCGGGCACCGGCCGTATGCTGGGCGGCAGCACGAGCGCGGGCACCCGCCCGCGACGGTGTCGTCCAGCGGATCGGGTGTGACGCGAGCTGATGAGTCGCGCGGTGGAGGAGTCGAACCGGGCGATGCTGCGTGCCCGCGACGCGATGGACCGCGCGTACGCCGAGCCGCTGGACATTCCGGCGCTGGCCCGGATCGCCCATGTCTCCGAGGCGCACTTCATCCGGACCTTCCGGGCCACCTTCGGTGAGACCCCGCACCGCTACCTGCAACGTCGACGGGTCGAGCGGGCCATGTCGCTGCTGGTGGAGACCCGGCGGGACGTCACCGACATCTGCTTCGCGGTCGGCTTCAGCAGCCTCGGCACGTTCAGCCGGACGTTCCGGCAGATCGTCGGCGAGTCACCCTCGGACTTCCGTCGGCGCGGGACGCCGACCAACGTGCCGTCCTGTTTCACCAAAGCCTGGACCCGACCCAGCAGTTTTGGATAGCAACAGGTCAGTTTTGGATAAGCAGCAGGTCAGAGGCCACGTCTAGCGTGACTGCCATGACGATGAACGCGATCAGCCGCTCTCAGATCTACGTCCTCGACCAGGACGAGGCGCTCGACTTCTACGTGAACAAGCTCGGCATGGAACTCAACACCGACCAGGACCTCGGCTTCATGCGGTGGCTGACGGTCAACCTGCCCGGCGACCCGGAGCGCGAGATCCTGTTGGAGAAGCCGGGCCCGCCGGCGATGGACCCGGCCACCGCGGCGACGGTCCGGGAGTTGCTCACCAAGGGGGCGCTGGGCGGCTCCCTCTTCATGACCACCGACGACGCCCACAAGACGTACGAGGAGCTGGTGGCCAGGGGGGTCGAGATCACCGACGAGCCGACCGAGCGCCCGTACGGGATCGACTTCGGCATCCGGGACCCGTTCGGCAACCGGATCCGCATCGGCCAGATGTTCCCCAGGGCCTGAGGGACCACCGATGAGCCAGGCGGTTCCGTTTCCCGGGGTCCGACCGGCCGTCGCCGGCCTGGACCGTGCGCTGCTGGCCGGCGGCGTGCTCGCCGGTCCGATCTTCGTCGGCTCGGCGCTGCTCCAGGGGCTGACCAGGGACGGCTTCGACTTCCGGCGGCATCCGGCCAGCGTGTTGAGCACCGGTGAGCTGGGCTGGATTCAGATCACCACGTTCCTGGTCACCGGAGTGCTCTGCGTGCTGGCCGCCGGGGCGCTCCGGCGCTCCACCGACACCGGTTCGGCGTGGGTGCCCCGGCTGCTCGTCCTGTACGGGCTGGGCCTGGTGGGTGCGGCGATCTTCAGCGCCGACCCGGCCGACGGGTTCCCCGTCGGCACGCCCCGGGGCGCCGGCCAGATCAGCTGGCACGGCGGCCTGCACTTCCTGGTGGCGGCGGTCGCCTTCGTCTCGCTGATCGTGGCGACGGTGGTCGCCGGCCGCCGGGCCGCGCGGTGTGGGGCGCGAGGTCGGGCCGGGTTCAGCCTGGCGACCGGGGCCTTCTTCGCGGTGGCCTGGGTGGCGCTGATGGTCCGCCCGGCTCCGGCCGTCATGGTGGCGTTCGGCCTGGCGGTGACGGTCGGTTGGCTGTGGGTGTCGGTCACCTTCGCACAGGCGGCGTCCGGCCGGGTGGACTGAGCCGGCTGCCGTCAGACCGGGAGGCGCGGGGTCGACTCCGCGCCTCCCGTGTGCTGGGCTGAGGGACATGATCACCCGGTTGCTGTATCTGGCCCGGCACGGCGAGCAGGAGGACGCGGCGACCGAGTCGCCGGAGGCCGGCCTGTCGGAGCGGGGTCGGCGGCAGGCCAGGCTTCTCGGCGAGCGGCTGCGGGGCCGGCCGTTCACCGCCGTGCACCACGGGCCGCTGCGCCGGGCCGCGGAGACCGCCGAGCTGGTCGCCGCGTCACTGCCCGGCGTTCCGGTGTACGCCACGGCGCTGGCCGGTGATCACCTCCCCCACGACACGGAGCCCGCCGGCCTGCCTCCGGCGTACGCCCATTTCCTGGCCCAGTTCTCGTCGGCCGAACGGGTCGACGGGCCACGGGTGACGGCGGAGGCGGTACGGCGGTTCGCCGGCCCGGTGGCCGCGGAAGCCGGGGGCGTGGCTGCTGCCGAGCCGGTTCGTGAGCTGGTCGTGACACACAGCTTCCTGATCGCCTGGCTGATCCGGCACGCCCTCGACGCGCCGGAGCGGCGGTGGCTGGGTTTGAACCAGCACAACGCGGGGCTGACCGTCATCCGGTACGGCCCGGCCGGCCCGCCGAACCTGGTCGCCGTCAACGACGTGGCGCACCTGCCGCCGGAGCTGCGCGGCACCGGCCTGTCCCCGGACTACCTGGTCTGAGCCCCGGGCGGTCAGCCGGTGGCCCGGAGCAGTAGCTCGACCAGCGCCCGGGTGGCCGGTGGCGGGGCGGGGTCGGCGGGGCAGTCGACGTACCCGGTCTCGACGGTGCCGACGGTCAGTCGGTAGCTGAACGCGTCCGCGCAGCCGGTCGACGCGGTCGGGCGGCGGGCCTCGGCGGTCAGCCGGGGATCGGCGGCCAGTCCCCGCAGCCGACCGAGGTCCGCGGGGTCGAGCCGGCCGGTCCGTCGGCTGCCGGCCCGGTCCACCATCGTCCACCGGCCGTCGGGTTCGACGGTGACGGCGTCGCCGCGGCCGGCGAACCCACCGGAGCGGAACAGCATGACGCGCCCGGTTGCGCCGTCGGTGGCCGTGGGTCCGGTCGGGGCGGGGGCGCCCGGGGTGGTGGGCACCGTGGTCGGCAGCGGTGTGGGGGCGGTCGAGGTCGGGCCGGCGGTTGCGGGGGGTCGGTCCGGGCTGCTGTCGGCCGGGTCGGCGGCGGTGCAGCCGGCCAGGGCGGCGGCCAGGAGGGCGATCATGACGCCGGTCGTCGAGGCGGGTCTCATGCCGCTCGGACGCGCGGCTCGTTTCGTCGGTTCCCTTGTCACACCCCTCATCCGAACGGTCACTGTCGATGTCTGCAAGCGGTCCAAGGCTTCTCTTTTCCTCAACACATAGTTATATCTACATACGTGACTACCCCCGTCACAATCTTTCTCCTTTCAGGAGGGCACGTGAAACGACCACTCGCCGCCGTCAGCGCAGCGCTGCTCACCAGCGGCCTGCTGACCTGCGTCGCCACCTCGGCGCATGCGGCACCACCCACCGCTCCCGCGCCGGACGCCTCCGCCGCGGCCCGGGCGGCGACCGTCCTGCGAGCGAACCCCGGCGCCGTCCAGGGTTCCAGCGCGGAGTCCTACCAGGTGCACAGCACCAGGGTGGATGCCACCGGCGCGGCGCACACCCGCTACACCCGGACCTACCAGGGCCTGCGGGTGTACGGCGGTGACTTCGTCATCCACACCACGCCCAGCGGCACCTACGCCGGCAGCTCCGTCGGCCTGGCCGCGCCGCTGACCCTGGGCACCACGGCCAAGGTCGCCGCCGCGGCGGCGAAGAAGACCGCCCGCGCAGGGTTCACCGGCACGGTCGAGGCCGTCGGCGCCCCGGAACTGTTCGTCGACGCCAGCTCCGGCCAGGGCCGGCTGGCCTGGGAGACCGTGGTCAGCGGTTGGCAGCCCGACGGGCAGACCCCGTCCCGGCTGCACGTGATCACCGACGCCACCACCGGCGCGGCCGTGGGGTCGTACGATGAGATCGAGGCGGTGAACGGCACCGGCAACAGCATCTACTCCGGCGCGGTCACGGTCGACACGACGCTCTCCGGCAGCACGTACCACATGGTCGACCCGTCGCACGGCAACGGCTCGACCTGCGACATGAACAACGGCACGTCGAGCTGCACCACCTTCACCGACGCGGACAACACCTGGGGCACCGGCGCCACCTCCAACCGGCAGTCCGCCGCGGTGGACGCGCACTTCGGCGCCGCCAAGACCTTCGACTACTTCAAGAACACGCACGCCCGCAACGGCATCTTCGGCAACGGCACCGGCGTGCCGAGCCGGGTGCACTACGGCAACAACTACGTCAACGCCTTCTGGGACGGCTCCCGGATGACCTACGGCGACGGCTCGGGCAACTCCCGCCCGCTGGTCTCGCTCGACGTGGCCGCGCACGAGATGAGCCACGGCGTGACCGAGAACGTGGTCCCCGGCGGCCTGACCTACTCCGGTGAGTCCGGCGGCCTCAACGAGGCCACCAGCGACATCTTCGGCAACATGGTCGAGTTCTACGCCAACACCTCGGCCGACCCGGGTGACTACCAGGTCGGCGAGAAGATCAACATCAACGGCAACGGCACGCCGCTGCGCTACATGTACAACCCGTCGCTGGACGGCTCGTCCGACACCTGCTGGTCCACCAGCACCAAGAACAAGGACGTGCACTACTCCTCCGGAGTCGCCAACCACTTCTACTTCAACCTCGCCGAGGGCACCGGCGCCACCGCGTACGGCACCTCGCCGCTCTGCGGCTCCGCACCGGCGATGACCGGCATCGGCCGGGCCAAGGCGGAGAGGATCTGGTTCCGGGCGCTGGACGTCTACTTCACGTCCAACACGTCGTACGTCAACACCAGCAACCCGGCGAACACCGCCCGGGCCTACAGCCTGCGGGCCGCCACCGACCTGTACGGCAGCTGCTCCACCGAGTACCGGGCCGTGCAGGCGGCCTGGACCGCGGTGAACGTGGCCGGCAACGACGCACCCTGCTCGACCGGCAACGACTTCTCGGTGTCGCTCTCGCCGACCGCCGGCTCGGTGAACCCGGGCGGCTCGGCCTCCACCACCGTGGCCACCGCGACCACCAGCGGTTCGGCGCAGACGGTGACGTTCTCCGCGTCCGGCCTGCCGAGCGGGGCGAGCGCGGCGTTCAGCCCCGCCTCGGTGACCTCGGGCGGCTCGTCCACCCTCACCATCAGCACCTCGGCCGGCACCCCGCCCGGCACCTACTCGGTCACCGTGAACGGCGCCGGGTCGGTCACCCGGAACGCGACGTACAAGCTGACCGTGAACGGCACCGGGGGCGGCTGCACCGCGCCCGGCCAGAAGCTCGCCAACCCGGGCTTCGAGTCCGGCGCGACCGGCTGGACGGCCAGCTCCGGCGTGATCACCAACTCCAGCGGCCAGGCCGCCCGCACCGGGTCGTACAAGGCGTGGCTGAACGGGTACGGCACCACCCGCACCGACACGCTCGCCCAGTCGGTGAGCCTGCCGTCGGGCTGCTCGTCCTACACGGTCAGCTTCTGGCTGCACATCGACTCCGCCGAGACCACCACCAGCGTCGCGTACGACACGCTGCGCGTGCAGGTGCTGAACTCGGGCGGGACGGTGCTGGCCACGCTGGCGACCTACTCGAACCTGAACAAGGCCACCGGCTACAGCCAGAAGTCCTTCTCGCTGGCGGCGTACGCCGGCCAGAGCGTCAGCCTGAGGTTCACCGGCACCGAGGACTCCTCGCTTCAGACGTCCTTCGTGGTCGACGACACCGCGGTCACCGTCTCCTGACCTGACCGAGCGCCGACAGGACCTGGCGGCCACCCCTCGACGGTGGTCGCCGGGTCCGCGCCGTTATGGTCGCCGCACCGGCGCACGCCGCCGGCCGGCCAGATCGGCGGCGTCGGACAGGTGACGCGGAAAGGGGTGGACGTGTCGGACGCGGAGTTGACCGTCGAGGTAACCGGACCGGTGGCGACCGTGGTCATCCACAACCCGGCTCGGCGCAACGCCATGACGGCGGCGATGTGGCGCCAGCTCCCCGAGCTGCTCGACCGGTTGGAGCCCGACCCCGACATTCGCGCGCTGGTGCTCACCGGTTCGGGCGACGCCTTCTGCGCCGGCGCCGACCTGGGCGACCTGGCCGAGCTGCTGGACGCCGGTGACGCCAGCATCGCGGTGGCCGCCGAGGAGCGGCTGGCCGGCTTCAGCAAGCCGACCGTGGCGGTCATCCGGGGTGCCTGCGTCGGGGGTGGCTGCCAGCTCGCGGTCGCCTGCGACCTGCGGATCGCCGCCGACGACGCCCGGTTCGGCGTACCGCCGGCCCGGCTCGGGCTGGTCTACCCGGCGCCGACCACCCGCCGGCTGGCCCGGCTGGTCGGCCCGTCCGCCGCCAAGCACCTGCTGTTCACCGCCGAGTTGATCGACACCGGGCGAGCGCTCCGGATCGGCCTGGTCGACGAGGTGCTGCCCGGCGACAAGCTCGACGCGCGGGTGGACGACCTCACCGCGACGATCGCCCAGCGGTCGCCGCTGAGTGTCGCCGCCGCCAAGGAGATCGTCGACGACCGGGCCGGCCCGGCCCGGATCGCCTGGTGGCACCGGAAGGTGGCGACCAGCGGCGAGGCCCGGGAGGGGGTGGCGGCGATCGCCGAGCGGCGGCCGCCCCGCTTCGCCTGGCGGCCTCCGGCCGGCGACTGATCCAGTCGCGGACGACCTCGTCAGCGGGTGGTCCGTATCGGGTCGGTTCAATACCCGGTTGGCGCGTGACCGTGGTGGTGCGGCAGGCTGTCGGTCGTGCAGCGTGATCAGTTGCTTGCGGGCCGCTACCGGCTCCTGGAGCGCCTCGGCAGCGGCGGCATGTCCGCGGTCCACCGGGCGTACGACGAGGTGCTCGAACGGGATGTGGCGGTGAAGGTGCTCGTCGCCTCGGACGTCAACGCCAGGCAACGGATCCGGGCCGAGGCCAAGGCGGCGGCGCGGCTGTCGCACCCGCACGTCACCAGCGTCTACGACTACGGCGAGTCGTCGTTCAACGGCGCGCACGTTCCGTTCGTGGTGATGGAACTGCTCGGCGGCCACACCCTCGAACAGCGGCTGGCGACCGGGCCGCTGCCGCCCCGCGCGGGCCTGCGGGTCTGCGCCGAGGTGGCGGCCGCCCTGGCTGCCGCGCACGCCCGAGGGCTGGTGCACCGGGACATCAAACCGGGCAACGTGATGCTCACCCCCACCGGCGTCAAGGTGCTCGACTTCGGCATCGCGGCGGCCGTCGGCGATTCGGAGATCGACTTCGAGGGGCGGCTGCTGGGCACACCGGCCTACCTCGCGCCCGAACGGCTGGAAGCCGGCGACGTGCTGCCGGCCTGCGACGTGTACGCGCTCGGCCTGCTCCTGCACCGGGTGCTGACCGGCCGGCTGCCCCGGCGTACCGAGGCGACGACCGGGATGCCGAGCGCACACGCGCACGTCGAGCCGGACCCGCTGCCCGCGATCGACGGGGTGCCACCTGAGATCCAGCGGCTCTACCGCTGGTGCCTGGCTCACGACCCTGCCGACCGCCCGCCGGCCGCCGAGGCGGCCCGCATCCTGCTCACGGCGGGCGAGGCGGTCGCCGTCGCGAGCGGATCGACGGCGACCGGTGCCGAAGCGACCGGTGCCGAAGTGACCGGCGGCGCGCGTGAGCCGGCCCAGGTCCGGGCCGAGGCGGTTGCCGGCGTGGACGGACCGAGCCCGCCGCCCGGTGAGAACGCGGACGTGCCGACCACCCGGTCGGCCGGACCGGTGGGTGGTGCCGTGCGGCGGGAATCGTGGCGTCGACGGCGAGCCGTCCTGGCGGTCGGCGGCGCGGTGGTCGCCGCGGTGGCGATGGGCGGGTCACTCGGCGACCCCGGCGGCCGACGACAGGAATCGGGCGCGCCCCGCACCGGCACCGGGCCGGACGGCACGACCACGGTCGGGCTGCCACGTACCGCCGAGCAGATCGAACCCGCCGAGCCGATCGAGCCCGCCGTTCCCCGCCCGCCCGCCGTCGCGCCGACCGGCCCACCGACGGGTCCGGCGGGTACACGTTCCCCGAGTCCGGCCACCAGCACCTCCGCGCCGGCCCCGACCGGAGCCCCGCCGCCCGCTCCCACTCCCGGACCGGGCGTGCCGGTGGACGCCCGGGGCGGGACGGTGACCGTTCGCTGCCTCGGGGGGTCGGCCGAGGTCCTGGCGGTGACGCCCGCCGCCGGCTACCGGGCGGAGGCGTACGACCAGGGCCCGGCGAAACAGATCCGGGTCGAGTTGACCTCCGCCGAGCACCGCAGCGAGATCCGGGTGCACTGCGCCAACGGGCGCCCGAAGCCGAACGTCAAGGAGCGCACCGGTTGACCGGGGGGCCGGCGGGTGCCACGCCGGGGCGTACCCCGACGCGGCCCCCCGTTCCCGCCGGCCGGTCCGTCACCGCCCGGCCAGTGCCGCCCAGCCCGGGTTCACCGGCTCCCGGCGCAGCGGCATGCCCGCCTCGGCCGGCGTGCGGTCGCCCTTGCGCTGGTTGCAGCCGTAGCAGGCGGCGGTGGTGTTACGCCAGGTGTTCCGGCCGCCGCGCGAGCGGGGCAGGATGTGGTCGATGGTGGACGCCGAGCCGCCGCAGTAGGCGCAGCACCGGTCGTCGCGGCGCAACACCCCGGCCCGGGACCAGGCCGGCCCGGAGCTGAACCGCCACCGGGTGACCACGTAGCGGACGAGCCGCACCACCCGGGGCATCGGGAAGACCCCGATCACCTGGTCCGGCTCCGCCTCGTGGATCTCGGCCACCCGGCGGCAGAGCATCCGGACGGCGTGCTGAACGGTGACCCGGTGCAGCGGGCCGAGGTCGGCGTTGATGACGAGGACGGCGTCCACCGGGATCTCCCTCCAGAGCAGTGACGGACGAGTTGCTCCGGACAGCGAAGAGCCGCCCGGTCCGGCTGTCGGACGGGCGGCTCGGCGCGTACGGACACGCGTCAGTCGGGCCGGCCCGCCCGGGGACGTTCCGCTCGGCAACCGTCTCCGGGCAGCGCAGATGGCACGGTGGTGACGTGCGACATCGTCATGATCTGCTCCCGCGGCGGTGGTTGACCTTGCGCGCTCACGGTAGGTCCGCACCGGAGAGGTGGGCAACGTATTTCGATCGCCCGTCCGGCTCGTCCGGGCGGCGCTGACGGCTCCTCCGGGCGGTGGTTCCGGCCGTCTGCCGGGCGGTGGCCAGCGGGCGGTCCACCCGCACGGCCATCCGCGCGGCGAGTTCGCTGTCCAGCAGCGGCCGGTTGACCTCGCCGGCGACCGCCAGAGCGGGCCCGGAGACCGACCGCCAGATGGCGGCCAGCCCGGCACCGAGTCCCAGTAGGGCGACGGTGGCCCGGGTCGCCGGCGAGCCGGACGCCGCGGCGGCACTCACCCCGACCACCGCGAAGAGCACCACCAGCAGGGGCACCAGCACCGGCCAGAAGATGCCCCGGGCCGCCTGCGCCACCAACCGGCGGTCCCGGATGATCAGGTTGCGGGCGACCACCGCGTAGTCCTCCTCGTCGAGCAGGTCGCGCGGATGCAGGCCGCCGGTGAGGACGCCACGCCACAGGTCGCCCTGGTTGCGCAGCTCCCGGGCCAGCTCGGCGAGGACGGGTTCGGTCGGGTCGCCCCGGCCCGCCTTCTCCACGGCGGTCGCCCAGGTGGTCAGCGAGCGGCGCACCACCGCCGCGGAGTACGGCGGCAGGACGCTGGCCAGTTCCTCCAGCCACCGGCTGATCTCGATCTGCCGCCCGCCGAAGCGCCGCGCCAGTTGGGCGGCGTCACCGGACCGGACGGTGTCGGCCAGCGACCGGCCGAGCCGGTAGGCGAGACCCACCCGGTGGTTGGTGGCCATCGCCCAGCGCAGGACCTCCATGTTGAGGTCGTCGAGGGCGAGCAGCAGCGGGCCCGGGTCGGCGGGGCCGGGTCGGTCCAGGTCGGGTAGTCGTTCCCGGGAGGCCGAGGTGTCCGGCAGTGGCCCGGTGTGCCGGGTCAGCTCGGCGATCTGGCCCAGCGCGACGTCCACTCCGTCGAGGTACATCCGCATGCGCCGGGGCGCGGACATCTCGGTGAAGTTGGAGAGCTTGGCCGGTGGGCCGGGCGAACGGGCGTCGGCCGCCCGGCCGAGTTCGGCGTGCTGGCCGTGGTGGTACGCGTCCGCCATCCACCAGCCCAGCCGCAGGGCGGTGACGATGCAGGCGCGCTCGTCGCGGATCAGGGGGTACGCGTCGTCCCGGCCGATCTCCTCGACCGGTGGTCCGCTCTGCGCGCCGGCGCGGTGCAGTGGCGACATCTCCCGCTGCCTCCCGCCCGGTCGATCGACGGATGATCAACCGAGCGTACGGCAGCAGATTGTCCCTTATGGCAGTTTTGATGGTTTTTCGTGGTGAGGTCGGCCCCGCCCGGCGAGCAGGCCCCGAGGCCGGATCGAGCGCACCGGCTCGGCCGCGCCACCCTCGGCACGCAGGATGTGGTTCGCGGCGATGATGCCGGTCGCCGCGGAGCGTTCCATCAGGGCGCTCGGGAAGTCCGTGGCGATCCCGTCCCCGGCCAGGTAGAGGCCGCTCGCGTCGGTGCGTACCCCCGGTCGCCAGGCGTGGCTGCCCGGGGTGAACGCCGGTGCCTGCGCCTCCACCCGAGTCCGCAGCTCGCGCACCCGCAGGCCGGCGGCCTCCGGCCAGAGCGTCACCAGTTCGCGGCGCATCCGCTCGGCCAGCTCCTCCGGCGGCAACCCCGGCTCACAGGCGTACGCGTGCAACTCGACGACCGACCCGCCGTTCCGTCGCGCCCAGCGCCGTGGCTCGTTCTCCAGCCGGTGGTAGAGCGTCACCGAATCCAGCGTGGGCTGCCTCGACACCCCACTGAACACCGCCCGGTCGGCGGCCACGTCCCCGTCGCACCAGTACCGCGCCACCGCGTACGGCGGCCCGGGCGTGCCGAAGGCGGGCATCCGCGCGACCAGCTCCGGTGCGTGCTCGACCAGGTCGGGGGATGCCCCGACCAGCGCGGCGAGCGCCGGTGGATCGACGGCCAGCACCACGTGGCCAGCCGGGTGGCTGCCGCCGTCAGCGGTCGTCACCCGCCAGCCGTCGCCGTCACGGTGCACCCCGGTCGCGGCGGCCCCGGTGAGCACCGTGCCGCCGTGCTTCTCCACGTGCCGGGCCAGCGGCTCCCAGATGGCCGTGCCGTAGTCCTCGTCGGGGCAGTCGAAGGCCAGCCCCTCCGGGTTGCCGAGCAGGTAGAAGTGGAACTGGGCGACCATCTCGGCGGCCGACATCTCCGCCTCGTGGTTGAAGAACGAGTGTGAGAAGACCTCGAACAGCATCGCCCGGGCGCGGTCCGGCAGCCGCAGCGAGGCCAGCAGCTCGTCGGCGGTGCGGTCGTCCAGCTCGGCGTAGGTGCGGACCGGGTCGTAGGTGAGCAGCGGCAGCGCGGCGTCCCGGTCCATCGACCGCAGGTCCGCCAGGCGCAGGCTGGGGCTGCGCAGCAGCAGCGCGAGCAGGTTCGCCGGCGGTGCGGGCGGCAGCTTGCCGAACTCCTCGGTCGGCCACTGTTCACTGAGGATCGGGTAGCCGGGGATCGCCGTGAGGAAGCCCAGGTCGGGGTCGATCCGGCGCAGGATCGACCGCCAGTTGTAGTACTGCCGGAAGAACGCGTGGAAGCCGTGCTCGTTCTGCTGGGTGCCGTCGGCGAGGGTCTCCGGCCAGGCGCCCAGCCGGCCGCCGAGGGTGGGCGCGGCCTCCAGCACCGTCACCGCCACGCCGCGCTCGGCCAGCACCACGGCCGCCGACATGCCGGCGATGCCGCCACCCACCACCACCGCCGCGACCGGTCCCGGCACGCGGTCGGCGCCACCGCCGCCCGGGTCCACCTGGTGCTGGCGTACGCCGATGAGCCGCCCCACCACTTGCGACAGTGCCATGAGCATCTCCCCAGGACTGACGGAGTCTCCAGTCTGCCGCACCGGCCGGTCAGGCGGGCGGTAGGCAGCGGCGGGCCCGGTCGGAGGCGGGCCAGACGTACTCCAGGTCCTCCGGCACGTCGTCGCCGAAGATCGGGCGGTAGTGCCCGGGGTCCTTGCGCAGCAGCGACGACCGGTGGCTCAGGTGCAGGTCGTCGCGGCCCAGCCAGGGCGGCAGCTCGCCGGCCTCGGCCAGCTCGGTCTGGGTACGCACGACGCCGGCTCCGCAGGCCGCGGCGAGGTCGACGGTCATCGTGGCGGCGCAGGTGTCGGCCCGCCCCGGCTCGGTCCAGACCGCGCACATGTCCAGCCCGTAGCGGGTCAGCGCCTCCTCGTACCCGGCCCACATCTTCACCGCCGGGTGGTTGCGCCAGCCGTACCCCGGCCGGGTGAGCCCGCGCAGCACCTGGATGGCCTCCACCCGCTGCTTGCCCAGCCGCTTCTGGTCCAGCGTCCGGGCGCTGGCCAGGAAGTCCGGGTACGGGAGGAAGGTCTGCATGCCGCTGCTCTACCCGCCGCCAGGGGTGGCATGCCTGGCCGGGGATGATCCGGACGGGGTCGCCCACCGTGGTGGTGCTGACTACGATCCGGGCATGGCGGAGCCGTGGCGGGACCGGGCGCGACGGGCGGTCGAGTGGAACTGGCGGCTGCGCTCCGCCGGTGACCCGCGACCCCACTACGTGATCTGCGGTCGGGATGCGCTCGCCTACTACGTGGCCCGGGCGATGCTCGAATCCGACCTGCCGGCCGGCGGGGCGCGGGTGACCGTGGTGGTGCCGGAGCGTTACCGCAGCAACGGGCCGGACGTGGCCGGGCTGCGCGGGGTCCGGGTGGTCCGGTCGGACCGGCTGGACGTGGCGACCTTCGAGGCCGCCGGGCTGGCCGGTGCGACGGGGTTGGCCCTGCTGCACCAGGACGATGTGGGCAACCTGCATGCGGCGCTCTGCGCGCAGGCCGTCGACCAGCGGGTCCGTCAGGTGCTGCGGATGTTCAACGGCACGCTCGCCGACGGCGTGCGCAAGCTGCTCAAGGCGCCGGTCGAGGTCCTCTCCGACGCCGAGATGGCCGCGCCGGCGTTCGTGGCCGCCGCGCTCGGCGAGGTCGACCCGAGTTCCTTCCAGCACCGGGACAAGACGCTGCGGGTGGCCCGGCTCGGCGACGTCCGGCCGCAGGACGTGGTCTGCGCGTTGGCGCACTTCACCGAGCAGCAGGGGGTGGAGCTGTTGCCGGCCGACCAGGCCGGCGCCGACCTGGTGCTGGCCGAGGCGACCGGGCAGCCGCCGGGCACGGAGGTCGCCGCCCGCCGGCTGGTCCGGGCGCGTCGGCGGCGCCGTCCGATGGCGGTGCTGCTGCGCGCGGTACGCGGCTTCGCCACCCGCAAGATCGGCATCGCGGTGATGCTGGTGCTCGCGGTGATCGCGGTGCTCGGCGCGTTGATCTCGAGGGCCGAGGGCGTCTCCCCGGCCGAGGCGCTCTACCTGACGTTGGTCACGACCCTCAGCGGCGCCGACCCGGACACCGCGAAGGCGGCCGACGCGCAGATCATGCAGGTGGTGCTCAACCTGGCCGGGTTGGCGCTGATCCCGCTGATCACGGCGGTCGTGGTGGACGGCATCGTCAACGCGCGGCTGGCCCTGCACACCGGCCGGCTGCAGCCCTCCCGCGAGGGCCACTTCGTGGTGGTCGGCCTCGGCAACGTGGGCACCCGGGTGATGGCCCAGCTCCGCGAGTACGACGTCGAGGTCGTGGCGATCGACAAGGACCCGGAGCCGCGGGGCGCCACCCTGGCCCGGCAGTTGGAGGTGCCGCTGATCGTCGGTGACGCGGCGCTGCCCGAGACCCTGGCCGCGGCGTCCGTGGCGAACTGCCAGGCGCTGGTGGTGGCGTCGACCGACGACGTGGCCAACCTGGAGGCGGCGTTGGCCGCCCGGGACCTCCGCGACGACCTGCGGGTGGTGCTGCGGCTCTTCGACGGTGACTTCGCCGAACGGGTGGAGGAGACCTTCGCCCTCGGAGTGTCCCGCTCGGTGTCCTACCTCGCGGCCCCGGCCTTCATCGGAGCCCTCACCGAACGCGCCGTGATCACCACCATCCCCGTCGACCGGCACGCGCTGCCGGTCGCCGAGGTGCCGGTCGCCCCCGGCTCCGAGCTGGACGGCCGGCCGCTCGACGTGGTCAACCGGGACGGGCAGGTCCGCCTGATCGCCCGGACCCCGGCCGGCGGCGCCAGGACCATCTGGTGGAAGGACCTCGACCCCCGACAGGTGATCTTCGCGGGCGACCGGCTCACCGTGGTCGCCCGCCGGCGCGGGTTGGACTGGCTGACCAGGCAGTGCGCCCCGCCCGCCCGTACCGGCTCGGTGCCCCGGCCGGCCGGGGCCGTCCCCGGTGAGCCGCCGACGGTGCCGAGGCCGGTGCCGGCGGACTGGGAGGTCGCCGCCTCCGCTCCCGGCGCGGCTCATCCGGTGCGGACTCCGGTGCCGTCACCGAGCCCGCTGCCGCAGGAGGTGCCAGGCAGCGCCGACGGCGAGCACGCCGAAGCCCGCGAGGACGCTGCCGAGTGGCAGGTTGACCGCCAGCAGGAGGCAGCCGGCCAGCCCCAGCCCGGCGAGCACCTGAACCGGTAGCCTCCGCCCCGACTCCCGGCCCAGTGTCAGCGCCGCCGCGTTGGTGATCGCGTAGTAGACGAGCACCGTGCAACTGGAGAAGCCGATGGCGTCCCGCACGTCGCCGAGCAGGACCACCACGATCACCACGGCGGCCACCGCCACCTCGGCACGGTGCGGCACCTGGTACACCGGGTGCACGGCGGCCAGCGCGCCCGGCAGGTCGCGGCGGCGGGCCATCGCCAGCGTGGTCCGGCCGACCCCGGCGACCAGGGACAGCAGCACCCCGATCACCGCGATCGTGGCCCCGGCGCGGACCACCCAGGCCAGGCCGGGTTGCCCGGCGACGGTCACCACGTCGACCAGGGGCGCGGCGGAACCGGCCAGCCGGTCGGCGCCGAGTACGCCGAGCGTGACCACGGCCAGCACCAGGTAGATCGCGAGCACCACGCCGAGCGCCAGCGGCACGGCGCGGGGGATGGTCCGTTGCGGATCGCGGACCTCCTCGCCGAGGGTGGCGATCCGGGCGTACCCGGCGAAGGCGAAGAAGAGCAGCCCGGCGGCGGTGAGCACGCCCCGGCCGGAGCCACCCGGGTCGCCGAGCCGGTCCAGGACCAGGTCGCCACCGGCGACGCCGACGACCGCGACCAGGGCCAGCACCGCGAGCACCAGCGCGACCAGGCCCCTGGTCACGGTGGCCGTCTTGCCGATGCCGCGCAGGTTCACAGCGGTCACCGCGAGCACCGCGCCGACCGCGACCAGCCGGGCCTGACCCGGCCACAGGTACGCCCCGATGGTCAGGGCCATCGCCGCGCAGCTCGCGGTCTTGCCCACCACGAAGCCCCAGCCGGCGAGGAAGCCGGCGAACGGCCCGAGGCGCTCGCGCCCGTAGACGTAGGTGCCGCCGGATTCCGGGTAGCGGGCCGCCAGCCGGGCCGAACTGGTCGCGTTGCAGTACGCGATGAAGCCGGCCAGCACCAGGGCGGGCAGCAGGCCGGCACCGCCGGCCGCCGCGGCGGCGGGGCCGAAGACCACGAAGACGCC
Source organism: Micromonospora yongxingensis (assembly GCF_052601155.1). NCBI lineage: Bacteria > Bacillati > Actinomycetota > Actinomycetes > Micromonosporales > Micromonosporaceae > Micromonospora > Micromonospora yongxingensis. The sequence goes on from NZ_JBQXEO010000001.1 coordinate 239,709, forward strand.
CGCGCCGAGCATCGAGCCCAGACCGATGATCACCGCATCGGGTACGCCGAGCCGCCGAGCCAGTTGGTTCACACGCCGCACCCTAGGAGGACGAGGTGAACGGCCGGTCCCATTCACGGAGCCGGCCGGGTAGCGGCAGGTCGTCCCACGGCATCCGGTGCAGCAGCCGGTCCAGCAACAGCCCGAGCAGCAGCCCGGCCACCGAGTCGGTCAACCAGTGCCAGCCCAGGTAGGTGGTGGTGGTGAGCACGACCAGGGGTGGCACCACCCGGACCACGGTGACCAGCCGGGCCGGCAGTTGCCGGCCGAAGCTGCGCGCCAGCGGGGCGAGCAGCAGCGCGATGACGCCGTACCAGACGATCGCGTTGGCGACGTGCCCCGACGGGTAGGACTGGGCGAAACGGACGGGCAGGTCGTCGTGGAACAGCGGCAGCGTCTGCTCGGGCGGCAGGAAGGGCTCCTTGACGCTCGCGCTCGGCGCCGCCCGGGCGGTCCACACCTTGAGTGGGCCGATGGTCAGATAGGTCAGCACGAACCCGACCACGGCCGGCAGGATCGGACGCACCGACCGGAGCCGGACGGCCAGCAGCACGCCCAGCCCGGCGGCGATCAGGGTGAGCGGGGTGCCCTGGCCGAGCAGGTTCAGCACCCGGGCCACCCAGTACGCGACTGCCGGCCGGTGCCCGTCGGCCCAGTCCGCCACCGCCCGGTCCAGCCCGAAGAGCTGGTCCGCGGCGAGCGCCACGGTCAGCCCGACCAGGACCGCCAGAAGCAGGGCATCGAACCACCAGCCGGCCGGCCGGACCGGCCGTAGCCGCAGGTCACGTCGTACCGCCGTGGCTTTGAGCACGGGACCACGCTACCGGCCCCGGTCGAGGCCGGGATGTCCGGCGCTGTGTGCCCAGCCACGATGGGAGGCGGATGCGGGGGGCGACCAGTCATGCTTGTGCCCGTGCGGATCACGTCTGCCCTCGTGGACCCGGCGCTGCTCGACCTGCCCTGGTCGACACCGCTGGAGGAGTGGCCTGCCCAGCACCTGGTGGCTCTGCCGCAGGGCATCTCCCGACACATCGTCCGGTTCGTCCGGCTGGGTGACTACGTCTACGCGTTCAAGGAGACCCGCGAGCGGATCGCCGAACGGGAGTACGACCTGCTCCGGGCCCTGGAGCGGATCGACTTCCCGTCGGTCGAGGCGGTGGCGGTCGTCGCCGACCGGCAGACCGAGGACGGGGAAGCCCTCGAATCGGTGCTGATCACCCGGCACCTGCAGTTCTCGCTGCCCTACCGGGCGCTCTTCTCGCACACCCTGCGACCGGAGACGATGAGCCGGCTGCTCGACGCGCTGGCCGCGTTGATCGTGCGGATGCACCTGACCGGCTTCTTCTGGGGCGACTGCTCGCTGTCCAACACGTTGTTCCGACGGGATGCCGGCGCCTTCGCCGCGTACCTGGTGGACGCCGAGACGGGCGCGTTGCACAACTCGCTCTCCAACGGCCAGCGCGGCGAGGACCTGGAGATCGCGCGGGTCAACATCTTCGGTGAGGCGCTGGACCTGCAGGCCGCCGGCCTGCTGCACGAGTCCATCGACCCGGAGGTGGTCTGCGAGGAGGTCGTGCAGCGCTACGAACGCCTCTGGCACGAGATCACCTACGAGCAGGCGGTCGAGCGGGAGGCCCGGCACGACATCGAGGGCCGGATCCGCCGCCTCAACGACCTGGGCTTCGACGTGGCCGAGGTGGCCATGTCGACCATCGACAACGGGCGTTACCTGATCCGGCCGAAGGTGGTCGACGCCGGCTACCACACCCGGCGGTTGCTGCGGCTGACCGGCCTGGACGCCGAGGAGAACCAGGCCCGCAAGCTGCTCAACGACCTGGACGCGTACCGGGCCGAGAGCGACCTGACCGACGAGCAGCAGGCGGCGCACCGCTGGCTCACCGAGGTCTTCGAGCCGGTGGTCCGGGCCGTTCCCGCACACCTGCGCCGCAAGCTGGAGCCGCAGGAGTTGTTCGCGCAGATCATCGAGCACAAGTGGCTGCTCTCCGAGCGGGCCGGCCGCGACGTCGGCATGCGTCACGCGGTCCACTCGTACCTGGCCGACGTGCTGGTGCACCGCCCCGACGAGCAGGCCGTGCTCGGCGTCGAGGTCCCCACCGCCGGCTGACCCGGGCGTCGCGGTGCCCACCCGGGCCGGCGAGCCCTGCGCCCGCCGCCCTGCCGACCCCCTGGGTAGGTGCGGCTGCTGCCTTTGGAGCTGATGTCGCAAACGATTCAGCGCACCGCATTCGTCAACCGTCGGGGCCTATCGAGCCGTCGGTCGTGCGCCGTCGCCGTCCAGCCGGTGGCCGTCCGGTCGGGCCCGCCGCTCGGACTGCGGCACCCCCAGTCGTCCTGCGGGCGCCGGAGCTCACCGCCGGACGGCGCGATGTCACAAGCGATTCAGCTCCAAAGGGGCCCCGGGGTGCAACCCAGGCCGGTCAGGCCGCGGTGCTCGGCCGGGGATCGGCGCCCCAGGACCCGCCGGGCACGAACCAGCGAACGGATGTCACTCCATCCAGGAGCCGGCGCGTAGCACCCGGACCACGTTCAGGTCATCGTCGAGGACCACCAGGTCGGCGCGGAGGCCGACCTGAACGGAGCCGACCCGGTCGCCCAGGCCGATGGCGCGGGCCGGGGTGGTGGCCACCATCCGGGCCGCGTCGGCGATCGGGATCCCCGCGTCCACGGCGTGCCGCAGAGCGGCGTCCATGGTCAGGGTGCTGCCGGCGATCGCGCCGTCGCGGGCCAGCCGGGCCACCCCGTCGGCCACCGTGACGGCCTGGCCGCCCAGCTCGTACTCCCCGTCGGCCATGCCGGCGGCGGCCATCGCGTCGGTGATCAGCGCGGCCCGGTCCGGGCCGGCGGTCGCGGTGGCGAAGGTCAGTGTGCCGTCGTGCAGGTGCACCCCGTCGGCCACCAGCTCGCAGACGACGGTGGGTGCGTCGAGCAGGGCGATCACCGGGCCGGGCTCGCGGTGGTGCACCGGCCGCATGCCGTTGAACAGGTGGGTGCCGACGCTGGCACCGGCGGCGACCGCCGCGCGGGTCTGGTCGTACGTGGCGTCGGTGTGGCCCACCGCGGCCACCACCCGCTGGGCGGTGAGCAGCTTGATGGCCTCCAGGGCGCCGTCCCGCTCGGGGGCGAGCGTGACCATCCGGATGGCGCCTCCGCCCAGCTCGATCAGTTCGGCCAGCTCGTCGGTCGACGGGTCGCGCAGGTACTCCGGGTTCTGCGCTCCGCAGCGGGCGGCGGAGAGGTACGGCCCCTCGAAGTGGATGCCCGCCAGCACACCCTCGTCGACCAGCGGGGCGAACGCCTCGGTGGCCGCGCGCATCAGCGCGAAGGGCGCGCTGACCAGGCTGGCGAGCAGGGTGGTGGTGCCGTGGCCGAGGTGGAAGGCCGCCGCCGCGCGGGCCTGGTCGGCGTCGCCGGTGGTGAAGGTGTGCCCACCGCCGCCGTGCGTGTGCATGTCGACGAAGCCGGGCAGGATCCAGTGCCCGTCACGCACCGACGGGTACTCGGCCACCGCCGTGATCCGGTCGCCGTCCCACTCGACGCAGCCCTGCCGGATGACACCGTTCGGGGTCACCACTCGGCCGTTCACCCGCACGGTCATCGCTTCTCCTGAGGGACGAGGACGCCCGCGGCGTCCAGGGCGAGCAGGGCGGCGCCGAGGCAGCCGGCCTCGTCGCCGAGGGCCGCCGCGACCAGGCGCGGCTCCCGGTGGAAGGTCATCCGTTCGTGCACCGCGGCCCGCAGTGGGACGAGCAGCCGGTCCCCGGCCTGGGCCAGGCCGCCGCCGAGCACGATCGTCGCCACGTCGAAGAGCGCCTGCCCGGAGGCCAGCCCGTCGGCGAGCGCCTCGACCGCCTCCTGCCAGACCCGGCCGGCGAGAGGCTCGCCGGCCGCGGCCCGCTCGGCCACCTCCGCCGCCGTCACCGGGCCGTCGGGGGTCCCACCGGCCAGTTCGGCGTAGCGGCGGCCGATCGCGGCGGCCGAGGCGACCGCCTCCAGGCAGCCGGGCCGTCCGCAGCCGCAGCGCGGGCCGTCGGGACGTACCAGGATGTGGCCGATCTCGCCGGCGGCGCCGTGCGCGCCGACGGCGGCCGTGCCGTCGACCACGTGCGCGGCGGCGATGCCGGTGCCGATCGCCACGAAGAGCACGTGCCCGGTGCCGCGACCGGCGCCGAGCCGGGCCTCGGCGAGGCCGCCGACCCGCACGTCGTGGCCGAGCGCCGTGGGCAGGCCGAGCCGCCGCACCGCCAGGTCCCGCAGGGGTACGTCCCGGAAGCCCACGTTCGCCGACCAGACCGCGACGCCGCGTGCCTCGTCCACGACCCCGGGCACGGCGATGCCGAGGGCGACCGGGGTGAGCCCGTCGGCGCGGGCCTTGCCGGCCAGCGCTTCGGCGATGTCCAGGATGGTGCCGACCACGGCGGCCGGGCCGCGCGCGGCGTCGGTGGGGTGCCGCTCGGAGCGGACCACGACGCCGTCCGGCCGGACCAGGGCGCACTTCATGCCGGTGCCGCCGACGTCCAGCGCGACGACCACACGGTCGGTGGCCACGGCGTCGCCATCGCTCACGCCAACACCACCGACCGGGTCAGGTGCCGGGGGGCGTCCGGGTCGAGGCCCCGGCTGGTCGCCAGCGCCACCGCGAAGCGCTGGGCGAGGATCAGGTCGGCCATCGGGTCGACGGGGGTACGGCCGGCGGCCCAGCTGCCCAGCACCGTGCGGCAGCCGTGCGTGCGGCTGTGCACGAAGGCCGCGCCGGTGGCGGCCACGTCCTCGGGCAGCCCGTCGGGCAGCTCACCGAACGCCCAGACCAGGCGGCCGGGCGCGGCGATCGAGATGGGACCGTGCCGGTAGTCCATCGCCGGGTACGCCTCGGCCCAGAAGGTGGCCGCCTCGCGGCACTTCAGCGCGGCCTCCTGGGCCAGCCCGACCGTCCACCCGCGACCGAGGAAGGTGACCTGCTCGATGGTGGCCGGATCGATCGGCAGCGGGGCGCGGACGGCCACCTCCGCGTCGGCGGCGAGAGCGGGCACCGGGTCGCCGAGGTGGGCGCGGAGCAGGGCCAGCGCGGTCGTCGCGAAGCGGGTCTGCACCACCGACCGCTCGTCGGCGAAGGGCATGGTCACCGCGGCGCTGGCCAGGTCGACCGCCGGTGACGCCGGGTCGCCGACGATGACGGTGCTGGGCACCAGACCGCGCAGCGCGGTGAGCAGCTCCAGCACCTCGGTGGTGGTGCCGGAGCGGGTGATCGCGATCAGCCGGTCGTAGCGGCGGCCGGCGGGGAACTCGGACGCCTGGAACGCGTCGGTCTCGCCCTGGCCGGCCTGCTCGCGGCGGGCCGCGTACGCCATCGCCATGAACCACGACGTGCCGCAACCGACGACGGCGACCCGCTCGCCGGGGCGGGGCAGGTCGCCACGGACGACGCCGGCCAGGTCGGCCGCCTCCCGCCAGCAGTCGGGTTGGCTCGCGATCTCCGCGTCCACGTACGCCATGGGAAACTCCTCGCAGGGCCGACCGGTGCGCAATACGGCTCGTTACACCCGTATTTCGCGCGTCATTCTGCGCGAACCCGGGTGGCCGTGGCAACCGACCGGCCGATCGCGCAGGCCGGTCTTTTGCGCCAGCCTAGTTTCGCGCACTAGTGTGCACGCAATCAATCACCGTCCGTGCAATCACTGGGAGGGCCCCCGCGGTGGACCGGTACGCCAGATGGAACGCCCTGCTCGAAATGCTGACCGACAACGGTCGGGTCAGCGTCGAGGCGGCCGCCGAGCGGCTGGACGTTTCCCAGGCCACCATCCGCCGTGACTTCGACCAGCTCGCCCAGCAGCAGATGATCACCAGGACCCGGGGCGGCGCGGTGGCCAACGGGGTCTCCTACGACCTGCCACTGCGCTACAAGACGGCCAAGCACTCGGCGGAGAAGCAGCGGATCGGCGCCGCCGCGGCCGCGCTCGTCACGCCCGGCACCGTGGTCGGCCTCAACGGCGGCACCACCAGCACCGAGGTGGCCCGGGCGCTGGCCGTCCGGCCGGACCTGAACACCAGCGCCGAGGGTGCCCAGCTGACCGTGGTGACCAACGCGCTGAACATCGCCAACGAGTTGCTCGTCCGGTCCCGGATGAAGGTCGTGGTGGCCGGCGGGGTGGTGCGCCCCAAGTCGTTCGAGCTGGTCGGTCCGCTGGGCGGAGCGTTGCTGCGTGAGGTCACCCTGGACGTCGCGCTGCTCGGCGTGGACGCGATCGACCCGCAGCTCGGCGCCGCCGCCCACCACGAGGGCGAGGCGGCCATGAACAACCTGATGGTGGCCCGCGCCAAGCGGGTGGTGATCATCGCGGACTCGTCCAAGTTGGGCGGTCACGCCTTCGCCCGGATCTGCCCGGTCGAGCGGGTCGAGACGCTGGTGACCGACTCCGGCGCCGCACCGGCGGTGGTGGAGGCGTTCCGCGCCGCCGGTGTGCAGGTCGTCTGCGCCTGACCGGTCACTCTCCGTAGATCAAGGACCTCGTTCGGCGCGTCGATGCATACCCGGTATTGCACGCGGCTGCATACCGCGTATGGTGTCGCCTGTCACGCCCATCATCGGGGGAGGTGCAGCTTGCCAGCTGTCCTGGAGATCGAAGGTCTACGTAAGACGTACAAGAGTCGTCGACGCGGCACCCGCAACGCGCTCGACGGTTTCGACATGCGGGTCGACGCAGGGCAGGTGCACGGCTTCCTGGGCCCCAACGGGTCCGGCAAGACCACCACGCTGCGTACCCTGCTCGGCCTGATCCGGCCCGACGGCGGCCGGATGACGCTGCTCGGGCACGAGGTGCCCGCCGCGCTGCCCACCGTCGCCGGTCAGGTCGGCGCGATCGTGGAGAGCCCGCAGTTCTTCCCGCACTTCTCGGCACGGGACACGCTGTCCCTGCTGGCCGGTGCCGGTGAGGTGCCGGCCACCCGGGTCGACGAGGTGCTGGAGCTCGTCGGGCTGCGCGACCGGGCCGGCGAGCGGGTCAAGACGTACTCGTTGGGCATGAAGCAGCGGCTCGCCGTCGCCTCCGCCCTGCTGAAGAACCCGAAGCTGCTCATCCTCGACGAGCCGGCCAACGGCCTCGACCCGGGCGGCATCCGGGAGATGCGCACGCTGATGCGGACGCTCGCCGAATCCGGGATGACCGTGGTGCTGTCCAGCCACATCCTCGGCGAGATCCAGCTGATCTGCGACTCGGTCACCATCATCTCGCTGGGCCGGCGGGTCGCCTTCGGTCCGGTCGACGAGGTGCTCGCGCAGCACTCCTCCGGCGCCGTCCGGGTCCGGCTGGAGGCGGTCAGCGACCTGGCGACGGCCACCGAGGCGCTCACCCGGGCCGGGATCCGGGTCACCGGTCACCCGGACCACCTGATGCTGGCCGGCGTCGACAAGCCGGCCATGATCACCCGGCTGCTGGCCGAGCAGAACCTCTACGTCAGCGAGCTGGCCCCGATCGCCGTCGACCTGGAGAGCGTCTTCCTCGAACTGACCGCCACCGCGCCGGTACCGGGGCAGCACCGGCAGGTCGACGAGTCCACGAAGGTCGGTGGGACGGGGCAGCCCGGCACCACCGGAGGAGGGTGGGGCGCGTGAGCCTCTATCGTACGGAGCTGCGTCGGCTGGCGAAGCGGCGCTTCACCCGCTACATGTCCCTGCTCGGCCTGCTGGTGCTGGCCGCCGTGGTGATCGGGGTCTTCTTCACCAACCAGAAGATCGGCGCCGATCAGCTCGCCCAGGCCGAGCGCCAGGCCGAGCAGAGCTACCAGGAGCAGGTGCGCTGGAGCGAGCAGGAACGCGCCGCGTGTGAGCAGGCCAAGACCGCCGGTACGGCGACCGACGGCCGGTACCCCGACGACTGCTCGGTGATCACGCCGCCGCCCCGCGAGCAGATCGAGGCGGAGTGGTTCCTGCCCTCCACGTTCAACTTCCGGGAGACGTTCGACGAGACGCTGATCCCGTTCGCGGCGATCCTCGCCCTGGTCGGGTTCGTGGTCGGTGCGTCCTTCGTCGGTGCCGAGTGGAGCACCGGCGGCATGATGAACCTGCTGCTCTGGCGGCCGAAGCGGCTCACCGTGCTGCTCACCAAGCTGGCCGCGCTGCTCACCGGCATGCTGGCGGTGACGCTGCCCGCGGCGGTGCTCTGGTTCGCCGGGTTCTGGGCGGTCGCCTCGTTCCGGGGCAGCACCGAGAAGATGACCGCCGGAGCCTGGCAGTCGTCCGCCCTCACCGGGCTGCGCGGCGTCGTGCTGGTGCTGGTGCTCACCACCATCGGCTTCGCGCTGGCCTCGCTGGGCCGGCACACGGCGATGGCACTCGGCGGCGTGGTGGCGGTGATGGTGGTCGGCCAGTTCGGCCTGGGCATCCTGCTGTCGATGGCGAGCGTCCGGTTCACCGAGGCGTGGCTGCTGCCCACGTACGCGGCGGCCTGGATGCAAAAGAAGATCACGTTGCAGGACTGGAACTCCTGCAACGCCACCTACTACGGGGAGTGCAAGCCGGACACGCTGGACATCACCTGGCAGCAGTCCTCCGTGCTCCTCTCTGTCGGCCTGGTGGTGATCCTCGGCGCCGCTCTCTGGGCCATGCGCCGACGCGACATCTCCTGACCGGTGGTGCGGCGCGGCCGGCCCGGCCGTCGGGGTTCCCGGCGGTGCGGGGCCGGCCGCGTCGGCTGCTGCGACCCGGGTCGTCCCTGGTTAGGCTGAGCGTCATGCCCGCCGACGCCACCCCGACCGCCCCCGAGCCGTCCACCGACGCTCGTCCGGGCGCCGTGTCGACCGGTGGTGGGCCGACCGTCCCGACACCCCGGCCGGCGCCGTCCGTCGAGAGCACCGCTGATCCCGCCCCGGATGCCGGGGCCGAGGCCGAACCGGCCGCCCCTGCGGCGGGGCTGACCGAGCGGGAACGCGCCATCCTCGCCTTCGAGCAGCAGTGGTGGCGGCACGCCGGCGCCAAGGAGCAGGCCGTCCGGGACACCTTCGGGGTCTCCTCGACCCGGTACTACCAGCTGCTCAACGCGCTGCTCGACAATCCCGCGGCGCTCGCCGCCGACCCCGTGCTGATCGGCCGGCTCCGCCGGCTCCGGTCGTCCCGCGCCCGCAACCGCCGTCGCTGACCGCCCGTCTGAGAGGTCCGTCCCCGGTGTCCGACCCGTCGCGACCGGCGAAAGCATGTCGCTGCCTGCGACGGGTAGGCGGGACGGGTCCCGGGTCGCTGTCGCGCGGCTTCGGGCCGAGGAAGGGAGCGGGCTATGACGGGTATGAACCCGAGCCGGCCATCGCAGGGTGCGACCGGAACCGGGCAGCAGGCTCGGCAGGAAGCATCCCGGGTCGGACAGCAGGCCACGCAGGCCGGCGGCCAGGTTGCGCACGCCGCCGCTGAGCAGGGCGGGCAGGTGGCGACCGAGGCGCGCCAGCAGGCGCGGCACCTGACCGGGGAGGCCACCAACCAGCTGCGTGAGCAGGCCCGGTCGCAACAGCAACGGGCCGTTGACGGGCTGCGCGATCTGGGCCAGGGGCTCAACTCGATGGCCGAAAGGGACGGCGACTCCGGGTTGGCCAACCAGGCGGTACGCCGGGCGGCCGACGCCGCCCAACGCGCCGCCGGTTGGCTGGACGGACGGGAACCCGGTGAGGTGCTGCATGACGTGCGTACGTACGCACGGCAGCATCCCGGCACCTTTTTGGCCAGTGCGGCGGTGGCCGGTCTGCTGGTCGGGCGGCTCACGCGTGGTCTGACCAGTGGTGGCGGCGGCGGAATGTCCGGCGGTGCACCGGCTCCGCAGGGCCAGGCAGCCGGGACCGGGACGCAGCCGTACGAGCCCGATCAGCCGTACACCGGGACCGCACGGGCGCAGAACGTCTCGCCGGCCGGGCGCCGCGACCCGGACGTACCGGGCGGGGTGGCACTGTGAGCGCCCCGGAGAAGGAGCGGACACAGGCTTCGGTCGGCGACCTGCTGGGTGACGTGACCCGGGACCTCTCCACGCTGATGCGCAAGGAGGTCGAGCTGGCCAAGGCCGAGCTCCGCGAGGAGGCGAGCCAGGCCGGCAAGGCCGGCGGCATGTTCGGCGGGGCGGGGCTGGCCGGGTTCCTGGCCATCCTGTTCGTGTCGTTCGCGGCGTGGTGGGGGCTGTCGAACACGATGGACCAGGGCTGGGCGGCACTGATCGTCGCGGTCGTCTGGGGCGTCGTGGCCGCTGGCCTCTTCGTCAACGCCCGGAGCGAGCTGCGCCGGGCACGTGCGGTGTTGCCCCGGACGAAGCAGACCGCCAAGGAGATGCCGGACGCCCTGCGCGGCCGGTGAACAAGTCGGAGGTAGCGGTCATGTCGAGTGATCCTGATCAGATCCGGCGGGAGATCGAGAGCACCCGCAACGAGTTGAGCAGTGACGTCGACGCGCTGACCGACAAGGTCAACCCGCGTCGGATCGCCGGTGACCGCGTCGGGCAGGCCCGGGGCGTGTTCACCCGAGCGAAGGAGAAGGTGATGGGCACTTCGAGTCACATGGGGCAGGAGACCAGCGAGCGGATGTCGCACATGGCCGGTTCGGCACGCGACCAGGCCCGGTCCCTGGGGCAGGAGACCGGCGATCGAATGTCGCACATGGCCGGCTCGGCACGCGACCAGGCCCGGTCACTGGGGCAGCAGTCCCGGGGCGCGGTGTACTCGGCGCGGGACGAGGCCCGCTCGCTCGGGCAGCAGTCCCGTGAGCAGGCGCAGGGCAACCCGCTGGCGGCTGGCCTGGTTGCCTTCGGCGTGGGGCTGCTGGCGGCCTCGCTGGTTCCGCCGAGCGGCCGGGAGCGGCAGATGGCCGGCCGTGCCCGGAACATGGTGAGCGAGCACTCCGGTGAGCTGCGCGAGCAGGCGAGCCAGGTCGGCAACCAGGTCCGGGACAACATGCGGGAGCCCGCGCAGCAGGCGGCGCAGTCCGTGCGGTCCACGGCCCAGCAGGGGGTGTCCGCCGTCCGGGATCAGGGCCGCTCGGCCGCTGGTCAGGTACAGGGGCAGGCGCATGCTGCCGCCGACGACCTCCGGCAGCGCTGAGGTGACCCGGGGGCCGGCGCCGATGATGCGGGTGAGTTCCGCGTCGGCGCCAGCCCCGGGCCGGCCCGTCAACGAGGATCTGGTCTTCCGGTTCGGCCCGCTGGTCGGCGTCCTGGACGGTGCCACCGTTCCGGAAGGTTTCGACACCGGCTGCGTACACGGGCCGGAGTGGTACGTCCGGCACCTGGCCGCCCGCCTCGGCGTCGCCGAGGCGGCGCGCCCGTCGGCCCGGCTGACCAGCAACCTGGCCGCGGCCATCCTCGCCGTGCGGGCCGACCACGGCGGACAGTGCGACCTCGACCACCCGGGTACGCCGTCCAGCACGGTCTGCCTGCTGCGGGACTGTGGCGATCAGGTGGACTACCTGGTGCTCTGTGACAGCCCTCTGGTGCTGGACGCGGGCGGCCAGGTCAGTGTGGTGACCGACGACCGGCTGGAGACGGCGATGGCGGAGCTGCGCCGTACGGTCGCCACCGTGCCGGCCGGCGGTACGGACCCGGTCACCCGGTTCCGCCACGCCGTGGGGGTCCAGCGGGAGCGGATGAACCGCACACACGGCTACTGGGTGGCGGCGGCCGATCCGGACGCGGCCTTCCACGCGGTGACCGGGACGTTGCCGCAGCGGGGGCCGGCGGCGGTGCGGCGGGCGGCGCTGCTCAGCGACGGCGCGTCCAGCGCGGTCGAGCAGTTCGGGCTGACCGACTGGGCCGGGCTGCTGGACATGCTGAGCGCCGACGGGCCGGGCGCGTTGGTCGATCGGGTCCGGGACGCCGAGCGCGACCATCCCGACCGGCTGCGGCGGCACAAGCCCACCGACGACGCCTCGGTGGTGTTCTGCGAGTTCGGGCCGGCGGTCTGAGCGCCGCCCCGACCGGCTGGGTGGCAACGGAGCGTGAGGTGGAACACCCTGGCCGCCCGACCGGCCGATACCGGTGACCGGACCGCCAGTGGATGGCCAATGGGGTGGACTTCGGCCGATGAGGGCGGCAGACTGCGGCACGTGGCGGGTGCGGTCCGGCTGGAGCCGGTGGACGAGCGGAACCTGGAGCCGTTGCTCTCCGTAGCGGCTGCCGAGGCCGAGCCGGGCGACGTCATGCCTCCGGTCGACGCTCCCGCCGGCTGGTCGCTCGCCCGTCGGGAGGCCTTCCGCGAGTTCCACCGCGCGAGCTTCGGCGGCCTGGCGGGCCCGACCCGCTCCCAGATGTACGCCATCCTCGTGGGCGGCGAGGTCATGGGAATGGTCCGCATGACGCGCTGTGACGAGCCCGGCACGGTGGAGGCCGGCATGTGGCTCGGGCGGTCGGCACGCGGGCAGGGGATCGGCGCGACCGCCCTGCGGGAGTTGCTGAACGCCGCTGCCCGGGCCGGCATGCGCGCCGTGGTGGCCGAGACGACGCCGGACAATGTCGGGGCGGTGGCCGTGCTGAGGAAGTGCGGTGCGAAATTGCGCGAGGATGGCGACAAGGTGCGCGCCGAAATCTGCCTCGATTCGACGCCGCCGGCCCTCTGACCTTCATTCAGCGGTTTCGCCTTTCTGTCGTTCTCCCTGCTCATTGTCGCCCGAAGTCCGATCTGAGTCGTCTGGTGCCTCATTTCCAGATGGCCTTTCCGGCGTGCTGACGGGAATTGCCGACAGGGTTTCGGCGGAATGTCGGCGGGTACTGCCCGCCGGGTCCGCAGATACGGGACGCCTGATCCAAGGAATGGTTCGCGCAATTCCCCGGTAGCCCTTCTCGGCCCCCACCGGGCAGGCGTCCGGACCCTTCGGGGAGCGAAGGAGAGCTGATGAAGACCGGAACACGAATCGGACTGGCGGTGGGCTTCGGCTACCTGCTCGGTCGGCGCCGCAAGCTGCGTACCGCGCTCACCCTGGCCGCCGCGGTCGCCGCGGGCCGGGCCAGCCGCGACGCGGGCGGGCTGGTGAAGCGGGGCACCGACGTGCTGCACGCCTCCCCCCAACTGAGCAGTCTGGGCCGCCTCGGCGGGCCGCTCGTCAACGCCGGCAAGGCGGCCGCCACCGCCGCGGCCGGCAGCCGGGTGGACGCCCTCACCGGTCGGCTGCGGGGCTCGGCCGACGCCCTGCGCAGCCGTTCCGGCCACCAGAGCGGTGGCGGCGACGAAAGCGCGGGTCGGGACAGCGACCGTGACGCGACCGACCAGCCCGACGGGGACGACGCGGCGGCCGAGCAGCGGCGGGGGCGGTGACCATGGCGGCGAACACGAACCCCGGCGGTCTCGGCGACAAGCTCCGCGGCCAGTTGGCCGACGAGGTGCGCAACCTGGCCGGGGCGATCGGCGAGCGTGCGATGAGCGTGGTGAGCGAGCGGATCACCGGTGCGACCGGCCGGCTCAGCGAGTACGCGCGCCAGGGCGGCGGGCCCGGTCTGATCGCCGCCGCGACCGGCGCGCAGAAGCTCGCCGAGGGCGGGTCACCGGTGAAGGCGATGGTGCATGCCGGGATGGCCGGCGGTAAGGAGAAGGTGATGTCGGCTCTCGGCCGCGTAGGCGGGAAGGGCGGCGACAAGGGCGGCAAGAAGCAGAAGGTCACCAACATCGTCGAGACCATCGAGGTCGGCGTGCCGGTGCGGGCCGCGTACAACCAGTGGACGCAGTTCGGTGACTTCCCCAGCTTCATGAAGAAGGTCGAGAACGTCGACACCGCGTCGGACGAGAAGCTGACCTGGAAGGCGCAGGTCTTCTGGTCACACCGGACCTGGGAGTCCACCATCGTCCGGCAGGTGCCCGACAAGCTCATCCACTGGCGGTCCAAGGGCGAGAAGGGCTCGGTCGACGGCACGGTCAGCTTCCACGAGGTCACCCCGGACCTGACGCGCATCCTGGTGGTGCTGGAGTACCACCCGCAGGGCCTCTTCGAGCACACCGGCAACCTGTGGCGCGCCCAGGGCCGGCGGGTGCGGCTGGAGTTGAAGCACTTCGTCCGGCACGTGATGACCTCTACCGTGCTGGACCTGGACTCGGTCGAGGGCTGGCGCGGCGAGATCGAGGACTCCCAGGTGGTCAAGGACCACGAGACCGCGCTCCGCGAGGAGCAGGAGGCCCGCGAGGAGCAGGGCCGGGCGGAGGAGCGGGAGGAACAGCCGGAGGAGGAGCGGCGCCGGCCCGCCGAGCGCGGCCGCCGTCGGCCGCCGGAGCGCCGCCGGCCCCCGGAGGAGGAGGAGTACGAGGCGTACGACGAGGGCGAGGACTACGACGAGGGGTACGAGGAGGAAGAGCCCGAGGAAGAGCAGCCTCCACCCCGCCGGCGCCAGCCGGAGCGGGCCCGCCGCCCCCAGCCGCGCCAGGAGCGAGAGCCCCGGCAGGGACGGGAGTCGCTCGAGGAGCGGGAGTCGCGTGAGGAGCCGCAGCGCCCCCGCCCCGCCGCCCGTCGGGCGCCGGAGGCACCACGACGGCCGGTGGTCCGCCGTCGACGTGAGGACCGTGACCAGTGAGCATCGCGACGACTAGCGGACGCCAGGGCGGCGCGTTGGAGCGCGGCGGCGGCGGAGGAGGCGGCGGGGGCACTCTGGCCGACGTCGTGGAGACGGTGCTGGACAAGGGCGTGGTGATCGACGCGCAGGTGTCGGTGGCCGTGGTCGGCATTCAGCTGTTGGAGATCAACGCCCGGATCGTGATCGCCAGCGTCGACACCTACCTGCGGTTCGCCGAGACGGTCGACCGGCTGAGCATCGTGCCCAAGGGCACGAAGGGGCTGCCCGACCTGGCGGGAGACGCGGCCGGGGCGGCGACCAAGGGCAAGGCGATCTCCGGCCTCGGCAAGGCGGCCCAGGAGATCAGCGGGGCGGTCGCGGACTCATTGAGCGACCGCGGCTCCGACCGGGGGCGGGAGCGGCCACGCCGACGCCGGGACGAGGAGCGGTGAAGATGACCGACGAGCAGGCCCAGCCGGCCGGCGAGGCCGGGCTGTTCATCTACGGCATCGTGCCGTCCGACGTGGAGCCGACCGCGGACGCGGAAGGGGTCGGCAACCCGCCGGGCGAGGTGACCGTGGTCCGGCACGGCGACCTGGCCGCGCTGGTCAGCGAGGTCGG
The DNA here is from genome assembly GCF_052601155.1 of Micromonospora yongxingensis. NCBI lineage: Bacteria > Bacillati > Actinomycetota > Actinomycetes > Micromonosporales > Micromonosporaceae > Micromonospora > Micromonospora yongxingensis. Next base: position 254,876 of record NZ_JBQXEO010000001.1, read on the forward strand.
GTTGGAGGAGCCGATGGGCCGCCCGGCCGACCTGACCGCGTACCAGACGCTGCTGGACGGGACGGCGGCCGTCGCCCCCGTGCTGCCGGTCCGGTTCGGCACGGTGGTGACCGGGCCGGACGCGGTCCAGGACCTGCTGGAGGCCCACCACGACCGGTTCGCCGCCGCCCTCGACGAGTTCGAGGACCGGCTGCAGTACACCGTGCACGGCCGCTTCGACGAGGAGGAAATGATCAGCGAATTCCTCGCCGAGAACCCCTCCGCCGCCGCGCTCGCCGACCACGTGCGTGGCCGGCCGGAGGCGGAGAGCCGGGAACAGCGGATCCGGCTCGGCGAGATGATCAGCCAGGGGGTGGAGCTGCGCCGGGAGGCGGAGAACCGGACGCTGATCGACCTGCTCACCCCGTACGCGGTGACGCACGCGCCGCGCCCGCCGAGCAGCGAACTGGACGCGATGAACGTCGCCTTCCTCGTGGCCGCCGACGACGAGGAGGAGTTCGTGCGGGTGCTGGAGGAGTTCGCCGAGCAGCGCCGGGACCTGATCCGGATGCGGCTGCTCGGGCCGCTCGCCCCGTACGACTTCGTCAGCGCCCATCAGCTGGTGGAGTGACGCATGGACATCCTCTGGGGGCTGCTGACCCTGCCGTACGCCCCGATGCGAGGGCTGACCGCCGTGGTGAAGGTGATCGCGCGGGAGGCGGAGTCACAGCGGTACGACCCGGCCAACATCCGGCGTGAGCTGGAGGAGTTGGACGCGGCGGCGGCCGCTGGCGACATCACCTCGCAGGAGCGTGACCTGAGACAGCAGCAGGTCCTGGACCGGCTGATTGGCACGGGTGGCGGCGCTCGTAGCGCTGCCCCGGGCGCGGGCCGGGAGGGTGACCGCCCGGCCCGCTCCGGGGGGCCACGGGGGACCGGCCAGCGACGGCGTGCCGACCGGCCGGGTGACCCGGACCGGCGGCGGGGGAGGTGAGCGAGGTGGCAATCCGCAGCGACGGCGAACGCACCCGCCGGCGGGAGCCGGAGGGCGCCGACGCCGATCAGTACGACGAGGAGGAGTACGTCGAGCCCGTGTCGGCCGCCGAGGCGGTCCGGGAGGGGCTGCGCCAGGTTGTCGAGCTGTCCGGCCGGGACCCGGTCGGAGCCACCTCGGTCCAGGCCACCGACGACGGCTGGCTGATCGGGGTCGAGGTGGTCGAGGATCACCGGATTCCCGCGTCGACCGATCTGCTCGGCCTCTACGAGGTCGAACTCGACATCGAGGGCGGGCTGCTCGGCTACCGACGGGTGCGGCGCTACCAGCGCGGGAAGGGCGAGGTGGGCTGAGATGACCAGACCGCAGGCTCCGTCGGTCGTGCAGAACTCCGGGCAGGTCCTGCCGGCCGGCCACGAGCCGGCCAATCTCGGCGACATCCTGGAGCGGGTGCTCGACCGGGGCATCGTGATCGCCGGCGACATCCGGGTCAGCCTGCTCGACATCGAGCTGCTGACGCTGAAGTTGCGGCTCGTCATCGCGTCGGTCGACACCGCGCGGCAGATCGGCATCGACTGGTGGGAGCACGACCCGTGGCTCAGCTCGCGGGCCCGGCCTCCGGTGGAGCCGGGACCGCGTGACCCGGAGCAGGTCGAGGCGGAGCGCCGGCCGCGGGTGGCGGCCCGGGCGCGACGCCGGGACGCCGAAGTGGAGGAGTGGGATGAGTTCGACGGCTGAGCTGGCCGCCGACCGGGCCACCCCGGCCGCCGGGGCCTGGCTGCACGGTGTGGTCCGGGACGCCGATCCGGCGGCGCTGGCGGCGATCCCCGGAATGGACGGTGCTCCGGTCCGTACGGTCTCCGCGGCCGGGCTGGTCGCCGTGGTCAGCTCCGCGCCGCTGGACGAGTACGGCGAGCAGCCGCTGCGCCGCAACCTGGAGGACCTGGCCTGGCTGGAGCGGGCGGCCCGTGCGCATCACGCCGTGGTCGAGGCGCTGACCCGCCGGGGGCCGGTGGTGCCCGCCCGCCTCGCCACCGTGCACAGCGACGACAGCCGGGTGGCCGAGTCCCTCGCCGCCCGTCGGGCCGAACTGGTCGCCACCCTGGATCGTCTCACCGGGCGCGGCGAGTGGGGTGTGAAGGGTTACCTGGTGCCGGGTGCGGCCGCCGCGAGCGCCGCGGCGGCCGGCGGCGGAGGGGTGGGGACGGCGTACCTGCGCCGCCGCCGGGCGCAGTTGACCGCCCGGGAGGAGGGCCAGCAGGCGGCCAGTGCGGCGGCCGAGGCGGTGCACGCCGCCCTGTGCGAGCTGGCCGTGGCGGGCCGGCGGCACGCCCCGCAGGACCGGCGACTGTCCGGGGTGGCGACCCCGATGGTGCTCAACGGGGCGTACCTGCTGGACCTCGCGGCGCTGCCCGCCTTCACCGACCTGGTCCGCGTGCTGGGCGACCGGCATCCCGAGATCCGGCTGGAGCTGACCGGGCCGTGGCCGGCGTACTCCTTCGTGGCGGAACGGCCGGAGCCGGCGCTCACCGTGCGGGAACCGTGGTGACCACGGCGCTCGCGCCGAGCAGCGCGGACGATCCGCTGGCGTACCGCCCGGTCGCGCTGGTGGACCTGCTCGACCGGGTGCTCGCCACCGGGGTTGTGATCAGCGGCGACATCACGTTGGCCATCGCCGAGGTGGACCTCGTCCGCATCTCGCTGCGTGCGCTGGTCGCCTCGGTCGGCGCGCTGGCCCCGCCCGAGGACGCGGCGTGAGCGGGCGGGACGAGGCGGCGGAGCTCACCGCCGCGCTGGGCGCGGAGTCGTGGCGACCGCCCCGGGTCACCCCGCTGGACGGCCGGATCGCGGTGGACCGGGAGTCGGTCGAGCGGGGGCTGGCCAGCCTGGTGCTCACCGTCGTCGAGTTGCTGCGGCAGTTGATGGAGCGGCAGGCGCTGCGCCGGGTCGACCTCGGTGACCTGACCGAGGAGCAGGTCGAACGGATCGGGGTGACGCTGATGGCGCTGGAGGAGCAGATGGCCGGGCTGCGCGAGCACTTCGGCCTCGCCCCGGAGGACCTGAACCTGGACCTCGGCCCACTCGGTCCGCTGCTGCCCACGGACTGACCCGACCCGGCCGGCGGCAACCCGAGAGGGCCGCCGCCGACCGCGTGGATCAGGCCGGCACCCGGACGATGTCGTAGTCGGTGTCCGGCGTCGACTCGACGTCGAACCGGCCGTTCACCACGTACAGCGACGAGCCGAGCAGGTCACCGGTCGCCGGTACCCGCAACTGCGGGCCGGTGATCTCCCGCTGCACCACACCGGCGGTGTAACCGGCGTTCAGCCGGACCACCGCGATGACACTGGTCAGGTTCCGGATCACGTAGAGGGTGTGCCCGCGCAGCACCAGCCCGTCGGCCCGCTCCACCGAGTAACCACCGAGGTCGACGAGGCGGCTGCCGCCGGTGCGGGGGTCGATGCGGACCAGCCGGCCGGGCAGCATCTGCGCGACCAGCAGATCGCCATCCGGCAGCGCCACGATCCCGTTGTGGTAGACGTCCGGCGTGGCGGCCGGGCCGGTGAGCGGGAGCACCCGGAAGTTGCCGGCGGCCGGCAGGCGGCCACCCGGGCCCAGGGGCACCACGTACAGCACCTGGCGGGCCGAGTCGGTGAAGTAGACCGCCCGCTTGGTGATCACCAGGTCGTTGACGAAGCTGCCCGGCTCGTCGGTGAACTGGTAGTGGGCCAGCTCGGCGCCGGTCCCCGCGTCGTACACGCTGGCGCCGCCGCCGGAGAAGTCGGCGGTCCACAGCCGGCCCTGCTGGTCGAGCTTGAGGCCGGCCTTGTCCTTGCCGGGCACGCCCGGGATCAGCACCGAGCCGCGTCCGGTGCGTAAGTCACCCCGCCAGACCGCACCGTCCAATATAGACCCTACGTACACGGTGGTGCCGTGTCCGATCGTCAGTCCCTCCGGGGTGAACCCGTCGGGCAGGGCGATCCGGGCCGGAAACGGCTTCGCCGGATGGGCGGTCGCGGGCGAACCGACCGTGGCGAGGGTGGCCGCCGCCACCAGGGGAACGGCGAGAAGAGCGAGCAGCTTGCGCAAGAAGCACCGCCTGACGTCGTCGTGGATGTCTCCACTGGGGAATCTGACGTCGTAGGAACACCCTGGCCGTCGCGAAAGGTTGACTCCTCGATCAATTTTGTGATCAGGATCGGTCGGCGGCGTACGCGGCCAGCGCAGCGACCTGTGCCGGGTCCAGGGACGGACGAACCCGGCGTCGGGCCGCGGCCACGTGCGCGGCGGTCACCGTGGCGGCGGTCAACGACTCCCGCATCGCGGCGAGTGCCGCCTCCCGGACCAGCGCCGCGCAGTCGGCGGCGGAGAACCGGTCCAGCTCCCCACCGAGCGCGGCCAGATCGACGTCCGGTGCCAGCGGCACGTTCCGGGAGGAGGCGCGCAGGATCTCCGCGCGGGCCGCGCCGTCCGGCGGCGGCACGTACACCAGCCGCTCCAGCCGGCCCGGCCGCAGCAGCGCCGGGTCGACCAGGTCCGGCCGGTTCGTCGCGCCGACCACCACCACGTTGCGCAGCGTCTCCACCCCGTCCAGCTCGGTCAGCAGCGCGGCGACCACCCGATCCGTGGTGCCCCCGTCGCTGGCCTGGCCACGGACCGGCGCCAGCGCGTCCACCTCGTCCAGGAAGATCAGCGTGGGGGCCGCCTCCCGGGCCCGCCGGAACAGCTCGCGGACGGCCCGTTCGCTCTCACCCACCCACTTGGAGAGCAGCTCCGCGCCCTTCACCGAGAGCACGTTCGCCCGCCCCGAGCCGGCCAGCGCCGTGACCAGGTACGTCTTGCCGCAGCCCGGCGGCCCGTAGAGCAGCACGCCGCGCGGCGGCTGCACGCCCAGCCGGGCGAACGTGTCCGGGTACGTCAGCGGCCAGAGCACCGACTCGGTCAGCGTCTGCTTCACCTCGACCAGGTCACCCACGTCGTCGAGGGTCACCGAGGCCAGCTCCAGCGTGGACGCGGCCATCGTCGTCGGCCGGACCACCTCCAGGGCTGCCGCGAAGTCGGCCATCGACACGGTCGGCGTCTCGGCCGACTTCTGCCGCAGCGCCGCCCGTACCCCGGCCTCCCGGACCAGCGCCGCCAGGTCCGCCGCGACAAATCCGGGGGTACGCCCCGCCACCTCGTCCAACCGGACGTCGTCGGCGAGCGGCACCTGCCGGGTCAGCACGGTGAGCTGCTCGCGGCGCAGCGCCGGGTCGGGCAGCGGGATGCTGATCCGCAGCGACAGCAGGTCCGGCGCGCGCAGGGCCGGGTCGACTGCCTCGGGCCGGCCGGTGGTGCAGACCACGGCGACGCCGGCCCGGACGGTCTCCGCGAGCACCTGCCGGAACACCGTGGCCACCGGGCCGGGCTCGTCCGCCGGGGCGAGCGCCTCCACGTCGGTCACCAGCAGCACGGCCGGCCCGCCCGCCCGGACCGCCGTGGCCGCGGCGCGCAGCCGGTCGGCGGCAGCCTGACTGGCCAGTGCGGCGACCTCCGGCGCCCAGAGCGGGTGGACGCGGGCGCCGACCCGGGCCGCGACCGCCCGGACCAGCGCGGACTTGCCGGAGCCGGCCGGCCCGCTCAGCAGCACTCCCAACGAGATGGTGGTGCCCAGCCGGCCCAGCACCTCCCGGTGGTGGAAGCCGAGGTCGAGCAGCTCGGTCAACTCCTCGGCCTGGGCCCGCAGGCCGGGCAGCTCCTCCACGTCGGGCGCGTCGTCGTCCACCGGGTCGACCGCCGCAGCCGCAGCGGCCGGCCGGTACCCGCCGGCGTCCCCGCGGGGCCGCTCCGCCGGCGCGAGCCGGCCGGGGACGGAGCCGTGGGTGACCGAGCCGTGCTCCCAGCCGACCAGGGTGTCCATGGTGACCAGCGCGCCGCCGGCCGGCTCTACCGCCACGACGGTGAGCAGGGTGCTGGTCCAGGCGAACCCGACCGTGTTGGCGAGGCTGCGCCGGGCCGCCTCGATCAGCGCGCGTACCGAGGCGTCCGGCAGCACGTCCTGCGGCAGCAGCGACACGTCGTCGCCCGCGGTGACCACCTTGCCCAGCAGGGCGAGCCGGAGCATCTCCGGAGCGACCGCCGCGACGACCTCCACCGGCCCGGCCAGGGTCACCCGGCTCGCCGGGGTCAACGGCACCGGGGTCACCCGCACCTGACCGCCGTCCCGGAGGCCGAGGTTGCCCAGCGTCAGATCGTCGGCGTACAGGAGGCCGGCGCCCGCGCCCGGCTCCGCCGCCGCCACGATTCCGGCCGTCTCCCGGCGGCCGGCCAGCCGCACCGGATCACCGGGCCGTAGCCCGAGCGCGGCCAGCACCTCCGGGTGCAGCCGCACGATGCCCCTGCGGGCGTCCAGCGCCGCCGGCCGCAGGCTCGCCGTCAGGGTCAGGTCAGGTTGCGCCACCGCCCGACCGTACGCGCCGCCGGCCAGCCCCGCCGGTCACCGCCGGGGATCCAGCTCGTCCAACAGCGACGGGTCCCGCCGGATCAGCTCGGCCAGCCGGGCCGCCGGATCAGGGGTCAGCCCGTCCGGGCCGGGCGCCCAGGCCGGCACCGTCCGCCCCGACAGCGGCCAGGCCGGCGGGGGTTCCACGGGGGCCGCCGAGGGTTCCGGACCGACCGTGACGTCCGGACCGCTCCAGGAGACCCGCAGCGGGTACGTCCGACCGGCGTGCTCGACACGGACGGTCACCGCCAGCCCCGGGTGGGCGCCGACGACCTGCCGTACCGCCTCGGCCACCTCCTCGACCGGACCCCACCCGGCCACCTCGTGGGTCTCCCGTCCCGCGTGCCGGGCGTCGTGCCGGCCCGGCCCGGCGTTGCGGGCGTCGGTCCGCCCGGCTGCGGGCTGGACCGGCCCACCCACCGGACCCGGCGGTGGTTCGCTGTCGTCACGGTCGTTGGCCCGCCGGCGCAGCGCCTCCTCGCGCCGGGCCAACCGGGCCAGCGTCTCGTCCAGGTCACCCCTCACCAGATCACCCCTTCCCGTCACGGCCGGAGCCGGTCGGCTCAGGCCCTCCTGTCCCGGGTGGCCCGGTCCAGCGCACGGTCCAGGACGACCAGCAGGGCGTCCCGTACCGAAAGCCGGTCCCGGGCGTCGAACTGCACCAGGGGTACATGATCCCCGATGGCCAACGCCCACCGGATCTCGGCGAGCTCCAGGGCCAGCCGCCCGTCGAAGGCGTTGACCCCGACCACGAACGGCAGCCCGGCCCGTTCGAAGAAGTCGATCGCCGGGAAGCAGTCGTCCAGCCGGGCGCTGTCCACGACGACCAGGGCGCCGAGCGCACCCCGGGCCAGGTCGTCCCACATGAAGCCGAAGCGGGTCTGCCCCGGCGTTCCGAACAGGTAGAGCTTCAGGCTGCGGTCGATGGTCACGCAACCGAAGTCCATCGCCACCGTGGTGGTCGTCTTCGTCGACCGGCTGCCCGGGTCGTCCACACCGATCCCGGCGGTGGTCATCTCCGCCTCGGTGGTCAGCGGCGCGATCTCGGAGATCGCGCCGACGGTGGTGGTCTTGCCCACCCCGAACCCGCCAGCGACCAGGATCTTCACCGGGACCGGAGGCGCGGCCGGTGGCCGGCCGGCCCGAGGCGGCGATCCGGTACCGGTCGGTTGCCCGTACGGCGGTGGCGCGGCCGGTGGCTGGTCGATGCGTCCGAGCGCGGGAGCGGGCACCGGCGAGGTGCCGTAGCGGGCGGCGGCGCTGTTGCCGGCGAGCCCCCCGAGTGGGGCGACCGGCCATTCAGGAGATCGCACGGAGTCCATCAATCACTCGCAGGATGAGGTCGGGGTCGTAGGCGTCGTCGGTGACGTGCACGTCCAGGTGCCCGGCGGCCCGCAGGTCGCCGACCAGGACGCGGGTCACGCCGAAGTGCAGCCGGGTCCGGGCCGAGATCTCGGCCACCGAGATCGGGTCGACGCAGAGCGCGATGATCGCCTGGAGTTCCGGTGCCAGCAGGGCGGCCGGCGCGCCGGCCCACCAGCCGCCGTCCGCGCGGGCGGTCACCTGCGTCTCCAGGCCGATCGCCGGATCAGCACCGGACACCCGCCCGGAGGTGAGGACGAACGGACGGGGACCGCCCGGCCCCTCACCGCCCGGCTCGGGCAGCGCCGCCGACGCGCCGCCACCGGTGGGCGGCGTACGCAGGTAGGGGCGGATCCGCACCCCGGGTTCCGGATCCGGATCCTCGCCGGCGACCTCGGGCGTCACTGCTGGACGGCGTTCTTCAGCTCGACGATCAACCGCGGCGTGAGGGCGCCACCGGCCCGTCCGGCGAAGAGCGTCATCTCGTACGCGACGGTGCCCAGGTTCGCCGACCGGTCGGCGACCACGCCGAGGACCGATCCGCTGCTGATCGCGCTGATCAGCAGGTAGCCGTCGGCCATGTCGACGATGACCCGGTTCAGGCCGCCCAGGGCGTACCAACTGGCGGCGCCGCCGGCGAGGCTCGTCATGCCGGAGACGACGGCGGCGAGCCGCTCGGCGTTGGAACGGTCCTTGATCGCCGACATGGCCATCAGCAGCCCGTCCGAGGAGACCGCGATCGCCTCCAGCACGCCGGCCGTGCTGGAGGTGAAGGAGTCCAGCAGCCAGTTGAACGTGCGGGCCTCCGGGCTGAGGTCACCGACGGCGCCGGACTGGCTCTGGTGGTCGACGTTGTCGTGCAGGAAGGGGCTGGTCACCGTGATGATCCTTCTTCGTTCCGACGGTCTGGGCTGACTTCACGCAGAGCACGGGCGACGCCCGCCTCGAACTCCGTGATGAGATCGCGGACCTCGGCCGGGTCCCCGAGGTGCGAGCTGGCCGCCTGGCAGGGCGGGGTGACGGTGAGGTTGGCTCCCGGTACCCGACGGCTCAGCCGGGGCCGGCCCGAGATGGCCCCGGCCGAGCCGTCGGTGTCCGCCGCCGTGGGGCCGAGACCGCCCGGCGTGGCCGGCAGGTCGAGGGTCACGCTCGGATCCACCACCACGGCCGATCCGGCTCCGGCCGTCGGCACACTCCGCTCGGCCCGGCGTACGCCGGCCTGGAACGTCTCGACCAACGCGCGGGCGGCGGCCGGGTCGGCGTTGGTGGCGTCCACCGGCCCGACCGGCGCGACGGTGGTGGGCAGGCTGGCGCCGGGCACCCGCTGCCGGACCCGTGGGCCGGCCGTACCCGTTGGTTCCGGGCTTCCCGGCCCCGTACGGCCCGGCTGGCCGATGCCGGCACCGGCGATACCCGGGCCGCCGGCCGTGCCACGCGCCGGTCGGCGGGGGAGGCCCGAGTCGGTTGCCGGGAGGTCGACCGGGGCGGGCGCCGCCGAGGCGTCGGCGGGCGCGCCGATCTGCCGCGGCACGGAGGCACCGGCGCCGAACGCGTCCCACGACCTGCCCGACTCCAGGCTGCGGCTGGCACGGCTGAGCAGGTCCGAGTCGAAGCCGGCGGCAGCCGCGGGGGCGGCCGGCGTGAGGGACCGCGTACCCCGGTCGCGGTCGTGCGCGGCCGGCGAGCGGCGGTCCCGGTCCGGTACCGCGGCCCGTGCCACGGTGACCCCGGCCCGGTCGGCAGGTCGCAGCACCAGCGACGCCGGCGGGATCTCCAGCCGGGCTGTCACCCCGCCACCGGGGGTGGCGGCCAGGTTCACCGTCCAGCCGTGGCGGCGGGCCAGCCGACCCACCACGAAGAGACCGAGCACCTCGGTCGGCGTCAGGTCGAGGCGTTCCCGGCGGGTGAGCCGGGCGTTCTCCTCGGCCAACCGTTGGTCGTTCATGCCGATGCCGTTGTCCACCACCGTGATCCGGGCGCCGAGCCCGGACGACTCGCCGACCACCAGCACCCGGGTGTGCGGCGGGGAGAAGACCGTGGCGTTCTCCATCAGCTCCGCCAGCGCCAGCACGAGGTCGCCGACCACCGCCGGTGCGGCCGAGATGCCCGCCGGCACCCGCACCTCCACCCGGGTGTAGTCCTCGATCTCGCCGAGCGCCAGCCGGACCACATCCGCCAGCGGCACCGGCGCGGTGTGCGCGTCGGCCCCGGCGGAGCCGGAGAGCACCACGAGGCTGCCGGCGTTACGACGGAGACGGCTGGAGATGTGGTCGAGCCGGTAGAGGTGCTCCAGCCGGCCCGGGTCGGCCTCCTGCTGCTCCAGCCGGTCGATCAGGGCGATCTGCCGACCGACCAGGTTCTGGGTGCGGCGGCCGACGTGGCCGAACATCTGGGCCACGTTGCGCCGGCCGGCGACCTGCCGCTCGACCAGCCGGGCCGCCGTGCTCTGCACGCGGTCGAAGGCCCGCGCCAGGTCCCCGATCTCGTCGCGGGCGCGGATGTCCACCGGATCCAGCCGGACCGGCTGGGCGATCTCCGTCTCGTCGTCGGCGACCCGGACCAGCTCCGCCTCGGCGAGCCGGGCGACCCGGTCCGCCGAGAGGGTGAGCCGGGTCAGTGGCCGGGCCACCGTCCGGGCGACCACCGCACTGAGCAGCACCACCATCGCCAGGATCAGTGCCGCCGCGCCTCCGACCAGGTACGCGGCGGTCAGCGCCCGCCGCTGTTCGGCGGTCACCTCGGCCAGTACGTCGGCGACCAGCTTCTTCTCCACGAACTGGCCGAGCCGGATCATGGAGCGGACGGACGGGAAGAGGGCGTCCAGCGGCACGTCGCGGATCGCGCCGGCCGGGTCCCGGGAGCTGCTGACCAGGAAGTCGGGGCTCGTACGGGCGGCCACCGCCACGTCGTTGAGCCGCGCCACCGTCAACTGCTCGGGCGTGATGAGGGCGCGGAAGCGCTGGCTGTCCACCTGGAGGGCGGCGATGCACGCCACGTAGGCGGCGCTGGCCTGTGGACTGTCGGTCGCCTTGACCAGCACGATCAGGGTGGCGCAGGCGCCCAGCCCCTCGTCGGCCCGCAGCAGCCCGTCCAGGGCCAGCACCTGGCGGCCCGGCCGCGTGTCGGTGTCCACGCTGAACGGCAGCCGCAGCGACTCGATCATTCCCCGGTTGACCGGGCCGAAGGCGTCCATCACCTGGGTCGGGCTCGCCGAGCGGGCGAGCACGGCGGTCCGCAGGTCGACGAGGCTGGACACCCCGTACAGGGCGTGGTCGATCCGGTCGGTCAGCGCCTCGCTGCCCGCGGCCCGCAGGTCGGCGACCCGGTCGTCCACGTCCGCGGTCTTGCGGATCAGCTCGGCGCGTTCCACCCGGCCGAGCAGGAAACCCACCGACAGGATGCGTTCCTGCTGGAGGTCCTGCACCAGGCTGCCGACCCGGCTGGCGAGCCGCACCCGCTCGGCGATGTCGTCGGCGCGCTGCGCCGCGGCCACCCGGTCGAGGACCACGGGCACGGCCAGGCCGACCATGCTGAGCAGGGGGATCAGCACGAGCAGCGCGAGCTTGCCCCGGATCCGGAGCCTAGCGAGCAGCATCGAAGGGCCCCCACTGGGCGGATTCCGGGTTGTGCGTCGCGCCCACCGGTTGCAACGGCCGCGCGTCGCCGGGTCGGCCGGCGCCCACCGGCGGCTGCCAGGGGTCGCCCGGCGGCGTACTGTCGCGGCTCTCCGCGGGCGGGGCGGGCATGGCGGCCCGGCGACGGGCCCGACGGGCGGCTGCGGTCAGCAGTGCGGCGAGCCAACCCAGCAGCAGCACGGCGGCCGCCCCGGCGCCGATGGTCACCCAGCGGTCCCGGTCCAACCCGTCGATGCGTTCGACCAGCAGGGCGTCCAGCTCACCGAGGATGACCGGCTGGAGCTGGAGGGCGGCGGTGTGCGCATCGAGCCGGGCGGCGGCCAGCCGGGCCGGGTCCAGCGTGCCGGCGGCCGGGGCGGAGGAGGCGGCCAGCGCCTCCACCGAGCGCTGGTAGGTGTCCAGCGGGGTCAGCACGTTCGCACCCAGGTCCGTGCTCTCCGAGCTGTCCACCGCGGCGCGCAGGTTGTCGACCAGGTCGGTGGCGGGCGTCAGGGCGGCAACCCGCAGACCGGTCAGCTCCAACAGGCTGCGGGTCCGCTGGTCCGCCGGACGCCGAGCGGCGAGCGTGCCCAGGTCGGCGAGTCGGCCGGCGGACACCACCGCCTCGGGCAGCTCCTGACCGGCGCTGTCCTGGAGGAAGAAGGAGTCGGCGCCCGGGTCGCGCACCAGCCCGGAGCTTTCACGAACCTTGCGGTGCAGGGCCAGCAACAGGTCACTGACCTCGCCGTAGGCCGTGTAGGCGGACTCGGGGTCGGTGGGGACACGGTCGCGCAGCGCCTCCAGTTTGGCCCGCAGCCCGGCCCACCGTTCCTGGCTGCGCAGCTCGGCGCCGATCCGGCCGTCCACCGCGGCGGCCTCCTCGACCGCGCGGGTCAGCGCCTCCCGGGAGACGGGACGGCCGCCGACGGCGGCGGACTGGGCGTCCACCAGTGCGCCGGTGACCGGGGCGAGGGCGCGGAGGTACTGCACGCCGAGCCGTTCCCGGGCGGCCAGGTCCCGGTCGTCGCCGGTCTGCCGCCAGGTCTGCGTGAGGAGCAGACCCACCGGCGCCAGCAGCGCCGCGATCAGCAGCAGCGGCAGCAGCCGACCCACCATGGACGGCCGTCGACGGACCCGCGGCGCGGGGACTGTCATGTGTGTCTCCTCCGGCGTCGGGCAGGGGGTCGCGCGGTGTCGGGTTTCGCCGATGAGTCCCGTGCACCGGACCGGAAAACTAACCGAACCCTCCGTTGGCCAACCGGTCGTCGGTGAGTCAGTTTTGCGTCAGTTCGAGCGATGTCACTGTTCGTCCGTGTTGCCGGCACGCTGTGTTCCATCGGCGGGTGTGACATGAAGGGATCGAGGTGGATATCCGCCGAAGATCGGAATTCACGTGATGCGAACTCAACTCCCTGGGCCGCGTCGGACGGTGCGCGGTCGCAGCCGTACGGTCGCCGATCGGGGCAACCGGACGGACGTACGGCGGATCTCAGCCAACGCTCAGGCTGTGGCCCGTACCGTGTGCCGCATGAGATCGCCGTCGCCGGCCGCGTGGTTCCGGCGTGCACTGCCCACCCGCCGCCGTGCGATCGCCGCAGTCGTGGTCGTCGTGCTGTTGGCGGCCGCCGTCACCTGGGCGGTGTGGCCGCAGGGACCGGGCGTACGCACCGAGAGCGCGATGCTGACCGTCCGCTCCGGACCGGCCGGTAACCAGCCGGTGGACCTGGACACCACCCTCTACCTGCCGGACGACGCGTCGTCCGGCCGGAAGGTGCCGGCGGTGTTGCTGGCACACGGGTTCGGAGGCACCAAGGAGTCGGTGCGGTCCGACGCGGAGGAGTTCGCCGGGCGCGGCTACGCGGTGCTCACCTGGACCGCGCGGGGCTTCGGCCGCAGCGGCGGCGAGATCCACCTGGACAGCCCTGACTACGAGGTTCGCGACGCGCAGCGCCTGCTGGACTGGCTGGCAGCCCGGCCGGAGGTGCGTACCGACGCGGCCGGCGACCCGAAGGTCGGCGTGGTCGGCGGCTCGTACGGCGGTGGGTTGGCGCTGCTGCTGGCTGCCCAGGACCGTCGGGTGGACGCGATCGTCCCCATGATCACCTGGAACGACCTGTCCCGGGCGTTCCTGCCGGAGAGCACCGGCGGGGCGTCGACCGAGGGCGTGTTCAAGAAGGGCTGGGCCGGCCTCTTCTTCGGCGGGGGCGGCAACGTGGGCACCGGCCCGGCCGGGATCTCCGGAGGGACCGCCGCCCAGCCGCAGGGCGCACCGGCCTCCGCGGGCCCGCCCAGCCCGGGGCCGGGCTCCGGCCCGGGCACGGGTCCAGGTGGTGCCCCGGCCGGCGCCGCCGACCCGTCCTGCGGTCGGTTCGCCGCCGACGTCTGCGCCGCGTACCTGCGGATCGCCACCACCGGGCGGGCCGACCAGGCGGCCGTGGACCTGCTGCGCCGCTCCAGCCCGGCGGGCGTACTGGACCGGATCACGGCACCCACCCTGCTGGTGCAGGGCGAGGCGGACACCCTCTTCCCACTCGGCGAGGCGGACGCCAACGCGCGCGGTATCGCCGCTGCCGGCACTCCGGTGCGGGTCGCCTGGTTCACCGGCGGGCACGACGGGGGCGCTGGCCCCCGCTCGGATTCGGACCGCGTGAAGTTCCTGACCGTCCAGTGGCTCGACCACTACGTCAAGGGCGAGGGCGACGCGCCCGGCGACGACTTCACCTGGTCCCGGATCGCCGGCTTCGACGCGCTCGACCGGGGTCTCGTCGCCACCGGTTTCCGCCGCGCCGACTACCCGGGCCTGACCGGCAACGCCCGCCAGGAGGTCGCGGTCGCCGGCCCGGCACAGCCGATCGCGAACCCGCCGAACGGCAACCCGGCCGCCATCTCCTCGATCCCGTTCGCGGGCGGGCTCGCCTCGCTGCTGGACGGGGTGGCCGGCGATGTGCCCGGCCAGCACGCCCGGTTCGAGTCGGCGCCGCTGACCGAGGCGGTGGACGTGGCGGGCGCGCCCACCGTCACCCTGCGGGCCGCGTCGCCGACCGGCGAGGCGGTGCTCTTCGTCAAGCTCTACGACGTCGACCCGGAGGGCGCGGCCACCCTGCCGAACGGTCTGGTCGCCCCGGTCCGGCTCACCGGCCTGCCGCAGCGGGTGCAGGACGCCCGCCCGGTCACCGTCACGCTGCCGGGGATCGTCCGCCGGGTCGAGGCCGGCCACCGCCTGCGGCTGGTGGTGGCCAGCTCAGACCAGGCGTACACCACACCGGCCCAGCCCACCGTCTACACGGTGGCGGCGGACGGCGCGGTCAGCCTGCCCACGGTCAGCGGCGAGCCGATTCCGACCGCGGCGACGCTGTGGCGCTGGGTGCTGGCCGGTCTGCTCGCCGCCATCGCGATCGGCCTCGTCGTGGTCGTGGCCGTGGTCCGCCGCCGGCATCGCCGGCAGGACCGCTCCGTGCATCCGGAGTACGCGGACACGCCGCTGGCCGTGCGCAGGCTGCGCAAGGAGTACGCGGACGGCTTCGTCGCGGTGTCGAACGTGGACTTCGAGGTGCACCCGGGTCAGGTGGTGGGCCTGCTCGGGCCGAACGGCGCGGGCAAGACCACCACCCTGCGGGTGCTGATGGGGCTGACCCAGCCGACCGCCGGGGAGATCTACGTCTTCGGCCGCCGACTGGTGCCCGGCTCGCCGGTGCTCTCCCGGATCGGCGCGCTGGTGGAAGGGCCCGGTTTCCTGCCGCACCTGTCCGGCCTGGACAACCTGAAGGCGTACTGGCGGGCCACCGGACGCCCGTGGGAGGACGCACAGTTCGACGCGGCCCTGGAGATCGCCGGGTTGGGTGACTCCGTACACCGGAAGATCAAGAACTACAGCCACGGGATGCGCCAGCGCCTCGCCATCGCCCAGGCCATGCTCGGTCTCCCCGAACTGCTGGTGTTGGACGAGCCGACCGACGGGCTCGACCCGCCGCAGATCGCCGAGATGCGCCGGGTGCTCCAGCGGTACGCCACGGACGGTCGGGCGGTGCTGGTCTCCAGCCACCTGCTGGCCGAGGTGGAGCAGACCTGCACGCACGCGGTGGTGGTCAACAAGGGCCGGATCGTGGCGTCCGGGCCGGTGGAGGAGATCGTGGGCGAGTCGCCCAGCGTGCTCTTCGACGTCACCGATCCGGTGGCGGCGCGGGCGGTGCTGGACCGGCTGCACGGGGTCCGGGTGTTGCCGGAGAGCGACGGCCAGTTGGTGGTCGACACCAACGGCACGGCCCGCAGCGAGGTGGTGGCCGAGCTGGTGCGTGCCGGCATCGGAGTGGACCGGGTGGTGCCCCGGCGGCGCCTGGAGGACGCGTTCCTCGCCCTGGTGGGCGAGAACTCTCGGGGAAGCGGTGACCGGTGATGGCTGGTTCGTCCGTCGAGGCGCCGGTGGGCGTCGCCGACCCGTCCGGTGCGGCCCGGGGCTACCGGCCGTCGGCCACAATGCCGTTCGGCGCGGAGTTCCGCCGCCAGGCGTCGCGGCGCCGGACCCAGCTGGCGCTCGGGTTCATGGTGCTGCTGCCGCTGATCATCCTGGTCGCCTTCCAGTTCAACTCCGGCGGCGACGACGACAACGGCAACAACGAGTTCGCCAGCCTGGTCGACCTGGCCACCTCCAGCGGGCTCAACTTCACCCTGTTCTCGATCTTCGTGTCGGCATCGTTCCTGCTGGTGGTGGTCGTCGCGCTGTTCTGCGGCGACACGGTGGCCAGCGAGGCGAGCTGGGGAAGCCTGCGGTACCTGCTGGCGATCCCGGTGCCCCGGGCCCGGCTGCTCACCGTGAAGCTGGTGGTCGCGCTCGCGTACTCGGGGCTGGCCCTGTTGCTGCTGGCCGGTACCGCCCTGGTCGCCGGCACCCTCCGGTACGGCTGGTCGCCGTTGCGGAGCACCGTCGCCGCCGAGCTGGAGCCGACCGAGGGGTTGCTGCGGCTACTGGCGGTACTCGGCTACCTGGCGGTCGTTCTGCTGGTGGTGGCCGGTCTGGCGTTCCTGCTGTCGGTGACCACCGACGCCGCGTTGGGCGCGGTGGGCGGCGCGGTGCTGCTGTGGATCCTGTCCAGCATCCTGGACCAGATCACCGCCCTCGGTGCGCTGCGTGACTTCCTGCCCACCCACTTCAGCACCGCCTGGCTGGGGCTGCTCTCCACCCCGGTGCAGACCGACGACGTGGTCCGCGGCTGCATCTCGGCGATCAGCTACGCGACGCTGTTCTGGGGGCTGGCCTTCTGGCGCTTCACCCGCAAGGACATCACGTCGTAGCTGGCGGCCTCACAGCCGGCTGCACCGGTGTGGACGGGTCGTCCTTCTTCCAGGCGCTGACGCCGATCCGGCCGGTGTTGCCCACGTCGATCGGGCCGTCCGGGTCGACGTCCTCGGCCGGCTGCCCGGCAGCGGGGGCGACCCGCAGGTACGTCCCGTTGGTGGCCACCACGGTCGAATCGGTGACCAGGTTGCGCCAGAGGACGGTGGCGACGGCCCGTTCACCAGGACCGAGGACGACCTCGCGGGGCGGCTGGTCGAAGCCAGCGGTGATCTCCTTCGCCCCGGGCAGCACGCGCAGGATGATCGGCTTGCGGTCCTCGTCCAGCACGCGCAGCGACGGGTGTCCCTCGATCCGGTAGGGGCGGTCGCCGCAGTTGACCAGCTCCAGGCCGAGTGCGCGCAGCCCCATGGCGGCGTCCGATCCCCTCGACCGGATCCGCACGCCCGACTCCGGGCACCAGAACGGCGGGCTCACGTACGCCGAGGGCGTCGGACTGGGCGCGGTCGTGCGCCCGGGCGGCGGGCTCGTGGCGTCCCCGGCCTGGCCTCGGTGGTCGGCGGGAGCACAGGCGCCGAGCAGGAGAGCCGTCGCGACCGCCGCGCCGGGGATCGTGCGTCGCCGTGCTGCCGTGCCTCGCGAAATCACCCGCCGATCATCGCTCACGTCAGCGTCCCGCCGCCGTCCGGCCCGGCTCCGGGTGCAACCTTTGGAGCTGAATCGTCTGGGACATCGCTCGCCTGGTGATCCGCTTCCGCGCGGCCGTCGCGGTGTCCCAGTCACCTGGACGCGCAACATCGCTGACCCGGAGTGGATCATGCGAGCGAGGCGGCGTGGCGGGTCGGGAACCCGCTCCGGTGCCCTGGCGATGTCGCAAACGATTCAGCTCTAGAGCACGGTGCCCAACGGTGCGCAGCGCGAGGACCGTCGCCGCGCGAGCGAGCCTGACATGGCGTCAGGCAGGGGTGCGGGGGTCGAGGAGGGCGTTCAGCAGGCCGGGGTAGAGGCGGTCCAGCTCGTCCCGGCGGAGCCGGACGTAACGGCTGGTGCCGGCGGCCCGGGTGCGGGTCAGGCCGGCCTCGCGCAGCACCTTGAGGTGGTGGCTGCGGGTCGCCTTGGAGACGCCGAACTCGAAGGTGCCGCAGGAGCGCTCGCCGCCCTCGGCGAGAGCCCGCACGATCTGTAGCCGCACGTCGTCGGCGAGTGCGGCCAGCACGGCGGTGACCGGTACGTCGGCCAGATCGGGTTCGTGCGGCTCCATGTGACCAGTGTAACCGTTGTTCGACAATCGTCGAACATCCCCCTAGGGTCGGTGTCGTTGGTTCGAAGATACTCGAACATTGGAGCTGACGATGCGATCCCGTGCCGCCGCCTTTCCGCTGCTGGCCGCGCTGAGCTGGGGAGTGATGTTCCCCGTGCTGGCCAGCGCGCTGACCCGGGTGGACCCGCTCAACCTGACCACCGCCCGCTACCTGCTGGCCGCCCTCGTCCTGGTCACCATCCTGCTGCTCCGCGAGGGCGCCGGCGCGCTGCGACTCGGCGGTCGGGCCGTCGAGGTGGCGGTGCTCGGTGTGGTCGGCTTCGCCGGATTCAACCTGCTCACCAACCTGGCGCTCGAACACGCGGCCCCGCAGCAGATCGCCCTGTTCGTGGCCACCACCCCGGTGATCACCCAACTGGTCCGCTGGGCGCGCGACGGCGTACGCCCGAAGCCCCTCCTGCTGGTCCTCTCCCTGGTGGCGCTCCTCGGCGTCGGACTGGTGATCACGCGCGGGAGCCTGACCGGGCTCGGTCAGTTCGGCGTCGGCGGGCTGATGATGATCGGCGCGGTGCTGGGCTGGGCCATCTACACCCACGGTGCCGGCCGGTTCGGCACCTGGTCCCCGCTGCGCTACACCACCCTGACCGCCGTCGCCGGCACGGCCGCCATGCTGGCCGCGAGCGTGCTCGCCGACGGCATCGGATGGCAGCACGCGCCGGCCGCCGCCGACCTCGTGGCGGTCGCCCCGCAGTTGGCGTACGCCGTGATCGTGGCCGCCGTCATCGCGGTGCTGGCCTGGAACACCGGCGTGCAGCGGCTCGGAGCCGCCAACGCCGCCCTGTTCATGAACCTGGTCCCGGTGACCACGTTCGCGGTGCAGATCGCCCGCGGCTACCGGCCGGAGCCGGTCGAGCTGGTCGGGGCCGCCGTCACCATCGCCGCGCTGGTCGCCGCGAACCTCGCCACCCGGGTCCGCAGCGGCGCCCCGTCGCTGCCCCAACCGACCGCGGTCACGGACCCGGTGGCGGTGGTCGACCCCGTAGCCGCGGTGGCCACAGCGCGCGGCGTTGCCTAGACTCGACGGCACAACTGCATACCTCATCCAGAGGGGCTGAGGGATACGGCCCGACGACGCCCCGGCAACCACCCCGCGCGCTCACCGCTGAGCGACCCGCGGGGCAGGTGCCAATTCCGTCCCCGCCGCACCGTGCGATGCGGGGAAAGATGAGAGGACTCCTCGACATGACGTCGACGTTCGCCGCCTCCGGCATCGACACCTCCGCCAGCCCCGCCCGCGCCCTGGTCTGCCGCGCCTGTTCGGCCCGCTACCCGCTCGCCGCCCAGCACGCCTGTTACGAGTGTTTCGGGCCGCTGGAGGTCGACTACGACACCGCCGCCCTGGCCACCGTCACCCGTGAGCAGATCGAGGCCGGCCCGGACAACATCTGGCGGTACGCCGCGCTGCTGCCCGCCGGCCAGGAACCGTCCACCCGGGTCACCCTCAACCCGGGGCTCACCCCGCTGGTGGCGGCCCCGCACCTCGCCGCCGAACTGGGCATCACCGCGCCGCTCTGGGTCAAGGACGACAGCGCCAACCCGACCCACTCGTTCAAGGACCGGGTCGTGTCGGTGGCGCTGACCGCCGCGAGGGCGCTCGGCTTCAACCGGTTCGCCTGCGCCTCCACCGGCAACCTGGCCAACTCGGTGGCCGCGCACGCCGCCCGCGCCGGGGTGCCCTCGGTGGTCTTCATCCCCAGTGACCTGGAGCAGGGCAAGGTCATCACCACCGCGGTCTACGGCGGCGAGCTGGTCGCCATCGACGGCTCGTACGACGACGTGAACCGGCTCTGCGGCGAGCTGGTGGAGACCGACGAGTTCGAGGACACCGCGTTCGTCAACGTCAACGTCCGGCCGTACTACGCGGAGGGCTCCAAGACGCTCGGCTACGAGGTGGCCGAGCAGCTCGGCTGGCGGATCCCGGCGCAGGTGGTCATCCCGATGGCCAGTGGCGAGCTGCTCACCAAGATTGACAAGGCGTTCTCCGAGCTGGTCGAGATCGGTCTGGTCGAGGCGCCGGCCGGCGGCTGGAAGGTCTTCGGCGCCCAGTCCGCCGGCTGCAACCCGATCGCCACGGCCCTGCACGCCGACACCGACACGATCACCCCGGTCAAGCCCACCGGCATCGCCAAGTCGCTCAACATCGGCGACCCGGCCGCCGGCCTCTACGCCCTGGAGGCCGTCCGCCGCACCGGCGGCTGGATGGAGTACGCCGACGACGACGAGATCCGCGCCGGCATCCGCCAGTTGGCCCGGACCACCGGCGTCTTCGCGGAGACCGCGGGCGGCGTCACCGTGGCGGTGCTGCGCAAGCTGGTCGAGTCCGGTCGGCTCGACCCGGCGGCGGAAACCGTCGTGTTCAACACCGGCGAGGGCCTGAAGACCATCGACGCGGTAGCCGGGCAGGTCGGCCCGACCCACCACATCAAGCCCTCCCTCCGCGCCGCTCGCGACGCCGGCCTCCTCGGCTGACCGCACCTGACCGCCGCGACGGGTCAGCGGGCTCGACGGACGAGGGAGGATCACCCGGAAGGGGGATCAGGCCGATCCGCCGGGTAACTGGCTTTTCGCGTTGAGTGTGGAAAACCCGCCGCTCTGGACTTGACGACAGGAACCGGACGGCGCAAGATGCTCCGTGCGGGAGGGCATTTCGCCGAAGACTTTTGAAGTTCTTGCGACCCAACGCCGGAGGCGTTGTGCGAGTGCCCCTCCCGACCACGTCCGATCGGGCCAGCGAAATAATTCGCTGGCCCGATCGTTTTTCCCGGTGCACGCTCGGCGGCATGAGCATCACCATCGCGTCGTTCGACGGCGCCGACCGGGCCGCGGTCGACGAGGCGTACCGGATCGGCGCGGCGGCCAACGACGCCGACCTGCCGGACTTCCCGCCGTTCTGCCGGCGGCGCTTCGACGCGTTCTTCCACACGCCGATGCCCGGCACCGCCACGCTCTGGGCCCTGGCCCGGCTCGACGGCGTCCCGGCCGGCTACCTCCAGCTGGACCTGCCCCAGCTCGACAACACCGACAACGCCACCGCCGAGCTGGTGGTGCATCCCGAGCTGCGGCGGCGGGGCGTCGGCCGGGCACTGCACGAGTACGGGGTGCGCCTGCTGCGCGAGCACGGGCGCAAGCGGGTGGTCGCCATGACCGTCTCGGCGCTGCCGGACGGGCCGGCCCGGACGGGGGCGGGTGACGCGTTCGCCGCCGCGACCGGAGCCCACTCCGCGCTGGCCGAGGTGCGTCGCCGGCTGGAGGTCGCCGCCATCGACCGGGTCGCGCTGAGGGCGGCCCTGGCCGAGGCCCACGCGCTGGCCGAGGGTTACCAGTCGGTCTGCTGGCAGGGCGCGACCCCGCAGGAGTACGTGGCGGACGTCGCCTACCTGGACGGCCGGCTGCTGATGGACGCGCCCATGGGCGACGTGCAGTGGGAACCGGAGCAGGTGGACGCCGAGCGGATCCGCGGCACCGAACGCGCTCTGGACGCCAGGGGCCGGCGGCGCTACCACCTCGGGGTACGCCACGAGGAGTCCGGCCGGTTGGTCGCCTGGACGCTGCTCGACGTGGGCGCCTCCGCCGACTGGCACGCGTTCCAGCAGATCACCATCGTCGACCCGGCCCACCGTGGGCACCGGCTCGGCCTGCTCGCCAAGATTGAGAACCTGCACCATCTGCTCACCCACGAGCAGGAGGTCCGCGTCATCGACACGTTCAACGCGGCCAGCAACAGCTACATGGTGGCGATCAACGAGCGGCTCGGTTTCCGCCCGGTGGACTCCTGGAACAACTGGCAGCTCACGCTCTGACCCGCCGGTCAGCCGTCCGGCCGGTCCAACCGCCCGACCAACTCGCTGACCGCGGCGTGGAAGTCCTCGTCCGGGGTGAACGTGTGACCCCGCACCGGGGGCGGCACGGTGTCGGTCGGCGGGATGAGCAGGCCCTTCGGATCCCGTACCCGGCGGTCGACCCGGGCGGCCGGGTCGTCGGGTCCGCCGGGGAACGGGGCGAACACCGGCCCACCCACCGCGTCGGTGTAGCGCCAGAGGTTGATCCACCGCCAGGACAACCGGTTGCCGACCTCGCACAACATCTCGTCGCTGACGTACGCGGGGAAGACGCGGCGGTACCGGTTCCCGAGCGGGGTGGCGTAGGTGAGCAGGGCGACCCTCCGGCGGCAGTCGTCCGGAAGCTGGAGGACGGTCACCGCGGCCAGCACGCTGCCGTGGCTCTGCCCGGAGAGCACCACCCCGTTCCCGTCGGCGGTCAGCTGCCTGATCCGGCGGGTCAGCTCGGGGATCGCCCGCTCGACGTAGCAGGGCGGGGCGAGCGGGTGCGCGGCGCGTGGCCAGAAGGTGGCCAGTTGCCAGAGCACCCCGACCAGCCGGATCGCGCCGGACCGGTAGGCGAAGAGTCCCAGCACGGCGAGGACCAGGGCGAACAGGCCGATCAGCAGGGCGCCCAGGTCGGTCACGAAGATCACCGGACGGGCCAGTGACTCGCCGCCGAGCCAGAGGGCGAGCACACCCGGCCCGTGGCCGGTGACCGACAGTCCGGCCGCCGCCAGGGTGAGCAGCACCAGCACCACGTACGCGGTGGACAACAGCCGCCCGAGCCGCTCCGTCAGCCCGGCCCGCACGATCGCGTCGCGGACGGCCCGGACCCGCTCCGGGGGCACCTGTGACGATTCCGGGTAGTCCCGCCGGACCAGCTCCTCGGCCGCGCGGCGACGGCGGGCCCGCTGGATGCGGGGGACGAGCAGCGCCGTCACGACCACCACGAGCACCGCCAGGGAGAACCCGAGGGTGACCCAGCGGTAGGCGACCGGCGGCGACAGCGGTGGCGCGCCGGGCGGCAGCGGCCGGGCCGGAGTCGGGCTGGAACCACGGTCCAGATATTCGGCGAGCCCGTAGGTCAGGCCCGAGGAGTAGGCCACGCCCAGCCCGATCGCGACGGAGATCAGCACCGGTGCGCCCAGCCCGCTGAGCAGGAACCGAGGCCGTGGCAGGTGGCGGCGCTGCACCACGACCACCAGGCCCAGCACCGCCAGCAGCGCCAACTGCCCGGCGAAGAGGCCGGCCACCAGCACGCCGTACCCGGGCAGCGTCCCCTCGGCCGACCACGGCGGCCGGGGCGCCAGCGCGTACCCCAGGGTCAGTGCGGTGAGCGCGATCGCCGCCCACCGGACACCCCGTGCGCTCACGTGGTCCTGCTCGCCGCGCCGCTCGATGGCCGGGCGGCAGAGCAGCGCCACCGCGCCGGCGAGCAGCACCACGTCCGCGGCCAGCAGCAGCCAGCCGGGCAGGGCGGCGTCGTGCGGGGCCAGAGCCAGCAGCAGGGCGACGTCGAGCGTGCCCAACGCCACCGCGACGTGGACCGAGCGCAGCCGGCGCAGCAGGGAACGGGTGTCCCAGAAGGCGGGCGAGTCGAGCCGGTCCGCGCCCACCCCCGGCACGGGGGCACCATCCTCGGGGAGCTGCCAGGTCCGGGCACCGAGCCGCCAGATCACGACGATCGCGATGATCGGCGGTACGGCCAGCAGCGCGAGGCGCTGGCCCGGCGGCACGCCGCCCAGCCAGGAGATCTCCCGGCGCCCGTCCATGCACCTCGGGTAGGCCGCGCACTGCCACGCGATCAGGTCGAGGGACACCCCGACGGTGGAGAGCACGTACATCGCGGTCATCGTCGCGGCCAGTAGGCGGCACAGCGCCCGCGCGGCGGCACCTCCGCGACCGGGAACCGGCAGCATCCAGACCGCGATGTTGCTGAGCATGAACGGCAGAAGCAGGACCAGGGAGAACGTCCGCGTCGCGGTGCCGCCGGCCAACCGGCTCCAGCGGTACGCCTCAAGGGTCGCCCCACCCCGGTCCGTGGCGTCGCCGTAGCCGGGCCGGGGCCGGTAGAAGCCGGCGTTGTCGTCTCCCGCGACCCGTACCACGATGGGCCGGTCGAGGATCGCCTCGGGACCCCTGTCGGCGACCCCGTGCACGCGGATCTCGGTGATCCCCACCCGTCGCCCTCCCTGGCCGGAGGCCCGCGGTTACCCGCTGCCGCCCCGGGCAATCCCGCCCCGCCCGCACGGTCGGACATCGGCGCTACTGCTGCACGGCGTGGCTCAGGCATGATGGCGGGCATGACGGAGACCCCGCATCCCCTGTACGACAGGCACGCCGACACCCTCAACCGTGCGCTGACCGCGATCACGGAGCGGGGCTACTGGTCCGCCTATCCCGAGTCCCCCAGCCCCCGTGTGTACGGCGAGACCGCGGCCGCCGACGGCAAGGCCGCCTTCGAGGCGTACCTGGGTGGCGACTTCCCCCTCGACCAGCCGGGCACGGGTGACCGGGTCGCCACCGAGGCGAGCCCGTTCGGCGTGGAGCTGGCGGTGCGCTACCCGCATGCCGGCGCCGACCAGTTGGTCGCCGCCGCCTCCGCGGCGCTGCCGACCTGGCGCGACGCCGGCCCGCAGGCCCGGGTGGGGGTCTGCCTGGAAATCCTCGACCGGCTGCACAAGCACATCTTCGAGCTGGCCAACGCGGTGCAGTTCACCAGCGGGCAGGCGTTCGTGATGGCCTTCCAGGCCGGCGGCGCCCACGCTCTGGACCGGGCGCTGGAGGCGTTGGCGTACGCGTACGCCGAGATGACCCGGCACCCGGCGACGGCCGGTTGGGAGAAGTCCGCCGGCAAGGGTGACCCGCTGCGGATGACCAAGACGTTCCACGTGGTGCCGCGTGGTGTGGCGCTGGTGATCGGCTGCAACACCTTCCCGACCTGGAACTCGTACCCGGGGCTGTTCGCCTCGCTGGTCACCGGCAACCCGGTGCTCGTCAAGCCGCACCCCCGCGCGGTGCTGCCGCTGGCCATCACCGTGAAGTACGCCCGGGAGGTGCTCGCCGAGGCCGGCTTCGACCCGAACCTCATCATGCTGGCGGCCGAGGCGCCCGGCGAGAAGCTCGCCAGCGACCTGGCCCTGCACCGGTCCGTCAAGATCGTCGACTTCACCGGTTCCACCGAGTACGGCGACTGGCTGGAGACGCACGCCCGGCAGGCGGCGGTCTACACCGAGAAGGCCGGCCTGAACACCGTGGTCATCGACTCCACCGACGACTTCGCCGGCATGTGCCGCAACCTCGGCTTCACGCTGACCCTCTACAGCGGCCAGATGTGCACGACCTCGCAGAACATCCTCATCCCGGCGGGCGGCATCGAGACCGACCAGGGGCACAAGAGCTTCGACGAGGTGGCCGGCGGGATCGCCGCGGCGGTCGGCAAGCTGACCGCCGACCCGGCCCGGGGCGTGGAGCTGACCGGCGCCATCGTCAACGACGGCGTGCTGGAGCGGCTGGCCGAGGTGACCAAGGTCGGCGAGCCGGTGCTGGAGTCGCGGGCCGTGACGCACCCGGCGTACGCGGACGCGGTGGTGCGTACCCCGACGATCGTGAAGTTGGGCGCGGACGACGCCGAGACGTACGGCCGGGAGTGGTTCGGGCCGATCTCGTTCGCCATCGCCACCGAGTCCACCGCGCACAGCCTGGAGCTGCTGCGCCGGACGGTCGGCGAGAAGGGCGCGCTCACCGCGGGGGTCTACTCCACCGACGAGTCGGTGCTGGACGCCACCGAGGCGGTGGCTGTCGAGGTCGGTGTGCACCTGTCCTGCAACCTGACCGGCGGGGTCTTCGTGAACCAGTCGGCGGCCTTCTCCGACTTCCACGGCAGCGGCGCCAACGCGGCGGCGAACTCGGCGCTGACCGATGGGGCGTACGTGGCCAACCGGTTCCGGATCGTGCAGTCGCGGCGTCCTGTCTGATCTTTGGTTGCTGTCGGGGTTTCCGGGGCAGCCCGCCCCGCTCCGGGCGGTCAGGCTTGATCCCTGCGCGGGGCGGGCTGCCCCGGAAACCCTCCCGGGTCGCGCTGGTCGCGACCGTCCGGGTCTCGGGTGTGGATCATGGGGCTTCTGCCCTGGGAGGGTGTCTTTGGTTCAGGCGGGTCTGCGCATCTGGAGTTCGGTCAGTGCGGGGATGGTGGGGTGGGGGACGCGTACGCCGGTGTCGGTGAAGCCCAGCCGCTGGTAGGCCCGGTAGGCGCGGTCGTTGCCGACCACCACCTCCAATAGCAACTCCGGCCGGCCGCAGGCGCGCGACCAGGTGGCCACCTCGTCGATCAGGTCGCCGAGCAGCCCGGTGCCCCGCCAAGCGGGCGTGACGTAGACCGCGTAGATCACCGTCAGCCCCGCCTCGCGCGGCGCGACCGTGCCCCCGGCGTGCCCGACGAACCGGCCGCCGGGATCCGCCACGAACTGGGCGGTCTCCGAGCCGCGTGAGGTGTACGCCACGCGGGCGGCGAACTCGGCGTGCGGTCGGGCCGCCGCGTCGGCGATCGTCTCCAGGAAGGCCAGCGGGGCGTCGGCGAGCATCTCCAGCCGGAGCGCGCGCATCCGGGCCGCGTCCGCCGGACGTACCCGCCGGATCGGGACGCGTGGCGCCGTGCCCACCGTGCCGCCGGCGCCGTCGCGCCGTTCGGGCGCGCCGCTGTCGGTGCCGCTGCCGTCCGCCCGGCTGGGCGCGCTGTTCATGCCGCATACCTATCACAGCGATGGTTGACAATCCCGCGGCACCCGTCACGGACCCGAAATATGCCCGGTTTGTGGTCGTGCGCGGCCGTCACTCCTCGTGTAGCGTGCGATTTCGGTCACCTGCCTCAGCGGCCGTCATCGATCGCCGGGGTGGTGGTCCGATGGCGCTCGGCCGTGCCGTGTGCCGGGGCAGGGAACGCCGCGCAGAGTGAGGAAGTGCACCGTGGCACAGGGCACCGTGAAGTGGTTCAACGCCGAAAAGGGCTACGGCTTCATCGCCGTCGACGGCGGTCAGGACGTGTTCGTCCACTTCTCCGCGATCGAGATGGACGGCTACAAGGCGTTGGACGACGGTCAGCGGGTGGAGTTCGAGATCGCCCAGGGCCAGAAGGGTCCGCAGGCGGAGCGGGTACGCGTCGTCGCCTGAGCGGGACGCCGCCGCTGAGGGCGCTGCCGGCCCGGGGCAGCGGCGCGCGGCCGGACCCTGGAAGATCGTGAACCATTCCAGCCGTCGCTGAGGAGGGTTCATGTCCGACCAGCCACCCCCGGCCGTCCCGCCACCGGGCCAGCCCGATCCGTCCGGCCCTCCGCCCGGCTGGGATCCGACCGTGCCACCTGCCTGGGGGCCGCCCCCCGGGCCGCCGCCGCAGGGCTGGGTGTTCCCACCCACCGGCGGCTATCCGGTCGGTGCCGGCCCGTACGGCGGGCAGCCCTGGTATCCGGGCCCGCCGCCCGGCGGCTGGTACCCGCCGGGCGTCGACCCGTCCGACCGGCTGGTCACCCCGCCCGGCGCCGGGTTGAGCGGCTGGTTCGAGCGGTGCACGGGCGCGGTCCAGCGCGGTTGGCGTCTGCTGCTGCCCATCCTGCTGCTCACCCAGGTGTTGCCGGCGGCGGTGCTGTCGGTGCTCTCGCTCGGGCTGGACCCGAGCGCGGACTGGGAGACCGGCGCCATCGACGAGTCGACCGCGCTGCCCGACACCTTCTTCACCGACCTGGCCTCCATGTTCCTGGTGCTCATCGGCGGCAGCCTGCTGATCGGGCTGGTGCAGGCCGTGGGTTGGGCCGCCGGCACCTGGGTGATCACCCGGCAGGCGGCCGGCGAGCCGGTGAACCTGGGCGACGCGCTGCGCTTCGGTCTGCGCCGGGCGCTCGGGCTCTGGGGCTGGACGCTCCTGGTCGGCGTGATCGTCGGCCTCGGCGTCTGTTTCTGCGTCCTGCCCGGCATCTACCTCGCCTTCGCGCTCAGCATGGCCGGGCCGGTGTATCTCTTCGAGCGGTACAACCCGATCGGCCGGTCGTTCCGGATGTTCCACGACCGGTTGGGGCTGCTGCTGGGTCGGGTGGCGCTGGTGGCGGCCGCGGTGATCGTCGTCAGCGTGGTCGCCGGCGTGCTGGAGGGCGTGGGAACCGCCCCGTTCGGCGTTGACCCGCTCGCCACCCCGGGTTCCGCCGTCGGCGTGGTGCTGGTGATCGCCCTCAGCGCGGTGCTGGCCCTCCCCGCCCATCTCGCGCAGCTGGTGGGGCTGCTGGTGACGTACGCCGAGCAGCGGGTTCATGAGAGGCCGGTGAACAGCCCCGGACTGGTTGCGGAACTCGGCTGACGACGGCGGTCGTGCTTGCACTCGGCAGGGGAGAGTGCTAAACAAGGTATTGGCACTCGCATACCGCGAGTGCCAATGGTCGGGACGGTGGGGCCAGTTGCACCGGCGTGGAGACGCCGGGGCGGCATGGCCGGTCGTCGCGGGCTATCCGGCCCGGCCGAAGGACGTCGTCGTCGCCAGGTGGCGACGTCCCAAGGTGCGTACACCAGGCGGCCCATCCGGGGCACATCTCGGGTGGCCCGTGAGTGTCCAGGAGGACAACGCCGTATGGCCAAGATGATCGCGTTCGACGAAGAGGCGCGCCGCGGCCTCGAGCGAGGCATGAACCAGCTCGCTGACGCCGTAAAGGTGACCCTCGGCCCCAAGGGCCGCAACGTCGTGCTCGAGAAGAAGTGGGGTGCCCCCACCATCACCAACGATGGTGTGAGCATCGCCAAGGAGATCGAGCTCGAGGACCCGTACGAGAAGATCGGCGCCGAGCTGGTCAAGGAGGTCGCCAAGAAGACCGACGACGTTGCCGGTGACGGCACGACGACGGCGACCGTCCTGGCCCAGGCCCTGGTTCGCGAGGGCCTGCGCAACGTGGCCGCTGGCGCCAACCCGATGGCCCTGAAGCGGGGCATCGAGGCCGCGGTCGCGAGCGTCTCGGAGGAGCTGTCCAAGCTCGCCAAGGACGTCGAGACCAAGGAGCAGATCGCCTCCACCGCCTCCATCTCCGCTGGCGACAGCACCGTCGGCGAGATCATCGCCGAGGCGATGGACAAGGTCGGCAAGGAAGGCGTCATCACCGTCGAGGAGAGCAACACCTTCGGCCTGGAGCTTGAGCTCACCGAGGGTATGCGCTTCGACAAGGGCTACATCTCGGCCTACTTCATGACCGACCCGGAGCGCATGGAGGCCGTCTTCGACGACCCCTACCTCCTGATCGTCAACAGCAAGATCTCGTCGGTCAAGGACCTGCTCCCGATCCTGGAGAAGGTCATGCAGTCGGGCAAGCCGCTGCTGATCATCTCCGAGGACATCGAGGGCGAGGCTCTGGCCACCCTGGTCGTCAACAAGGTCCGGGGCACCTTCAAGTCCGTCGCCGTGAAGGCGCCGGGCTTCGGTGACCGCCGCAAGGCCATGCTCGCTGACATCGCCATCCTCACCGGTGGCCAGGTCATCAGCGAGGAGGTCGGCCTCAAGCTGGACGCCGTCGGCCTCGACATGCTGGGCCGCGCCCGCAAGGTCGTGGTGACCAAGGACGAGACCACCATCGTCGACGGTGCCGGTGACGCCGAGCAGATCCAGGGCCGGGTCAACCAGATCCGGGCCGAGATCGACAAGAGCGACTCCGACTACGACCGGGAGAAGCTGCAGGAGCGGCTGGCCAAGCTGGCCGGCGGCGTTGCGGTGATCAAGGTCGGCGCGGCCACCGAGGTCGAGCTCAAGGAGCGCAAGCACCGCATCGAGGACGCCGTTCGCAACGCGAAGGCGGCCGTCGAGGAGGGCATCGTCCCGGGTGGTGGCGTCGCGCTGGTGCAGGCCGGCAAGACCGCCTTCGACAAGCTGGACCTGGTCGGCGACGAGGCGACCGGTGCCAACATCGTCAAGGTGGCGCTGGACGCGCCGCTGCGGCAGATCGCCGTCAACGCCGGCCTCGAGGGCGGCGTCGTGGTGGAGAAGGTCCGTAACCTCGAAGCGGGTCACGGCCTCAACGCCGCCAACGGCGAGTACGTGGACCTGCTGGCCGCGGGCATCATCGACCCGGCCAAGGTGACTCGTTCGGCGCTGCAGAACGCCGCCTCCATCGCGGCGCTCTTCCTCACCACCGAGGCCGTCGTCGCGGACAAGCCGGAGAAGACCCCGGCTGCCCCGGCTGGCCCGGGTGGCGGGGACATGGACTTCTGAGTCCAGTTCCGACACAGAACGGGGCGGGCCGCTGACGCGGTCCGCCCCGTTCGTCGTCAGGTGGGCAACGGGCGCTGGTTGCGCCGCTTCTGCGCCCGGTCGTACGGCGGTGGCAGCTGGATGGGTGCGTCCACCATCTCCTGCGGCTCCTCGATCACCGGCTCACCGGCGGTCATCTCGGCCAACTGCTCGGCGTCGCCGAAGTCGAGCCGGTCGAACGGCGGTTGGCCGGGGAGTTCGCCGACCGGTTTCCAGGTCACGGGCGGGCCGTCCTCGGTCTGGTCGTCATCCGTGGTCATGGCTGCCTCCTCTACCGAAACGGTAGGGGGCGTCGATGCCCAAGGCAGGGTGAATGGCGTTATCCAGGTCTATATCCCATTCGTCCTTATTCAGCGTTGAGTGTCCG
Organism: Micromonospora yongxingensis; assembly: GCF_052601155.1. NCBI lineage: Bacteria > Bacillati > Actinomycetota > Actinomycetes > Micromonosporales > Micromonosporaceae > Micromonospora > Micromonospora yongxingensis. The sequence goes on from NZ_JBQXEO010000001.1 coordinate 285,378, forward strand.
GCGGTACAGGAAGAAGACCCGCTCGATCCGGGCACCCGCGCTGCCCGAGTAGAACGGCACCGGGCCGACCCAGCCGATCTGCGCCCGGTCCAGGCCCGCCGCCTGCTGGTCGCGGAGGCAGCGACGCAGCAGCACGCCGCCGATGCCCGAACCCTCGGCGGCCGGCGCCGTGCCCATCGGCCCGAACCAGCTCGGCCGGGACGAGCCGTAGGCGGCGAAGCCCAACAGCTCGCCGCCCCGCTCCGCCAGGTGACAGCCGGCGCCCGCGCGGCCCACCGACTCGGCCAGCTCGCCGTCCCACGTACCGCCGAAGGTGGACCGGGCGAACGCGGTCAGCGCCGGCAGGTCGCCCGGCTCAGCCCGGCGTACCGTGATGCCCTGCCCGGCCAGCCGCTGCTCCGCCGCCTCGGTGGAACGCAGCGCCGGCGACCCGTCGTACGACAGGTCGGCGGTCATGTTCCAGGCCGTCCGGTCCTGCCGGTAGCCCAGGGCCACGGCGGCACAGACGGCCGGCGTGTACCGCACGTCGACGCCCGGCCAGGCGTAGTACGGCGGGTTCCCGGCCAGCAGCACCTCGGCCACCCCCCGCTCGGCGAGCACCCGCTCGGCCCGCGCCAGCAGGGCCCGACCGACGCCCCGGCGACGCTGCTCCGGGAGCACCGCGACCAGGTCCACGTGCCCGAGACCGGGGTCGGTCGACGACACCGAGCAGAGCAGCACACCAACCAGGTCCGCACCCCGGTACGCGCCCAGCCCGACCACCAGCCGCTCGGCGGCGGCCCGGGGCCAGAGCGCGTCCACCACGGGACCCGCCTCGGTGGCGTCCTCCGGCAGGTCGAGCGCCTGCTCGCAGAGTCGTACGACGGCGGGGGTCAGGTCGAGGGTCAGCTCGGTGATGGTGATCTCGGCGTCCATGGTCGCGACCCTAGATCACCGCTGGGCGGCGCGGACGGCAGCCAGAGCGTCGACCTGGCCGGCGCCGGTGACGTTCGCCGGGCCGCCGCAGGCGTCCGCCGGGTTGCGGGAGCGGTAGGTCGCCTCGGCGGGCGTCGCGGTGTCCCGCAGGATCTGCCGGGTCCGGGGCAGGTCGCCGACCAGCGCCGGGTTCGCCGACCACATCAGCGCCACCACGCCGGCCACCTGCGGGGTCGCCATCGACGTGCCGTCGAGCGCGGCGTAACCGCCACCCGGCATGGCCGACACCACGCCCACGCCGGGCGCCAGCACGTCCGGCTTGTGCAGGCCGCCCGGCACCGGCCCCCGGGCGGAGAACTCGGCCACCCGTCGCTGCGCGTCGACGGCGCCCACGGTCAACACGTCCGGGTACGGCGCGGGCGGGTCGTCGATCGACGCGCACCACGGGCCGGTGTTCCCGGCGGCGGCGACCACGAAGATCCCGGCGGCGTCCAGCGCGGCGGTGGCCGGCCGCAGCACACCCGGGTCGCAGCCCTCGATCGCCGGGCAGCCCCACGAGTTGGTCAGCACCTGGGGGGCGCGTTCGGGCCGGCCGTCGGTGAACGGGTCACCGCCGGTGGGGAAGGGGGCCAGCATGAACTGGAGGCAGTCCAGGTAGTGCCCGGGGCTGCCCAGGTTGCGGTCGAGGTTGACGCAGCCCACCCACTGGGCGTCCGGCGCCACCCCGATGCCGCCCCGCCCGACGGCGCTGCCCACCGTGTGGGTGCCGTGCCCGCCCTTGTCGGTCGGCGTCCGGGCGCCGTCCCACGGGTCGAACCAACTGTCGTCCCCGCCCCGGAACCCGGCCCGCAGCGCCGGGTGGTTGCCGTCCACCCCGGAGTCGGAGCTGCCCACCACGACGCCCGCGCCGGTCACACCGAGCTGCGACCAGACCTGGTCCGCGCCGAGCTGGCGGATGTTCCATTCCGGGCCGGTGGGCGCGGGCGCGGTGCCCCGGCTGTGCCCGGCCGGGGCCGGCAGTGGCCGCAGCCGCTGGCTGACCAGCACCCGGGCCACGCCCGGTCGGCTGCCGAGCCAGGCCCGCACCGCCGGGCCGCCGTCCACCTCGATCGCGTTCACCAGGTAGTACGGCACCGGGTTGAGTCGCAGCCGGGTCAACTCCCGACGCAGGTCGGCCTGGCTCCGGTCGGCGGTGGTCACCAGTCGCCGGTAGACCTCCGCCGCTCGGGCGTCGCGCCCGGCCCGCCCCGGTGCGCCGGCCGGAAGGCCGGTCAGGTCGGCCTGCTCGCGCAGCACCACCAGCAGCCGCTCGCCGTACAGGCCGGGTTGACCGGGACCGGCGTCGACGACGCCCACCCCCACCAGCAGCACCACCGCGGCCAGCGCGGCGACCCGCCGGCTGGGCGTACGGGCCGCACGCCGGGCCAGCAGCACCGCGTACCCGATGGCGACCAGGACCGCGACGGCGAGCCCGACGCCGGCGGCGACCGCCACCCAGAACGGCACGTCGCGGGTGCCGACCAGCAGCAGGCTGATCTCTTCCGGATCGGTGAAGGCCAGCGGGCCGAGCGCGGCCAGACCCACCAGCCAGCCGGTCGCCGCCCGGCCGGCGCGCACCGCGTCCGCGGCCTGGCGCTCGGACTCCGTCGTCCCGTCAGCGGTCGGACGCCAGATGGCGGCCCACAGGGCGGCCAGCGCGAAGCCCACCGGTGGCAGGGTCAGCAGCGCGGGTAGCTGCGCCCCGGACTGGCCCGTGCCCGCGGCGAGCAGCAGCAGCGCCACCCCGGCGACCAGGCCGCCGAGCAGCACCAGACGGGCCGGCCGTGGCGGCCGGCCGATCGCGAACCGGGACCAGAAGGCGGCGTCCAGCAGCGTCGCGGCCAACGCACCGAGCGCGGCCGCCGCCAGCAGGGCGAGAACCGTCTCCAGCGGCCCGCCGAGCGCGCCCAGCCACACCCACGGCAGCAGCAGCGCCAGCCCGGCGGCCACCGCGAGCAGCGGCACCGCGCCGACCGGCCCCCCGCCCACCGACGTGGCGGGCGCCGACCGGCGTGCCGACAACCGCACGACGAGCGCGGTGAGCGCCGCCGCGACCGCCAGTGCGGCCAGGTACGCCTCGTGGTGCACCTGCGGCACGACCCGCAGCAGCGTGAGTACACCGAGCGCGAGCGCCGCGCCCAGCCAGGCGCGGCCGGTGGCGCGGACCGCGGCCGACCGGGGCAGCGCGGCCAGCAGCAGCGCGGGCGTGCCCACCAGCACGACGGTGGCCAGGCCCAGCACCGGCCAGAGCCAGCCCACCCGGTCCCGTCCGAAGCCCAGCAGGACCTGGTCGGTGAGCCAGCCACCCGCCTGGGTCGCCACCGTGACAGCCACCGTCCAGCAGCCGGCGAGCACGGCCGCGACCGCCGGCCACGGACTGGCCCGGCCCGGCGGCGACGGCTGGTGAGGCCATGGTTGACCAGCGGGTGACGGGAAGCCGGCCTGCATGACTCGCACAGTACGGGGCGGGCGGCGCATGTCGACACCATGGCCTCGGCGGATACGGTGGACAGGTGCGCGACCCCAATATCTCCCGATCCGTCGCCGGGCAGCTCTCGCCGGTCCGCCGCGCCGCCGACCTGCGCAGGCTCCGCGCCGAGCGCTTCGACGTGCTGGTCATCGGGGGTGGTGTGACCGGTGCCGGTGCCGCCCTGGACGCCGCCTCCCGGGGCCTGAAGGTGGCCCTGGTCGAGGCCCGTGATCTCGCCTCGGGCACCTCCAGCCGGTCCAGCAAGCTCATCCACGGCGGCCTGCGCTATCTGGAGCAGTTGGAGTTCCACCTGGTCCACGAGGCGCTGACCGAGCGCGGCCTGCTGGCGACCCGGCTCGCGCCGCACCTGGTCCGCCCGGTGCCGTTCCTCGTGCCACTGCCGGCCGGTCGGGGCCTGCGGGGCCTGCCCGCGCGGGTCTTCCGCCGCTCGTACTACGGCGCCGGCGTGGCGACCTACGACGCCTTCGCGGGGATCTTCGGCGGTGGCCGGGGCATGCCTCTGCACCGGCACCTGACCCGGGAGGGCGCGCGGCGGATCTTCCCGAGCCTGCGGGCCGACGCGCTGGCCGGGGCCATCCGGTACTACGACGGGCAGGTCGACGACGCCCGGCTGGTGGTCACCCTGGCCCGCACCGCGGCCAGCCTCGGCGCCACGGTGGTCAGCAGCACCCGCGCGGTCGGGCTGATCCGGCAGGCGCGTGAGGTGACCGGCGTCCGGGTCCGCGACCTGGAGGCGCCGGCCGGCTCACCGGACGCGGAGTTCGAGGTGCAGGCCCGCACCGTCATCGCCGCCACCGGGGTGTGGAGCGACGACATGTCCCGGATGCTCAACGACGTGGGGCTGCGGCCCGGCGTCCGGGTGCGCGCCTCGAAGGGGGTGCACCTGGTGGTGCCCCGCTCGGCGATCACCGGTGAGACAGGGCTGATCCTGCGTACGGCGACGTCGGTGCTCTTCGTCATCCCGTGGGGTGGGCACTGGATCATCGGCACCACCGACACCGACTGGCGACTGGACAGGTCCCACCCGGCCGCCTCGGCCCGCGACATCGACTACCTGTTGCAGCAGGTCAACGCCGTGCTGGACCGCCCGCTGACCACCGCTGACATCGAGGGTGTGTACGCCGGGCTGCGCCCGTTGCTCGCCGGCGAGGCCGACTCCACCTCGAAGCTGTCCCGGGAGCACGCGGTCTTCGAGCCGATGCTCGGGCTGCTGCTGGTCGCCGGCGGCAAGTACACGACGTACCGGGTGATGGCCTCCGACGTGGTGGACCGGGCCGCCCGCAGACTGGGCGGCGCGCGCCCGTCGCGCACCGCCGACCTGCCGCTGCTCGGCGCCGACGGGTACCCGGCCATGTGGCGGGACCGGGCCGACCTGGCCCGCCGGCACGGCGTGCCGGTGGGCGTGGTGGAGCACCTGCTGGAGCGGTACGGCACGCTCACCCTGGACCTGCTGGCGTTGATCGACGCCGATCCGCTGCTCGCCTCCCCGCTGGCCGGCGCCCCGGAGTACCTGGCCGCCGAGGTCACGTACGCGGCGCGGGCCGAGGGTGCGCTGCACCTGGAGGACGTGCTGACCCGGCGGACCCGGATCTCCTTCGAGACGAGCCACCGGGGGTTGGAGTCGGCGGAGCACACCGCCGAGCTGATGGGCGCGGTGCTCGGCTGGGACGCGGCCACCCGGGCCCGTGAGGTCGAGCACTACCGGGCCCGGGTGGAGGCGGAGCGGCAGTCTCAGCTGATGCCGGACGACGCGGCCGCGGACGCGGCCCGGCTCGGCGCTCCGGACGTGCGGGGCTACGCGGCCGACCGGGGCGGGGACGACGATCAGGCTGAGTTGCGCCCGTCCAATCGGTGACGAAAAGAGACGTTACCGAAGGGTAACTATCGATAGCGGCCCGGATGGTGGTTTCCGTCGCTACCTACGGTGGGGTAGGTTTCCGCGCGTGCTTTACCGCGCGCGCTTCCGTCTCCTCGTTCCCGTTCTCGCCGTAGCGCTCGCCAGCGCCCTGACCGGGTGTTCGCTGCTCGACCAGGACGGCGGCGACACGCCTCCACCAGCGGCGCAGTCGGCCGGCGCCGCAGCCGGCGGTCAGGCACTCGACGTTCCCACCACCGTTGCCGCCGGGCAGGTCAGCCTGCTCCAGCGGCTCGGCGCCGACGGCCCGCTGCGCACGCTGAGCGTCGAGCGCAACGGGGCGTGGCAGTGCATCGACTGTGCCGGCGACGGGGTCACCTCCCGAGGCACTCTCGCTCCGGAGCTGACCGAACGGCTCCAGGTGCTGCTCGCCGACCCGACGCTGGCCAAGGAGACCGATCAGAACCGGCAGTACCGGCCGACCTGCATCGACGCGCTGACCTCCAGCCTGCTCACCTCCGCCGGGCTGGTCACCTCACAGGACTGTCCGGGCGAGGAACGCCCGCCGGTCGCCGGGGAGATCCTGTTGCTGCTCACCCAGGCGACCCCGGCCGAGGTCAAGGGCTGACCCTCGCCGGGCGCCGCCGGTGCGGCCCCGAGGTCAGAGCACCTTACCGGGGTTGAGCAGGCCGTCCGGGTCCAGCGCCGACTTGATCGCCTGGTGCACCCGGACCCCGACCGGGCCGATCTCCCGGGCCAGCCAGTCCCGCTTGAGCAACCCCACCCCGTGCTCGCCGGTGCAGGTGCCGCCCAGGTCCAGGCCGAGTCGCATGATCTCGTCGAACGCCCGCCGACCCCGTTCCACGCTCGCCGGGTCGGCCCGGTCGACCACGATGTTCGGGTGCATGTTGCCGTCCCCGGCGTGCCCCACCACGCCGATCGGCACGTCGCACTCCGCCGCGATCCGGGCCACGCCGTCCAGCAGCGCGGCCAGCGAACCGCGGGGCACCGCCACGTCGTCGATCACCAGGCCGCCGTTGCCGCCCGGGTACGCGTCGGCGGCGAACTTCTCCATGGCCGGGTGGGCCAGGCGCCGGGCCTGCAGCAGCGCCGCCGCCTCCACCGCGTCGGTGGCCGCGTACACCTCGTCGGCACCGGCCGCCTCGCACACCTCGGCCAGGCCGGCCAGGTCGTCCGCAGCCCGGCTGCCGGTGTCGGCGGCGGCCAGCAGCAGGGCCTGCGCGTCGGTCCGCAGCCCCATCGGCTGGTACGCCTCGATCGCCCGCAGGTGCGTCTGGTCCAGCAGCTCCAGCAGGCTGGGGGTGAGCCCCCGGGCGGCGATCTCGGCCACCGCCGCGCCGGCCGCCGCCGTGGACGGAAAGACCGCCACCAGGGTCAGCGAGTCGGCCGGAGCGGGGCGCAGCGCGACGGTCACCTCGGTGATCACCCCGAGGGTGCCCTCCGAGCCGACGAAGAGCCGGGTCAGGTCGTAGCCGGCCACCCCCTTGGCGGTACGCCGGCCGGTGCGCAGCACCTCGCCGGAGGCGAGGACCACCTCCAGGCCGAGCACGTACTCGGTGGTCACGCCGTACTTGACGCAGCACATGCCGCCGGCGTTGGTGGCCACGTTGCCGCCGATGGTGGACGACTCCCAGGAGCCGGGGTCCGGCGGGTACCAGAGCCCCTGCTTGGCCACCGCCCCGGCCAGCGCCGCGTTGACCACCCCCGGCTGGACCACCGCGATCCGGCTCACCGGGTCGATCTCCCGGATCTCGTCCATCGCGACGGTGCTGAGCACCACCGCGCCGTCCACCGCGTTCGCCGCGCCGGCCAGCCCGGTCCGCGCGCCCTGCGGCACCAGGGGCACGCCGTGTCGCGCCGCCGCCCGGACCACGGCGACCACCTGTTCGGTGGTGCGTGGGCGGGTCACCACCAGCGGCGTGCCGGCGGCGCAGAGGTCGGCCTCGTCCCGCTGGTGCATGCGCAGCAGGTCCGGGTCGGTGAGCACGGCGTTCTCGCCCAGCGCGGCGCGCAGGTCGTCGAGGAGCGGGGTGGGGGCCATGCAGCTGAGGCTAGGTCGCCGACCGCCGATCATCAACATGATCGACTGCGACCGGCTAGCTTGGGCACCATGCTCTACCTGGACCGGCCAGCCTGGCCGTGGCGCGGTCGGCTCTGGTCGCACCTGATCAGCGACGTCTCCTACGCCGAGCTGCACGCCTTCGCCGAGGCGCTGGGCGCACCCCGGCGTGGCTTCGACCGGGACCACTACGACATTCCGGCCGAGCGGTTCGCGGCGGCGGTGTGGCTCGGTGCCCGGGTGGTGCCGAGCCGGGAGCTGGTCCGGCTGCTCCGGGACGCCGGGCTGCGCCGTCCGAAGCATCTGGTCAGCGCGCCGGCGGCCCGGGTGGGTTGAGGGTGGCCAGCTCGCGGCGCAGGTTCGCCCGGGCCGACCGCTCCCACCGGTCGGCCAGCGGCGGCAACCGGAACAGGGCGGGCAGCTCCAGCAGATGTCTGAGCACCGCGGCCCGCCCCGCACGGAAGGCCGGCTCCGGCACGTGCGCGTACTCCCGGCGGATGGCCGCCGCGTAGCGGTCGTAGGTCGCCGGCTGGGCGGCCAGCACGGCGAGGTCCGCGTCGCAGAGCAGCGCGCCGTCGCGGTCGCCGGGGGCCACCACGTGCCCCGCGGTGAGCAGCACCAGCCGCTGCACCTCGGCCACCGCGGGCGCCGGCACCCCGAGCCCGGCGAGCAGACTCCCCGCCAGCGTGGCGCTGTCCCGTTCGTTGGCGTCGCCATCGGCCCGCGGGTCGTAGACCGCGTCGTGGCACCAGGCCGCCAGCCGGACCAGGTCCGCCCGGTCGGCAAGCCCGGCGTGCTCGTCGACCACGTCGAGCACGGCGGTCAGGTGGGCGACCGTGTGATAGTGCCGGTGCGGCTCCTGCCAGCGGGCGAGCAACTGCCGCCCGACCCGCGTCGAGCCGGCGCCGGGCCCAGCCCCGACGCCCCGGGCCGCCGCCCGCCACCGGTCCAGCAGATCGGTCACCGCCCGAGTCTGCCGCATCCGGCCGCAGCGCGGGAACGGCAGGATTCAGCGGCCCCGGCACGGGTAGTCGCGCCCATGGCTGTGGCCCGGGACAAGCGACCTCCGATGGTGCGGCGTACCCCGCTGCGCGAAGGACTGGTGGACGTCGACGGCGCCCGGATCGCGGAGGCCACCGAGGAACTGCGGCACCGCGGCCGAGCCACCCTGCACGACCGGCTGCACCGGGTGCGGATGGCTGGCGGGCTGGCCGTGCAGGCCGGGCTGGCGGCCGGGCTGGCGTACTTCATCTCGCACCGGCTGCTCGGCAACCCGCAGCCGGTGTTCGCGCCGATCTCCGCGGTCGGCACGCTGGCCGCGTCGGTCGGCCAGCGGTTCCGACGGACCGTGGAACTCATCGTCGGGGTGGGCATCGGGGTGGCCATCGGCGACCTCCTGATCTACCTGCTCGGCACCGGGGCGTGGCAGCTCGGCCTGGTGGTGACGGTCGCGATCCTGCTCACGATCTTCGCCGGGGCCAGCGTGGCCATCGTCATCCAGGCGGCGGCCACGGCGGTGCTGATCGTCACGCTGAGCCCGTCGACCCAGAACCTGGAGATCCCACGCTTCGTGGACGCGTTCCTCGGCGGTGGGATCGCGCTGCTGGTGACTGCGGTGCTGCTGCCACTGAACCCGCTCCGGGTGATCAATCGCGCCGCCCGGCCGGCGCTGGACCTGCTCGCCGCCCAACTCGACATGACCGCCGACGGGCTGCGCAAACGGGACCGCGCCACCGTCCAGCGGGCGCTCGAGCGGCTGCGCGACAACAAGGAGGAGCTGGCCACACTGGCCGAGGCGATCGAGGGCGCCAAGGAGACCGCGACCCTCTCCCCGGCCCGCTGGCACCGGCGGGACGAACTGACCCACTACGCGGAGGCCGCCGAGCCGATCGACCGGGCCATGCGCAACAGCGGCACGCTGATCCGCCGGTCCGTCACGCTGATCGAGGACGAGGAACCGGTGCCGGACCCGATGCCGGACGGGATCGGCCACCTCGCCGAATCGGTCCGGCTGCTCAAGCAGGAGTTCGCCGCGGGCGAGGAGCCGGAGAAGGCCCGGGAACGGTCGTTGCGGGCGGTCAGCGAGGCCGGCCGGGCGTACGGCGCCGGGGTCGGCTTCTCGGGCAGCGTGGTGATCGCCCAGATCCGGACCACGGCCAGTGACCTGCTGGTGGCCTCCGGAATCGAACAGGAGGAGGCGAACCGGTGGATCCGCACCGCCTTCGGGGAGCAGGAGCGGCCGATGGGTGAACCGGCCGAGCCGGGCGAGGGGCCGAAGCCCCCCACCGCTCCGCCGGTCGGCTGACCGGGGCGCGTCGTGCCGGCCTAGCCCAACGCGGCGAGCGCGGCGAGCAGCCGGTCCACCTGGGCCTGGGTGCTGCCCAGGCCGAGGCTGGCGCGCAGCGCGGTGGGCGGCAGGTCCCGCCGGCCGGTACGCCCCGCCGCCTCGCTGAGCAGCCGCCGGGCCAGCGGGTGGGCGCAGAACAGCCCGTCCCGCACCCCGATCCGGTGCTCGGCGGCCAGCCGGGCGGCCACCTCGGCGGAGTCCCACCCGGCGACCACGAACGAGACGATGCCGACCCGGGGCGCGTCCGGGCCGAAGGTGCGCAGTTCCACCACGTGCGGCAGGGCGGCGAGGCCCGTGCGCAGCCGTGCCAGCAGCGCCTGCTCGTGGGCGGCCAGCGCGGCGCGGTCCGCGTCGTCCAGTGCTGCGCACACCGCGGCCAGCGCCACCGCGCCGACCAGGTTGGGGGTGCCGCCCTCGTGCCGTGCCGGCCCGGTCGCCCAGGTCACGTCGTGGGTGGCCGGCCCGACGTGGCTGGTGGCACCCCCACCCGCCAGGTACGGAGGCGCGGCGTCCAGCCAGTCCGCCCGGCCGATCAGCACGCCGGCGCCGAACGGCGCGTACAGCTTGTGGCCGGAGACGGCCACGTAGTCCACGTCGAGCGCGAGCAGGTCGACCGGGGCGTGCGGGGCGAGCTGCGCGGCGTCCAGGGCGATCCGTGCCCCGTGCCGGTGGGCCACCCGGGCCAGTTCGGTGACCGGCCACCGCTCGCCGGTCACGTTGCTCGCTCCGGTCACCGCGACCAGCACCGGCTGCGCCGGGTTGCTGTCCCGGCGCAGCTCGGTGAGGGCGGCGGCGAGGGCGCGTACCGCCCCGGCGGGGTCGCTGGGCACCGGCAGCCGGACCGAGCCGCGCGGCCAGGGCAGCAGGTTGGCGTGGTGCTCGCCGGCGAAGGTGACCACCGTCGTGCCGGCCGGCACCGCCCGGGCCAGCAGGTTGAGCGCGTCGGTGGTGTTGCGGGTGAAGATCACGTGATCGTCGGCGCGGGCGCCGAAGAAGTCGCCCACCGTCTGCCGGGCACGCTCGTAGGCCAGCGTGCAGTGCCGGGACAGCGCACCCGCACCGCGATGGACGCTGGCGTACCAGGGCAGCAGTTCGGCCACCGCGTCGGCGGCGGCCCGCGCGCACGGCGCGCTGGCCGCGTAGTCGAGGTTGATCTCGCCCGGCACGCCGAGCACGTCGAGCGGCGCCGGCGCGGACGCGACGGCGGACGGGATGGGAAGCGAGGGTGCGAGGGTGACGGACACGCCGGAACCTCCGGGGTCAGGGACCCCGGGTCTGGTGTCGGGACGGGGTCCGCGCTTGCCCAGCACGCCGATCGGGCTGGGCCCGGTCATCACCCGGGGCACCCCACCGCGAACTCGACGAGGGTTGCCGGCCAGCAAGCCGGGGCTTGACGCTGGCGCTCGTGACCTGCTGGCAGCATAGCGCTGCCGATGCGACCGAACCAGCCGGCGGCGGATGGCTACGCTGACCGCATGGCCGACACCCCGCCCGGTGCACCCCTGCCGTCGTCGCCGCCTACGCCCGCGGCTCCGTCCGCCGGCGAGGCGCCCCGGATGCCGCTGCGCCGACTGGGCTGGCGGCGGTTCCTGGTGCTGGCCGGGGTGGTGCTCTTCATCGCCGCGTGCGCGGTCTTCATGGTCTTCACGCTCGGCCAGTCGCTCGGCGTACGGGCGCTGCTGATCGGGGTGGTCGCCGCCATCCTGCCGGTGCCGGTGCTGGTCGCCTGCTTCCTCTGGCTGGACCGCTACGAGCCGGAGCCGCTGAAGTACCTCATCTTCTGCTTCGCCTGGGGAGCGTTCGTCTCCACCGCCGCCTCGCTCACGGTGAACGAGTTCGCCGCCGCGCGGTTCGACGACTGGGGGCTGCCGGCCGCCCTCACCGGCGTGCTGGTGGCGCCGTTCATCGAGGAGCTGACCAAGGCCCTCGGCCCGATCCTGCTGCTGGTGTTCCGTCGCCGTGAGTGGTCCGGGATCACCGACGGCCTGGTCTACTGCGGGCTCTCCGCGGTCGGCTTCGCCATGGTGGAGAACATCCTCTACCTGGGCGGGTACGGCTACGCCGCCGGTGCCGACCGGTACGGCCCGGCCACCGGCACCCAGCAGGTCATCGCCATCTTCATCGTCCGGATCCTGCTGTTCGGGTTCGCCCACCCGCTCTTCACCTCGATGACCGGTGTGGGCCTGGGTGTCGCGGCCCGGACGGCCGACCGTCGGGTCCGTGTGCTCGCTCCGGTCGCCGGCCTGCTGCTTGCGATGATGTTGCACGGCACCTGGAACCTGCTGCCCACGCTGACCCAGGCCACCGGCGAAGCGGTGATCATGCTGTACGGCTTCCTGGGCCTGATGGTGCCGGTGTTCTTCGGGATGGTGGGGCTGGCGGTGTGGCTGCGTGCGTGGGAGGGGCGGCTCACCGAGCGGACGCTGCCGGACTACGTGCGCGCCGGCTGGCTGAGCCCGCCCGAGGTGGCCTCGCTGAGCAGCCTGGGCCGTCGGCACGCGGCCCGTACCTGGGCGCGCCGGGTGGCCGGGGACGCCGGGGTGCGGGCGATGCGGGGGTACCAGTTCGCCGCCACCCGGTTGGCCCTGCTGCGCGACGGGACGCTGCGCGGCCTGGACCGCAAGCCGGCCGACCTGGAGCGGACGGCCCGCGAGGAGCGGGAGCTGCTGGAGGCGATCACCTCGTACCGGTCGTTCTTCGTGGGTCGGGACCCGCAGGCTCCGGTCGGCGTCTGGGACGGCAGTCGCTACCACCTGCGCTTCCCGGACGGTTCCCAGCGTCCGGTGGCCGCGCCGGACGAGCCGGTGGTGCCGATCCCGGTGGTGCTGGCCGCGCCGCCGCCCCCCGTGGGGTACGCGCCGTCCGGCTGGCAGGGCCTGCGGCCGGCGGCGCCCTGGCCGCCCGGTCAACCCTGACGCGCCGGCGGCTCAGGTCATCAGGGTGGTGAGGAAGTCACCGAGGCCCTGGGCCATGGCGACCAGCGCCGCGCCGATCGCCTTGAACATCTGCGCGGCGCCGTCCGGCCGGAACGCCATGAAGTAGATCAGGAACGCGACGCTGCCCCAGGCCAACAGCTTCTTCACGAATACCGGCATCGTCCCTCCCCAGGGCCACGGTCGCCGGATGGCTTCCCGTCGTGCGCCGGGACAAACGGGCGTGCCGCCGGGGGCGGGTGGCCGGGGGAGCTGTCAGAGGTAGAGGCCGGTGGAGTCGTTCTCGATGCGCTCGGCGGCCACGGCGTGCACGTCGCGCTCCCGCAGCAGCACGTATCCGCGGCCGTGCAGCTCGACCTCGGAGCGGTCGTCCGGGTCGAAGAGCACCCGGTCGCCGGAGACGATGGCGCGGACGTTCGGCCCCACCCCGACGGCGGTGGCCCAGGCGAGGCGCTTGCCGACGGCGGCGGTGGCCGGGATGACGATGCCTGCGGTGGAGCGGCGCTCGCCTTCGCTGCCCTCCATGCGTACCAGCACCCGGTCGTGCAGCAGGCGGATCGGCAGGCCGGCGTCGAGATCCTGGTCGGCGGTCACGCCGGAGACGCTACCGTGTCGGCGGCGGCCGTCCGCCTGTGGTTACGCGCGAGGTGACCCGGGCAATGTGTGGCGGAACTGCCCTACGGTGTCGGAGACGGACGTATGCTGTCCGACCTGTCGCCGTGGGCGGACCGATTCTTCTGCCAGGAGGTGCGCTTGAGCCGCTTCGAGCGGGTACGCGGACGACTGCGCCGCGCCTACCAGTCAGGACGGGAGTCGGTTCGGGCCGACCGGAGCGAGTCGAACGACGTTCCGGAGCCCGCCCGGGTGGCCTCGCCCGCCGCCCCTGGGCCGGCCGCGTCACCGACGGCCACGGTCGTCGGCGCGGAACCTCCCGCGGATGTGCACACCTCGACCTCCAGCCGGGACGACGCGGACGTCCCGCACGGTCTGCGGATCGCGGCCGCCTGGTGCTGGCGGCTGATCGTGATCGGCGTGGTGGCCTGGGCGCTGCTCCGGATCGTCGGCACGGTCAAGATCGTGATCATCCCGCTGGCCGTCGCGCTGCTGCTCTCGGCGCTGCTCGCTCCGGCGGTGGGCTGGCTGCTGCGCGCTCGGCTGCCCCGCTCGCTGGCGACGGCGGTGGTGCTGGTCGGCGGCCTGGCAGCGGTGATCGGCACGCTCACCCTGGTGGTCAACGAGTTCATCCGGGGGGTGCCGGAGCTGAGCGAGAAGTCCTCCGAGGGCGTCCGGCAGATCCAGAACTGGCTGAAGACGGGCCCCCTGCACCTCTCCGACACCCAGCTCGACCGCTACATCGACGAGGCGCAGGGCTGGATCGAAAACAACACCCGCGATCTCACGAGCGGCGCGCTGAGCACCGCCGCGACGCTCGCCGAGGTGCTGACCGGCGCCATCCTGGTGCTCTTCGCGACGTTCTTCTTCCTGCGCGACGGCAACCGGATCTGGCGCTTCCTGGTCCGGCTGCTGCCGGTGGCCGCCCGCTGGAAGGTCGACGACGCCGGCCGGGCCTCCTGGCAGACGCTGGGCGCCTACGTCCGGGCGACCGTCCTGGTGGCCTTCATCGACGCCGTCGGCATCGGCATCTTCCTGGTCGTCTTCGACATCCCGTTCGCGTTCCCGCTGGCGGCGCTGGTCTTCCTCGGCGCGTTCATCCCGATCGTCGGTGCGGCGCTCTCCGGCGGCGTGGCGGTGCTGGTGGCGCTGGTCGACAGCGGCCCCGTCACCGCGTTGATCATCCTGGGCGCCGTGATCGGCGTGCAGCAGTTGGAGGGGCACGTGCTCCAGCCGCTGATCATGGGACGGGCGGTGGCCCTCCACCCGCTCGCGGTGATCATCGGTATCGCCGCCGGTGTGGTGCTCGCCGGGATCACCGGCGCGCTGGTGTCCGTGCCGCTGATCGCGGTGCTGAACACCGCGGTCCGCCGGTTGGCCGCCCGGACGGTCCCGGACACCCCGCCCGACGCCGTGGTCGTCGCCGCACAGGCTCCCTGACCCGTCAGGAGCCGGCGAGGCGTTGCAGCGCGCCGCGGGCCACCTCGGGGCGGGTCGTGTACCAGAACGGCGGCAGCGAGCGACGCAGGAAGGGCCCGTAGCCGCGGGCGGTCTCCAGCCGGGAGTCGAGCACCGCGACCACGCCCCGGTCACCGGTGGCCCGGATCAGCCGGCCCACGCCCTGGGCCAGCCGCACGGCCGCGATGGGCACGCTGACCGCCGCGAAGCCGGAGCCGCCGCCCGCGTCCACGGCGGCGGCGCGTGCCGCCGCCAGCGGCTCGTCCGGCCGTGGGAACGGCAGCCGGTCGATGACCACGAGCTGGCAGGCGTCGCCCGGGACGTCCACCCCCTGCCAGAGCGACATCACCCCGAACAGGCAGCTGGCGCGCTCCTCACGGAACCGGCGGACCAGCAGTGGCAACGCCTCCTCGCCCTGCAACAGCACCGGCAGGTCGGTGCGCGCGCGCAGCAGCTCCGCCGCCTGCTGCGCCGCCCGCCGGGACGAGAAGAGCCCGAGAGTACGCCCACCGAGCGCCTCGACCAGCGCGACCAGCTCCTCCCCGGCGGCCTCGGGCAGCCCGGAGACGCTGGGCCGGGGGAGGTGGGCCGCGACGTACAGGATGCCCTGCCGGGCGTAGTCGAACGGCGACCCCACGTCCAGCGACCGCCAGCCCGGGCCTTCCGT
This sequence comes from Micromonospora yongxingensis, assembly GCF_052601155.1. Lineage (NCBI taxonomy): Bacteria > Bacillati > Actinomycetota > Actinomycetes > Micromonosporales > Micromonosporaceae > Micromonospora > Micromonospora yongxingensis. The sequence goes on from NZ_JBQXEO010000001.1 coordinate 300,775, forward strand.
CGCCGGGACGGTGGCGGCGTCGGTCAGCCGGCGGCCCGGCGTCTCGGCGGCCGGGCGACCCGGGCCGGTGCGGGCCGCCAGCGAGGCGGCGGCCGGGCGCGCCGGGACCGGCGGCGCGTCCAGCCCGAGGGCGCGGGCCACCGTGTCGAAGCGGCCACCGAGCGCCAGGGTGGCCGAGGTGGCGACCACGGTGCGCTCGTCGTACAGGTGGGTGGCGAGGGTGCCGGCCACCGACAACGGCGCGACCACCAGAGCCCGGCGGCTGCCGCTGTCGTTCTTCTCCACCCAGGCCACGTCGTGGTCGGCCTCCTCCAGCAGCCGCTGCGCGGTCGTGGAGAGTTCGTCCAGCGCCGCCTTGGCCTGCTGTTTGCGGACCGGGTCGGGATCGTCGGACTTGACCTCGCCGATCGCGTCCAACGCGGCGCGGGTGGCCGCGTCGAGCAGCGTGCACGCCTCGCGGAGCGGGCCCGGCAGCCCGGCGGTGATCCGCCCGGCCGGCGCCTCGGCAAGCCCGACCGCGAGGGCGTCGCCGGCCGCGGTGAGCGCCTCGGCGGTCTCCGGACGCAGCAGCGGGCGGGCCCGCCGGGTGGACCGGTCGATCGACTCCGGCACCAGCTCCGCCTGCGCGGCCGAGGAGACGCGGTCGGCCAACTCGTGCGCCTCGTCCACGATGAGCAGCTTGTGCGGCGGCACGATGTGCCGGTCGGCCAGCATGTCGACGGCGAGCAGGCTGTGGTTGGTCACCACGATGTCGGCCTCGCGGGCCCGGGCCCGCGACGCCTCGGCGAAGCACTCCGCCCCGAACGGGCAGCGGGTCGCGCCGACGCACTCCCGGGCCGGCATCGACACCAGCCGCCAGGCCTGGTCGTCGACGCCCGGGTCCAGCTCGTCCCGGTCGCCGGTGGCGGTCCGCTCGGCCCAGTCGCGCAGCCGCTCGATCTGCTTGCCGATCCGGCCCGCCTCGCCGAGCCACTTCGTCCCGCCGCCGGGGCGGGCGGCCGGGGCGTCGAAGAGCGTGTCCTCCGGTTCCTCCTCGGTGGAGTTGTCCAGTCGCGCCAGGCAGAGGTAGTGGTGGCGGCCCTTGAGCACCGCGAAGGTGGGGCGGCGGCCGAGCAGCGGCTCGACCGCGTCGGCCAGCCGGGGCAGGTCGTGGTCGACGAGCTGGGACTGCAACGCCAGGGTGGCGGTGGACACCACCACCGGGCCGTCCACGGTGAGCGCCGGCGCGAGGTAGGCCAGCGACTTGCCGGTGCCGGTGCCCGCCTGGACGAGCAGGTGCTCGCCGCTGGTGACGCACTCCTCGATCGCCGTGGTCATCTGCTGCTGGCCGGGGCGCGCCGCGCCGCCGGGCACCGCGCCCACCGCCGCCGCGAGAAGCTCCGTGCCGCTGGGCCGGGCACCCCGCCGCCGGCTGCCGCCACGGGCCGACGGGGTGGCGGAACCGGTGGCGGTGCGGGGCGGAGTCACCGTGCGACGGTACCCGTCGCGCCCGACACCGGCTGCGCCCATCCGCCCGCGTGGCGCGGCGCCGTCGCTCCTCGCCCGGTCGGTCCAGGCCGTCCGGTTACGGCCGCGCTACGACGCGTGGGCACTATCGGTTAGGGTGCGAATCATGCCGAGCGACGTGGTCCGAGTGATCTACCGCAAGTACGACGGCAGCGCCCACCGTGACTACCCGGCCCGCCGGCTCGCCGAGGACGACCTCGGCATCTGGCTCGGCGTCCCCGCCGGCACCGAGTCGGTCTACCACGGCCGCCCGTCGGTGGAGAAGATTCCGTTCGTCCTGCTGGTGCCGCACCACGCCTGGTGGACGGGGATGTTCAACCCGCCGCCGCGCACCAGCGAGGTCTACTGCGACATCGCCACTCCGGCCCGCTGGGAGTCCGACGACACGGTCCACCTCATCGACCTGGACCTGGACGTGGTGCGGCGTCGGGCCACCGGCCTGGTGGAGTTGCTCGACGAGGACGAGTTCGCCGAGCACCGGGTGCGGTACGGCTACCCGGACGACGTGGTGGTCGAAGCCGAGGCGGCGGCCCGCTGGCTGTACGGCGCGCTCGGCGACGGCACCGAGCCGTTCGCCACCTCGTACCGCAAGTGGCTGGCCCTGGTGGTCTGAGCCCGCGCGGCCCCGGGCCGGCTCACCAGCGGGGCGGCCACGGGTCGTCGTCGCCCAGCGGCGGTACGTCGGTCAGCTTGTCCGGGTTGAGCTGGTTGAACAGGCCGGTGATCCGACCCTGGTCGACGGCGAACGAGGTCACCATGCGGATCGGCCGACCGTCGGTGTACACCGTCTCCAGTTGAAGGCCGAGCACGCCGTCGACCAGCACCGGTCGGGCCAGCACCCGCTGGGCGTACCGGCCGGCCCGGCCGAACAGGCCGAGCGCGAAGCGGCCCACCTTGTCGGCGCCGACCACCGGCCGGCGGGCGGCCGGGAAGTGCCCGCCCGAGTCGCCGATGAAGACCACGTCCGGTGCGAGCACGCGGAGCAGCGGGTCCAGCTCACCGGACTCGGTGGCGGCGACGAACGCCTGGAGCACCCGGCGCTGTTCGGCCGCGTCGGCGGTGTGCCGGGGCAGGTCCGGTGCGGTGACCGCCCGCCGTGCCCGGGAGGCGAGCTGCCGGGCGGCCACCTCGGTGGTGCCGAGCACGTCGGCGACCCGGGCGAACGGCACCGCGAACACGTCGTGCAGCACGAAGGCGACCCGCTGCTCCGGGGCGAGCTGCTCCAGCACCACCAGCAGCGCGGTGCCGAGCTGGTCGGTGCGTACGGCCCGCTCCGCGGGGTCGGGGGCGTACCCGTCGGTCGGCGGTGCGGTGCCCAGCGGGCTCACCACCGGCTCCGGCAGCCACTCCCCGGGGTACGCCTCGCGGCGGACCCGGGCCGAGCGCAGCACGTCCAGGCAGATGCGGGCGCAGGCGGTGGTCAGCCAGGCGGACAGCTCGCGGATCTCGGCGCGGGCCGCCGGGTCGGCGAGGGCGCCGGCGTAGCGCAGCCAGGTCTCCTGCACCGCGTCCTCGGCCTCGCTGCGGCTGCCCAGCATCCGGTGGGCCACCGCGAGCAGGCGGCCCCGTTCGGCCTCGAACTCCGTCGCCAGGTCCCGCACGACCCACCATCCTTCCCGGCCGGCACCGTCCCGGCGTACATCCTCCTGCCAACTGGACGCGCCGGTTGCCCCGAACGTGACAGCCGGCCCGTCGCGGAGGGCGCTCGGCGGGCGGATGGCCCGCGGGTGGGTGATGATCCGAGGATGAGCGAACCCGAGCAAGCGCAGATCGTGGCGCCGGTCGGCGGTTCCGTGCGGGAGCTGCTGCGGGTCACCGCACCGGTGGATCTCGGCGCGATCGGCCCGCGGTCCACGCCCGGTCTGCCCGACGCGGAGGTGACCGGGGAGCACCGCAAGGCCTGGGCCCGTGAGCAGGTGGAGCTGGTCGGCGGCGAGTTGGGCCGGCAGCAGGAGATGCTCTTCGCGATGGCCAAGGCCGGGTCGGGCCGGCCGGCGCGCCGGGTGCTGCTGGTGCTCCAGGCGATGGACTGCGGCGGCAAGGACGGCACGATCAAGCGGGTGGCGGGCGCGATGAACCCGCTGGGCCTGCACATCCGCTCGTTCGGCCCGCCGACCCCCGAGGAGCTGCGGCACGACTTCCTGTGGCGGATCCGCCGGTCGCTGCCGCCGCCGGGGTACGTGGGGATGTTCAACCGTTCGCACTACGAGGACGTGCTGATCGCCCGGGTGGGCTCGCTGGTGCCGGAGACCACGTGGCGGGCCCGCTACGACGAGATCAACTCTTTCGAGCGTGAGCTGGTCGAGGACCGCGTGACCCTGGTCAAGGTGATGCTGCACATCTCCTACGCCGAGCAGGGCGAGCGGCTGCTGGAGCGGCTCACCGATCCCCGCAAGCACTGGAAGTACAACCCGTCGGACGTCGACTCCCGGGCCCGGTGGGACGACTACCAGGCCGCGTACGCCGAGGCGCTGAGCCGGTGCGGCACGGACGCCGCACCCTGGTTCGTGGTGCCGGCGGACCGCAAATGGTACCGGGACTGGGCGGTGGCCCACCTGCTGCGAGAGACGTTCGACACGCTTGATCTGGGGTATCCGGCTGCCGATTTCGACGTGGCGCACGAGCGGGAGCGGCTGTGTGCTGGGGGCGTGGGGGCGGATGGGACGCCCGAGATGAACGGCAGGTGAACGAACGGTGAATGAGGCCCGACCAGGGGTGGGCCGACGAATTCGCTGTTCCGCCGTTTCCTAGCATTCACCGGGCGGGTACCCCACGGGCGCCGCCACCCTTCCACCGACGCGACGAGGTCTGTGCTGTGAAGTTTTCCTTCCGCCCCACCGAGGGCGCCTTCTACGAGCTCTTCACCAGGGCCGCGCAGAACCTGGTCCGGGGCACCGCGCTACTGAACGAGCTGGCCCTGCCCGGCGTCGACGTGCAGTCGGTCAGCGAGCGGCTGACCGAGGTCGAGCACGACAGCGACCAGATCACGCACGAGCTGTACAAGAAGATCAACTCCACGTTCATCACGCCGTTCGACCGGGAGGACATCTACCGGCTCGGCTCGCTGCTGGACGACGTGATGGACCACCTGGAGGCGGTCGGCGACCTGCTCTACCTGTACGGGCTGACCGAGCTGCCGGCGCTGCCCCGGGAGCTGCACGAGATGGTGAACGTGCTCGACCAGCAGGCCAAGCTGACCGCCGACGCGATGCCGCGCCTGAAGTCGATGAAGGACCTCGAGGACTACTGGATCGAGTGCAACCGGCTGGAGAACGAGGGCGACCGGATCAACCGGCAGTTGCTCGTGCGCCTCTTCTCCGGCGAGTACGACGCGTTGACGGTGCTGAAGATGAAGGAGGTCGCCGACGAGCTGGAGGCCGCCTGCGACGCCTTCGAGCACGTGGCGAACACGGTCGAGACCATCGCGGTCAAGGAGTCCTGATCCTGTGACTGTGACACCCGAACTCATCGCCGTGCTGGCGGTGATCGGGGTAGCCCTGGCGTTCGACTACACCAACGGCTTCCACGACGCCGCCAACGCGATCGCGACAAGCGTCTCCACCCGGGCGCTGACACCCCGGATCGCCCTGGCACTCGCCGCGGTCGGCAACTTCATCGGTGCCCACTTCGGCGCCGGAGTGGCCAAGACCGTCGGCGACGGCCTGGTCACCCTGCCCACCGGCGTGAGCAGTCTCGGCGTGGTCTTCGCCGGGGTGCTCGGCGCCATCGCCTGGAACCTGATCACCTGGTACTTCGGTCTGCCCTCGTCGTCCTCGCACGCGCTCTTCGGCGGCCTGGTCGGCGCGACCCTGCTCTCCGCCGGCGGCATCGTGCAGTGGGGCAACATCGGCGTGAAGGTGCTGCTGCCGATGGTGCTGTCGCCCATCGTCGGCCTCACCCTCGGTTACCTGCTGATGCTGGCCATCCTCTGGCTGTTCCGGAAGGGGCAGCCGGGCAAGCTCAACCGGGGCTTCCGCTGGGCGCAGACCGCCTCGGCGGCCGCCATGTCGGTCGGCCACGGCATGCAGGACGCCGCGAAGACCATGGGCATCGTGGTGCTGGCGCTCTACACCGGCGGTTTCCAGGAGAGCAAGACCCACATCCCCGGCTGGGTGTTCTGGACCTCGGCGACCATGCTGGCCCTCGGCACGTACGCCGGCGGTTGGCGGATCATCCGGACCCTCGGGCGCAAGATCATCGACCTGGGGCCGCCGGAGGGCTTCGCCGCCGAGACGGTCGCCAGCGCGGTGCTCTACTTCAACGCCCTGGTGCTCAAGGCGCCGATCTCCACCACCCACACGATCACGTCGGCGATCATGGGTGTGGGCGCGACCAAGCGGCTCTCCGCGGTCCGGTGGAACGTCGCCGGCAACATCGTGATCGCCTGGATCATCACGTTCCCGGCCGCCGCGCTGATCGCCTGCGTCACCTACCTGCTGGTCCGGCCGCTCTTCGGCTGACCCGACCGGGCTCGTCGACGGCCCCGGCTCCCGCGTGACCCGCGGTGGCCGGGGCCGTTCGCCAACCGGCCTCAGATGTACCGCACGCCGATCTGCTCACGGACGGCGTCCAGCAGGGCCATGACCTCAAGCGTGGTGGTGTGCGGCACCAGCGGGCTCTCGGTCAGCCCGGCGGCCAGGCAGCGCTGCACCTCGATCGCCTCGTACTGGTAACCGTTGCCGGACCCGTCGGCGACGATCGTCTCCGGCTCCGCGCCGGCCCGGTGCAGGGTCACGGAACCCGGACGGAAGAACGGCTCCGGCAGGTCGATCCGCCCGGTGGTGCCCGTGATCGAGGCGGTCTGCCCGCTCAACCCGACCATGCCGCAGCTCAGGGTTGCCAGCGCTCCGGTGTCGTAGCCGAACAGCATGCCGGTGTTCTCGTCCGTCCCCTCCGGGCCGAGCTGCGCCCAGGAGCGGATGTGCTGCGGCACGCCGAGCAGCAGGTGGGCCAGGCTGATCGGGTAGATCCCCAGGTCGAGCAGGGCGCCCCCGCCCAGCGCCGCGTTGCGCATCCGGTGCTCCGGCGCGAACGGTCCGGACACCCCGAAATCGGCCCGGACGCTGCTCACCGTGCCGATCGCCCCGTCCGCGATCAGCTGCGCCACCTGCCGGATCATCGGGTTCGTCCGCATCCACATGGCCTCCATGAGGAAGACCCCGGCCGCCCGGGCGGTGTCCACGACCTCGGTGCTGGTGGCCAGGTCGAGGGTGAACGGCTTCTCCAGCAGCACGGCACGCCCGGCGGTCAGGCACGTCATCGCCGCCTCGTGGTGCGCGGCGTGCGGGGTGGCCACGTAGATCACGTCGACCTCGGGATCGGCGGCCAGCTCCACCCACGAGCCGTACGCGCGCTTCGCGCCGTGCTTGTCGGCGAAGCGCTGGGCGCTGTCGGCGGCGCGGGAGCCGACCGCGACCAGTTCGGCGTCCGGCACCAGCCGGAGGTCTTCGGCGAAACGGCTGGCGATGTGGCCGGTGGCCAGGATGCCCCAACGAGTCATGCCGGCACGCTAGCCGAGCCAGGTGAACCGCCCGCTGCCCGGCCCGTCGCCCGAGGGCTCATCCGCCGGACCACTGTGCCGCTCGGTAGTCCGCCACCCCTGCGCACGCGGTCGGGTGTGGTCGGGCGGCCGAGCGGAGGTGCCCGGCACACCAGCCGGCCCCTCCGGTCGAGGGAACTAGGCTCGCGGCATGACGATCGACAGCGACGGCTTCGCCGCCCCCGCCGCCCTGGTCGAGCACGCCCGCCGGTTCCAGGCCGAGGGTGGCACCCCGGCGGTGCCGCGGGTCGCGGCCACCGTGCTGCTGCTGCGTCCGACCGGCGCCGACTTCGAGGTGTACGTCATCCGCCGGGTCGCCGCGATGACCTTCGGCGGGATGTACGCCTTCCCCGGCGGCGGGGTGGACCGCTCCGACTCCGAGGCGCACCTGGACTGGGCCGGCCCGGTGCCGAGCGAGTGGGCCGGCCGGCTCGGGGTGGCCCCGGATGCCGCCCAGGCGGTGGTCTGCGCCGCCGCCCGGGAGGTCTTCGAGGAGGCCGGCGTGCTGCTCGCCGGCCCGGACCCGGCGACCGTGGTGGGCGACGTCAGCGGCGACGACTGGGAGGCCGCCCGGCAGGACCTGGAGGGGCGCCGGCTCGGCTTCGCCGCGCTGCTCGCCGAGCGCCAGCTCACCCTTCGGTCTGACCTGCTGCTGCCGTGGAGCCGGTGGATCACTCCCGAGTTCGAACCACGCCGCTTCGACACGTACTTCTTCGTCGCCCTGCTGCCGGAGGGGCAGCGGACCCGGGACGTCTCCGGCGAGGCCGACCACACCCTGTGGATCCGGCCGGCGGACGCGCTGGCCCGTGCCCAGGCGGGTGAGCTGACCATGCTGCCGCCCACCCTCGTGACGCTGGCCCAGGTGGCGGCGGCCGGTGATCTGGCGGGGGTGGCGCAGGCGGCGGCCGAGCGGGACGCCGCCACCCCGATCACCCCACGCCTGGACCTCCCGGCCGACGGCGAGCCCCGCTTCGTGCTCGGCTGAGCGCGCCGGGGTACGCCGAGGGGCGCCGGTCAGGTCGACCGACGCCCCTCGCGGACCGGAGCCACCGGCTCAGCCGAAGCGGCCGGTGATGTAGTCCTCGGTCTTCTTCACGCTCGGGTTGCTGAAGATCTTCTGGGTGTTGTCGTACTCGATCAGCCGACCCGGGTCGCCGGTCTTCTCGATGGAGAAGAAGGCGGTCCGGTCCGACACGCGCGCGGCCTGCTGCATGTTGTGCGTCACGATGATGATCGTGAACTTGTCCTTCAGCTGGAACATCAGGTCCTCGATCGCCAGCGTGGAGATCGGGTCCAGGGCCGAGCACGGCTCGTCCATCAGCACGACCTGCGGCTCGACCGCGATGGTCCGGGCGATGCAGAGGCGCTGCTGCTGACCGCCGGAGAGGCCCGCGCCGGGCTTGCCCAGCCGGTCCTTGACCTCGTCCCACAGGTTCGCCGAGCGCAGCGCCTTCTCGGCCGCGTCCTCCAGGATCGACTTCTTGCGGACCCCGTTGAGCTTCAGCCCGGCCACCACGTTCTCGAAGATGCTCATGGTGGGGAACGGGTTCGGCCGCTGGAAGACCATGCCGATCATCCGCCGGACCGCGGTGACGTCCACGTCCCGGTCGTAGATGTCCTGGTCGTCGATGGTCAGGTTGCCCTCGACCCGGGCACCCGGCAGCACCTCGTGCATCCGGTTGATCGACCGCAGGAAGGTGGACTTGCCGCAACCGGACGGGCCGATCAGGGCGGTGACCGTCTTCGGCTCGACGGTCAGGTTGATGTTCTCGATCGCCTTGAAGCCGCCGTAGTAGGCGGTGACGTTCGAGGCTTCGACGCGCTTGGCCATGGTGGTACCTCCGGGGTTCATCGGCTGAGCCGGTTACGGCGGGCCAGCAGCTTCGCCGCGATCGTCAGGATGAGCACGAGGGCGACCAGGGTGAGTGCCGCCGTCCACGCCCGTGCCGGCGCGTACCTCGACGCGTCACCGGCCTGCTGGTAGACGAAGAGGGACAGCGACGACTGGTTGTTCTCGAAGGGGTTGGTGTTGATCGCGGCACCGCCGCCGGCGACCAGCAGCACCGGCGCGGTCTCGCCGGCCGCCCGGGCGACGGCGAGCATCACGCCGGTGACGATGCCGGGCAGCGCGGTCGGCAGCACCACCCGCAGGATCGTCTTCCACTTGGGTACGCCGAGCGCGTAGGCACCCTCGCGCAGTGGCGGCGGGACGAGGCGGAGCATCTCCTCGGTGGACCGGACGATGGTCGGCAGCATCAGCACGCTCAGTGCCAGCGCGGCGGCGAAGCCGGAGAAGCTGGGCCGGCCGTCGTTGAACCACGGCGACACGATCAGCACCCAGAACGCCAGCACGAAGAGGCCGGAGACGATCGACGGGATGCCGGTCATCACGTCCACGAAGAACCGGATCGCGAACGCGAACTTGCCCCGGCCGTACTCGACGATGTAGATCGCGCAGAGGATGCCGAGCGGCACGGTGATCAGGGTGGCGATGCCGACCTGCTCCAGCGTGCCGAGGATCGCGTGGTACGCGCCGCCGTTCGCGTCGCGGGCCCCGATGTTGTTCATCGAGGTCTGGAAGAAGTTGACGTCCAGCCGCTCGGCGCCCTTGCTGACCAGCGTCCAGACCACCGACACGAGCGGCAGCACCGCCAGCACGAAGGCGGAATGGATGAGCGCGCTCCAGGTGCGGTTGCGAGCCGACCGGCGCCCCTCGACCGCGTTGGCGGCGGCGAAGAGCCCGACCAGGTAGAGCACCGCGGCCAGGACGACGACGAGGACCGGGCCGCCGATGTCGGTGCCGTAGACGATCACGGCGGAGAGCGCCAGGGCCGCCACGGCGATGGCCGGTGCGGCGTACCAGGGCAGCCGCCGCGCCCGCAGCGTGGCGGGCTGGGCCGGCGGACGGGTGCGGTGGGAGGTGACGGTGGTGGTCATGCGGCCGACTCCGTGAACTCCCGGCGACGGTAGATGATCGCCCGGGCGGTGATGTTGACGATCAGCGTGATGGTGAAGAGCACCAGGCCGGAGGCGATCAGAGCGCCACGGCCGGTCTCGTTCGCCTCGCCGAACGCGTTGGCGATGTTGGCGGCGATCGTGTTGCCGCCGTTCTGGATCAGGTTGAACGAGATGCCGAAGGTGATGCCGAGGGTCAGCGCCAGGGCGATGGTCTCGCCGAGGGCGCGGCCCAGGCCGAGCATCACCGCGGCGATGATGCCGGGACGGCCGTAGGGGAGCACCGCGGTGCGGAGCATCTCCCAGCGGGTGGCGCCCAGGGCGAGTGCGGCCTCCTCGTTCGCGGTCGGCGTCTGGAGGAACACCTCACGGGAGAGCGAGGTGATGATCGGCAGCACCATGATCGCGAGCACCAGGGCGCCCAGCATGATGGAGGCGCCGAACGGGCCGTCGCCGCCGAAGAGCGGGATCCAGCCGAAGTGCTGGTTGAGCCAGATCGAGAAGTCCCGCACCGGGCTGCTGAAGACGTCCCGCCCCCAGAGGCCGAAGACCACGCTCGGCACGGCCGCCAGCAGGTCGACCAGGAAGCCGAGCGCGGTGCCCAGCCGGCGCGGTGCGTAGTGCGAGAGGTAGAGCGCGATGCCCAGCGCCACCGGAACCGCGATCAGCAGGGCGAGCGCCGAACTGAGGACGGTGCCGAAGGCGAGGGTGCCGATGCCGAACTTCGGCTCCGGGTCGTTGGGGGACCAGCCCTCGTAGGACCAGAAGTTCTCGGTGTTGGCGCGCAGGGCCGGTACCGCCTTGGCGACCAGGAAGATCGCGATGGCGGCGATGATGACCAGAACGGCGGTGCCGGCGGCCAGTGTGAGACCGCGGAAGGCCCGCTCGGCCCCGAACTTGCGGCTGCGCGGCAGCGCGCCGCCGCCGCCCAGACCGGCGCCGCCCGGGGAACGGGTGCTGACTGGTGCCTCGGCCACACGCGCCGAGGCACCGGCGGGCCACTCGTGACTCTGGGTCACGCGCGTCCCGCCGGTGCCGGCGTCGGCCGAGCGGTGAGGGGTTTCACCCATCTGCTCGCTCGATTCGGTTGCTGAGGTGGTGGGTCGGGTCAGGAGAGGTTCTTGACCGCGGTCTCGACCTTGGTGCGAACCGTCTCCGGCAGCGGGGCGTAGCCCAGGTCGGTCAGCGAGTTCTGGCCCTCGGTGCTGGCGGCGTAGCCCAGCAAACCCTTGACCAGCTTCAGCTTGTCGGCCGCGAGGCCCTTGCTGCAGACGATCTCGTACGTCGCCAGGACGATCGGGTAGGCCCCGGCCTCCTTGGTGTTGTAGTCGATCGACAGCTTGAGGTCGTCGCCCTGGCCCTCGACCTTGGCGCCGGCGATGGTCTTGCCGGCCGCCTCGGCGGTCAGCGCGGCGAACTCGCCGTTGCCGTTGCCGATCTTGGACATCTTCAGGCCGGCGTTCTCGGCGAACGACCACTCCATGTAGCCGATGGAGCCGTCGGCGCCCTTGACCCGGCTGGCCACGCCGTCGGAGCCCTTGGCGCCGGTGCCGCCCGGGGCCTTCCAGGCCTTGGCGTTGCCCAGCGTCCAGTCCGCCTCGGCGGTCTTGGAGAGGAACTTGGTGAAGTTGTCGGTGGTGCCCGACTCGTCCGAACGGTGAACCGTCTGGATGGTGGTCGCCGGGAGCTTGGCGTCCGGGTTGTCGGCCTTGATCGTCGCGTCGTCCCACTTGGTGACCTTGCCGGCGAAGATCTTCGCCAGGGTGGCCGGCTTGAGCTGGAGGTTGTCCACGCCGCTGACGTTGTAGGCGACGGCCACCGGGCCGATCACCATCGGCAGGTGGATGGCCTTGCCACCGACGCACTTGGCGTCGGCCAGCGGCTGCTCCTCCGGCTTGAGCGCGGAGTCGGAGCCGGCGAAGTCGGCGGTCCCGGCGTTGAACGCCTGGATGCCGGCGCCCGAGCCGGAAGCCTCGTAGTTGATCGTGGTGCCCTGGCACTTCTGCTGGTACGCCTTGATCCATTCCGCCATGGCGTTCTTCTGGGCCGACGAGCCCTGGGCGTTCAGCGTGCCGGTGGCGCAGTCGACCGCGGCGGCCGAGCCCGAAGCGTTGGCGCCGGGAGTGGGCTCGTTGTTGTCCGAGCCGCATGCACTGAGGCCGAGCGTCGCGGCGAGAGCGAGGCAGGCAATAGTGCCGTACCGCTGGAGCTTCACCTGAGGGGTTTCCCTTCGCGTCTGACTTGGCGCCCCGATCCCGGGGGGCCGAGGACCGGCACTGACCGGCTGACACGAAAGTTAGAAGTGCCAGGTAGCCGGTTCGCCGGTCGCAAGTGAACGCGAGGTGAACACGTACGGCCCCCGAGGTGACCGCTCGCTGAGGGTGAGTTGTCCGTTAAGTGAACCGAGGTACGCCTGTCGGAAGTATGGCCATATTTCCGGTAGGGTGTTATCCCGCCGACGCATGGGCGTTATCCGCCGGTGACCCGGTCGCGGCGGTCAGCCCCGGACGGACGGACGCCCGCTCCGCGCTGTCGCTCAGCCGAGGTGGTAGTTGATGTGCGCGGACCAGCGGGCGAAGCCCAGCCGCTCGTAGAGCGCCACCGCGCCGGTGTTCGAGTCGTCCACGTAGAGCATCACCCGGTCCAGCCCTCGCCGGTCCCGCAGGTAGGCCAGCCCGGCGGTGGTCAGCGCCCGGCCGAGCCCGCCGCCGTGTGCGGTCGGCTCCACGCCGACGACGTACACCTCGCCGATCCGTGCCGATCCCGGGCGCTCGTGCACCTTGGTCCAGTGGAAGCCGAGCAGCCGGCCGGTCGCGGTCTCCTCGGCGAGCAGGAAGCCGGCCGGGTCGAACCACGGCTCGGCGAGACGGACCCGCAGGTCGTCCGACGTCCACCGGCCCTGCTCGGGGTGCTCGGCGAAGGCCCGGGCGTTGAGGGCCAGCCAGGCCGCGTCGTCCGCGCCCGGCCGGAACGCGCGCAGCGCCACCCCGTCGGGCAGCCGTGGCTCGGGCAGCGGTGCGGCCAGTGGCCGGCGCAGCTGCCAGAGCACCCGGGCCCGGGTGAACCCGAGGTCGACGGCGAGCGCGGCGGCCGACGGGTGGTCGCCGTGCGCCCACGCCCGTAGCGGGCCGGTGGCCGAGGCGAGCACGCCCCTGGCCAGTGCGCGACCGGTACCCCGCCGCCGGTACGCCGGATGCACCACCAGCTCCACCCCGATCCCGCCGACCTGGTCGGTGGTGTCCAGGTGCGCGTACCCGGTGAGGGTGCCGTCGTCGGCGCGGGCGATGAGGTGCACGGCGGGGGCGTCCGGGTCACGCAGCCGGAGCAGGACGTGCTCGTCGAGCGGGTCCGCCCCGTCGGTGTCGCCCGCGGAACGGGCCAGGGCCAGCACGTCGGCGATGTCCGCCGGGGCCAGTCGGTCTGTCCGGGTCACCTGGTCGCTGGTCGGCTCCGCGCTGCTCATCCCGTCACCGTAGCCGCCGGGGGCGGCGGTCGGCCCGGATCCTCGACCGGCTCACGTCGGGTCGGTGGGCAGCGCCTCCAGCTCGAACCGTTCGGTCAGGTCGACCAGGATGCGGCGCAGCGCGTCCACCGTGCCCTGTCGGTCCCCACCCGCGTCGTGCAGCAGCACCACCGAGCCCGGCGCGGCCTGCGTGACCACCGCCGCGGCGATCTTGCCTGCGCCGGGCGCCTCCCAGTCCGACGGGTCCACCGACCAGTGCAGGGGGGTCATGCCGAGCTGCTGCGCCACCGACACCACGGGGTAGGTCCAGGCGCCGCCGGGCTGGCGGTACCAGACGATCGGCGCGTCCGGCACCGCTGCACGGATCGCCTCGTTGGTGCGCAGCAGGTCGGCGCGAATCGTCTCCGCGGAACGGGTGCCGAGGGTGACGTCGTGGTGCCAGGAGTGGTTGCACAGGGTGTGTCCGTCGCCGACGATCGCCTGGATCAGGTCGGGATGGTCCTGGGCGTTCTCGCCGACCACGCAGAACGTGGCCTTGACGTCGAACTCGCGCAGCGTGGCGAGGACCTGCGGGGTGTAGCGCGGATCCGGCCCGTCGTCGAAGGTCAGCGCGATTCGCGGTGTGCCGGTGGTGGAGTGCGCGCCGAACAGCTTGTCGCCCTCGGCGTCGCGCCGCGATCCGTCCTGACCGCCCTCGGTGGGGCCGCCACCACTGGCGGTCGGGGCGCCGCTCGGCGCCTCGTCGGTCGGTTGGTCGGCGTAGTACGGCCCGTCGGCGTTCGTGTTGACCCCGGTCGCCTGCCGCTGGGGCTGGTCGGGGATGAGGCTGCGGCCCAGCAGGTACGCCGAGCCGAGCAGCGCCGTCACCACCAACACCACGATCCCCGCCGCTCGGGCGGTCGAGTTGACCCGCGTCACGGCTTCAGCCCGGCTGACCGGTCACGCCGGCCCCTGGTCCCCGTGGTCACTGCGCGCACCGTCGCCCCCTTTTCCGACAAACCCGGCAGTCAGAATAGAGCCGACGAGCCGCACAAAAAGGGCATATGGGGAATCGTCCCCGGTTGGTGAGGCTCAGACGGGCAGCGGCGCGTGCTCCGCCTCGGGCAGCGACCGCGACGGCGGTACGACGAACTTGTAACCCACCTGGCGGACCGTGCCGATCATCGACTCGTACTCGGAGCCGAGCTTGGCGCGCAGGCGTCGGACGTGCACGTCCACGGTGCGGGTGCCGCCGAAGTAGTCGTAACCCCAGACCTCGCGCAGCAGCTGGTCCCGGGTGAAGACCCGGCCGGGGTGCTGGGCCAGGAACTTCAGCAGCTCGAACTCCTTGTAGGTGAGGTCGAGCGGGCGTCCCTTCAGCTTGGCCGCGTAGGTGTCCGGGTCGATGGTCAGCTCGCCGGCCCGGATCGAGCCGCCGGCGCCGGCGGTCGCGTTGCTCAGTCGGCCCACCGCCAGCCGCAGCCGCGCCTCCACCTCGGCGGGGCCGGCCGAGGCGAGGATGACGTCGTCGACGCCCCAGTCGGCGTTCAGGGCGATCAGACCGGCCTCGGTCACCACCGCGACCAGCGGCACTCCGAGCCCGGTGGCGTGCAGCATCCGGCAGGTCGCCCGGGCCTCGCTCAGCTCCGACCGCGCGTCCACCAGCACCGCGTCCGGGCTGGGGCCGGCGACCAGGGTGCGGACATCGCGCGGCGCGGTGCGGACCGAGTGTGGCAGCAGGTCGAGTGCCGGCAGCACAGCGGACGGTTCCCCTGCGCGTGCGGTCACCAGCAACAGGATCTCCACGATCACCTCCGTCCCGGCGGCACGTGGCCGCGCGCGACCAGACACACTCGTGAGGGGAGTGCGCTGAGAAATTGCGTGGTCCCGGCGTCGCTGACGGGCGGGGTAACGGGTTGAGCGTAACCGATCGCCCTCGCTGCGCCTCCGGGCCATTTCCCGTTTGTCCAGCTTGCCCCTGATCGTGGCCCAGGTTTTAACGTTGCCGAAACCCGTGACCACCGCGTCGGGGGGTCGGTCTGGCACGATCGGGGCGTGTTTTCCTCCACCTCGGCCGACGCCGGCCGCGAATCGTGGCCCGACGGGCCCCGTCCGGGCCCGGCCGCACCGACCCGTGGCCACCCGCCCGCGCCGCGCACCGGCCCGGCGGTCACCGACGGCGACCGCCCCCGCGAACGGGGCGGGCCCCGCCGGGCACGCCGCGCCGGCGAGCCGGCCCGCCGCTCCGAGGACGACATCGACGAGCCGGAGGAGGAGGTCGTACCCCCGGTCGAGGTGCGCCGCCCGCTGGCGCTGACCATCGCCGGCTTCGCCGCCCTGCTCGGCGTCGGCCTGGTGCTCGGCGCGCAGACCTCGGGCCCCGGCCACCGGCTGCCGTTCGCCTTCATCATCTTCGGCGTCCAACTGCTGTTCGTGCTCGCCTGGACGATGGCCATGCGCCCACCGGCGCTGCTGCTGGTCGCCGGGATCAGCGCCGCGGTCGCCGCGCTCGCGGACGTCGCGGCGGTGCAGACCGACATCGCCGGCCTGGCGCCCCTGGGCTACCTGGCCGCCGGCGGGTTCCTCGCCGCGGTGCTCGGTCAGCTGGTCCGCCGGGTCGACCGGGTCCGTGTCACCGACTCGCTCGGCGCCACGCTGCTCATCGTGGTCGGCGTGGTGGCCTTCGGCACCCTCATCGTGCTCAGCAGGATCCCGGCCGGCACCCAGGCGATCACGGTCTGCCTGACCGCGAGCGGGGTCGCGCTGACCGTCGCTCGACTCACCGACGCGGTGCTGCCCTGGCCCCGACTGGCCCCGCAGGTCCCCCGGGGCGCCGCCGGCGTGGTCGCCGGCGCGATGGTCGGCACGCTGGTCAGCGCGGTCCTCGGCAGCTACCTCGTGGCACCCTTCACGCCGACCCGCGCCGCGGTGATCGGTCTGGTCGCGGCCGTCACCGCCGTGCTCTCCGACCTCGCCGTCGGGTACGCGGAGGCGGGCCGGCTGATGGCCGGTGAGCCGCCCACCATGTGGGTCGCCCGGCACATGCAGGGTCCGCTCGGCGGTTTCGCCCTGGCGGCCCCGGCCGCGTACGCCATGTGCATGCTGTTCCTCTGAGCCACGCTTGAGCCCGGGACCGGTCGGGTACCTAGGGTGCGCCGCGCTGCGGCACCGGCACGGACGACCCGTCGTACGCGGCGGGCGGAGACAGGAGGCGGCGTGACGCAGGAGTATCCGGCGGATGAGGTCCGGCCCCGACGCCGCGGTCGCAAGCTGCTGATCGGCCTGGTCGTTCTGCTCCTGCTGGTGGGGGTGCTGCTGGTGGTCGCCGACCGGGTCGCGGTCGGGGTGGCCGAGCGGGCCATCGCCGACCGGGTCAGCCAGGAGGTCACCAAGCAGGGGGCGCAGTCGGCCGCGCCCGATGTGGAGGTCGGCGGGACCCCGTTCCTCACCCAGGTGCTCGACGGCCGCTACGAGCGGATCTCCATCAAGCTGCGGGACGTGCAGGCCTCGGTCGAGGGCGACGCCGTGCGGCTGCCCGTGCTCGACGTGGACGCCCGTAACGTGCGGGCCTCCTTGGACACTCTGCGCACCGGGCAGGGCGACGTCGTCGCGGACACCGTCAACGGCACCGGCACGATCAGCTACGACAGCCTCGCCGCGTTGCTGGACCGGCCCGGGCTCACCCTCGGCGAGCAGGGCGGCAAGCTGGCCGTCACCGCACCGGTCGACGTCCTCGGCCAGAAGTTCACCGTCAGCGGCACCGCCGACGTGACGGTGGCCAAGAGTGGTGCGGTCGCCCTGCGTTTCAACGACCTGGACGCCGCGGGCCTGCCGAACCTGCCGTTGGCCCGCGCGGTGCTCAACAACTACGCCAAGGGCATCTCCGTCGACGTGCCCCTGCCCGACCTGCCGTTCCAACTCGCCGTGCGGGAGGTCCGGCCGCTGCCCGAAGGGCTGGCGGTCACCGCCGACGCGAAGAACGTGCCGATCAACTCCGCCGGCTGAGCGGCCGACCAGTCGACCGGTGCGGTGGAACGCCCGCCGGTCGGCGATTCCCGGATGCTGGTCGGCCCGGTGGCAGCACGGTCACTGGCTGGTAGGCTCCGTTGCCATGGGGACCCACCTCACCAAACGGCGCGCGGTCGACCTGTGCCGCGTGGCCACCTGCCTGTGTCGCCCCGTCATCTGACGGCGGGGCTGTTTCCGGCCGCCTGACGGCGGCCACCGGCACGCAGGGTTCTCGTAACCTCCGGTGATCCCACCGCACGCCCGGCAGCGGCGCCGTCGCACGAACCCGTGATCCCGTCCTTCCGCTGGGTCCCGCGCGCGGTGCGACAGTTAAACACCTCGATATTCGCGCGTTGGCTCACCATCCATCCTCACCAGGGAGTGATTCGATGAGTCGCGACACCGCACTCGTTTCGGCCGAGTGGGCCGAGAAGAACCTCGACGCCCCGGGCGTCGTCTTCGTCGAGGTCGACGAGGACACCTCGGCCTACGACACCGGCCACATCGCCGGTGCCATCAAGATCGACTGGAAGACCGACCTGCAGGACCAGGTCCGCCGGGACTTCGTCAACAAGACCCAGTTCGAGGCGTTGCTCTCCGAGCGGGGCATCAGCAACGACGACACCGTCATCCTGTACGGCGGCAACAACAACTGGTTCGCCGCGTACGCCTACTGGTACTTCAAGCTCTACGGCCACCGCGACGTGAAGCTGCTCGACGGCGGTCGCAAGAAGTGGGAGCTGGACGCCCGTCCGCTGGTGACCGACACGGTGACCCGCCCGGCGACGCAGTACGTCGCGCAGGAGCCGGACACCTCCATCCGGGCCTTCCGCGACGAGGTCGTCGCCGCGATCGGCACCAAGAACCTGGTCGACGTGCGCAGCCCCGACGAGTTCGCCGGCCGGCTGCTCGCCCCCGCCCACCTGCCGCAGGAGCAGGCGCAGCGGGCCGGTCACATCCCCACCGCGATCAGCGTCCCGTGGTCCAAGGCGGCCAATGAGGACGGCACCTTCCGGTCCGACGACGAGCTGCGCAGGATCTACGGCGACGCGGGGCTCGACGACGGCAAGGACACCATCGCCTACTGCCGGATCGGCGAGCGCTCCTCGCACACCTGGTTCGTGCTCCAGGAGCTGCTCGGCCACCGCAACGTGAAGAACTACGACGGATCCTGGACCGAGTACGGCTCGCTGGTCGGCGTGCCGGTCGCGCTCGGCGACGAGCCCGGGGAGGCCTGACCATGACCGCTCCCACCGCTGCCGGTTGCGCCGCACCGGACCAGGCCGCGCCGCTGCCGGCCAGTCTCGACCTGGAGAAGGAAACCGTGATCACCGGCATCGTCCGTTCCGCGGGGGACGAGGCCGTGTCGGGCGCGTACGTCCGGCTGCTCGACTCGACCGGTGAGTTCACCGCCGAGGTGGTCACCTCGGCGGCCGGGCAGTTCCGGTTCTTCGCCGCGCCGGGTTCCTGGACGCTGCGCGCGCTGTCCCGCCACGGCAACGGCGACGCCGCCGTCACCGCCGGCCGGGGCATCAACGAGGTCAGCGTCACCGTCGCCTGACAGCCCACCGGACGATCGACCGGGGCCGGTCACCCTCGCGGGTGACCGGCCCCGTCGTTTCCGGGCGGATCGGATGCGCCGCCCCCCGAAATCCATCGGCGTACGTCACTATCGTCGGGTGGTAGTCACGGTCAGTACGGCTGGTGCCGGTGGAGGCGCCGTATCCGATGAAGAGGTCCCGATCGTCGTCTGCGTCAGCGCGGACGTCTCGGTGCGGGAGCGGGTGGTACGCCAGCTCGACGGGGTCGGCCCGGTGCTGAGCTGCGCCAACCTGACCGAACTGCGGGCGATGCTGTTCCCGTCGCCGCCCGGTGGCCCGGCCCGGCCCGGCCCGCCGATCGGGTCGGCGGCACCGAAGGGGCCGGTCACCTGGGGCGACCTGGTCGTGGACGCGGCCGGACACCGGGTCACCTGGTGCGGTGACCCTCTCCGGCTCACCCGCACCGAGCGGGAACTGCTCGCCCGGCTGATCGGCCCGCCGCTGGTGGTGTGGAGCTACGAGCAGCTCCTCTCCGCCGTCTGGAACGGCACGCACCGGGGCGACACCGCGACCCTGCACTCGGCGATCAGGCGGCTCCGGCACAAGCTGCGCAGCCTGCCGGGCGGGCCACAGGTGCACACCGTGCGCGGGGTCGGCTACCGGCTGGACCCGCCACCCCCGCCCGCCTGACCCACCGCCCGCCGGCCCGCGCGTCCGGCCGCCGCCGCGGGCGCCGGTCGCCGCCGGGCCGGCGGATCGCCCGTGACACCATGGCCGGGTGAGCGGTGCTGTCCGGACGGGGTGGGCCCCGTCGACCGGTCCCGCCGAGCCGGCACCCACGCGGCGACGGCGGCACTGGCTGCTGATCGGGAGCGTGGTCTGGGCCGTGCTGCTGGCCCTGCTCGTCTGGACGTCGGTCCGCGACGATCCACCGACCGTGCGGGAGCAGCGCTCCCTCGACCAGGCCGGCCCGGTGGTCGACCGCGCGGTCGGCGAGCTGGCCCGGGCGGCTGGTGCGGCCGCGCTGCTGGAGCTGAGCCCACCGCGAGTCGGGTCGGGTTGCCGGGTCACCCCGCTCGCCGACGGTGCCACGCTGCGGCGGGAGGTCGGTGTGCTCGCGCCCGCCGGCACCGAACGCACCGTCCTGGCCGGGATCGCCGAGCGGCTTCCGGCCAGCTGGCGGGCCGGGGTCGGGCCCGGGCGGGACGGCCCGGTGCTGCGCGCCGACGCCGGGGAGTTCGTCGCCGTCCAGGGACGGCCGACCGGGGACGGTCGGATCCGGTTGAGCGTCGACACCGGCTGCCGACCGGTCGGCTCCGGCTACACCCCGGCCCCGTCCACCGCTGGGGACCCTGAGGCCGCCGCCCTGACGGCCGCACTGCGGGCGCTCGGCCGGCCGGCCGACGCCGCGCCGGAGCTGGTCACCGCGCCCTGTCCGGGCGGCGCGCTGGCCCGTACCGCGCGGTCCGCCGCCGGTCCCGGCCCGGCCGCGTCGGAGGGCGGGCTCGTCCCGCTGGCCGGCGGCAACCCCCTACTGGACAACCCACCGGTGTACGCGTACCGCACCGGCCCGGTCACCGTCCTGGCCGAGATCACCCCGGACGCCGCCCGGCTCGCCGCCACCGTCGGCTGCCCCGGCTGAGCCGGGCGCCAGTCAGCGGCCCTGCTGTTCCTCCGGGCCACGGCTGCGGCCCAGCGCGTCGACCCGGCCCCAGCGACCGGGGATGTCCAGCAGCTCGACCCGACCCATGCCCGGTGGCACCGCCGGGTCGATGATCAGATGATCACCCTGCGGCTCCAACCCCAGCATCACCCGCAGCAGCAGCAGCGGCGTGCCGGTCGACCAGGCCTGCGGGCTGCACGCGGTCGGGTACTCCACCGGGTAGTCGGTGAGGTCGCGGGCGTAGCCGGCGAACGCCTCGGGCAGCCGCCCGTCGAAGTAGTGGGACGCGGCCAGCATCGCGTCGCAGATCAGCCCGGCCTCGTCCCGGAAGCCGTACCGCCACAGGCCCCAGGCGATGATCGAGTTGTCGAACGGCCAGACGGTGCCCACGTGGTAGCCGATCGGGTTGTACCGGCTCTGGTCCTCGGCGAGGGTCCGCACCCCCCAGCCGGAGAAGAGCCGTGGCCCGAGCAGGTGCTCGACCACCTTGCCGGCCCGGGACTCGTCGACGATCCCGCTCCACAGCAGGTGGCCGATGTTCGACGTCAGCGCGTCGACCTGTTTCCCGTCGGCGTCCAGGGCGAGCGCGTAGTACTCGCGGTCGGCGATCCAGAAGTCGTGGTTGAACCGCTGCTTGAGCGCGGCGGCCTCCCGCTCCAGCCGGTCGGCGAAGGCCGGGTCGTTCCAGAACGTCCGGGCCAGCCGGGCGGCGCGTATTTTCGCGTCGTACGCGTAGCCCTGCAGTTCGCAGGTGGCCCGGGGGAAGTCGGGCATCCGGCCGTCGGCGTACGAGATGGCGTCCCAGGAGTCTTTCCAGCACTGGTTCTGCAGGCCGGTCTGCGGGTTGCGGGTCTGGTACCAGAGGTAGCCGGTGCCGAGCAGGTCGCCGTAGGTGTCGATCCACTCCAGCGCCGCGCGCACCTGCGGCTCCAGCCGCCGGATCAGCTCGACGTCGCCGGTCCAGCGCTCGTACTCGTCGAGCAGGATGATGAACAGCGGTGTGGAGTCGGCCGACCCGTAGTACGGCGAGTGTGGCTGCTCCTCGAAACCGGCCGTCTCCCCGTACCGCAGCTCGTGCAGGATCTTGCCCGGCTCCTCGTCCCGGAAGTCGTCCACCCGGTGCCCCTGCAGGCCGGCCAGCATCACGATGGTCGGCGGGATCAGCTCCGGTAGGAACGGCAGCACCTGCAACGAGGTGATGATGCTGTCCCGACCGAACAGGGTCATGAACCAGGGCAGCCCGGCGGCGATGAGCCGTACGCCCAGGGCGATCGACTCGTAGCGCAGCGCGGCCAGGTCGTTGAGGCTGCGCCGGTACGCCCCGGCCAGCGGCTGGCAGTCGCAGCCGAGCTTCGGCGCCCGGTCGATCAGCTCCTGCTGCTCGGCGCGGATGGCGTCCGCGCTGCGGCTGCCGCCGTACGGCAGGGTGGCCCGGATGTCCTCCCCCCGCGCCCCGTAGACGACCGTGGACACGTGCAGCCGGGTGCTCCACTCGCTGTTGCGCGCGATCCGGATCTGGAAGGTCATCCCGCCGGCGTCGACCATGGCCGGCGCGGTGGAGGTGATCAGCGTCTCCCGGTGGAACGCCTCCCGGCGGTAGGTCAGCCGCAGCTGGTCGTCGGCCACCGTGACCGTCGTCTGCCCCCGCTTCTGCAGGGCGTCCTTGATCTCGAACAGGTCGGCGAAGTCGGCCGCCATCTCGATCCGGACGGTGAACTCGACGTCCTCGCCGCTGTGGTTGAGCACGGTCAGCTCTTCCTCGAAGCTGCCCACGATCGCGCGGCTGCGGATCACCGACGCCTTGGCGTCCAGGTAGTGCGTCGGCTCTCCGGGGGCCAGGAAGAACTTGGTCCGGTACGACTCGGAGGTGTCCATCGAGAGGGCGTGCAGCCGCTTGCCGTTGAGGCTGAGCACCCAGTTGGACAGGAAGCGGGTGTCGAAGGAGAACAGCCCGGTCGGGAAGTCGTAGGACGGTTCGATGTCGCCCGTACGGTCGCTGACCAGGAAGGTGTTGCCGTCCAGGATGCTGACCAGGTCGTTCACGTCGGCCGCCCGGCCTGCCTCCGGGCGACCTCGCGTGGGTCGCGGGTGCCCGGTGGGTTCGGGAAGAACCGGCGGAAGGCCAGGAAGAGCACCACGTTGCCGCTGAACGTGCTCTCGTTGCGCAGCACCGCGGCGACCCCCTGGGCCTCGCCGGTCACCAGCCGGTCGAACAGGGCGGCGCTGCTGTACCAGATGGCGTCGGCCGGCCCGCGGTTGCGGCTGACCTCCACCGTCCCCGGGCGCATCCGGACCAGCCAGTGCTCGGTCGTCTGCTCATCGGTGGCGAGGTCGATCTGCAGGGTTCCGGCGACCAGGCCGCGCAGGACCTCCGGGGCGCGCGCCGGCAGTGATTCGAAGAACCTCTCCGCCGCCTCGGTCACATCCGAATCGTAGGCAGTCGTCCGAGATGTCGGGTCGGTATCGGTACTCCGCCCGTACCGGCCGCGGCAACCGCCGTCGCCTCAGTAGACGAGGGCCTGCGCGCCGTCGGCCAGCGCCTCCTCGACGAAGGCTGCGGCGCCCGCGATCCGGACGCCGGGCAGCACGTCGTCGGGGCCGATACCCCGCCGGGCCGCGCACTGGGTGCAGGCGGTCACCCGGCCACTGGTCAGGATGACGTGCAGCAGCTCGGCCAGCGGCGCGGAGTGCGGCAGCTCGAACTCCTGGGCACGGCCGGGCAGCGCGAACCAGGTCGACTCGCCGGTCAGCCAGAGCGACACGTCGACACCGGCCGCGACCGCCGTGGCGGCGACCGTGAACGCCTGCGCGCACCGCTCCGGGGCGTCCGCCCCCGCGGTGGCCTTGACGACGAGATTGCGGGCCATGGGGCCCAGCATAGGATGGTCCGGATGGTTACCGAGATCGGGTTCGTCAGCCTGCTGGTCGCCGGCCTGGGCGGGCTCGCCGGTGGCCTGGTCTACCTCGCCGTACGCATATCGAGAGGACGTTGGTGACGCTGGTGAGCGACGAGAACCCGCTGCAGCCCCCGTGGCTGAACGCGCCGCCGGTCGAGCCGTACCCGTTCGAGGAGAGCCACGACCTGCGGGTCGGGCCGAAGCTGCACCCGGCGCTGGACGGCCTGCTGCCGTACATCGGCCTGTGGCGTGGCCGGGGCAAGGGTGGTTTCCCCACCATCGAGGACTTCGACTACGCCCAGGAGATCCGGATCAGCCACGACGGCCGACCGTTCCTGCACTACGAGTCCCGTGCCTGGATCCTCGACGAGGAGAGCAAGCCGGTCCGCCCCGCCGGGCGTGAGGTCGGCTGGTGGCGGCCGGTGCTGGTCGACGGCCGGGCCACCGACGAGCTGGAGGCCCTGCTGACCACCCCGACCGGGATCATGGAGCTGCATCTCGGCAAGCGCACCGGCACCCAGGTGGAGTTCGCCACCGACGCGGTGGTCCGGCCCGCGACGGCCAAGGAGGTCACCGGCGGGCACCGGCTCTTCGGCATCGTCGAGGGCGCGCTCCTCTACGCCCAGGAGATGGCCGCGATGGGGCACCCGCTCAGCCCGCACCTCTCCGCCCGGCTCGTCCGGGTCGGCGGCTGACGCTCAGACGACGGGGAAGCCCAGCAGCGCTTGCAGGGCGGGGGTGCGCGGGCTTCGGTCGCGGCGCACCCCGTCCAGGGTGTGGACCTCGATGATCCCGCGCACGGACGAGCTGAACCAGACGCCGTCCGCCGCGTGCAACTCGGCCGGGGTGACCATCCGCTCGTCGGCGGTCAGGCCCACCTCGCCGGCGTGACCGAGCAGCCACGCGACGGTGGTGCCGGGCAGGATGCCGGTGGTGGCGGCGGGCACGGTGCAGAGCGTGCCGCCGGTGAGCCACACCACGTTGGCCGTCGGGCCCTCCAGCGCGTACCCGTCGGAGGAGATCCAGAGCACGTCGTCGACCCCGGCGCGGCCGGCCCAGCGGCGGGCGGCGCTGTTGACCGCGTACGAGGTGGATTTGATCCCGGCGGGCAGCCAGTCCAGCCCGGTCCGCGCGTCGGCGGGCACCCCCAGCGGCAGCGTGGCCACGGTGATGCCGTCGCGGCGGGCCGCCCGGGACGACGCGGGCACCTCGGTCAGCGTGGCGTAGACGGTCGGCGGGCCGCCGACCTCCGGGCCCCGGGTGCAGACCAGCCGCAGCGCCCCCTCCACCTGCGCCGGCCAGCCCTCGCACACGTTGTCGAGCAGCTCGATCAGCGTGGCGGTGGGGGGCAGGGTCAGCTCGAAGGCGGTGGCCGCCGCGGCCAGCCGGGCCAGGTGCTCGTCGCGCAGCCACGGCCGGCCGTGGCGCAGGTGCATGGTCTCGAAGAGGCCGTCGCCGCGCAGAACGCCGAGGTCGTCAGCGCGGAGGACGGGCTCGCCGGCTGGCACCGGGCCGCGCCCGAGCACGGCGATCCGCGCGGTCGGATGGGCCGCGACCTTTTCGACGGACGACATCACCATGACCGTCGAGCGTAGCGGCGGTCCGCAGCGCGCGGAGACCGGCACGGTTGTCGAACTATGATCGGACGGTGTCCGAATCCTCCCTCGCGGAAATGCTCCGGGCCCGTGGGCTGCGGCTGACGGCCCAGCGGCAGCTTGTCCTCCAGGCGGTGCTCGATCTGGGCCACGCCACCCCGGAGCAGGTGCACACCGCGGTCCGGGAGGTCGCCGCCGGCGTCAACATCACCACCATCTATCGCACGCTGGAGCTGCTGGAACGGCTCGGCCTGGTGACCCACACCCACCTCTCGCACGGCTCGCCGACCTACCACGCGGCCGGTGAACACCAGCACGTCCACCTGGTCTGCCGGGAGTGCGGCGCGATCGACGAGATCGATCCGGAGCTGCTCCGCCCGCTCGCCGACCAGTTGGCCGTCCAGCGGGGGTTCCGGGTGGACATCGGGCACGTGTCGCTCTTCGGTGTCTGCGAACGCTGCCAGAACGGGGACCACAAATGATCGACATCGCGGGTGCGGTGGCCGTCGAGAGCATCGACGAGGCCAGCCGGGACCAGCCGGAGCCGGCGCACGTCGCGGCCGGGGTGCGGGGGGTCGCCGCGCACTACGGCGACCCGCTGCGCGAGCAGCGCATCCTGGACACCGAGGTCGGCCTGGTCGACCGGTCGCACCGCGGCGTCATCGCGGTGCCGGGGGAGGAGCGGGCCGGCTGGCTGCACACCATCACCTCGCAGCACCTGGCGACGCTGGCCGCCGACGAGGGCACCGAGCTGCTGGTGCTCTCCCCGCACGGGCACGTCGAGCAGCACGCCGTGGTCGCCGAGGACGGCGAGACCACCTGGCTGGACACCGAGCCCGGAGCGACCGCCGGCCTGCTGGCGTACCTGGAGAAGATGCGGTTCTTCAGCAAGGTCGAGCCGCGCGACGCCACCGCCGACCGGGCGCTGCTGTCGCTGGTCGGGCCGGCGGCGACGGACGTGCTGGGCACGCTCGGCGTGACCGGGCTGGCCGCACCGGACCTGATCGCCGTGCCGGGTCCGAAGTTCGCCGCCGGTGCCGTGCCACCCCGGGCGACCGTTCGGTACGACGTACGGCCACTGCCGACCGGCGGCTGGGCTCGCCGTGGCCCGCTCGGGATCGACCTGCTCGTGCCCCGGAGTGCGATGGAGCAGGTGGTCGCGGAGCTGCGCGGCGCGGGTGTGCCGGTCGCCGGTCTCTGGGCGTACGAGGCGATCCGGGTGGCCGCCCGGCGACCCCGGGTCGGGGTGGACACCGACCATCGGACCATCCCGGCCGAGGTGGACCTGATCGGCCCGGCCGTGCACCTGGACAAGGGTTGCTACCGGGGGCAGGAGACGGTCGCCCGGGTGCACAACATGGGCCGGCCGCCGCGTCGTCTGGTGCTGCTGCACCTGGACGGGGTGACCACCGACCAGCCGCCGACCGCCGGTACGCCGGTGACCCTCGACGGCCGGACGGTGGGCTTCGTCGGCACCGCCGTGCTGCACCACGAGTTGGGCCAGATCGCCCTGGCGGTGCTGAAGCGCAACGTCCCGGAGGACGCCGTGCTGCTGATCGGCGAGACCGCGGCGGCGATCGACCCGTCCTGACCGGGCCGTCTAGGATCGCCGGCATGACGACAGGGACGTTGATCACGGTGGCCCCGACCGGCGCTGAGTCGGCCAAGGCGGAGGTACCGGCGCTGCCGGTGACGCTCGACGAGCTGCTGCTCACCGCCAAGGAGTGCGAGGCGCTCGGCGCCGCTGTGATCCACGTTCACATCCGCGACGACGCGGCGCGGCCCACCCTCGACCCGGTGCGCCTGCGGGAGACGGTGGCGGCGCTGCGGGAGGGCACCGACCTGATCGTGCAGCTCTCCTCCGGCGGCGCGGTGACCGACCCGGAGGCGTCCCGGCTGGCCGTGCTCGACGCACAGCCGGACATGGCCTCGTGCACCATGGGCACGGTCAACTTCGGCGACGACGTCTTCCTCAACCGCTGGGAGTTCATCGTCGACCTGCACACCCGGATGCAGGAACGCGGGATCGTGCCGGAGTACGAGATCTTCGATCTCGGCCACCTGGCCGCGTTGCAGCGGCTGCTCGGCAAGTACGGGCTGCCGGCCGGCGGGCACGTGCACGTGGACTTCGTGATGGGTGTGCCGGGCGGCATGCCGGGCACCACCGAGACGCTGGTCGCGGCGCACCGCATGCTGCGGGACCTGCCCGACGGCACCACCTTCTCGGCAACCGGCATCGGCCGCAGCACGATTCCGGTCATGCTGGCCTCGCTCTCGACCGGTGGGCACCTGCGGGTCGGCATGGAGGACACCGTGACCTACGCCAAGGGTCGGCCGGTGGAGTCCAACATGCAGCTGGTCGCCCGCGCGGTCGGCTTCGCGCAGCTCGCCCAGCGTCCGCCGCTGACCACCACCGAGGCCCGCGAGCTGCTCGGGCTGTAAGGCCGGGTCTGTCCGGCGCCCCTGTCACCCGGGCGGTGGACGACCTGGTCACCCCGCCGTCGGGCAGCCCAGTGGCGTGGGTACCGTCCAGCACGTGGGAAAGACGTACGAGGGCGGCGCGCCGCTCGCCGAGGTGATCCGGTCCGGTTTCGTGGAGGGTGCGCACCGCGGCTCGGTGGTGGTGCTGGACGCGACCGGTGCGCCGGTGGCCGCCGCCGGGGACGTGACCTCTCCGATCTTTCCCCGCTCGGCCAGCAAGCCGATGCAGGCGATCGGGATGCTCCGCGCCGGCCTGCCGCTGACCGACCCGGCCGACCTGGCACTGGTGTCGGCGAGCCACGCGGGTGAGGACTTCCACCTGGCCCGGGTGGGCGCGCTGCTGGGGCGGGCCGGGTTGGACGCCTCGGCCCTGCACTGTCCGCCCGACCTGCCGGTGGGCGCGGTGGCACGCGAGGCCGTGCTGCGCTCCGGGGGCGGTCCGACCCGGGTGCAGATGAACTGCTCCGGCAAGCACAGCGGGATGCTGCTCACCTGCCAGGCCGCCGGGTGGCCACTGGACGGCTACTGGCGGCCGGAGCACCCGTTGCAGCAGCGGTTGCGGGAGGCCATCGAGGAGTTCACCGGCGAACAGGCGGCGGCGGTGGGCGTGGACGGCTGCGGCGCCCCGGTGCTCGCGGTGTCGCTGACCGGTCTGGCCGGGGCGTTCCTCCGGCTGGTCGACGCCGAGCCCGGTTCGGTGCCGCGCACGGTGGCCGACGCCATGCGCGCCAACCCGGAGATCGTGGGCGGCACGCGGGCCGACGACACCCGGCTGATGCGCGGCGTTCCGGGACTGCTGGCGAAGGTCGGCGCCGAGGGCGTGATCGCGGTGGGACTGCCGGGCGTCGGTGCGGTGGCACTGAAGATCGACGACGGCGCGGACCGCGCCCGGATGCCGGTGCTGGTCTCCGCGCTGCGCCGGCTCGGCGTCGACGCCCCGGTGCTGGCCGAGTACGCCGAGGTGCCGCTCTTCGGCGGCGGCGTTCCGGTCGGCGCGGTCCGTCCGCTCTGGTGAGTGGCGGCTGGTCCCGCTCGTCCGCCCGACACCCCTGAAGGGCTCGGCAGGGTCAGCTCAGGAAGTCGAGCAGGGCGGCGTTCACCGGCTCGGGACGCTCCAGCGGCAGCAGGTGCGCGGCGGCCGGCACATCGGGCAGCCGTACCGCGCCGGGCACCTCGGCGGCGATCCGGTCGGCGAGCCGGCGGATGTCCGGCACGTCGGCGGCGCCGGCGGTGACCAGGACGGGCACCCGCAGCTCGCCGAGGCGCTCGATCGCCGGCGGCGTCAGCTCGCCCACCTCGACGGCACCCAGGGCCAGTTCGGCGGCGAGCGCCCGCTGGTCCATCTCCTGCGCGAACGCGATCAGGCCGGGGTCGACGTCGGCCGGCTGGCGGCCCGGGCCGACCACCCAGAACCGCACCTCACCGGCCGCCCCGGCGGTGAAGTCGTCCGGGTCCACCTCGCCGACCAGATCGTCCCAGAGGTCGTTGGCCTCCTCGGACCACTCGTTGCCGGAGACGGCCGTGTCGAACAGCGCGAGCGCGCTCACCCGGTCGGGGTGTGCCAGCGCGGTGTCGATGGCGACGGACCCGCCGAAGGAGCAGCCGACCAGGGCGGCTCGGGGAACGTCGAGCGCGTCCAGCAGGCCGGCCACGTCGTCGTGGTGCGCGAACGGGGCCGGGGGCAGTTCCGAGTCGCCGTAGCCGCGCAGGTCCGGGACGATCACCCGGTGCCGGGCGGCGAGCGCGGACAGTTGTCCCCGCCACATCCGTCGGTCGGCGATGCCGGCGTGCAGCAGCACGACGGGCGATCCGCTGCCGGCCTCGTCGTACGCGATGACTGCTCCATTGACTGCGATCTTGTGCACGGACGGACGGTACGGATCGAGCGGGCGACGCGCAAACAGGATGCTGAGACCTTGCTAACTCTGGCTAGCGTTTTGCTTGCAGGAGTTAGCAACGCCGGTTAGCGTCAGCGTCATGGCCACACCGAAGGACCTCCCCGACGTCGGCGGGTTCATCCGCGATCTGCGGCGCAACGCGAAGATCTCGCTGCGGCAGCTCGCTGAGCAGGCAGGGGTCAGCAACCCGTACCTCAGCCAGATCGAGCGCGGCCTGCGCAAGCCGAGCGCCGAGGTGCTCCAGCAGCTCGCCAGCGCCCTGCGGGTGTCCACCCCGGCGATGTACCTGCGGGCCGGGCTGCTCGACGACAAGGAGGGCCACGGTGTGCTCGCCGCCATCGCGGTCGACACCGACCTGACGATGGCCCAGAAGCAGTCGCTCAGCCAGATCTACGAGACCTTCCGCCGGGAGAACGTCCGCCTGGCCGAGGCCGAGGGCACCGGCACCGACACCGACACCACCGGCGGCGGGGCCCGGATCACCACCCCGACCGACGTCGCCGACGAGCCGGCCGATGTGGCCAACCTGGCCGCGACCGGCCCCACCACCGCGGGCGGCACCCCGACCGAGGCCGTACTCGAGTCGGTGGCCGTCACCGAGGCGGGCTCCACCCCCGCCCCGACCAGCACCAACACCCCCGAGAAGAAGGCCGCCGGTCCGGCGGTCCGGAAGGCCGCCGATGCGGCCGAGGAGGAAACCTCATGACCGAGCCGAAGACCAACCGCATCCCCGCCCCGATCTACGCCGCCGCCGGCGCCGGGGAGCTGGCACTCCAGCAGCTGCGCAAGCTGCCGAGCGTGGTCGGCGTCCTCGGCACCCGGGTCGTCGCCGACCTGGGTGGCCGGGCCGTGCTGACCGGCTTCGAGCTGCGCCAGAAGGCCACCGAGACCCTGCGTACCGCCAACGAGACCGCCGAGAGCCTGCGCGGCCGGGCCCAGGCCGAGCTGGACCTGGCCAAGCTCCGCGAGTCGGCCGACCTGGCCAAGCTCCGCGAGGTCGCCGACCTGGACCGGCTGCGCGCCGCAGCGACCCGCAACGCCGCTGTGGTGGTCGCCGGTGCCCAGGCCGCCCAGGAGCGCGCGTTCGCCGCGTACGGCGCGCTGGTCGCCCGCGGTGAGCGGGTCGTCGGCGCCGGCGTGCTGGAGGCCGCCGAGACGGTCAACGCCGACATCGAGGCGACCCAGGCTGTCACGCCGGCCGCCACCCCGGCTGCCCCGACCGAGGCCGCCACCCCGGCCAGCCCGGCCGACGTGCCGAGCCCGGCCGAGGTCGCCGAGATCGCCGAGGCCAAGCCGGTCGCCGTCAAGAAGGCCGCCCGGGCGCCGAAGGCCGCCAAGCCGGCTTCGACCCCGTCGGCGAAGCTGCCCCGGGCCACCAAGCGGACCCGCCCGGCGGCCGAGTAGTTCGTGCTGTCCGCGACCCCGGCGGCGTCCTTGTCGGACGTAGTCGGGGTCGTGGACATAAGCTTGCCGGCATGGCCAACGCCGCGCCGATCTTCGCGTTCGAAGTCCGCTACGTGATCGAGCTGATCCTGCTCGTCTTCGCGCTGATCATCCAGGGTGTCGCGCTGGTGCATGCCGTCACGCAGCGCTCCGACGCCTTCCCCGCCATCGGGACGCTGCCGAAGGGTGGCTGGATCGCCATCCTGGCGGTCTGCCTCGTGCTCACCCTGCTGGGCTTCGGTCCGATCAGCCTCTTCGGACTGATCGGCATCGCCGCCGCCCTCATCTACCTGCTCGACGTCCGGGTCGGCCTGCGCGACCTGAGTGACGGCAAAGGGTTCTGGTGAGGGGTTTCCGCTGGCCGCCTCCACCGGACGGCGGGCCCCGCACGTGGGGGCCCGGTCCGGGTGGTCCGCGTACCGGCCGGCCGGCGCTGCCGGAACCGGAGACCGAGCTGATCACCACGCCGCACGGCGTGCGGTTGGAGCGGCTGGTCACCGGCACCGGTGAGCCGGTCACCGTCTTCGCGCACGGGCTGGGCAACGGCATCGCCACCACCCGCCCGTTCGGCAGCGGGGTGACCGGTCGCAAGGTGTTCTTCCAGTTCCGCGGGCACGGCCGATCCGACGCGCCGGCCGGGCCGTGGAGCTACCTCGACCTGGCCCGGGATCTGCGCGCCGTGGCGGATCTCGGCGGTGCCAGCCGGGCGTTCGGCGCGAGCCTCGGCGCCGGCGCGCTGTGCCGGCTGCTGGTCGAGAGCCCGGACCGCTTCGAGAAGCTGGTCTTCTTCCTGCCGGCGGTGCTCGACCAGCCGCGCGGGCCGGTTGCCCGGGAACGCGTCACGGCCCTGCTGGAGGCGGTGGAGAGCGGTGACGCCTCGGCGGTCGCCGACGTCGTCTCGCTCGAGCTGCCGACGGCGGTCCGCAACACCCCGGCCGGTTGGGCGTACCTGCGGCAGCGGCTCGACCAGTTGCTCCGCGACGGTCTGGCCGAAGGGCTGGCCACTCTCCCGGAGCAGGCGCCGCTGCGCGACGCCTCCGCCCTGGCGGCGGTCACCGCACCGGCGTTGGTGATCGGCTGTGCGGGCGACGACCTGCACCCGGTGGAGGTCGCCGAGCAGCTCGCCTCCGCGCTGCCCCAGGCCACCCTGCACGTGTACGACCGGCCCGGCGTGCTCTGGACGGAACGCGCCGACCTGCGGGAGCGCCTGTCCAGCTTCCTCAACGAGTAACGTCCCCTGCCATGGGTGTCACACAGCATGGCCGGACGCACCGGCTGGACCTCGCCGACCCGACCCTGCGCGAGTGGACCTGCACCGTTCTGCACGCCGACCCGGAGCAGGGCATCGTGCTGGACCGGTCGGCCTTCTACCCGGGCGGGGGCGGTCAGCCGCCGGATCACGGCGTGCTGCTCTGGCAGGGCGTGCAGACCCGGATCGTCGGCACCCGCAAGGGCGACGACCCGTACCTGATCCCCGCCGAGGGTGACCCACTGCCGCCGGCCGGCACCGAGGTCGTCGGCGCGGTGGAGGACGAGCGCCGCACCCGACTGATGCGCACCCACTCCGGGCTGCACGTGCTCTGCGGGGTGGTGTTCCGCGACTTCGGCGCACTCGTCACGGGCAACTCGATGGAACCGGGCGAGGCCCGGATGGACTTCAACCTCCCCGAGGTGCCGGCCGACTTCAAGAGCCGGATCGAGGAGCTGGTCAACGCCGAGGTGGCCGCCGACCGGTCGGTCGCCGTCCGGGTGCTGCCGCGCGCCGAGGCGCTGTCCCTGCCGGACATCATCCGCACCCAGTCCAACCTCATTCCGCCGGACGAGCAGGAGGTCCGGATCGTCGACATCGTCGGCCTGGACGTGCAGGCCGACGGCGGCACCCACGTCGCGTCCACCGCCCAGATCGGCAAGGTGCAGGTGGTCAAGGTCGAGAGCAAGGGCCGGGCCAATCGCCGGGTTCGCGTCCGCCTGGCGGACTAGGCGGCGCTGTCGCCTGGCGGACTAGGCGGCGCTGTCGCCTGGCGGACTAGCCCTCCTGACGGGCGCGCAGAGTTCGGATCTTGTGCCGGTTGCCGCAGCGCTCCATGGAGCACCAGCGGCGCCGCCCGGGGCGTGAGGTGTCCACGAAGACCAGGTAGCAGTTGTGCGCGCCGCACTCCCGGATCCGGTCGGCGTACGGCCCGCTGAAGAGCTCGACCGCGTCCCGGGCGATGCTGGCCAGGGCCTGCCGGCCGCTGGCCGGGAGCACCCAGCGCCGCGTGCCGTCCGGGTCGAGCCGGGGGGCCAGCGGTGCGGCGGCCGCCGCTTCGTTGAGGATGTCGAGGTCGTCGGGCGTCGCGTCGAAGTCGGTGGGTGTCTCGGCGGGTGGCCGGGTGCCGGTGCGGGCGCAGACCAGTCGCCACAGCGCGTCCCGCAGCCGCCGGGCGTCGGCCAGCTCCGCCGGTTGGACGTCGACCTGAGCCGGGTCCAGGCGCAGGCGGGACCGCGCCAACCAGTCGGCGAGATCCGCCGGAGCGTGCAGCACCTCGTAGCGAGCGCCGATGCCAGGCCCGCCGGTGGTGAGGAATTCCAGGCAGAGTGCGCCGGGATCGAAGAGAAAGCTGGTCCCTCTCAGCGACACCAGGATGATTCCACTTGCGACGTCGGTCACGTAACCACTATAAACGGTTACAGGACCGGTCCGCATGGCGCGGTCGTCACGAAGGTGAGGAAACCCGATGGCTCTGGAATGGAAGCTCGTCGTCGACTGCGCGGAGCCGATCGCGTTGGCCCGGTTCTGGGCGGCCGCGCTCGGTTACGAGGTCGAGGACAACAGCGCCCTGATCGATCAGCTGGCCACGTCCGGGGCGATCGGGCCGGAGGCGTACGTCGAGACCGACGGTCGCCTCGCGTTCCGGGAGCTCGCGGCGGTCCGTCACCCCGAGGACCCGGTCCAGCCGGTCAGCGGCATGGGTCTCGGCCGCCGGCTGCTGTTTCAGGCGGTGCCGGAGCCCAAGCAGGTCAAGAACCGGCTGCACATCGACCTGCACGCCGGCCCGGACGAGCGGGAGGCGACCGTGCGGCGGCTGGTCGGGCTCGGTGCGACCGTGCTGCGCGAGGTCGCCGACCGGGGCAGCCGGCACACCACGATGGTCGACCCGGAGGGCAACGAGTTCGACGTGCAGTGACACCCGGGCGACCACCGGGCCGGGCAGCACCGGATTCGTAAAATCGGACGGCGGCTGTCAGGTATAGCTGACAGCCTCGGAGGCATGACACAACCGCTGACAGGAAAGATCGCGCTCGTCGCCGGCGCCACCCGGGGCGCGGGGCGGCAGATCGCGGTCCAGCTCGGCGCGGCCGGGGCCACCGTCTACGCCACCGGCCGCAGCAGCCGGGCCGGCCGCTCGGAGATGGACCGGCCGGAGACCATCGAGGAGACCGCCGAGTTGGTCACCGCCGCCGGCGGCACCGGCATCGGGGTCCGGGTCGACCACCTGGTGCCCGAGCAGGTCCGCGACCTGGTCGCCCGCATCGACTCCGAGCAGGGGCGCCTCGACGTGCTGGTCAACGACATCTGGGGCGGCGACCCACTGGTCACCTGGGAGAAGCCGGTCTGGGAGCAGCCGCTCGACGCCGGCTTCCGCACCCTGCGGCTGGCCATCGACACGCACATCATCACGAGCCACTTCGCGCTGCCGTTGCTGATCCGCAGGCCCGGCGGCCTGGTCGTGGAGATCGGCGACGGCACCAAGGCGTACAACGACCAGAACTACCGTCTCTCGGTCTTCTACGACCTGGCCAAGACCTCGGTCAACCGGCTCGGCTTCAGCCAGGGGCACGAGCTGAAGCCGCACGGCGCCACGGCCGTCGCGCTGACCCCCGGCTGGATCCGTTCCGAGGCCATGCTGGAGCACTTCGGCGTGACCGAGGAGAACTGGCGCGACGGGGCCGCCACCGACCCGCACTTCCTCATCTCGGAGACCCCGGCTTTCGTCGGACGCGCGGTGGCCGCGCTCGCCGCGGACGAGGAGAAGGCCCGCTGGAACGGGATGTCGGTCGACGCCGGCACTTTGTCCAAGGTGTACGGGTTCACCGACGTCGACGGCAGCCAGCCGGAGGCGTTCCGGTACATCACGGAGGTGGTCGACGCGGGTAAGCCGGCCGACGTCACCGGCTACCGGTAGAGCGCGCGGAACCGCTCGGCCGCCTCAACGAACATCTCCCGCAGCTCCGGCGGGTCGAGGGCCTCCACCTCGGGGCCGAGTCCGAGCAGTTGGTGGTACGCCACCGCGACGGATTCGACCGGCAGTCGGGCCGTCACCCAGCCCCGCCCGTCGGGCTGGGTGGCGGCGGCGACCACCTCGTCGTACACGAAGGGGGCGTCCACCAGGTGCCGGAGCTGGCGCAGGCCGGCCGGGCTGAACCGGACGGTGACCTCGGCCCGCAGCATGGTCCGCAGGAACGACCCGGCCTGCTCACGCCAGTATCCGGCCAGGTCGAAGTCCTCGTCCCGGTCGAAGCTCTCCTCGCCCACCTCTACCCCGGTGACCCGGTCCACCCGGTAGGTGCGCGCGTCGTCGCCGACCCGGCCGACCAGATACCAGACGGCGTTCTTGAGCACCAACCCGTACGGCTGCACCCGGCGGGTCACCTCCCGGTCGCCGCGCCGGTAGCGCAGGTGCACCACCCGGTCCCGCCAGACCGCCCGGGCCAGCTCGGCCAGCCAGGGCGGCGGTCCGGTCTCCCGAAACCAGCCCGGCACGTCCAGGTGGAACCGCTGTCCGGCGCGGGCCGGCGCGTCCCGCAGTGCGGGCGGCAGCGCGGCGAGGACCTTCAACTCGGCGGCGGCGACCGCGTCGGCGAGCCCCATGTCACCGGCGGGCCCGGGCAGCCCGGCGAGGAAGAGCGCCTCCGCCTCGTCCCGGGTCAGCCCGGTCAGCCGGGTCCGGTAGCCGCCGAGCAGTCGGTACCCGCCGGCCCGACCCCGGTCGGCGTAGACGGGCACCCCGGCGGCGGAGAGCGCCAGCACGTCCCGGTAGACGGTGCGCTCGGAGACCTCCAGCTCCCGCGCCAGCTCAGCCGCCGTCATCGACCCGCGCGCCTGCAACAGCAACAGCAACGAGATCAGTCGGGAGGCGCGCACCCGCCCATCCTGCCCGGTCCCACTCACCGCCCGCCGGGGGTGAGCAGGCCCCGGTCGTACGCGGTGGCCACGGCCGCGGCCCGGTCGTTGACCCCGAGCTTGGCGTACACGTGCAGCAGGTGCGTCTTGACCGTGGCCTCGCTGATGAACAGGCGGGCCGCCGCCTCCCGGTTCGAGGCGCCCCGGGCCACCAGGGTCAGCACCTCCAACTCGCGGTGGCTGAGCGGCTCCTCGGCCGGGGCGCGCAGCCGTCCCATCAGCCGGCCGGCCACGCTCGGCGCGAGCACCGACTCACCCCGGGCGGCGGCGCGTACCGCTCGGACCAGGTCCTCGCGGGGCGCGTCCTTCAGCAGGTAGCCGGTCGCGCCGGCCTCGATCGCCGGCAGCACGTCGGCGTCCGTGTCGTACGTGGTGAGCACCAGCACCCGGGCAGCGCTGCCCGAACGGGCCAACCGGCCGATGGCCGTCACCCCGTCCATCCCGGGCATCCGCAGGTCCATCAGCACCACGTCCGGACGCAGCGTCTCGACCAGGGCCAACGCCTCGGCCCCGTCCGCGGCCTCGCCCACCACGTCGAACCCCGGGTCGCCGGTGAACATCCCCCGCAGCCCGTCCCGCACCACCGGATGGTCGTCGACGATCAGCAGCCGGACCGGGGTGGTCAACCGGCACCCCCGGCGAGCGCCGGGACAGACGCCGAGACCGCCGTGCCGCCGCCCGGCTCGGACTCGACGGCCAGTTCACCGCCGACCCGGTTCACCCGTTGCCGCATGGCGGTCAGGCCGTACCCGCCGCCCGGCTCCCGGGACGCCGGCTGGTTGGTGACGTCGAATCCCGTCCCGTCGTCGCGGACGTCCAGGGTGACCACGTCCTCCATGTACGACAGGGTCAGCCCCACCCGCGACGCGGCGGCGTGCCGGGCCACGTTGGCCAGCGCCTCCTGGGCGGCCCGCAGCAGGGTCACCTCGACCTCCGGGTGCAGCGGACGGGGCGTGCCGGTGGTGGCCACCTCGGCGCGTACACCGTTGAGGGCCGACCAGCGGCCACCCAGCTCGGCGAGGGCGTCCGGCAGCCGAGCCGTCTCCAGCGGCTCCGGGCGGACCGCGCGCACCGAGCGGCGGGCCTCGGTGAGGCTTTCCCGGGCGAGGGCGATGGCGTTGTCCACGTGCCGGCGCCAGTCGGCGGAACGGTCGCGGGTCTGCTCGGCCGCCTCCAGTTGGGTGATGATGCCGGTCAACCCCTGGGCCAGGGTGTCGTGGATCTCCCGGGCCATCCGCTGCCGCTCGTCCAGGATGCCGGCCTCCCGGGCCTGGGTGAGCAGTTGGGCGTGCAGCCCCACGTTCTCCCGGGCGGTGTCGGCGAGCCTCCGGTTGGCCTCGGCCAGTTCCTCCACCAGCAGTTTGCGGTTGGCGTTCTGCCGCTCGGTGACCGTGCCGAACCAGCTCACCGCGCCGGCCGCTCCGGCGTTGAACAGCACCAGCACCGACCAGAGCAGCCAGTGCGCCGCCGAGGACGGTGGGCCCGCGCTCTGCGCGGTGGCGACCAGTACGCCGGTCACGGCCACCCCGGCGAACCGCCATCGGCCGGGAAGCACGAGGAACGCATGCACGAAGCCGACCCAGGCGAAGAAGCCGTACCACGGGCTGGCGACCACCAGCACGGCGCTGGAGACGAGCAGGCCGACGTAGTAGACCGCCATCAACGCCCGCCGCGTGATCCACCCGGGGTGCAGGGTGATGAACCAGGCGACCCAGCAGCCGGCCGCCACGGCGATGGCCAGGGTCGGAGGGAACGGCAGGCTGCCCGGGGCCGGCGCGAAGCGTGCCAGCACCGTCCCGACCAGCAGCCCGAGGAATGGCGCGACCCGGTAGACGTTCGCCTCGCGCGCCTCCCACACGGCCAGCCGGTCGACCTGTTCGGCGATGCTGGTCATCGGTCTTCGCTCACTCCCAACGGAAGAGTTTCGAGGCGGTCGCACCGGCGGCCACCGCGACCACGGCCATTATCCCGAGGTGCAGTGGGTGTGGCGACGTCCCGGTCCAGGCGTCGAGCAGCGCCTGCACCCCGGGTGGCGTGTAGTCGCCGATCCGCACCAGGAAGTCCGGCAGGAGGAACCGGGGCACGTAGACGCCGCCGAAGAACATGACCGCCATGAACAACGGCACGGCCAACCCCTGCGCCGACTTGGCCGTCCGCGCCACCGCCGCCACCAGCAGGCCCAGCGCCAGCAGGGCGGCCGTACCGAGGACGAGGGCCAGCGTGAAGCCCAGCGGACGCCGGGGCAGTGGCACGTCGAACGCCAACCGGCCGACCACGATGAGCAGCACGGCGCTGACCAGGATGGTGGCGAGCGAGATGACCAGTTGGGCGGCCAGCAGCGCGGCGGGGCTGGCCGGCGTCGTGGCGAGCCTGCGGAGCACCCCACGTTCCCGGTAGGTGGCCAGCACCGTGGGCAGGATGTTCACCGCCGACATGGCGAGCGTGATCACCAGAAGCGAGGGGGCGAAGTACTGGATGAAGGACAGGTCGCCGTACGTCGGGTCCGGCTCGCGCATGGCCGGGATGAGCCCGAACACCACCAGCAGCGCGAGCGGCAACACGACGGTGGTGAGCGGCGAACCGAAGTCCCGCAGGAAGAGTCTCGTTTCGATCTTGAGGATCTGCCCGAAGGCGTGCATGTCGCTCTCTCTCACTTGGCGGGCCGGTGCCCGGTCAGCTCGACGAACGCGTCGTCGAGGGTGGACTGCTCCAGCCGCAGGTCGGCGGCGACGATCTGGTTGCGGGCGAGCACCGACGTGACCGCGTGCAGCACGTCACCGGTGCCGGTCACCACCACCTGGCTGCCGGTGCGGTGCACGGCGGTCACCTCGGGCAGGTCGGTGAGGAGCCGGTCGTCCATCGAGGCGGACGGTCGGAACCGGATCCGCTGCTCCGGCGCCACCGTCGACACCAGGCCGGCCGGGCTGTCCAGTGCGACGACCCGTCCCCGGTCGATCACGGCGACCCGGTCGCAGAGCCGCTCGGCCTCCTCCATGAAGTGGGTGACCAGCACGATCGTCACTCCGCTGTCCCGGACCTGCTCGATGAGCGTCCAGGTGTCCCGCCGGGACTGCGGGTCCAGCCCGGTGGTCAGCTCGTCCAGGATCGCCACCCTCGGGTTGCCGACCAGCGCCAGCGCGATCGACAGCCGTTGCTTCTGGCCGCCCGAGAGCTTCTTGTACGCGGTGTCCCGCTTGTCGCCCAGACCCAGCCTGTCGATCAGGCCCGCCGGGTCGGCCGGGTCGCGGTAGAACGAGGCGTACAGATCCAGGGCCTCGGCGACCCGTAGCTGGTCGGGCAGTTGGCTCTCCTGGAGCTGCACGCCAACCCGCTGGCGGAGCTGGGCCGCGTCCCGGCGGGGGTCGAGCCCGAGGACCGACACCCCGCCCCCGTCCGGGACGCGGAGCCCGGCGACACACTCGACGGTGGTGGTCTTACCGGCGCCGTTGGGGCCGAGGACCCCGAAGATCTCCCCCTCCGCCACCGTGAACGACACGTCGTCCACGGCTACCAGGTCGCCGTACCGCTTGTGCAGACTGGTCACCTCAATGACCGGCATGGTGCCGCCCTCCGCCGTCGTAGCTGTGCCTCCTCAGCCTGGGGGTGTCGGCTCGGCGGCGGATCGACCAGCCGTTGATGATCGTTCGCGGCGGCGGCTGACCCGGACGATCCACCAACCGGTTGATGTGCGGGGGATGGCACTGCTGTTGACGCGCCGCCCGGCGGCGGTCCGCGGTGATCGCTAGGCTGCTCGGTCGTGGACGCCAGCAGAATCGCCAGCCCGGTGACCGGGGTCGTCGGACGCTTCTTCGCCGGGGTCGGCCTGCTCCTGCGCGGGCTCGGCCTCTACGTGCGCAGCCCGAAGCTGATGCTGTTCGGCATCGTGCCGGCGTTGATCTCCGGTGTGCTCTTCGTGGCCGCGTTCGCGACCCTGGTGTACTTCGTGGACGACATCGCCGCCCTGGTCACCCCGTTCGCCGACGACTGGTCGACCACCGCCCGCAACCTGCTCCGGGTGATCGCCGGGCTGGCCTTCCTGGGCCTCGGCGGCCTGCTCGCCGTGGTCAGCTTCACGGCCGTCACCCTGGTCATCGGCGACCCGTTCTACGAGAAGATCTCCGAGCGGGTAGAGGAACGGCTGGGGGGCACTCCCGGCGCTGTGGAGGTCTCCTTCTGGTCGTCGCTGCGCCGCAGCGTCGCCGACTCGGTACGGCTGGTGGCACTCACGGCGCTGGTCGGCATCCCGCTCTTCGTCGCCGGGTTCATTCCGCTGATCGGCCAGACGGTGGTCCCGGTGATCGGGGCGGCGGTGGGCGGCTGGTTCCTGGCCGTGGAACTGGTCGGCGCCCCGTTCTACCGGCGCGGCATGCGGCTGCCGCAGCGCCGGTCGATCCTCAAGGCCGACCGGCCCGCCGCGCTGGGCTTCGGGGTGGCGGTGTTCCTCTGCTTCCTGATCCCGCTCGGCGCCGTGCTGGTCATGCCGGCAGCGGTGGCCGGTGCCACCCTGCTGGCCCGCCGCTCGCTCGGCCAGCCGATCGAGGAGCGCTGACATGGATATCACCCTGGTCGAGGGGGACATCACCGCGCAGCGGGTGGACGCGATCGTCAACGCGGCTAACTCGTCCCTGCTCGGCGGCGGCGGAGTCGACGGGGCGATCCACCGGCGCGGCGGGCCGGCCATCCTGGCCGAGTGCCGGGCGCTGCGGGCGTCCCGGTACGGCCGGGGTCTGCCCACCGGGCAGGCGGTGGCCACCACGGCCGGGGAGCTGCCGGCCCGCTGGGTCATCCACACCGTCGGGCCGGTCTGGTCGGCCGACGACGACCGCTCGCCGCTGCTGCGTGACTGCTACGCCAACAGCCTCCAAGTGGCCGACGAGTTGGTCGCGGCCACCGTGGCGTTCCCGCTGATCTCCGCCGGCATCTACGGCTGGCCGGTCGAGGACGCGGTCCGCCAGGCGCTGTCGGTGCTGCGTCCGGCCGCGCCGGCGAACGTCACCGAGGCCCGCCTGGTCCTCTTCGGAGCGGACACCCACGCCACCGCGCTCCAGGTCTTCGACGCCGGTTGACCCGCCCCGACGCCCGGCTGATCAGGTCATTTCGGCCAGGCAGGACCACTGTGCCGCGACCGGCCGGTAGCCGAGCCGCGCGTTGATCGCCAGCATCGGCGCGTTGGCCTCGTCGTTCGAGGTGTACGCGATTCGGACGCCGCCGGCGGCGGCCCGGTGCAGCGTCGCCGTCTTGACCAGTCGGGCCAACCCTCGACCCCGGTACGCGGGGACGGTGCCGGTGTAGTCCGACCACATCCGGTCCCCGTCGCGCTTCACGAGGCTGAACGCGGCGATCTGCCCGTCGACCTCGGCGGCCGTGCTGGCCTGCTTGTCCAGGCCGAGGTTGTCCCAGACGTCGTACTGCCAGCTCTCGTAGCTGATCGAGTCGACCGGCACGTCGCCGGGCTCGTCGACCGCCGAGGCGGCGTCCGCCTCGTACAGCAGGTGCGGGTCCAGCTCGGCGATCGGACGCAGCCGTACGCCCGGCGGCGGCTCGGGTGACGCGGGCGCCGGATCCAGGTCCAGCGCCGAGTAGCGCACCTCGCGGCTGGACTGGAAGCCGTGCCTGTGGGCGAACGGCAACGCGTCCGGCTGCGCCCAGGTGCGCAGTCGACGGATCCCCAGCGGGGCGAGGTGACCGGTCGCGGCCGTCAGCAGCGCGGTGCCGATCCCGCGTCGCCGGTGCTCCGGGTGCACGTGCAGCAGGGAGATGTCGCCGACGTCCGCGGTCGAGGTCCAGCCGACCCGCTGGGCCGACACCCAGCCGACCACCTGGGCGTCCACCTCGGCCACGAAGGCGGTCCACCCCTCCTCCGGTGGCGGCTCGGCGATCATCTTCCGGGTCGACTCGACCCCGCGTACCAGGTACGGGTAGACCAGTGCCCGCAGCGCCACCACGGCCGGGGCGTCGTCGGGCCGCGCCACACGGATCCGCATGTCAGGCCGCCATCCGTACGGCGGCGACGGCCTCGACCTCGACGAGCTGGTCGGTGTAGCCGAGCACGGCCACCCCGAGCAGAGTGCTCGGCGGGTCGTGGTCGCCGAAGGAGTCCCGGACCACCTCCCAGACCTTCACGAGATCGGCCTGGTCGGACGACGCCACGTACACCGTGGTCTTGACCACGTCGGTCAGCCGGGCGCCGGCGGCCCCGAGTGCGGTCTCCAGGTTCGCCATCACCTGCCGGGCCTGCGCGGCGTGGTCGCGCGGCGCGACGGTTCGCCCCTCCGCGTCGAGCGGGCACGCACCGGCGGTGAACACCAGCCGGGCGGGTGGTTCGACGGCGGCCGCGTACGCGTACTCGGCGACATCGGAGAGGGCGGGGACATGCAGCAGCGCGACGGGATCCGGCATGCCGGCGACGCTAACGAGGATCGGGTGCCCGGGCGACGCATTAACCGGGCGAGAGCGCAGCCGTGCTGCCGCCAACCTGCGCAAAACAGCCAAATCCCTCACTTATCGGCTAACACCTGACTAACTTTCATAGTCGGTACGAAACGTCTTCATCAGTAACAAACCATGGGGGAAACATGAGAGCAGCACTCGTCAAGCTCGTCGCCACCGGTGTGGCAGCCGGTGCGTTCCTGACCGGGGCGGCAAGCGCCGCCCAGGCCCAGCCGACCCAACCGCCCCCGCCGAACACGATCGACATCAACCCCGGCAACGTCCCCACGACAGCGGCCGCCTTCACGCAGAACTGCGATCCGAACCTCGGGGGCGGGCCGTTCCCGAACCAGGACGTGTGGGTCTTCAACCTGCCGGGCAACCCGCAGACCTCCGGTCAGTTCCTCACGGTCACGGGCACCTGGAGCATCCCGAACAACGGGACCGTGAGCCGGACCATACCGGTCGATGGCGGTGCGATCGTCAACGACATGGGCACCAGCAAGGCGTGGATCCGGTTGCCCGCCGGCTGGACGCTGACCGACGCCAGTGCGGTGATCACCGGGGATGCCGGGTTCTTCGTGCTGACCCACACCTGTGCGGCCACCGCCCAGCCGACCACGCCGCCGCCCACCACCCAGCCGCCGACGAGCGCGCCGCCCACCACCCAGCCGCCGACGAGCGCGCCGCCCACCACCACCGCGCCGCCCACGGCCACCCCGACGAAGAGCGAGTTGCCGATCACCGGCACGTCGGCGGGCAGTCTGCTGCCCATGGCCATCTTCGGCGTGGGTGCGGTGGCGCTCGGTGCCGCGTTCATTGCCGTACGCCGTCGCCGGGACGCGGAGGGCTGATCGTCAGCACCGCAGCGGACACGGACCCGCCGGTCGTGTCCCCGGGGCCCTCCTCGTCGAGGAGGGCCCCGGGCTACGCCGAGTCGCGCAGGATCAGCTCGGTGGGGAGCATGACCGCCGGCTCGATGGACTCGCCGGCGGCCAGCCGGAGCAGCTGCCGGGTCATCCGTCGGCCGATCTCCACGATCGGCTGCCGGACCGTTGTCAGCGGCGGCTCGGTGTACGCGGCGGTCTCGATGTCGTCGAAGCCGACCACCGCGACGTCCTCCGGCACACGCCGGCCGGCCTCCCGCAGCGTCCGCAGAGCGGCGTGCGCCATCAGGTCGGAGGCGGCGAAGACCGCGTCCAGGTCGGGATGCTCGGTGAGCAGCCGGTGCATCGCCGCGGCTCCGGACTCCCGGGTGAAGTCGCCGACCGCGACCAACTCGGGCAGCCCGGCGGCGGCCACCGTGCTGCGGTAACCGGCGAGCCGTTCGATCCCGGCCACCATGTCCTGCGGGCCGGCGATGCTGGCGATCCGTCGGCGACCGCTGTCGATCAGGTGCCGTACGGCCGCCGTCACCCCGCCGACGTGGTCGACGTCCACGTACGGCACGGGCACGTCGCCGAGCGGCCGGCCGCTGCACACCACCGGGATGCCGAGGCGGGCCAGCGTTCCGGGCAACGGATCGGCGCCGTGCAGCGAGGCGAAGAGCACCCCGTCGACGTGCCGGCCCGTGGTGAACCGCTCGACCCGGTCGTGCCCGGCCGGTGAGCCGGCCAGCATCAGCACCAACTGCTTGTCGGCGGCCTCCAACTCCTGGCTGACGCCCCGGATGATGCCGGGAAAGACCTGGTCGTCGGAGAAGACCCGGGTGGCCGCCTCCGGCATGACCAGGGCGATCGAGTCGGTGCGCTGGGTGACCAGGCTGCGGGCGGCGAGGTTGGGCACGTACCCCAGCTCGGCGACCGCGCGGTTGACCGCCTCCCGGATCGG
The DNA here is from genome assembly GCF_052601155.1 of Micromonospora yongxingensis. Classification (NCBI taxonomy): domain Bacteria; kingdom Bacillati; phylum Actinomycetota; class Actinomycetes; order Micromonosporales; family Micromonosporaceae; genus Micromonospora; species Micromonospora yongxingensis. The sequence goes on from NZ_JBQXEO010000001.1 coordinate 345,166, forward strand.
CTCGGCGACGGTGGTGGAGCCGTTGACCACGCGTGACACGGTGGCCCGGGACACCCCGGCCCGCGCCGCCACCGCCTCGAGCGTCGGCCGTTGCGCCGTCGTCATCGCGCCCTCCCCCCGCTCGTCACAGCCCGTTCCGGGAGATCACCTCCTGGTACCACCGGGCGCTGGCCTTCGGTGTGCGCCGCTGGGTCAGGTAGTCGACGTGCACGATCCCGAACCGCTTGCGGTAGCCCTCCGCCCACTCGAAGTTGTCCAGGAATGACCATACGAGATAGCCGCGCAGGTCCACGCCCCGGGAGATCGCCTCGTGTGCGGCCCGCAGGTGCCCGTCGAGGTAGGCGATCCGGTCGGTGTCGATCACCTGCCCCGGCCCGTCGGCCGACTCGGTGCCCGGCTTGTCGGGGAACGCCGCGCCGTTCTCGGTGATCAGCAGCGGCACCCCGGGGTAGTCCGTGGCGATCCGCTCCAGCAGCCGGGTCAGCCCGGCCGGCTCGATCATCCACTCCATGTCGGTGAGCGGCCCGGTCGGCGGCAGGAACTGCACCGCACCCTCGGTGCCCGGGTAGGCGCCACCGCCACCCGCGCCGTCGGGTCGCCCGGCGACGTAGCTGGGCTGGTAGTAGTTGATGCCGAGCAGGTCGATCGGGGCGGCGATCAGCTTCTCGTCGCCGTCCCGGATGAACGTCGGTTCGACCATGCGCGCCACGTGCTCCCGCACGTCGTCCGGGTAGCCGCCGGCCAGCAGCGGGTCGAGGAAGATCCGGTTGTGCAGGCCGTCGACCAGGCGGACCGCGGCGGCGTCGGCAGCGCTCTGCGGATCGGCCGGCTGCACGTCCGCGGGGTTGAGGGTGATGCCCACGCTGCCTGCGCCGGCCGACCGCAGCGCCCGCGCCGCGAGGCCGTGCGCGAGCAGCAGATGGTGTACGGCGGTGAAGGCGGCCGCCGGATCCTGCTCACCCGGGGCGTGCACCCCGTTGCCGTAGCCGAGGTAGGCCGAGCACCACGGCTCGTTGAGCGTGGTCCAGACGTCCACCCGGTCGCCGAGCCGGGCGTACACCGCCGTGGCGTACGTGGCGAAGTGCTCGGCGGTGTCCCGGTTGGTCCAGCCGCCCCGGTCGCCCAGGGCCTGCGGCAGGTCCCAGTGGTAGAGGGTGACGATCGGGTCGATCCCCCGGTCGAGCAGTGTGTCGGTGAGCCGGTCGTAGAAGTCCAGCCCACGCGGGTTGACCGGGCCGGTGCCGTCCGGCTGGATCCGGGGCCAGGCGACCGAGAACCGGTACGCCCGCAGCCCCAGCTCGGCCATCAGCGCGACGTCGTCGCCGTAGCGGTGGTAGTGGTCGCAGGCGACGTCGCCGGTGTGGCCCTGGTACACCTTCCCCGGTGTGCGGCTGAAGGTGTCCCAGATGGATGGGCCGCGTCCGTCGTCGCTGGCCGCGCCCTCGATCTGGTAAGCGGCGGTGGCCGCTCCCCAGAGGAAGTGCTCGGGAAACCGCAGTTCATTCACGCCTTGACCGCACCTTCCATGATCCCGCCGATGATCTGCCGACCGAAGAGGACGAAGACCAGCAGCAGGGGCAGCGTCGCGATGGCCGTCCCGGTGAACACCTGCGACATGTCCTGGTAGTACCCGTCCGACAGCGCCCGCAGGGAGAGCTGCACGGTCGGGTTCGCCGGGTCGTTCAACACAGCGTACGGCCACAGGAAGTCGTTCCAGGTGGTCATGAACGTGAGCAGGCCGAGCACGGCGGCGGCCGGCCGCAGTGCGGGCACCACCACGTGCCACCAGATCCGGGGGGTGCCGCAGCCGTCCATCCGGGCGGCCTCGATCAGCTCGTCGCTGACCGCCTGGCCGGCGTACTGCCGCATCATGAACACCCCGAACCCGGTGACCAGCGCCGGCACGATCACCGCGGGCAGCCGGTCGTTCCACTGCAGCCGGGTCATCAGCATGTACAGCGGGATCACGCCGAGCTGGGTCGGCACCATCATCGTCGCGATGACCGTCAGCAGCAGGGCGTTGCGGCCACGGAACCGGAGCTTGGCGAAGGCGAACCCGGCCAGGCTGGCGAAGAACACCACGGACACGGTCACCGTGACCGCCACGATCGTCGAGTTGATCAGTCCGGTCAGGAAGTACGCGTCGGTGTTGTCGAACAGCCGGGCGATGTTGGCCCCCAGGTTGCCGCCCGGGGTCACCGGTGGCGGCAGTTGACCCATCGCGTCGCTGGACCGACTGGCCACCACGAACATCCACCAGATCGGAAAGATCGACATCCCTGCGGCGACCACCAGGGCCAGGTACGTCAGCGGGCTCGCCCGCCAGAGCCGGCTCATCGGTCCGCTCCCTTCCCGGGCCCCATGCCCGACCCGCCCAGCCGCCGCAGGACCAGCACGTTGACCGCCGCCACGAGCGCGATGAGCGCGAAGAGCAGCCAGGCCACGGCCGAGCCGTACCCGAAGTTGTAGTGCGGTGCGAAGGCGTTCTCGAACATGTACATCGTCACGGTCTGCGACTCCCGCAGCGATCCGCCGCGGATCGGGTTGGTGCCGGAGTGGAACAGCCGGGGCTCGGTGAAGAGCTGCAACCCGCCGATGGTGGCGATGATGACGCAGAAGATGATCGTCGGTTTGAGCAGCGGCACGGTGATCGACCAGAACTGCCGGACCCGGTTGGCGCCGTCGATCGCGGCCGACTCGTAGAGATCGCGGGGGATGGCCTGCATCGCGGCCAGCAGGATCAGGGCGTTGTAGCCGGTCCACCGCCAGTCGACCATGGCGGAGATGGCCACCCAGGAGGCGACCCGGTCGGATTTCCAGGCGATCGGGTCCAGGCCGACCATGTCGAGCAGCCAGTTCGCCATGCCGAACTCGCGGCCGAAGATCACCCCGAACACGATCGCCACGGCGGCGGTGGAGGTCACGTTGGGCACCAGCACCGCCATCCGCCAGCCGGTGCGGGCCCGCAGCCCCCGGTTGAGCAGGTTGGCCAGCCAGAGCGCGGCCAGCAGCTGCGGGACGGTGGAGATCACGAAGATGCCCAGTGTGTTGACCACCGCGTGCCAGAAGTCGCCGTCCGCGAGCAGTTGGGTGTAGTTGGCCGCGCCGACGAACGGATGGTCGGTGCCGAGCAGGTCCCAGTCGTGCAGCGAGACCCAGAACGTGTAGATCAGCGGGTAGACCCCGAACACCGCGAAGAGCAGAAAGAACGGTGCGACGAAGAGGTAAGGCGAGTAGCGCGTGTCGAGCCGGCTCAGCCGCCCCGACGATCGGCGATGGCCACCGGCCGCCGGTGCGACCGGCGGCCGGGCGTCAAGCTGAACGGTCATTCCCGAGAGCTCCTTTCCGGCCTCCCGTCCCGCGCCGATCCAGGGCGTGTCGCGGCCAGCTCATCTCTGAGCGCGACGGTTCGCCCTGGATCGGCGCGGTGGGAAGGGGCTACTTGGCGGCGGCCTTCTTCGCGTTGGCCACCGCGTCGGCCCAGCCCTGTTCGGGGTTGCGCTGGCCCAGCTCGACGGTCCGTACGGCGTTCTCCACCTCGGTGCGGACGGCCTGGTTCTTCGGGCCCATGTAGACCGGCTTCAGGCTCTTCGCGCCGGTGCCGAAGATCGCGCCGACAGGTGCCCCGGAGAAGTACGCGTTGGTCGCGCCGGCGATCGCCGGGTCGTCGAGCGCCTGGGGCGAGGAGGGCAGCGGGCCCTTGGCCTTGAACGCGCCGATCTGGCCCTTGGCGCTGGTCAGGAACTTGGCCAGCTCGATCGCCTCGGCCTGGTGCTTGCTCTGCTTGGGCACGGCGAGGTGCGACCCACCCCAGTTGCCGCCGTCACCGGGCACCCGGGCGATGTCCCACTTGCCCTGGGCGGCCGGGCCGGCGTTGCCCTCGATGACGCCGGTCATCCAGGCGGGGCAGGCGATGGTGGCGAACTTCGACTGCTTGAAGGCGGAGACCCACTCCTCGGACCAGGAGCCGTACTTTCCGGAGAGGCCCGAGTCGATGATGTCCATGGTGGTGTCATAGGCCTGCCGGACGGCAGGGTTGCTGTCGACGACCAGGTTGCCGCTGGTGTCGTAGTAGCTGTAGCCGGTCGTGTTGCCTGCGGTCTGGAGCAGGATGGTGTTGAAGGTGTTGGTGGCCGCGTCGAGGAAGGACGCCCCGGTCTTCGCCGCGACGAACCGTTCTCCGGTGGCGATGTAGTCCTGCCACGTCGGCCAGAGCTTGGAGACCTCGTCCCGCGCGGTGGGCAGGCCGGCCTTCTCGAAGAGGTCCTTGCGGTAGCAGATGGCGATGCCGCCGACGTCGGTGCCGAGGCCGATCAGCTGCTTGCCGTCGGCGGTCAGCCCGGCGTTCCACTTCCATTCGAGGAAGTTGCCCTTGAGGTCGGCGGCGCCGTGGTCGAGCAGGTTGACGAAGTTGCCGGGGTTGGCCTTGTACTCGACCATCAGCCCTTCCTCGATGGCCACCACGTCGCCGGCGCCCCGGCCGGCGGCCAGCCACTGTGTGAGCTTCGGTGAGTACTCGTCGAGGTTGGTGCCGGTGCCGCGCTCGACGATCTTCACGTCGGGGTGCGCGGTCATGTACTCCTGGTAGAGCTGCTCGTAGCCGAACTGGCCGAAGACGTCGACGGTCAGCGTGACCGGTCCGTCCCCGTCCGCCTCGTCGGCGCCTCCGCAGGCGGTGACGAGCAGGGCGGTGGCGGCGGCGAGAGCCACCGCGGCGAGGCGGCGGCGCGGGAAGACAGCCATGGGAATTCGGACCCCTCTCAAGGTGGTCGGGTGGTGTTCGGAGTGGCTGGGAGAGCGCTCTCACGACAGGGTGTCCGGTCGCTTCCGCGCTGTCAAGAGAGCGCTCTCTCGTTTTCGTTCTTGGCCGTCGGACATCGACGCGAAACGAGGGCGCCACCCCGGTGGGGTGACGCCCTCGACGTATGTCCGGCCGGCGGTCAGCCGGTACGCAGGCCGCCGAGCAGGGTGCGGTCGCCGGCGACGTCCAGCGTCTCGAAGCTGATCCGGCCCCAGAGCGCCAGCAGCAGGTCGCTCGCCGTGCCGCTCACCTGTGCCCGGGCGTGATGGTCGTCGTGGTCGAAGATCGTCGCGGTGTCGAGCAGCGCGACACCCTGGCCGCGCAGCCGCAGGTACCAGTCCTGGGCCGCGTCGGTCGCCGACAGCTGCACCACCCCGTGCCAGTCGCCCGCCACCTGCCGCCTGCCCGCGGGCAGCCAGGTGTCCAGCACCTCGCTCACCCCGTCGGCCGCCAGCTTGGACTCCACCGGGTCACCGGCGGCGATGGCGAGCTGGGCGTCCCAGCGGTGCACCGCCGTCTCGTGCGCCATCCGACGCGGCCAGAAGCCGGCCTTCTTCGGCTGCGGGGCCCAGTTCCACGCCGGGGCCTCCGAGTCGAGCCCGTCGAGGAGGACCATCAGCTTGTCGTACCCCTGCTGCCAGAACTGGAGAGCACTGACACCCGTGTCCGCCCCGGACCGGGACCGGTCCCGGGGGGCCGGCGCGGTGGTCACACCGGAGCCGGCGAACGAATAAACCCAGTGGTAGATGCCGGCGAGGTGCAGCGTGAGATCGTTGACCGTCCAGCCCGGACAGGACAGCACCGGTGTTTCCGGCGGCGCCTCGGCCACCGCTGCGGCGAAGGCCGGACCCTCCGTCCGGAGCGCACCGATCCAGAAATCCTTGCTGCCCTGCAGTCTGCTCATCTGCCATCCTCCCGGGGGTGCCGGGCGACCAGTGGGTGCCACGGCTACCCCTCAGCCTAAGGTGAAAGACGTGTCAGACGCCTACGCCCAGTCGACAACCGAAGCCGATCGTGCCATCCCTGGTCCACTGGCCAGCTACACCACGCTGCGGATGGGCGGGCCGGCCGGGCGGATCGTGGCCGCGAACAGTGCCGACGAGATCATTCGAGCGGTCCAGGCCGGGGACGAGCCGGTCCTGATCCTCGCGGGCGGCAGCAACGTGGTGATCGGCGACGCCGGCTTCCCCGGCACCGTCGTCCTGGTCCGCTCCCGTGGCCTGCGGGTCGTCGCCGAGGACGCCGGGTCGGTCACCGTACGGGTCGAGGCCGGCGAGCCGTGGGACGACCTGGTCGCCGCCACGGTGGCCAACGGCTGGGCCGGCGTGGAGTGCCTCTCCGGCATCCCCGGCTCGACCGGTGCCACCCCCATCCAGAACGTTGGCGCGTACGGCCAGGAGGTCGCCGAGACCATCACCGGGGTCGAGGTGTACGACCGGGTCGAGGGCACCCGCCAGGTCGTTCCCGCCACCGACTGCGGGTTCGCCTACCGGGGCAGCATCTTCAAGTACCGGGACCGCTGGGTGGTGCTCTCCGTCGACTTCCGGCTCGCCCGGTCCCCGCTGTCCGGACCGGTGCGCTACGCCGAGTTGGCGCGGGCGCTCGGCGTCGAGGTGGGTGAGCGGGTCCCGCTGGCCGATGCCCGCTCGGCGGTGCTGCGGCTGCGCGCCGGTAAGGGCATGGTGCTGGACGCCACCGACCCCGACACCCGCTCGGTCGGCTCCTTCTTCACCAACCCGGTGCTCGACCGGGCGACGTACGAGCTGCTCCTCGAGCGCGCCGCCGAGCTGGGCGAGCCACCGGCCTGGCCGGGGGTCGACGACACGGTGAAGGTGAGCGCGGCCTGGCTGATCGACAAGGCCGGCTTCGCCAAGGGCCACCCGGGCCCGGACGGAGTGGCCATCTCCAGCAAGCACACCCTCGCCCTCACCAACCGCAGCGGCACGGCCCGCACCGCCGACCTGCTCGCCCTCGCCGCCGACATCCGCGACACCGTGCACGCCCGGTTCGGCGTGACCCTGCACCCGGAACCCGTCCTCATCAACTGCACCGTCTAACCCGCCCCAACCCCACCCCCGCCCCCGGCGATCTTGCACTTGCTGACCGGACAGTTCGTCCCAAAGGCGACAAAACGGCGACCGAAAGTGCATGATCGCGGGGGAAGTGGGGGTCAGGTTCGGGGGGCGACCGTGGGCCAGGGGAGGGTCAGTTCGCCGTGGCGCCAGCGGTGTGGGCGGTCGAGGACGGGCCAGCCGGTGTCCCTGAGTTGGCTCACGGCGCGTAGCCAGCGCTGGCGGGGGCCGAAGGTGGCGTACGCGGCGGCGGCCTGCCAGGCGTCGTCCAGCGCCCGGATCAGATCGTGCACCGGCTCGCCGGGGACGTTGCGGTGGATCAGCGCCTTGGGCAGCCGCTCGGCCAGGTCGGCGGGACTGCCCAGGGTGGTGAGCTTCGCGGCCAGGGTCAGCGTCCGGGGGCCGTCGGCGTCGACCAGCAACCAACTGGCGAGCCGGCCCAACTCGTCGCAGGTGCCCTCGACGAGCACCCCGCCCGGGGCCAGCGCGGCCGTCATCGTCCGCCAGGCACCGGGCACCTCGCTCTCGTCGTACTGGCGCAGCACGTTGAACGCGCGCACCAGCACCGGCCGGAGCCCGGCCAACTCGAAACCACCCCGGGCGAAGGTCAGGCCGGGCGGGTCGGCGGCCGGAGTCGCGGCGGCCACCCGGGCCGGGTCGATCTCCAGCCCGACCAGCCGTACGTCCGGACGGACCCCGGCGGCCAGCCGGGCCCGCAACTCCACCGCGGTCACCGGGGTGGCGCCGTAGCCGAGGTCGACCACCAGCGGGTCGGCCGCCGCCCGCAGCCGGTCGGCGCAGGTGGCGACGATCCAGTTGTCCACCCGGCGGAGCCGGTTCGGGTTGGTCGTTCCCCGGGTGACCACGCCGAGCGGTCGGCGTCGCGCCACTCCGCTCATCCCGACCTCCCGCGGATCCGTCTCAGGAGACCCGGTGCACCTTGTGCTGGGCGGCCTGCGCCCGAGGCCGGACGACCAGCCGGTCCACGTTGACGTGCTCCGGCCGGGTGGCGCACCAGGCGATGCAGTCCGCCACGTCCTCGGCCACCAGCGGGTCGGGCACCCCGGCGTAGACGGCGGCGGCCCGCTGGGCGTCACCGCCGAAGCGGACCAGCCCGAACTCGTCGGTCTTCACCATGCCCGGGTCGATCTCGATGACCCGCAGCGGCCTGCCGCACAGTTCCAGGCGGAGCGTGCCGGCGATCGCGGTCTGCGCGTGCTTCGCCGCCGTGTAGCCGCCCCCGCCCTCGTACACCGTGTGGCCGGCCGTGGAGGAGACCACCACGATCGTGCCCGCGCCGGACGCCTCCAGCGCCGGCAGCAGCGCCTGGGTCACGCGCAGCGTGCCGAGCACGTTCACGTCGTACATCCACTGCCAGTCGGCGACCGAGCCGGACTCCACCGGCTCCAGGCCGCGCGCGCCACCGGCGTTGTTGACCAGCAGGGTGACCGGCCCGGGCGCCTGTGCGGCGGCCTCGGCCAACCCGGCCACCGACTCGTCCGAGGTGACGTCGCAGGTCACCGCGGTCGCCTCTCCGCCGGCAGCGGTGATCTCGGCGACCAGGTCGGCGAGCCGGTCGGCGCGGCGGGCGGCGGCGAGCACGTGGAAGCCCTCGGCGGCGAGGCGGCGGGCGGTGGCCGCGCCGATCCCGCTGGATGCTCCGGTGACGATGGCGACAGAGGTCATCCCGTCATTGTCACCCCGCCGATCTGGCCCCCTCCGCGCGGGCGTGCGAGCCGCCGCGGGCGGGCAATGCGGAGGGCGGGCGGTGATGAGGTCCGTCACCCTGGCGGGACTCGCCGGGAATTTCGATGGCCCGATGGGGAAGATGACGTTCGGCGTACAGGTTGAGCGAGAAGCGCCGGTCGTGCGTGACGGCATTAACCGTGACAAGAGGAGCGGACGTGGCGGAACTGCACACCGGTGTCGGTCGTCAGCGAGGTGCCCAACCGTGGCCCCGGCCGCGCCGCATCGCCACCCTCTCCGTACACACCTCCCCGCTGCACCAGCCCGGAACGGGCGACGCCGGCGGAATGAACGTCTACATCCTCGAGGTCGCCCGGCGGCTCGCCGAGGCCAACGTCGAGGTGGAGATCTTCACCCGGGCCACCTCCGGGGATCTCCCTCCGGTGGTCGAGATGGCACCCGGTGTGCAGGTCCGGCACATCACCTCCGGCCCTCTGGAAGGGCTCACCAAGGAGGAACTGCCGGGCCAGCTCTGCGCCTTCACCGCCGGGGTGCTGCGGGCCGAGGCGTCCCGCCCGCCGGGGCACTACGACCTGATCCACTCCCACTACTGGCTCTCGGGTCAGGTCGGCTGGCTGGCCAAGGAACGCTGGGGGGTGCCGCTGGTGCACACCGCGCACACCCTGGCGAAGGTCAAGAACGCCCAGCTCGCGACCGGTGACCGGCCGGAGCCCAAGGCCCGGGTGATCGGCGAGGAGCAGGTGGTCGCCGAGGCGAGCCGCCTGGTCGCCAACACCCGGGTGGAGGCCCGCGACCTCGTCGAGCGGTACGACGCCGACCCGACCCAGGTCGCCGTCGTCGAGCCGGGCGTCGATCTGGACCGGTTCCGGCCCGCGCCGGGCGACCGGTCCTCGGCGACCCGGGCGGCCCGCCGCCGGCTGGGGCTGCCGGTCGACGGGTACGTGGTGGCCTTCGTCGGTCGGATCCAGCCGCTCAAGGCCCCCGACGTGCTGATCCGCGCGGTCGCCGCCCTGCGCCAGCGCGACCCGGCGCTCGCCGACGACGTGACCGTGGCGATCTGCGGCGGGCCCAGCGGTAGCGGACTGGACCGGCCCACCGCGCTGATCGAGCTGGCGGCCACCCTCGGGGTGACCGACCGGGTGCGCTTCCTGCCGCCGCGCACCGGGGACGACCTGCCCGCCCTGTACCGGGCCGCCGACCTGGTCGCGGTGCCGTCGCACAACGAATCCTTCGGTCTGGTCGCCCTGGAGGCGCAGGCCTGCGGTACGCCCGTGCTCGCCGCCGCCGTCGGCGGGCTGGTCACCGCCGTCCGGGACCAGGTGAGCGGGGTGCTGATCGACGGGCACGACCCGGCGGACTGGGCCCTCGCGCTGGCCCGCCTGCTGCCGGATCGGGCCCGGCGGGCGGAGTTGTCCCGAGGCGCCGAGAAGCACGCCCGGCAGTTCTCCTGGGACCGTACGGTCTCCGGCCTGCTCGCCGTCTACGGAGAGGCGATGGCCGCCCACCGCAGCCGCCTCGCCGCCGACCTGGCCAGCGACCCCGCCCTCTCCTGCTCCTGGTGACCGGGGGCGCCGGTCGCTGTCCGGTGCGCCGGACGGGTCGGTCGTAGAGTGGGTCCGGTGAGCCCGAAGAGCGATCTTGCGACCCTGATCGAGTCGGTGTGTGCCGAGCGGGACCTGGCCTGGGAGTCGACCGGTCCAGGCTCGTACGCGGTGACCCTGCCGGGCACCCACAAGCTCAAGACCGTCTGCAACCTGATCATCGGTGAGCACGCGCTGCGCATCGAGGCGTTCGTGATGCGCCAACCGGACGAGCGGCGCGAGGAGCTGTGGGCCTGGTTGTTGCAGCGCAACGCGCGGATGTACGCGGTCTCCTTCTCCACCGACGCGGTCGGCGACGTGTACCTCACCGGGCGGGTCAACCCGGCCGGCGTGGACGCCGACGAGCTGGACCGGCTGCTCGGTGCGGTGCTCACGTACGCCGACGAGTCCTTCGACACCATGCTGGAGATCGGCTTCGGCAGCTCCATCCGGCGCGAGTACGAGTGGCGGGTCAAGCGCGGTGAGTCCACCGCCAACCTGGCCGCGTTCACGCACCTCTTCCAGCCCTCCGGCTCCGGTCCGGACCCGGCCTGACCGGCTGCCCGGCCATGCCTGACCGGCTCAACGACCCGGCCCGGTCGGTCGTCCGGCCGGCCGGAGGTTCGGACCGCTCCTGACGGGTATGCCGCACCGCGCGGTGCGGCAGGGGACCCCCGCGCGCCGAGGACGGAGTGTCGAGGAGCGTGAGCGTCGCATGGCTCAGCGGAACAGCTCAGGTCGCGGCGGGACTGCGACCACCACGAAACGACAGGCTGGCAACCAGACGCCGAACAGTCCGGGAGTTTCCGAGTCGGAGATCTCGCGGATGCGGGTGGATGACATCCGCGGGCAGCTACGCAAGCGGGGGGTCTCCGGGATCTCCGCACTGCGCAAGCCCGACCTGGTGAAACAACTGGTGCGCTCGCTGCGGGCCGAGTCCGGCGGCGCCGGCCGGCGCAGCACCGGCCCGGCTGGCCGGGCCGGCGGCACCAGGGCGTCGGCGGGCCGCGCCGCCACCACGAAGAAGTCGGCGTCCAGGGCGGCGCCGAGCCGCGCGAAGGCCGCGCCGGCGAACAAGAGCGCCCCCGCGAAGCGGGCCGCCGCGAAGAAGACGACCGCCGCGAAGAAGACGACGGCGAAGTCCACGACCGCCGCGCGAAAGACGGCGGCGGCAAAGAAGACGACGGCGGCGAAGAAAACGGCGGCGGCGAAGAAGACGGCGGCCAGGAAGACGACCGCTGCGAAGAGGACAACGCCGGCGAAGTCGACCACCGCCCGCACGTCGGCGACTGCCCGCAAGACCGCGGCCGCGCGCAAGACCGCGCCCGCGCGGAAGGCCACGACGGCCCGTACCGCGCCCGCGCGGAAGGCGCCGGCGAAGAAGGCCCCGTCGCGACCGGCGGCGAAGCGGGCGGCGCCGGCGAAGGGGGCCGCGGCGAGCAGGCCGGCCGCCGGCGGTACGACGGCTGGCGGTATCCGGACCGGTCCGGGCACGCAACGGTCGGCGCGCAGCTCGCAGGTGATCGCGTCGGTCACGGACCGGCCGGAGCGCCCGGGACGGAGCCTGATCACCACCAACCATGACGTGATCATGCGTTGGGCCGCGGACCGGGGTGCGAAGCCGGCGACCATCGCCGGCACCGAGCGGGAAGGCCGGGCGGGGGTTCTGACCTTCAACATCCCCGGTTACCGGGAGAGCAGCCGGATCCGCGAAATCACCTGGGATGAGTGGTTCCACACCTTCGACCTGCGCCGGCTGAACCTGATCTACCAGGAGCAGATGCGCGACGGCCGGCAGAGCAACTTCTTCCGGACGGAGTCACCCGATCGGGAGGACGGTTGAGGTGTTTGCGGGAATGCCCGAGGGGTATGCCGCTGTTGCCAGAGACCGAGGCCCGAACTGGGGATACTCACCAGTTGTGACCGGCGAGACAGCTGGTCTGGGTTGAATCCAGAATCCGGGCGAACTAACTTTATTGCACCGCGCCACGCTTGGAAACGTTCGGGGGAGCGGCGGATCGATCAGATCCGCGCACCAGGCGAGGCGCGAGGGGACGGGTGGACCAACCGTTGGGGGACGGTGCCCACCTGTTTGGACCGGCGGCGCGAGCGGGCGACGCTTACGGGGGTGAGTGTTGCCCGCCGCCGCCGGCCCCACCGGCGGGCGCCCACCACGACCTTCGGGACGTGGTGGGCGCTTTGCGTATGTCGTACCCCCGGGCGGGGATCACCGGGCCGGCGCGTGGTCGGCAGATGGTGCCGGCCCGCGGTCGGTGGCCCGGCGCAGTGCGGCGACGTGGCGCTCCCGGGGAGGCCCGGCGAGCAGGTGGCCGAACGCGGCCAGCAGGCCGAGCCCGCCGATGATCAGCCAGTGCCGGTCGCCGAGGTACTGCAGGCTCACCCCGCCGAGCGTGGGTGCCACGAACGCCGCGGCCGGGAACGTCAGGTAGAAGACCGACTGGTACCGCGCACGCAGCTGCGGCGGTGCCAGGTCCGCGTTGATCTGCGCGTTGGGCGGGGCGGCGAGCATCGAGCCGACCGTCCAGACGACCGCCGCTCCCAGGTAGACGGCCAGTTCGTCGGCGACGGCGAGCACGCCGAAGCCCAGCGCGAGCAGGGCGGTGGAGGCGGCCAGCACGACGTGCTTGCGGTGCCGGTCGATCAGCCGGGGCACGAACAGTTGCCCGAGCACGATCAGCGCTCCGCCGAGCGCCACCACCAGCCCGTACGCCGACGGGCCCAGACCGTCCGCGCGCATGGCCAACGGCATGATCGTGGAGGTCTGCAGCGTGAGCACGGCCAGCACGAAGGTGAGCCCGACGAAGACCAGGAAGGTCCGGTCGGTGAGCGCGGTGTGCAGGCCCGGTCGCCGGGGCCGGACCGCACCTGACGCCGTCCGGGTGGGCGGCGGCAGGTCGACGGTCGGCGCGGTCCGCCGCAGGGTCTCCGGCACCTTCCAGGCGATCACGGCGGCAGCGGCCAGGGTGGCGCCCGCGTCGACCAGGAAGAGTGCGGTGAAGCTCGCCTCGGCCAGCACCCCGGCGAGCAGCGAGGCGACCGCCATGCCCAGGTTGAACGCCCAGAACTGGAGGTTGAACGCGCGTGAGCGGCGCTCGGCGGGCACCACGTCGACGATCGCCGCGACGAAGGCGGGGCTCGGCATCGAGTGCACCACCCCGACCAGCGCGGAGAGCACCGCGATCAGCACGAGGTGTCGGCTGAAGGCCAGCGCCACCATCAGGCCGGCGGTGACCAGGTGCGCGGCGAGCAGGGTCGCCCGACGACCCCACCGGTCGGCCAGCACCCCACCGAGCAGCACACCAGCCGCCCCGCCAGCCCCGTACGCGCCGACCACCGTGCCGGCCAGCGACTCGCTGGCCCCACGGGCGTCGGTGAGGTACAGCGACAGGAACAACATGGCGAACGCGCCGGCCCGGTTGATGAGAAGACCGGCCCAGAGGTACCAGAAGGTGGCGGGGAGCCCACCCGCGGTGTCGTGCCACCAGCGCCGCAGGGCGTGCACCCGACCTCCCGACAGTTCGGTTTCCTAACCGTTTCTCCTGAACGGTAGGAACTCGGACCCGGTCCCGCCAGTCGATTACCTGATCATGGGCGGTTCGTCACAGCGACTGGGCCACCGGTCAGGCGGTGGCCTCGGCGGGCTGCGACGCCGACGGACGGGCGGTGCTCACCGGTGCCAGTGCCTCGCGGGAGCGACGCAGCGCGGTCGCGCGGCGCTCGCGCGCCGGGCCGGACACCAGGTGGGCCACCGCGGTCAGGACGCCGATGGCGGCGCACCCGTACCAGAGGGTGTCGTTGCCGGCGTGCTCGCGTACCAGGCCGCCGAGGATCGGCGCGCCCGCCCCGGCGATCTGCCAGGAGAGGGAGAAGACGCCCTGGTAGCGGCCGCGCAGCTCGGCGGGGGACAGTTCGGCGATCAGGGTGGAGTTGGACGGCGAGTTCAGCATCTCGCCGACCGTCCAGATCAGCACGGTCAGCCCGTAGAACCAGGGGGTGCCGGCGAAGGCGGTCAGCCCGAACCCGACGCCCATCACCACGGCGGCCAGGGCGAGCACGTGCGAGCGGCTCCGGCCTCGGATCAGTCGGGGCACGAAGAGTTGACCGACCACGATCAGCACCCCGTTGAGCGCGATCACCGTGCCGTAGGTGGCCGGGCTGAGGCCGTCGTCGGCCATGGCGATCGGCAGCATCGAGATGTGCTGGAGGAACACCAGTGCGGCGAACAGGTTCAGCGCCACGAAGCCGAGATAGACCCGGTCGGTGAGGATGGTGCGCAGGGCGCCGCGCGGGGCGTTCGCCCCGGGGGTGACGGCGATCCCGGTCTGCCGGGTCTCCGGCACCCTCACGAAGATGATCAGTGCGGTGACCAGCATGGTGGCCGCGTCGACCACGAACAGCAGCAGGTAGTCGGCCTGGGCGGCGAGGCCGGCGAGGATGGCGGCGCAGGCGAAGCCCAGGTTGATCGCCCAGTAGTTGAGCGAGAAGGCGCGCAGGCGGTCCTTCGCCGGTACCACGTCGATCATCATGGCGCCGAACGCCGGCCGGGCGGCCTCGGCGAACATGCCGAGCAGGAACGCACCCAGCGCCACCGCCCAGAGCTCCCGGGCCAGTCCGAGGCCCAGCATCATGGCGGCCGCGCCCACGTGTGCGGTGAGCAACGTGGGTCGCCGACCCCACCGGTCGGCCAGTGTGCCGCCCGCGGTGGTGCCGATCGCGCCACCCACGCCCCACAGGCCGAGCACCAGGCCGGCCTGGGAGGCGGAGAAGCCACGTTCCTGGGTCAGGTAGATGGCGAGGAAGACGAGGACGAACGAGCCGAGCCGGTTGATCAGGGTGCCGGTCCACAGGTACCAGAAGGTGGTCGGCAGGCCGCCGGTGGTGTCCCGGAACCAACTCCGCATCGTCCGCACGTGGCGCCCCCGCTTGCAAGTAATGACCGATGTGACTACAGCGCCTTACAACCCTAGTGGTGGGCGGATCCGCAGGTCACCCGCTTTTTCACGTGGTGGTCGTCACGACGGGTGCCCGCGTGTCCCGTCTCCCGGTGGGGCAGGATGATCGGCATGACTGCGAGCGAGGGGCCCACCGTCGGGACGCTGGTCCTGCTGCGACACGGTGAGAGCGACTGGAACGCCAAGAACCTCTTCACCGGCTGGGTGGACGTCGACCTGACCGAGAAGGGCGAGGGTGAGGCACGCCGCGGCGGCGAGCTGATGCGCGAGCACAGCCTGCTGCCGGACGTCGTGCACACCAGCGTGATGCGCCGGGCGATCCGCACGGCCGAGCTGGCGCTCAACGCCGCCGACCGGCACTGGATCGCGGTGCGCCGGTCGTGGCGGCTCAACGAGCGGCACTACGGCGCCCTGCAGGGCAAGAACAAGAAGCAGACCCTGGACGAGTACGGCGAGGAGCAGTTCATGCTCTGGCGCCGGTCGTACGACACCCCGCCGCCGCCGATCGCCGACGACGACGAGTGGTCGCAGGTGGGCGACCCGCGGTACGCGCTGCTGCCGACCGAGCTGATGCCGCGCACCGAGTGCCTCAAGGACGTCGTCGAGCGGATGCTGCCCTACTGGTACGACTCCATCGTGCCGGACATCCTGGCCGGCCGGACGGTGCTGGTGGCCGCGCACGGCAACTCGCTGCGCGCCCTGGTCAAGCACCTCGACCAGATCTCCGACGAGGCGATCGCCAAGCTGAACATCCCGACCGGCATCCCGCTGCGCTACGACCTCGACCCGCACCTGCGTCCGCTCACCCTGGGCGGCACGTACCTCGACCCGACCGCCGCCAAGGCGGCCGCCGCCGCCGTGGCCAACCAGGGCCGCTGAGGCGAAAACGACGGCCCCCGGGGATCCCGGGGGCCGTCGTTCTGCCTGGATCAGCTCGCCGAGGGCGAGGTCTGTCCGGTGATCAGGTAGACCACGTGCTCGCCGGCGTTGACCGCGTGGTCGGCGAAGCGCTCGTAGAAGCGCCCCAGCAGGGTGGCGTCGATGGCCGTCTCCACCCCGTACGGCCAGTCGTCGCCGAGCAGCACCGCGAACAGGTTCTTGTGCAGCTCGTCCATCGCGTCGTCGTCGCGGTCCAGCTCGCTGGCGAGGTCGGCGTCCGGCTTCGCCAGCACCGACCCGATCTTCACGGCCATCCGGTCGGCGATGTCCGCCATCTCGGTGAAGATCGACCGCAGCTCCGCCGGTACGGCCGGCGAGGGGTGCCGGCGCAGCGCGGTCTTGGCCACGTGGTCGGCGAGGTCGCCCATCCGCTCCAGGTCGGCGGCCACGTGCAGTGCGGTGATCATGGCCCGCAGGTCGGAGGCGACCGGCGCCTGCCGCGCGAGCAGGTCACAGACCCGCTCCTCCACGTGCCGGTAGAGGTCGTCGATCTCGGCGTCCCGCTCGATGACCGTCTCGGCGGCCTGCCGGTCGGCGGTGAGCAGGGCCCGGGTGGCCTGGCGCATGGCGGCGCGGACGCCCTCCGCCATGTCCACCAGCAGTTGGCTGACGATCTGGAGGTCGGCCCGGAACTCGTCGCGCATCATCACGTCCTGTGGTCGGTCGCCGCCGGCGGGTGCCGGCGCAGGGGTTGTGCAGGTGCGACGCCAACGGTAGGTGGCGCGGAACGGACCCCGGATGAACCCCGGTGAACGACGCCAGACGCAGGGGTGAACATTCGCGAAAGTGAGGGTGGTTCGTCCCGGTCTGTGTGGTAGCCAGGTTAACAATGACCCTACGATCGCCGGGTGGAGTGGGCGGTGGCGGTCGTGGTGGCCGTGGCGTTGGTGGCCGGGTTGGCCGCCGGTCTCCTGCTGCCCCGGTTCCTGCCGACGCGGGACGGTCGCTCCACGTCATCGGGGAGCGCACGCTCCCGCTGGAGCAGGGGGAGGCCCGCGATAGCCGACGAGCAGCAGGCCGGGCTCGGCCGCCGGACGATCGACTCGCTCCGGGCCGGTGTCGTGGTGCTGGACAACGACGACGAGCCGGTGCTGATCAACCCGGCCGCACGCGCGATGGGTCTGCTGCGTACCGGCAGCACGCCAGGTTCGATCGCCGCGCACCCGTTGATCCGTACTCTCGCCGGCCAGGTGCGGCGCACCGGGGTGCGGCGCGAAATCGAGCTGGACCTGCCCCGGGGTCGCGACAGCGCGGGGGAGAACCCGCTCGGCGTGCACCTGCGGGCCATGGGTCTCGGCAACGGCTTCATCGCCGTGGAGGCGGTCGACGTGACCGAGTCGCACCGGCTGGCCCGGGTGCGACGTGACTTCGTGGCCAACGTCAGTCACGAGCTCAAGACCCCCATCGGGGCACTCCAGCTGCTCGCCGAGGCGCTGCTGGACGCCACCGAGCCGGCCGACGCCTCGACGCCCGACCTCTCCGAGGACCTGGTCGCCGCCCGCCGGTTCGCCGAACGGATCCAGCACGAGTCGACCCGGCTGGGCCGGTTGGTGCAGGAGTTGCTGGAGCTGACCCGGTTGCAGGGCGCTGAGCCGCAGCCGCCGCCGGAGCCGGTCGCGCTGGACTGGGTGATCGCTGAGGTGGTCGACCGGACCCGCACCGCCGCCTCGGCCCGGGGCGTCGAGGTGACGGTGACCGGGGAGCGCGGCCTCACCGCGTACGGCAGCGACACCCAACTCGCCACCGCGGTGGCGAACCTGGTGGAGAACGCCATCAACTACTCGGGCGAGGACACCACGGTACGGGTCACCACCCGTGGCGACGACGAGCACGTCGAGATCGCCGTCGCCGACCAGGGCATCGGCATCGCCCCGACGGACGTGGACCGCGTCTTCGAACGGTTCTACCGGGCCGACCAGGCCCGCTCGCGTGCCACCGGCGGCACCGGGCTCGGCCTGGCCATCGTCAAACACATCGCGAGCAACCATGGCGGACGGGTGGAGGTGTCGAGCACTCTTGGTGGTGGATCGACGTTCACCCTCCGGCTGCCCGCCAGTCCACCGGACGACCTGCTGGCGACACTGCCGCCGGCTGGGATCGATGCCGGTCCGGCCGAGCTACGGCAGGTCTGACAGCTATGAAAGGAACCCCCCGTTGAGCCGCGTTCTGGTGGTCGAGGACGAGGAGTCGTTCTCCGACGCCCTGTCGTACATGCTCCGTAAGGAGGGCTTCGAGGTCTCGGTCGCTGCTACCGGCACCGACGCCCTCACCGAGTTCGACCGAACCGGCGCGGACATCGTCCTGCTCGACCTGATGTTGCCCGAGATGTCGGGCACCGAGGTCTGCCGGCAGCTCCGGCAGCGCTCGGCCGTACCCATCATCATGGTCACCGCCCGGGACAGCGAGATCGACAAGGTGGTCGGGCTGGAGATCGGCGCCGACGACTACGTCACCAAGCCGTACTCACCGCGGGAGTTGGTGGCCCGGATCCGGGCGGTGCTGCGCCGGCAGAGCCCCGAGGTGGCCGAAGCGGGTGCCCCCACGCTGGCCGCCGGCCCGGTGCGGATGGACATCGAGCGGCACGTGGTGACCGTGGAGGGTGGCGCCGTGCAGTTGCCGCTCAAGGAGTTCGAGCTGCTGGAGCTGCTGCTGCGCAACGCCGGTCGGGTGCTGACCCGGGGTCAGCTCATCGACCGGGTCTGGGGCGCCGACTACGTCGGTGACACCAAGACGCTGGACGTGCACGTCAAGCGGCTGCGCTCCAAGATCGAGCCGGAGCCGTCCGCGCCGCGCTTCATCGTGACCGTCCGGGGTCTGGGCTACAAGTTCGAGCCGTGATCGGCGTAACCGGAGGGGCCCGCGCTCAGCGTGGGCCCCTCCGGTGTTTCCGGCATCGGTCAGAACAACTTGCGCAACGCTGCGGCGATCTCGGCGACCTCGGTCAGGCGGCTCTCCGACACGCTGATGACCAGGTCGTACGCCACGTCCTGGTCGGTCTCGTCAAGCTGGTCCACGGTGATGGCACGGTTCTGGAGCAGGAAGGCGATCGCCACGATCCAGCCGATCCGCTTGTTGCCGTCCACGAACGGGTGGTTGTTGACCAGTGAGTGCAGCAGCGCCGCCGCCTTGGTCCAGACGTCGGGGTAGGCGTCTTCCCCGAACACGCTCGTCTGCGGTCGGGCCACGGCCGACTCCACGAGGCCGGCGTCCCTGACCCCCACGCCGAGCTTACGGGCGATGCTGGCCACGTCGGCGAGCGTCGGGTAACGGACGTCCGGCATCACTCCGCCAGACGAGCGAGCAGGGTGGCGTGCCGTTCAATGATCTCTTCGGCGAGATCACCGAACTCCTTGGCGTTCCGTCGTGCCAGGTAGTCGTCGATCGCCGTGACGACGACGGCGTGCATCGACCGCGCTTCCTCGTCCGCGACGAGCCGGAGTCGCCGTTCGCGTTCGTCGTCAAGGCGGAGTGTCATGGCCATCTCAGAATGGTAGCAAGATTGCTACCAAGATCAGATGACGTTTAGACCTGGTCGGCGGGGTGTGGGGCGACCATGCCCTGCTTCGTGCGCGTCGCGCACAGCTCGGCCAGCCGCTCGTAGGCGGGCGCGCCGATCAACGCCGTCAGCTCGGGCCCGTACGACAGGTACATCGGCTCGGCGCCGACGTGCGCGTCCGTCGAGGAGGTGCACCACCAGTCCAGGTCGTGCCCGCCGGCGCCCCAGCCCCGCCGGTCGAACTCCGACAGCGTCGAGACCAGGACCTTGGTGTTGTCCGGTCGCTTGACCCAGTCCTGGTCCCGCCGGATCGGCAGCTGCCAGCAGACGTCCGGCTTGTACTCCAGCGGGTGCACCCCGTCGCGCAGCGCCTGGGCGTGCAGCGCGCAGCCACCCCCGCCGGCGAAGTCGGCGTCGTTGAGGAACACGCACGGCCCGTCGGCGTTCTGGGTGGCGGTCCGGCGGGCCGGGTTCTTGCCGTCGATGGTGTCCTCGTCGGTCCAGTTCCTGAACCCGCGCCGGAAGTGCTGCCAGGTCGACGGGGTGAGCCGCTTGACGGCGTTGCGGACCCGCTTCTCGTCGTCGGAGTCGGTGAAGAACGCTCCGTGCGAGCAGCAGCCGTCCGCGGACCGGCCGGCGATGATGCCGTGGCAACCTCGGCCGAAGATGCAGGTCCAGCGGGAGAGCAGCCAGGTCAGGTCGGCCCGGATCAGGTGGGTCTCGTCAGCCGGGTCGGCGAACTCGATCCACTCCCGGGGAAAGTCCAGCGGCACCTCGCGGCTGCGCGGGTCGCCCGGGTCGTCCACCAGCACGCGGAGCTCCATCGTCACCCGGCCCAGCGTACGCCCGGTGACCTCCACGGGCCGGCGAGCCGCGCAATCATCTTGCACCTAGTGTCTTCACCATGCGACTGGGTGTCCTCGACGTCGGATCCAACACCGTGCACCTGCTGGTGGTGGACGCACACCACGGCGCGCACCCGTGGCCGGCGCACTCCGAGAAGGTGGTGCTCCGGCTCGCCGAGCAGATCGGCCCGGATGGCGCGCTGACCGACGCGGGCGCGGACGGCCTGGTCAAGGCGGTCGGCATGGCCAAGGCGGCGGCCGCCGGGCTGGAGGCTGACGACCTGATCGCGTTCGCCACCTCCGCGGTCCGCGACGCCACCAACGCGGCCGAGGTGCTGGCCCGGGTCCGCGAGGAGACCGGCGTACGCCTGGCGGTCCTGTCCGGAGCCGACGAGGCACGGATGACGTTCCTTGCCGTGCGGCGCTGGTTCGGCTGGTCGGCGGGGCGCCTGCTGGTGCTGGACATCGGCGGCGGTTCGCTGGAGATCGCCGCCGGGATCGACGAGGACCCGGACGTCGCCGTCTCCCAGCCGCTCGGTGCCGGCCGGCTGACGCGGGAGCGGCTACGGGTCGACCCGGACAGCGCGGCGCCTCCGTCCGCGGAGGCCGTCGAGAAGCTGCGGGAGTACGTGGACGGCCGGCTGGACAAGGTGGTCGACCAGATGACCGAGGTGGGTTGGGACCGGGCGGTGGGCACGTCGAAGACGTTCCGCACCCTGGCCCGACTGGCCGGGGCGGCGCCCTCGGGGGCCGGGCTCTGGGTGCGGCGCAGTTTGACCCGCGCGGGGTTGCGGCAGGTCATCGGCTTCATCCGGCACATCCCACCGGCGCAGTTGATGGAGCTGGAGGGGGTCAGCGCGGGCCGTGCCCACCAGTTGCTGGCGGGCGCGGTGGTCGCCGAAGCGGTGATGCGCCGCCTCGATCTGGACTCGCTGGACATCTGCCCGTGGGCGCTGCGGGAGGGGGTCATCCTCCGCCGGCTCGATCAACTCGAACCGATGTGATCGCCACGGGCGGTTACGGGTGGTTTGCCAGCGCTCGTCACGTTGGCCCTTCGTCCACCGGGCTACCCTGGCTGATGTGACTTCCCGCGTTCCGGTGCTCCTGTCCAGCTCGTCGGTCTTTCCCGAGCCGACCGCGGCGGCGTTCCAACTGGCCGCGGCGCTCGGCTACGACGGCGTCGAGGTGATGGTCTGGACCGACGTGGTCAGCCAGGACTCCGGCGCGCTGCGCGGCCTCTCCGCCCACTACGGCGTGCCGGTGCTCTCGGTGCACGCGCCCTGCCTGCTGGTCACCCAGCGGGTCTGGAGCCCGGACCCGTGGGCGAGGCTGCGCAAGGCCGCCGAGCTGGCCGAGACACTGGGGGCGCCGACCGTGGTGGTGCACCCCCCGTTCACCTGGCAGCGTGACTACGCGCGCAACTTCACCGAAGGGCTCGCGACGGTCGCGGACCGGTTCCCCGGGCTGCGCTTCGCGGTCGAGAACATGTACCCGGTGCGGATGGCGGGCCGGCAGTTCGTCCCGTACGTGCCCGGATGGGACCCGACCGACACCGGCTACCCGTCGTACACCCTGGATCTGTCGCACTGCGCCGCCTCGCACAGCGACCCGCTGGAGATGGCCGACCGGATGGGCGCCGGGCTGGCCCACGTGCACCTGGGCGACGGCACCGGCGAGGGCCGCGACGAGCACCTGGTGCCCGGGCGGGGCACCCAGCCCTGTGCCGAGCTGCTCTCGTCGCTCGCCGGGCGGGGCTTCACCGGCGCGGTGGCGGTGGAGGTGGCCACCCGGGGCGCCAAGAGCCGCGCGGTCCGTGAGGCGGACCTGCGCGCCGCCCTGGAGTTCGCCCGCCAGCACCTGACCGCGCCGTCGCCGGTCGACGCCTGACCCCTCGCCCGCAGGACGGCGGACCGGGCCGGACGTCGACCGGTGTGGTTGGGCTAGCTGACCGGGGTCAGCGAGTCGGCGCCCGCGGTCGGTTGCGGAGCGACCGTCACCTGCTCGCCGACCGCGGCCCGCTTGCGGGCCCGGTGCGCCGCCACGTGCGAGCGGGTGGCGCAGCGCTCGGAGCAGAACCGCCGGCAGCAGTTCGACGACGTGTCCAGGTAGACGTTGCCGCACCGCTCGTCGGCGCAGACACCGAACCGGGCACTGCCGTACTCGCAGAGCCAGACCGACAGCCCCCAGACGGCGCCGGCCAGGTACTCCGCGCTGACCGACGCACCCCGGCTGGTCACGTGCATGTGCCAGTCGCTGGAGTCGTGCCCGGAGATGCGCGGCTGGACCGGGAACGCCTCCAGCAGGGCGTTCAGCTCGGTCACCGCCTGGGCGTCCCGCCCCGAGGTGCCGTACTCGAAGACGTCACGCAGCCGCTTCTGCGCCCGCCGGAAGATCGCGACATCCCGGTCCGCGACCTCGTCGCGCATCCAGGCGTTGTCGTCGGGGAAGATGGCCCGCAGGTCGTCGAGGTCGTCCAGGCGGGCGTTGACCAGGTCAACGCCGGTCCGGGCGTACGCGTCGAAGTTCACGCCCCCAACGGTAGACGACTCAGGGGGCGCGCGGCGCGTCGATGTAGTGCGGCAGGAACCGCGCGTAGCCGTCAGTGATCAGGCTGGCGCTCTCCCGCACCCCCACCCCGGCCGACTCGCCGTCGACGATCCAGCTGCCCAGCACCATCCGATTGCCGTCGAACTGCGGCAACGCCCGGAATTCCTGGTAGCACCAGCCCTCGTCGCCGTAGATCCCCGGGTTGGTGATCTCCTGCTCTCCGGTGACGATGCGTACCGAGCCGCCCTCCCGGCCGAGCAGCGGCTTCGCCACGTACCGCGACATCCCGCGCGGCGAGTCGAGGTACGCCGGGAGCAGGTACTCGTGGCCGGGGTACAGCTCCCACAGGACCGCGAGCAGCGCCTTGTTCGACAGCAGCAGCTTCCAGGCCGGCTCGATCCAGGTGGTCGGAGTCCCCGGGTCCAGCGCGGGCCGCCCGTACGGCTCGGCCAGCATCCACTCCCACGGGTAGAGCTTGAAACAGGTCGTCACCGGGCGGTCGGCGGCGTCGACGAACCGGCGGCCGTCCCAGCCGATCTCCTGGATGGGCAGCAGCTCGACGGTCAGCCCGGCCTGCCGGGCGGTCTCGGCGAGGTAGCCGGCGGTCATGTGGTCCTCGCCCGACTCCTCCTCGCTCGACCAGAGCACGTGCACCCGGGGGTCGTGCAGCCCGGCCCCGACCTTCGCCCAGGCGCCGACCAGCCGCTCGTGCAGGCTGTTCCACTGGTCCAGCTCCGGCCGGGTCTGCTCCAGCCAGTACCACTGGACGATGCTCGCCTCGACCAGCGCGGTGGGGGTGTCCGCGTTGTACTCCAGCATCTTCGGCGGCCAGCTGCCGTCGTAGACGAGGTCGAAGCGCCCGTAGAGGGTGGGCGGGGCCTCCCGCAGCGACCGGGCCACCGCCTCGGCCGCCCACTCCGGAATGCCGAACTCGGCGTACCGGTGGTGGGCCACCACGTGCTCGGCGGCGGCCACCGACATCCGGTGCAGTTCCTCGGTGGCCTCCTCCAGCCGCAGCACCTCGTCGAGGTCGAAGGCGTACGCGGCGGTCTCGTCCCAGTACGACATGATCCCGCCGTCGGGCAGCTCGGTGTCGACGTAGACCAGCCCCTGGGCGCGGATGGTGGCGTCCCAGTCGGGCCGTGGTGTGACCGTCTCGCGGCGCACCTCAGCCCCCGCAGGAGGCGAGGTGGGTGCCGAATCCGCCCCGCTCGGGCAGGGCCGCGGCCGTCGGCTCCGGGGCGGCGCGACCGGCGGCCGGGTCGGTGACCCGCATCGCCAGGGCCACCGTGTCGCCGCCGCCGGCCGGCCCGAGGGCGCAGTCGTCGTCATCGTCGTCGTCCGAGGTCATGTTGCAGCCGGAGAGGGCGAGCGCGAGGGCGGTGAGCGCGCCGAGCTGCACGGAGGCCGACCGGAGCCGGCGGCGGGGGCGTTGGTCCACGGCATCGTTGTAGCCGATGGACGCCACCGCCGCCGCCCCGCCCCTGGAAAAGTGTCGGTGCGGCGGCTCCCGGCTGCCCCTCGGCGGGGGTCCCAGCAGGGGCGATACGCTCGGCTCATGCTCCGTTCCGTCATCCTCGCCGCCTCCCGGTCAT
The DNA here is from genome assembly GCF_052601155.1 of Micromonospora yongxingensis. Lineage (NCBI taxonomy): Bacteria > Bacillati > Actinomycetota > Actinomycetes > Micromonosporales > Micromonosporaceae > Micromonospora > Micromonospora yongxingensis. The sequence continues at coordinate 369,721 of NZ_JBQXEO010000001.1, forward strand.
CCCAGGTCGAGCGGCTCGTCGCGACCGCCCCGTTCACCCGGGACGTCGTCCGCCGGTTCGTCGCCGGCGCCGCCACCGACGACGCGTTGCGCGCGACCCGCGAACTCGTCGACGACGGTCTGGCGGTCACCCTCGACCACCTCGGTGAGGACACCGTCACCCCCGAGCAGGCCATCGCCACCCGGGACGAATACCTGAAGCTGCTGAAGATGCTCGCCGGAGCGGGGCTCACCCCGGCCGCCGAGGTGAGTGTGAAGCTGTCGGCCCTCGGCCAGATGTTCGACGAGCAGTTGGCGTACGACAACGCGCGGGCGATCTGCGCGGCGGCCGACGCGGCGGGCACCACGGTCACCCTGGACATGGAGGACCACACCACCACCGACTCGACGCTGGAGGTGCTGGGCAGGCTGCGCAAGGACTTCCCGTCGACCGGCGCGGTGCTCCAGGCGTACCTGCGCCGGACCGAGTCGGACTGCCGGGAGCTGGCTCACGCCGGGTCGCGGGTGCGGCTGTGCAAGGGCGCGTACAAGGAGCCGGAGTCGGTGGCGTACCAGTCCACCCGCGAGGTGGACAAGTCCTACGTCCGCTGCATGAACATCCTGATGTCCGGCGACGGCTACCCGATGCTGGCCACCCACGACCCTCGGATGATCGCGATCGGCGAGGACCGGGCCCGCTGGTTCGACCGGGGGCCGGAGCGCTTCGAGTTCCAGATGCTCTACGGCATCCGACCGGAGGAGCAGGCCCGGCTCGCCGGCGAGGGCTACACGGTGCGCACGTACGTGCCCTACGGCGACGAGTGGTACGGCTACCTGATGCGCCGGCTCGCCGAGCGCCCGGCGAACCTGGTCTTCTTCGGCCGAGCCCTGATCTCCAAGAAGTAACCCGCACCAACCGGCCGACGGGCCGGCGGTGACCCACTGCGGTCCCGCCGGCCCGTTCGCGTATCCGGCTTGACGGCGATGGCTAATAGGGTTAGCTTTATGGCTATGACAACTAGCCAGGTGCGACGGGACGGCGGACACATCGCGTACGAGGTGCACGGGGAGGGCCCACTGGTCGTCCTCTCGCACGGCATGGGGGAGAACCGGGCGAGCTTCCGGCACCTCGTGCCGCTGCTGGTCGCGGCCGGTCACCGGGTCGCCTCGGTCGACGTCCGGGGCCACGGACAGTCCAGCGTCGGCTGGCCCACGTACGCCCCGGCGGAGGTCGGGGCCGACCTGCTGGCCGTGGTCCGCGACATCGACGCCGGCCCGGCGGTTCTGGTCGGCAGTTCCTCCAGCGCGGCGGCGGTGGTCTTCGCCGCGGCCGAGGCGCCCGACCTGGTCTCCGGCATCGTGCAGATCGGCGCCTTCGTCAGCCAGCCGAAGCTCAACCCGCTGATGCGGATGGCGCTGGGGGCCGTGGTCCGCAGCCCCCGACTGTTCGGGATGTTCCACAAGACGCTCTTCCCGGTGCACCGGCCCGCCGACGATGCCGCGTACCGCCGGTCGATGGTGGCCAACCTGCGCGAGCCCGGCCGGATGGCCGCGACGCGCGGCGTGGCCGAGCCGGTCGACCCGCACTGGACCACCCGGGCCCGGGAGGTCCGGCAGCCGGTGCTGGTGCTGATGGGTGCCAAGGACCCGGACTTCCCCGACCCGGCGGCGGAGGCGCGGGCGGCCCGCCGGCTCTTCGGCACCGCCGAGGCGCGGATGATCGAGGAGTCCGGGCACTACCCGCACGCCGACCGGCCGCAGCGGACCGCCGAGGAACTGCTCGGCTTCGTGGCGGTGTGCACCGGTGCCTAGGGTCGGTCTCAACCAGCGGGCCGTGGTGGCCGAGGCCGCCCGGCTGGCCGACGAGGTCGGTCTCCAGCAGCTCACCCTGGCCGCGCTCGCCGGCCGGCTCGGCGTCGCGCTACCCAGCCTCTACAAGCACGTCCGGGGCGCGGACGCGCTGATCCAGAAGCTGTCCGCGCTGGCCACCGCCGAGCTGGCCACCGAGCTGACCACCGCCGCCGCCGGCCGGGCCGGCGGTGACGCGCTCCGGGCGATGGCCGACGCCTACCGCGACTACGCCCGCCGGCACCCCGGCCGCTACCCGGCCACCCAGCGGGTGCCCGATCCCGCCGACCCCGAGCACGTCGTGGCGGGCGAGCGGGCGGTCGGCGCCATCTACGCGGTGCTGCGCGGATACGGGCTCACCGGCGACGACGCGGTGGACGCCACCCGGGCGTTGCGCAGTGCCCTGCACGGGTTCGTCTCGCTGGAGGCCACCGGCGGCTTCGGCCTGCCCCGCGAGGTGGACCGCTCGTACCACCAGTTGGTCGCCGGCCTGGACGTCTCGTTCCGCTCCTGGCCGGTCAACGCTCCGTGACCAGGTCGTCCGGTCCCCGCAACGGTTCGACCCGGCCGGGTCGGCCTCGCCCGATCGACCGAATGGTCGTACCCTTCGGCGGGTGATTGACGGGGTGCAGCAGCCGGCACCGCGGCGGCTCTGGCCGCTGTGGACGGTGCTCGTGGTGGTCGTCCTGCTGCTCGGCTGCGGCCTGCCGGCGCTGCTCGTGGTCGGCGTGGTCCGCGAATCCGGCAGCCGTCCCACAGTCAGCCGGATCGACGCCGCGGCGAGCGACGACCCGGCCACCGCCGTCGCGCGAGGGCTGGCCGACCGGATGACCGCCCAGCTCCAGCGGCAGTCCACGGCACTCCTCGGTGGCGACCGGGCGGGCTTCCTCGCCGTCGCCGACCCGGCCGCGCACACCGACCTGCGTCGGCGCTTCGCCGCGCTGCGCGCGCTGAAGCTGACCGTCTGGCGGGCCGAGCCGAGCGGCCTGCCCGCGCCGGTCGTCGGCAAGCCGGGGGAGTGGCGGCTGCTGGTGCGCTTCCAGTACTGCTTCGTGACGCCGGACTGCCGGCCCAGCCCGGTGCTGATCGGCACCCGCTGGCGGGAGAACGGCGACCAGCCACGGCTGGTCGCCCTGGAAGAGTCCCGATCGGCGGAGACCGGCACCCGCCCGTGGGAGATCAGCGACCTCGCCGTGGCGATCGGCCCGCGGACCATCGTGGCCACCACCCCGGCGCTGCGCGGCAAGCTGCCCGGCCTGCTCGCACAGGCCGAGGCGGCGGCGAAGGTGGCCGACGGGTACGTGGTGGCCGGGTCCCCACCGGACCGGTACCGGATCTTCTACGCCGGCCGAGCCGAATGGCAGCGCTGGTACGGCGGCGGCAGACCACAGTGGACCGGCGGCTACGCGGTGACCGTCGGTGGCGGCCACCACGAGGTGGTGCTCAACGCCGAAGGGCTCGCCAGCAGCAGCGCCGACGACCTGCTCCGGCACGAGCTGACCCACGCCGCCTCGCTGCCCGAGCGTGGCTACCCGGGCAGGACGACCTGGTGGCTGGTGGAAGGGCTGGCCGAGCTCGCGGGCGCCGGCGGGCAGCCGGTCGACCGGTACGAAGGGCTCGCCGAGGTGCGGAAGCTGGTCCGGGGCGGTTGGGACGGCCGGCTGGAGGGCGTCACGCCCGCCGACGACGCGCCCGCCGAGCGGGTCGGCGGCAGCTACGGCGTCGGCTACCTCGCCGTCCGGCACCTCGTCGACCGGTACGGGCCGCAGCGGCTGCTCACCTTCTTCGAGGCCGTGGTGCACGAGCGCAAGGCCCTCGACGCCGCCGCCGAGGAGGCGTTCGGCGAGCGGTGGTCGACGTTGCACGACGAGTGCGTGGCGTACGTCCGCGCCGCCGCCGGCTGAGGGCACCTGGTCGCCTACCGGGTGAGCCGTACGATCGATGGGTGCGCCGCCCCACGTCGCCGCGTCCCGTCAGCGCCACGCGGCCCCGCCTGCTCGTCGCCCTGACCGCCGTCGCCGTCCTCACCGCCACCACCGCCGCCTCGTGCGGGGACGAGCAGCCGCCCGTCACGCTCGCCTCGGCCGCGCGCAGTCCCGTCGCCGAGGTGATCGACGCGCCGGCGACGGTGACCGCCCGGGCCGCCGCCACCCTGACCGCTCCCGCCGACGGCACGGTGTCCGACCTGCGCGTCCAACCCGGACAGCGGGTGAAGCGCGGGCAGGTCCTCGCCACGGTCGACTCACCCTCCGCCCAGCAGCGGCTTCGCCAGGCGAGGGAGGCGCTCACCGCCGCGAAACGAGCCGGTCGGGGTGCCTCCACCGGTGACCTGACCGGCAGCCGGCGCGGCACCGACAAGGCCGCCGACGAGGCGTTCGACGCCGCCCGGAAGGCCGCCGAGAAGATCGCCGACCCGCAGGTGCGTGACGCGCTGCTGACGCAGGTGACCTCCGCCCAACGGCAGTACGCGGCCGCCGCGCGCAGCGCCGACCAGGCCGTCCGCGCGGTGCAGCGGGGGATCAGCGGGCTGAACTCCGCCGTCGGCGCGCTGTCCGCGGCACAACGGCTCCAGGCCCAGCAGGCGTACGACCTGGCGAAGGCGACCGTCGACGCGCTGACCCTGCGGGCCCCGATCGCCGGGGTGGTGCAGCCGGGCGGCACCCGCGCCAGCGGTGGATCGACCGGTGACCTGGCCGGGCTGCTGGAGCAGGCCGGTGGCGCCCAGGCGGCGGGAATCGACCCGTCGGTGCTGGCACCCGGTCAGGGCGGGCCGCCCGCCGGGGTGGACGACGCGGTCGTCGTCGGTGGCCAGGTCACCGCCGGCACGCCCGTGCTCACCGTGGTGGACACCGGTCAGCTGGGGCTGCTCGCCGAGGTGGACGAGACCGACGTGCTGCTGGTCCGGACCGGCGTGACCGCCACGGTCGAGCTGGACGCCGTGCCCGGCGCCACCTATGACGCCACGGTCCGCTCGGTCGACGTGCTCCCGACGAACTCGGCGCAGGGTGGGGTGACCTACCGGGTACGCCTGACGCTGGAAGCGGGCAGGCTCGCCGAGAACGAGCTCGCCCCGGTGCCGCGCCCGGGAATGAACGCGATCGTGCACCTGCGGGTACGCGAGGCCGCCGACGCGGTGACCGTCCCCGCCTCGGCGGTGTTCTCGGCCGACGGTCGGGACGCGGTCTGGGTGGTCCGCGACGGGAAGGCGGACCGGGCGCCGGTGACCGTGGGTGTGCAGGGGTCGGATCTGGTGCAGATCCTCGACGGCGTGCAGGCGGGCGACCGGATCGTGGTGCGTGGCACCGACCAGGTGCGTGACGGCCAGGAGGTGCGGTGACCCGACCCGCCGCGCTGGACGGCGAGGGCGTCCCCGCCATCGAGGCGGTGGACGTGTCCCGCACATACCAGTTGGACGGCGTGTCCGTCGAGGCGCTGCGTGGGGTGTCGCTGGTGGTGCAGCCGGGTGACTACGTGGCGCTGGTCGGGCCGTCCGGCTCGGGCAAGTCCACCCTCATGCATCTGCTGGGCGGGCTCGACCGGCCCAGCGGCGGCCGGCTGGTGATCGGCGGGCGGGACGTGGGTGCCCTCTCCCCGCCGGAGATGGCCACCCTGCGCAACGAGACGATCGGCTTCGTCTTCCAGGCGTTCCACCTGCTGCCGAGGACCTCCGCGGTGGAGAACGTGGCGTTGCCGCTGGTCTACCGGGGCGTACCGGCCCGGCAGCGCCGGGAGCGGGCGGCGGCGATGCTCGGCCGGGTGGGTCTCGGGCACCGGCTGGACCACCGGCCCAACCAGATGTCCGGTGGTGAACAGCAGCGGGTGGCCATCGCCCGCGCCCTGGTCACCGAGCCGACGGTGCTGCTGGCCGACGAACCCACCGGCAACCTCGACAGCGTCACCGGGGCGGCCGTGCTGGAGCTGCTGGAGCAGCTGAACGTCGAGTCCGGGGTGGCGCTGGTGATGGTCACCCACGACCAGGAGGTGGCCGCTCGGGCCCGTCGCCGGATCACCATGCGCGACGGCGTGGTGGTGGCGGACAGCGCCGGCGACGGCTCTACGGACCTCCATGATCTACCGCCGTTCGTTGATCACGGTCGACCTGCGACACTGGTCGCCGCTCCCAGCGCGGAGCCTCGGTCCGTGTCCGGAAGCGGCCCGGGGCACCCGTCCGGTGGCTCCGGTGGCGCCGCTGGAGCCACCGGGCGCCTTCCGCGCCCGCCGGCCACCGGCAGCGGCACCGACCACGCCGGCAGGGCGACCGGTGGCGGGAGCGGGTCGTGAGGGTCGCCGAGGCGTGGCGGGTGGCGCTGGACGCGTTACGGGCCAACCGGTTGCGCAGTGCGCTGACCATGCTCGGGGTGATCATCGGGGTGGCCTCGGTGGTGCTGCTCGTGGCCATCGGCACCGGCACCAAGCAGAAGGTGGAGCAGCAGGTCGAGGGGCTCGGCTCCAACCTGCTGCTGGTCGTCCCCGGCAGGATCGAGGTGGGCAACGCGCCGGTGGTCTCGCCGCTGACCCTCAAGGACGCGGACGCCGTCTCCCGGGTGGTCGGCGATCCCGAGCGGGTGGCGGTCACCGTCGCCTCCGGGGCGACCGCACGGGCCGGCGCCCGCTCCGACTTCACCACCGTGCAGGGCGTACTGGAGACCACGCCGGCGGTGTTCACCCGGTCGCTGGCCCGAGGCCGTTACCTCACCGGCACCGACGTGGACACCAGCCGGCGGGTGGCCGTGCTCGGCGACTCGGTGGCCCGCGCGCTCTTCCCCGACCGTGACCCGCTCGGGCAGCAGGTGACGCTGGCCGGCGTGCGGTTCCGGGTGATCGGTGTCTTCGCGCCGCTCGGCCAGAGCCTCGGCGTCGACCGGGACGACGAGGTGCACGTGCCGGTGACCGCAGCGCAGCGGCTCTGGGGCACCCAGCGGGTCGACGGCATCGCGGTGAAGGCGCCGGACCGGGAACGGATCGACGAGCTGGGCGAGCGGATCGTCGCCGAGTTGAGCCGCCGGCACCCGGACACCGAGTTCAGCGCGGTCACCCAGCAGCAGATCCTCGGCGTGCTCGGTGACATCCTCGGCGTACTCACCGGAGTGCTGGCCGCCATCGCCGGCATCTCGCTGCTCGTCGGCGGGGTCGGCGTCTCCAACATCATGCTGGTCAGCGTCCGGGAGCGGACCCGGGAGATCGGCCTGCGCAAGGCCGTCGGCGCGCGCCCCCGCGACATCGGGGTGCAGTTCCTGCTGGAGGCGGTGCTGCTCACCACGATCGGCGGCCTGACCGGGATGGCGCTCGGCGTGGGAACCGCGCTGCTGGTGGACGCGCTGTCACCGATTCCGGCGGCGATCACGTGGTGGTCGCTGGCGCTCGCCTTCGGCGTGTCGGCGGTGGTGGGCATCGTCTTCGGGGTGGTCCCCGCGCAGCGCGCCGGCCGGCTCGACCCGGTGGTCGCCCTGCGCGCCGAGTGAGCCCCGACCGCAAACGGACGGCCGGCGCAGGCGGGGAGATACCGGGAGCACGGATCGGGTGAACCAGCGGCCGAAACATGATCAGTTGTACGAAGGGATCGCGCCGGTCACAGCCGCCCCGCTACCGTACTGGTAACACGCGCGTCGCCGGCCCGGCCCGGAGCATCCGTCGGGTTGGCACGCGCCGGGCATGGGATGGGTCGGTGAGCCATGGCCGGGTCGCAGTCCGACGGACGGCTGTCGGAGGTCAAGTTCCTGACCGTCGCCGAGGTGGCGACGGTCATGCGGGTGTCGAAGATGACGGTCTATCGCCTGGTGCACAGCGGTGAGCTCACCGCTGTCCGGGTCGGCCGGTCATTCCGGGTGCCCGAGCACGCCGTGCACGAATATCTGCGGGGCGCTTTTCAGGAAACCGCCTGAGCCACCGCCCCGTCCGCCGAGCGTGACGTAACGGGCATCGGTAGGGCACCGGCGGGGCCGCGTTGGTCCGGCTGACCCTCTGCGGCTACCCTGGAGCCCGACCGAGACCCCACCGGTGCGCCCCGCCGCCCAGACTGGTCCGGTCCGTTGTCCGCATGCGGTCGCCGTCGCCACCTGCGTGGTGTCATCCGGTCCGCCCCGCACGTTGTATCGAAAGGCTGTCGTATGGGCTCGGTGGTCAAGAAGCGCCGCAAGCGCATGGCTAAGAAGAAGCACCGCAAGCTGCTGCGCAAGACCCGCGTCCAGCGTCGCCGTCTCGGCAAGTGACCTCCGCCGGGCCAGCGGCCCGGCATCCGGCGTCACTTGCCAAACTGTCGATCCCCGGAGGCTCAGGTGATCAGGCCGTGGTCGTCCCGGCTCGATCCCTCCTGCCGGGGTAGGTGCCTCAGATGACCCCCGGCAGCACCTCTGGTGCTCCGGGGGTTGTCGTCATCACCGGGGTCGGCCGCTACCTGGGCGCCCACGTGGCTGCCCGACTGGCCGCCGACCCGCGTATCGAGCGGGTCATCGGGGTCGACGCTCCGGAGCCCGGCGCCGAGTTCACCGACCTCCTCGACCGGGTCGAACGGATCCGCGTCGACTCCGGCTCGCTCGGCGGGCTGCTCGCCGATCTGGACGTCGACGCGGTGGTGCACCTCGCGCTGGTCAGCGCTCCCGACCCGCAGCACGGCGGCCGCTCGGCGATGAAGGACCAGAACGTCATCGGCACCATGCAGCTGCTCGCCGCCTGCCAGCGCGCCCCCCGGCTGCGCAAGCTGGTGGTCCGCTCGTCGACCGCCGCGTACGGGGTGTCGTTCCGGGACCCGGCGGTGTTCACCGAGGAGACCGAGCCGCGCGAGGTGCCACGCGGCGGCTTCGGCCGCGACATCCTCGACGTCGAGGGGTACGTCCGCGGCTTCCGGCGCCGTCGGTCCGACGTCACCGCGACGGTGCTGCGCTTCGCCCCGTTCATCGGCTCCACCGCCGACACGACGTTGACCCGCTACTTCTCGCAGCCGCTGGTGCCCACCGTCTTCGGCCGTGATCCCCGGTTGCAGTTCCTGCACATCGACGACGCGTTGGAGGTGCTGCACCGGTCGATCGTGGAGGACCACCCGGGCACCTACAACGTCGCCGGCCCGGGGGTGCTGTCGCTGTCCCAGGCGATCCGGCGGGCCGGTCGGGTGGCCGTGCCGGTGCTGGAGCCGGGCCTCTCCGGTGCCGCCGCGCTGGCCCGCAGCATGGGCTTCGGTCGCTACGGCCTGGACCAGGTCGACCTGTTCGTGCACGGCCGGGTGGTCGACACGACCCGGCTGGAGCAGGAGTACGGCTTCACACCCCGCTCCACCGCTGCGGCCTTCGACGACTTCATCCGCGCCCACCACGGCGGTGTGGTGGTCACCCGGGGCCAGTTGGCCGCCGCCGAACAGCTCGTCCTGGACGGCATCCGGCAGGTCCGCGCCGCCGTGCGGGAGCGGTCGTGAGCGCGAGGAGTGAGCCGGTCCTGCGAGCCCCGCAGTCGGGAACCGAGGTGGCGTCGTGACCGGGTCGGGGGAGGGACGCGACCCGGCGGGTATCGGCCGGTTCGACGTACCACCGGGGCCGACCGCACCGGACGCGGAGCCGGCGCGGCGCAACGGACACCGACCGGCGGCCGGGGCCGCGCCGGTCCCGCCGCAGGCCGACGAGGTCGACACCGCGTCCACCGACGAGCCCGACAGGCCGGCCGCCGACCAGCCCGACGCCGCGTCCCGCGCCGGGAGCGGGCCGGGTGGCACCGCACCGGCTGTGCCGGACCGGCCGGGGGACCACTGGGACCGCAGGGTCGCGAACGGCCTGGCGTTCCTGCGTCGGCGACTCTCCGGCGACTACGAGGTCGACGAGTTCGGCTTCGACCCGGAGCTGACCGACGCGGTCTTCCACCCGCTGCTGCGGCTGCTCTACCGGGACTGGTTCCGCACCGAGGTCAGCGGCGTGGAGCACGTGCCCCTGGACGGGCCCGCCCTCGTGGTCGGCAACCACTCGGGCACCGTGGCGCTGGACGCGTTGATCCTCTCGGCGGCGTTGCACGACAAGCACCCCGCCCACCGCTACCTGCGCCTGCTCGGCGCCGATCTGGTCTTCCGGATGCCGGTGGTGTCGGAGATCGCCCGCAAGACCGGCGGCACGGTGGCCTGCAACCCCGACGCCGAGCGGCTGCTCGGCGGCGGCGACCTGGTCGGGGTGTTCCCCGAGGGCTTCAAGGGCATCGGCAAGCTCTACTCCGACCGGTACAAGCTGCAACGCTTCGGCCGGGGCGGGTTCGTCTCGGCGGCGCTGCGCACGGGCACTCCGATCGTGCCGGTCGCCATCGTCGGCGGCGAGGAGATCTACCCGATGCTCGCCGACATCAAGCCGCTCGCGAGGCTGCTCAAGCTGCCGTACTTCCCGGTCACGCCGACCTTCCCGTGGCTCGGGCCGCTGGGCATGGTGCCGCTGCCCAGCAAGTGGCTGATCCAGTTCTGCCCGCCGATCCCCACCGCGCACCTCACCGACTCGGCGGACGACCCGCTGGTGGTCTTCAACCTCGCCGACCAGGTGCGGGAGACCATCCAGCAGACCCTGCACACGCTGCTGGAGCGACGCCCCGACCCGTTCGGCCCCTGAGCCGGCGGGTCAGCCGGGGCGACGGCGGCGTTGCAGCGCCAGGCCGGCCGTCACCGCGCCGGCCACCAGGCCGGCCGCTGCCGTCGACGGTACGGCGATCTTGACCGCGCGGCGGCCGGTGCGGAAGTCCCGCACCTCCCAGCCGTGCTGCCGGGCCTGTCGCAGCAGGGTGCCGTCGGGGTTGACCGCCACCGCCCGGCCCACGGCGGAGAGCAACGGCAGGTCGTTGGCCGAGTCGCTGTAGGCCGCGCACCGGGTCAGGTCCAGCCCCTCCACGGCGGCGAGCTGGGTGACCGCCTCGGCCTTCGCGGGCCCGTGCATCAGGTCACCCACCAGCCGTCCGGTGTACGCCCCGTCCAGCACCTCGGCCACCGTGCCGATCGCACCGGTCAGGCCGAGTCGAGCGGCGATCACCCGGCCGATCTCCACCGGGGCGGCGCTGACCAGCCAGACCCGCTGACCGGCGTCCAGGTGACGCTGGGCGAGCTGGTGGGTGCCGGCCCAGATCCGGGGAGCCATCAGCTCGTCGAAGATCTCCTCCGAGAGGCGCTCCACGTCGTCCACCCGCCAGCCCTCGACGAAGGCCAACGCGGCCTCCTTGGCCTGGGACATGTCACCGGCGTGCTCCCGTGCGAGCAGCCGGAACCGGAGCTGCTGCCAGGCGAACCGTGCGAGGTCGGTGGTGGTGAAGTAGTTCCGGGAGGCGAGCCCGCGGGCGAACCAGTAGATCGACGCGCCCTGCATCATCGTGTTGTCCACGTCGAAGAAGGCCGCGGCGGCCGGGTCCGGCACGGGTGCGGTCGCCGGCGCCAGGTCGGTCTCCGCCCAGCCGGCGGTGTGACCGTGCGCGTCGGTGCTGACCGTCACCTTGCGGCTGCGCGCCACGCGACTCCCCTCCCTCGCCGGATGCCTTCAGCGAGGGTAGCCGGCATGCGTGGTCGATCGGCCGGGCACAGAGCGAACTGTGCCACGGCCGACTGACCTGCGGTATGTGGAAAAGGCCGGGCTGGGTGCCGGTCGGTCAGCGGGCGCCGGGGCAGGTGGCCGGGACGGGGCCGAGGGCGTCACTGCCCGTCGGCGCCGGCAGGCCGCACGCGATCGCCGCGCGCAGCGCGTCCGAGCGCTCCCGGATGCTGTCCAGCAGCACCAGCGACCGCCCGGTCCGCTCCCGGTCGGCCCGGGTTGCCCCGTCGACCAGGTTGCCCACCGCCCGGCGCTGGCCGGTGACGAAGGTGTTGAGCGTGTCCAGGCTCGTCGGCTCTGCCCGCTGTACCGCCGCGGCGGTGAGCAGGCGGACACCCTGCCGGGTGTCGGCGTCCATGTCGTCGAGGACCGCGCTGTAGCCGATCCGGTCACCGCGTAGCTTGGCGGCCTCGCCGAGCCTGGTCCGGGCGAAGTCCAGGAAGAGCTGACCGCGGCTGATGTCCGAGCTGGCCAGGGCGAGCTGGGCGCGTTCGGTCGAGCGCTTCATGCCGTACAGGGCGTCGCCGGGGACCGCGTTCTCGCTGGCGGCGGAGATGCCGGAGACGGCGATGGCTCCGGCGGCGACGCCGATCAGGATCGCACCCCGGGCGCGGGCCCGTCGGGCGGTGACCGCCGGCAGGAGCGAGCCACGGGTGCTGGCCGGACGCGTGGCGGCCGGTTCGACGGCCGCCGGGGTGCCCAGCCCTTCCCGCTCGGCGGTGGCGAGCAGCATCGCCCGCAGGCCGGTGCGGAAGTCGGGGTTCACCTCGACAGCCGGGGGATCGACGCTGAGTCGTTGACCCACTGCGACGAGCGGCGCGAGCTGGCCGTCGACCCGGGACCGGACATGGTGCCGCCGGCCGCCGTTGGCCTCGTCGAGAAGCTGCGCGAAGCGCTCGGCGCGCCGGCGGGAGAAGAGGATGTTGTCCACCGCAGGCACCTCCTCTCGCTGGTCACGGCCGGTCGGCCGCCGTCGTTGCCAGCGACCGGGCGGCAGTGTGACACCACGGAGGTGAGGCCCCGTCCGGCATGCCGGTCGGACCTCGGTGACCCGGGCCTGCCGGGGCAACCACCGGTCGCACCCGGAGAAACGCGGCGGACCGTGCACGGGTTACGGGCCTGGCGGGGCGGAAATCACAGAAAGTGATCGTTGTCACCGGCGGGACCGACCTGGACTGCTCGGACGTCCATCGACGTCCATCGGTCCCGCCGAAAGAAACTACGGCTGGAAACCGTCGGGCAGGAGTCGGGCCAGCGCGCGGACCGCCCGGTACTGGAGGGCCTTGATGGCGCCCTCGTTCTTGCCCATCGCACGGGCCGTCTCGGCGACCGAGAAGCCCTGGAGGAACCGGAGCACGATGCACTCCTGCTGCTCCGGGTTGAGCTGCTTCACGGCGGTGAGCAGCGCGACGTTGGTGATGTGCTCGACCACCGCCGCCTCCGGGCTGCCCTCGGGGCCCCGGTCCTCCCGGTCGGCGTCGAGGACGTCGCCGGTGGTGACCTCCAGCCGGTACCGGCCGGACTTGAAGTGGTCCGCGACGAGGTTGCGGGCGATGGTCACCAGCCAGGCGCCGAGGTCACGGCCCTGCCAGGTGAAGCTGCCGATGCGCTTGAGCGCCCGCAGGAAGGTGTCGGAGGTGAGGTCCTCGGCGAGTTGGCGGTTGCCCACCCGGAAGTAGACGAACCGGAAGACGGTGTCCACGTACCGGTCGTAGATCAGGCCGAACGCCTCGGACTCGCCGGCCTGCGCCCGCTCGACGAGCGTCCAGACCTCGGTGGCCGGGTCGGACGGGTCCGGTCGACTCGGGAAGCCGGTCGGGGTCGTGGTGGACGGCACCGCCGGGATCACCGCCGTCTCGCCCGCCGACGGGTCCGTGGTCGCCGCCGGTGTGTCGTCAACCCGACGGCCCTGGACCGGCATGGTCGGACGGGCCGGGACGGCGACCCGGCCGCCGGCCGGTTTCGCGTTCCCACCGGGCACCGCCGGTCGTGGTGGTGGCTCGTTGTGGTGCGGCCGGTTGCGGATCCGCTGGGCCGCGCCGTCGCCCCGTACGGCGGTGCCGTGTGGTTCGTCCAGCGGAGCGCGGGCGGCCGGCCGCTCGTTGACCTGGGCGCGTGGCGTCGGACCGGTCAGGCCGACCGGGCGTTCCGCGTAACCGAAGGTGGTCACCGCGACGCCCCCGTTTCGTCGGTCGCCGGACGGGCCGGTCTGCGGGTCGTTGGTGCGGACCGACCGGGATTCCGGTCGGGCAGGACGGTTCCGGGGTGTGCCGACGGGCGGCAGTTCCCCTTGAGGTGCTGGTCCAATGCGCTCACAGGCACGGGGGCCTCCTCGGGCTGAGGGGTGTCGACTCACGGCAAATGGGGTGAGCCGACCCGAGTGATGATAGGGCCAACGTCACCCGCGCGTGGCAAGTCCGTTACACAGGGCGGAAGTATTTCCCCGTCTGTCGCACCGTCGGCGGACCGGTTGTCCGTCGTGTGCGATTGACTTTGGATCGGCTCGGTGATCCAGGATGGATCCCCTGGTTGGGGGCGCGATGCCCGTTCGGCGGACCCGACCCGACGGGTGGGCGGTGGGTGCCCGGCCGAAACCGCCGGCGGACGGGGTCATCCGTCCCATCCGTGGGACCTGATCGGATCGTCGGCGGCACAGTGGTCGGTCCCGCAGACGGGACTGGGGAGGCGCCGTTGTGCGGCCCCTGCCCCGACCGTCGGGCGTGGCCTGTCGCCCCCCCGCTGTGCCAGACTCGACCACCGTGCAGGACGCAGCGGAAAACCCCGCGCCGAACCTCGCCGACCGGGTCCACCGGGCGGCTCTCGACCACGGTGACCGGGCCGCGCTGCACTGGCGCGACCAGACTCTCAGTTGGTCCGAACTGGACGCCGCGGTCGACGCCGCCGCCCGCGGCCTGGCCGCTGCCGCGCCACCCACCGACCCCGGCGGTACGCCGCCCCGCGTCGCACTCGCCCTGCCCAACAGCCCCGACTTCGTGGTCGGCTGGCTCGGTGCCCTGCGCGCCGGGCTGATCGCGGTGCCGGTCAACCCCGGCTTCACCGCGCCGGAGCTGCGGCACGTGCTGGCCGACTCCGGTGCGTCGGTGCTGATCGGCACCGACCGGGTCCGGGAGCTGGTCGCCGAGGTGGCCGCCGAACTGCCCGCGCTCACCGCCGTGCACGACACGCCGCCGGGACCGGCCGCCGACGCACCCGCTGCGGCACTCGCGCACCGGGGCGGTGACGACCTGGCAGTACTGCTCTACACCTCCGGCACCGAGGGCCGGCCCAAGGGCGCGATGCTCTCGCACCGCGCGCTGCTGGCCAATCACGAACAGGTCGACCGGATCGAGCCGCCGGTGGTCGGTCCCGAGGACACCGTGCTGCTGGCCCTGCCCCTGTTCCACGCGTACGGGCTCAACTCCGGGCTCGGCGCGGTCGTCAACCACGGCGCGACCGGCGTGCTGCTCGACGAGCTGGGGCCGACGGCGGGGCTGGACGAGATCGCCCGGCACCGGGTCAGCGTGCTGGTCGGCGTACCGTCGATGTTCCTGGCCTGGGCCGGTGCCGACGGGGTCCGCGCGGCGACGGCGTCGGTGCGGGTGGCGGTCTGCGGAGCGGCGCCGCTGGAGCCCGCGGTCGCGGCGCGCTTCACCGGGGCGAGCGGTCACCCGGTGCACGTCGGGTACGGCCTCACCGAGACCGCGCCGGTGCTCACCTCCACCCTGGTCGCCCGGGTGGCCAAGCCCGGTTCGATCGGCCGGCCGCTGCCCGGTGTGCGGCTGCGCCTGGTCGGCGCGGACGGGGCGGACCTGTGGCGCGACGGCCTGGCCGTCCCCGACGACGACCCGGATGAGCTGGACATCTCCGACGTGGCGCCCGGCACCGACCCGGGGCAGATCGTGGTGTGCGGCCCCAACCTCTTCTCCGGCTACTGGCCCGACGGGCGGGACGGCCCCGACGGCGACGGCTGGTGGGGCACCGGCGACATCGCGTACGCCGACGAGGACGGTGACCTCTTCCTGGTCGACCGGCTCGGCGAGCTGATCCTGGTCAACGGTTTCAACGTCTATCCGCACGAGGTGGAGCTGGTGCTCGCCGGGCATCCCGGGGTGGCCGAGTCGGCGGTACTGGGTGTGCCGCACCCGCGGACCGGCGAGACTGTGCGGGCGTACGTGGTGCCGACGCCGGGGCGACCGGTGACCGGCGAGGACCTGCTCGCCCACTGCGCACGGAACCTGGCCCGGTTCAAGTGCCCGGCCGCGGTCGAGTTCGTCGACGCCCTGCCGCACTCGGCGATCGGCAAGGTACGCAAGACCCAGCTCCGGTCGGCGACGCCGGCCGACGCCGACACCCGCACGGAGGTAACCGATGTCCACTGACGCCCGGCTCGCCCTGATCACCCGGCCCGGGTGCCACCTGTGCGACGACGCCAAGGCGGCGCTCGACCGGGTGGTGGCGGTCACCGGGGACAAGTGGGTCGAGTGGGACGTGACCGGCGACGACGAGCTGGAGCGGGAGTACGGGGACCGGCTGCCGGTGGTGATGCTCGACGGCAAGGAGCACGGCTACTGGCGTGTCGAGGAGGACCGGCTGCTGCGGGACCTGACCACGCCGCAGCTCTAGGCGGTGCCTATGGTGCTCTGATGACCCCTGCGCACCCCCACCTGGTGTGGGACTGGAACGGCACTCTGCTCAACGACCTCAGTCTGGTGGTGGCCGCCACCAACGTCGTGTTCGCGAGCCTGGGCGGGCCGACGGTCACTCTCGACGAGCACCGGGTGCGGTTCCGCCGGCCGATCGCCGAGTACTACGCCGAGGTGCTCGGCCAGGCCGTGGACGACGACGAGTTCGGCCGGCTGGACCGGATCTTCCACGACGCGTACCGCAGCGGGTTGACGACCTGCGAGCTGGCCGCCGACGCGCGGACCGCGATGGCCGCCTGGACGGGCAGCCAGAGCCTGCTCTCCATGTGGTTCCACGAGGAGTTGGTGCCCACCGTGCACACCTACGGGCTGACCGGCCACTTCACCCGGGTGGACGGGCTGCGGGCCACCGTGGGCGGCGACCGAAAGGCCGAGTCGCTCCAACGGCACCTCGCCGAGCTGGGCGTCGACGGCGACTCGGTGGTGCTGATCGGCGACTCCATCGACGACGCGGACGCCGCGCTCGCGGTGGGTGGCCGTGCGGTGCTCTACACCGGCGGGTTCACCGACCCGGCCCGGCTGCGCGCCTCCGGTCACCCGGTGGCCGACACCCTCACCGACGCGGTCGCCCTGGCCCGGGAGGTCAGTTCCGCAGGTAGGTGAGGACGGCCAGCACCCGCCGGTGCTGCTCGGTGTCCGGTGGCAGCGTGAGCTTCGTGAAGATGTTGCGCACGTGCTTCTCCACGGCGCCGTCGCTGACCACCAGGGCGCGGGCGATGGCGATGTTCGACCGCCCCTCGGCCATCAGGGCGAGGACCTCGCGCTCGCGCGGGGTCAGCTCGCGCAGCGGGTCGTCCCGGCGGCGCCGGGCGAAGAGCTGGCCCACCACCTCCGGGTCGAGCACCGTGCCGCCGGCCGCCACCCGGCGCAGCGCGTCGAGGAACTCGTCGATCGCGGCGACCCGGTCCTTCAGCAGGTAACCGATCCCGCCGCCGGCGCCACCGGTGGTGGCCAGCAGGTCGTCGGCGTACGAGACCTCGACGTACTGGGACAGCACCAGGATCGGCGTACGCGGCACCAGCCGACGGGCCTCCACCGCCGCCCGCAGCCCCTCGTCGGTGTGCGACGGCGGCATCCGGACGTCGACGATCGACACGTCGGGCCGGTGCTCGACGACCGCCTCCACCAGCGCGTCGCCGTCACCGACGGCGGCCACCACGTGGTGCCCGCTCTCGGTCAGCAGCCGCACCAGCCCCTCCCGGAGCAGGACGGCGTCGTCGGCGATCACAATGCGCATGGCTGTGTTGTCTACCACGTCCGGCCTGCCTCGCGGGCTCGGTGCGGCGCCCAGCGGGCCTGCCGGCTCACAGGGGAAGGTCCGCGCGGATCTCGGTGGGCCCACCGACCGGGCTGACCACGGCGAGCTCGCCACCGGCGGCCCGGACCCGGTCGGCGATGCCGACCAGGCCGTGGCCCTTGGCCAGGTGCGCGCCGCCGTGCCCGTCGTCGCCCACCGACACCCGGAGCTGGCTGCCGTGCCGGGAGACGGCCACCACGGCTTCGGTGGCGCGGCTGTGTTTGGCGACGTTGGTCAGCGCCTCGGCCACCATGAAGTACGCGGTGTTCTCCACGGCCGGGTCGAGTCGCCCGCCGGGCGTGCCGAGCTGCGGGTCGACCTGTAGCTCGATCGGGATCAGCCCTCGGCCGGCGAGCGCGGCCAGCGCGCTGGGCAGCCCCCGGTCGACCAGGATCGGCGGGGCGATGCCCCGGGACAGCGCCCGCAGCTCGGCCAGCGTGTCACGGGTCTGGGTGACCGCCTCGTCGATGGTCCGCCCCGCCGCCTCCGGGTCGGAGGCGAGTTGCAGCCGGGCCCGGCTGAGGTCCATGGCCAGCCGGACCAGGCGCTGCTGGGGGCCGTCGTGGATGTCGCGCTCCAGCCGGCGCAGCGCGGACGCCTCGGCGGAGACGGCCGCCCTCTTCTGCTCCTCCAGCACGGTGATCCGGTCCCGCATCTCGGCGACCCCGGTCAGCATGGCGCGGGCGAAGCTGGCCTGGAGCAGCGCGCAGCCCCGGACCACGATCGGCAGGGTGATCAGGAAGAACACGCCGACCGCGGTGGTCAGCCCGATCCGGGCGGTGGTCGAGTCGCCCAGGCCGAGCAGTTGGGCGAGGTCGCCGTCGCCCTGGCCGTGCGGCAGCGTCCAGTCGTACGCCCAGTAGAGCGAGCCCGCGACCGCGGCGGCCCACCAGACCATCGCCACCACGAACGTGAGTACCGCCACGATCAGTCGCAGGATGCCGTGTGCCAGATCGAGCCAGGACTGGGCGTCCCGCATCGGCACGAAGATCCGCCGCCAGGCGTTCGCCCCGGCCTCCGCCATCCGGTAGTGCGGCCGGATCCGGGGCTGCCGGAGTACGGCGGGCAGCCGCAGCCGCTCGATGTCGGCCAGCCCTCGGGCGGCGTACAGGGTGCCGCTGAGGATGGGCAGGCCGATCACCGTGACCACCAGCCCCACGCCTACCGCGAGACCCACGACGAGGACGACGAAGCTGGCCACGGCCAGGGGAAGGCCGAGCAGCACGTACCCGGAGTCGACGAAGAGCTGGCGGGGGATGCTCGGTACCAGCGTCTGCTGGTCGCTGGTGGCGGCAACGGCGGTCATGTCCAGAAGGCTAGGCACCGCCACTGCCACCTCCCATCCCGAAGCCCTGTCTTTCTCCCGTAGTGCTGTCCCTACCCCTGCTCAGGGGCTCGGGAGGGCCGGCGCGGGATTGGTCAGAGAAGTCGGGATTGAGCAATAATCGCGCCGACGGTGCAGGTGGTGGCACGGTTGGATCGATCTTGTGGAATGGAGGTGCTGGTGGGGTCGCGTCACGCAGCGGCAAGATCGCGATTTGTGCACGTCTTCACAAGCGCCTACTCTCTAGTTCCGACGCGCCCTGCTAGCACAGCCGGCAATCTCGGTCGCCAGCGGGAGTCCATAAGCGGCCCACCAGCGGAGTTGGCCGAGGATCGCACCGCACGGAGTCTCATGAGTCAGCATCGTCACCCAGGCGCGTCCGGCCGCGCCGGTGCCGTACCGGCGCTCCCGGACCTGCCCGAGGCGACCGTCGCTCGTCTTCCGGAGTACCTGCGCGCGCTGCACAACCTCGCCGACGCCGGGCACGAGACGGTCTCCAGCGAGGGCCTCTCCGCCGCCGCCGGGGTCAACTCCGCCAAGCTCCGCAAGGACCTCTCGCACCTCGGCTCGTACGGCACCCGGGGCGTCGGCTACGACGTCGCGTTGCTGATCGAGCAGATCGAGTATGTGCTCGGGCTCACCCAGCACCGGGCGGTCGCCCTGGTCGGGGTGGGTAATCTCGGTCACGCTCTGGCCGGCTACGACGGGTTCGCCGGCCGGGGCTTCCGGATCGCCGCACTGCTCGACGCCGATCCCTCCCGGGTGGGCGAAGAGATCAACGGCCTGGTTGTACGCCATGTCGACGAGCTTCCGGCGATCGCCGCGGCCGAGTCCATCTCGATCGGCGTGATCGCCACCCCGGCCGCCGCGGCCCAGCGGGTCGCCGACCAGCTGGTCGCGGTCGGCGTGACGAGCATCCTCAACTTCGCGCCGTGCGTACTCTCGGTTCCGGAGGGGGTCGACGTGCGCAAGGTCGACCTCGCCATCGAGCTGCAGATTCTGTCCTTCCATGAGCACCGCAAGGCGTCGCTGACCGCGCTGCCCGCCACCGGCGGCTCCGCCCTCACCGCCCTGCCCGGCGGGCTCGCGGCCACCGACACCCAGGAGGCGATCGGCACGTGAAACTGCTTGTCGTCGGCGCGTCCTACCGGACCGCCCCGGTCGCCACGCTGGAGCAGCTGGCCGTGCCCCCCGCCGACCTCACCCGCACCCTGGACCGCCTGGTCGCGCAGCCGTACGTGACCGAGGCCGTGCTCGTCTCCACCTGTAACCGGGTGGAGGTCTACGCCGCCGTGTCCGGTTTCCACGGCGGGCTCGGCGACATCTGCGCCGTCCTGGCCGAGCAGGCCGGTTGCGCGCCGGCGGCGCTCGCCAGCCACCTCTACGTGCACTACGACGCCGCCGCCGTGGACCACGTCTTCCGGGTCGCCAGCGGGCTGGACTCGATGGTGGTCGGCGAGGCGCAGATCCTCGGCCAGCTGCGGGACGCGTACCACTGGGCCACCGGCGCCGACTCGGCCGGCCGTCTGCTGCACGAGCTGATGCAGCAGGCACTGCGGGTCGGCAAGCGGGCGCACGCCGAGACCGGCATCGACCGGGCCGGCCAGAGCGTCGTCACGGCCGCGCTGGAGCTGGCCGCGGGGCACCTCGACGGTGACCTCGTCGGCCGCCCGGCCCTGGTGGTCGGGGCCGGCGCGATGGGCTCGCTCGGGGTGGCCACGTTGTCCCGGCTGGGCGCGGGGCCGCTCACCGTCAGCAACCGGGGCGCCGACCGGGCCGTCCGGCTGGCCGAGTCGTACGGGGCGAACGCCGCGCCGATGAGCGAGCTGGCCGACACGCTCTCCACAGTGGACATCGTAGTGGCCGCCACCGCGTCCACCGAACCGGTCCTCACCCGAGCGGTGGTCGGCGCCGCGCTCGCCGGGCGCGACCGGGCCCGTGGCCCCCTGGTCCTGCTCGACCTGGCCGTCCCGCGCGACGTCGAGGAGGGCGTCGCCGAGCTGCCCGGCGTCGAGGTGATCGACATCGACCGCATGGCGACGCTGCTCGCCGACGGTCCGGCCGCCGCGGACGCCGCCGCCGTCGAGCGGATCGTGCTCGGCGAGGTGGAGAGCTTCCTCACCTGGCTGCGCGGCGCCGACGTGGCACCCACCGTGGCCGCACTGCGCGGCCGGGCCGACGACGTGGTCACCGCCGAGCTGCGCCGGCTCGCCCAGCGTCGCCCCGACCTGGGCGACGACCTGCGCGCCGAGGTGGCCCGCACCGTGCACCGGGTGGTGCAGCGGCTGCTGCACCAGCCCACCGTCAAGGTTCGCCAACTGGCCGCGGAGCCCGGCGGCGACCAGTACGCCGCCCTGCTGCGCGAGCTGTTCGACCTCCAGGTGCCGCAGACCTCGCCGGTGGACACCGTCCCCGAGGTGGTGGCCCCCGACCTGGGCGCCGCGTTCACCGGCGTCGAGCAGACGCTCGGCGCCGACACCACCGACCCGAACCCGCCCACCGGAGGTGCGCGATGACCGCCCCACTGCGCCTCGGCACCCGGGGCAGCACCCTGGCGATGGCCCAGTCCACCCAGGTCGCCGAGGCGTTGACCGCCGCGACCGGCCGCCAGGTGGAGTTGGTCGAGGTGGTCACCGCCGGCGACCGCTCCAGCGCGCCGGTGCACCGGCTCGGCGTCGGGGTGTTCGTCTCCGCGCTGCGTGACGCGCTGGCCGCCCGGACCATCGACTTCGCCGTGCACTCCTACAAGGATCTGCCCACCGCGTCCGCCGTCGGGCTGCAGATCGCGGCGGTGCCGGCCCGGCAGGACCCGCGCGACGCGCTGATCGCCCGGGACGGCCGGACGCTCGCCGAGCTGCCGCCGGGTGCCACCGTGGGCACCGGCGCGCTGCGCCGCATCGCCCAGTTGCACGCACTGGGCCTGCAGCTGGAGGTCACCCCGATCCGCGGCAACGTGGACACCCGCCTGGGGCGGGTGCTCGGCCCCGATGCCGACCTCGACGCCGTCGTACTGGCCCGGGCCGGGTTGGCCCGGATCGGTCGGGCCGACGTGATCACCGAGACGCTGGACCCGATGCTGATGCTGCCCGCGCCCGCTCAGGGCGCGTTGGCCGTGGAGTGCCGGGTCGACGACCAGGACCTGGTCGAGCTGCTCGCGGTGCTCGACCACGCACCGTCGCACGCCGCTGTCACCGCGGAGCGCGCGTTGCTGGCGACCCTGGAGGCCGGGTGCAGCGCACCCGTCGCCGCCTATGCGGAACTCGCCGAAGGTGACGACGGCGATGAGATCTACCTGCGCGGGGCGGTGATCAGCCCGGACGGCACTCGTGACCTCCGACTGTCCCGCACCGGAACGCCCGCCGACGCGGCGGAGATCGGTAAGGCACTCGCCGCCGAACTCCTCGACCTCGGCGCCGACTCGATCCTCGGCCACGAAGGACACACCGGCTCGGGGACCCAGCAATTTGGGAGCACAGAATGACCCGCACCCGTAAGCCCGTCGGCCGTATCGCGTTCGTCGGGGCTGGCCCCGGCGACCCCGGCCTGCTGACCCGTCGGGCGCACGACGCCCTGGTCGACGCCGACCAGGTGATCTACGACCGGGGAGTCCCGGAGTCGTTGCTCGCCGTCGTCCGCGCCGAGGCCAGGGACGACGCCGAGTTCACCCCGGCCGAAGGCGCGCCGGGGGACGTGGCGAAGGTGCTGATCTCCGCGGCCCGATCCGGGTTGAACGCGGTGCACCTGGTCGCCGGCGACCCGTTCGGCCACGACTCGGTGGTCAAGGAGGTGCAGGCGGTGGCCCGTACCGCCGCCCACTTCGAGGTGGTCCCCGGCGTCGGCCAGGCCGAGGGTGTCGCCACGTACGCGGGTGTCCCGCTGCCGGGTGTGCGTACCGCCGCCGACGTCGAGGACGTCAGCGTGCTGGACTTCGAGGCGCTGGCCGCTGCGGTCGGCCGGGGCTCGCTCGCGCTCGCGGTCGACGCCGGTGACCTCGCCGCCGTCCGGGACGGCCTGCTGGCCGCTGGGATCGACGGCACCACCGGTGTCGGGGTGACCGGCGACGGCACCGGCGAGACCCAGTACACGACCACGTCGACCGTGGACAGCTTCGTGGCCGCCGCGCTCGGCTTCACCGGCCGGGTGGTGCTCACCGTCGGCGCCGGGGTGGGCCAGCGCGACAAGCTGAGCTGGTGGGAGAACCGCCCGCTGTACGGCTGGAAGGTGCTGGTCCCGCGCACCAAGGAGCAGGCCGGCGCGATGAGCGCCCGGCTGCGCGCGTACGGCGCGATCCCGTGCGAGGTGCCGACCATCGCGGTCGAGCCGCCGCGCACCCCGGCGCAGATGGAGCGGGCCGTCAAGGGCCTGGTCGACGGCCGGTACGCCTGGGTGATCTTCACCTCGGTGAACGCCGTCCGCGCGGTCTGGGAGAAGTTCGCCGAGCACGGGCTGGACGCCCGGCACTTCGGCGGCGTCAAGATCGCCTGCATCGGTGAGGCGACGGCCGACGCGGTCCGCGCGTTCGGCATCCAGCCGGAGCTGATCCCCGCCGGGGAGCAGTCCTCCGAGGGCCTGCTCGCCGAGTTCTCGCCGCACGACGAGATCCTCGACCCGGTGGGCCGGGTGCTGCTGCCGCGCGCCGACATCGCCACCGAGACGCTCGCCGCCGGGCTCACCGAGCGCGGCTGGGAGGTCGACGACGTGACCGCGTACCGGACGGTGCGGGCCGCGCCGCCGCCGGCCGAGATCCGCGACGCGATCAAGTCGGGCGGGTTCGACGCGGTGCTCTTCACGTCATCTTCCACTGTGCGGAACCTCGTCGGCATCGCCGGGAAGCCGCACGCCCGGACCGTTGTTGCCGTGATTGGGCCCAAGACGGCGGAGACCGCGACGGAGTTCGGCCTGCGGGTCGACGTCCAGCCACCGCACGCCTCGGTGCCCGACCTGGTGGAGGCGCTCGCCGCCTACGCCGTCGAGCTGCGCGAGAAGCTCGCCGCCATGCCGGCGAAGCAACGCCGCGGGTCGAAGGTGCAGGGGCCGACCGCCCTCCGCTTCCGGTAGTCGTCCGAGGAGGACTCGCCATGCCGTACCCCGAGATCCGGCCCCGCCGGCTGCGCCGCACCCCGGCGGTGCGCCGGCTGGTGTCCGAGACCAGGGTCGACCCGGCCGAGCTGGTCGTGCCGATGTTCATCCGTGAAGGGCTGACCGAGCCCCGGGCCATCGCGTCGCTCCCGGGGGTGCTCCAGCACTCCCGGGACTCGCTGCGCAAGGCGGCGGTCGAGGCTGTCCAGGCCGGCGTCGGCGGGATCATGCTCTTCGGCGTGCCGGAGCAGCGGGACCCGACCGGGTCCGGCGGCATCGACCCGGACGGCATCCTGAACGTCGCCATCCGCGACGTGGTGGCCGAGGTGGGCGACGCCACGGTGGTGATGAGCGACCTGTGCCTGGACGAGTTCACCTCGCACGGGCACTGCGGTCTGCTCACCCCCGGCGGCGAGGTGGACAACGACGCGACGCTGGAGGCGTACGCCGAGATGGCGGTGGCCCAGGCCGCCGCCGGGGTCCACGTGGTCGGGCCGTCCGGGATGATGGACGGCCAGGTCGGCGTGGTCCGCCGGGCGCTCGACGCCGCCGGGCACCAGGACGTGGCCGTGCTCGCGTACGCCGTGAAGTACGCCTCGGCCTTCTTCGGCCCGTTCCGGGACGCGGTGGAGTCGGCGCTGGAGGGCGACCGGCGTGCCTACCAGCAGGACCCGGCCAACCTGCGCGAGTCGCTGCGCGAGGTGGAGCTGGACGTCGCCGAGGGCGCCGACATGGTGATGGTCAAGCCGGCGCTGCCCTACCTCGACGTGGTGTCGGCGGTGCGGGCCGCGGTGGACGTCCCCGTCGCCGCCTACCAGGTCTCCGGCGAGTACGCGATGGTCGAGGCGGCCGCCGCGAACGGCTGGATCGACCGGGAGCGGGTGATGCTGGAGACGCTCACCTCGATCAAGCGGGCGGGCGCGCAGATCATCCTCACCTACTGGGCGGTCGAGGCCGCCGGACTGCTGCGCCAGCGCTACTGAGCGGCCCGGCCCGTAAGGGCTGGGCTTCACGGTCGGATTCGCCAGTGGCGGTTGGCCGTGTGCGGCCGGCCTAACCCCGGCAGGCCCGGTACCCCGTCGCGCCCCCTTTGCTCTGCTTCAACAGGCGCAACAGTCAGACCCGAAAAGTGTTGCGCTGGTTGAAGCAGAGCAAAGGACGCCCAACTATGCCCTCGCCCCCGGGGACTGGCTCCTCGCCGACGGCTTACCCACAGGTTTATCCACAGGGATTGAGCCGGGGCGCCACCACGGGGATGGTGATCGGATGGCGTCAGCGCTGGATCCTCCTCCTTCCCCCGGTCCCACCCTCGGTCGGTTTCCCATCGCCGGTCTGGTTCGCCGGGCACGTCGCATCGTCCGGTTGAGCCAGCATCAGATGGCCCGCTTCGCCAAGGTCGCGCCCTCGACAGTGGGTCGGGTTGAAGCGGGCAGCCTGTCGCCCAGCCTGGCCGTGCTGGAGCGCCTACTCGCCGCGGCCGGGCTCTACCTGGTCGTGGTGGACCAGGAGGGCCGGGTCATCCAGCCGATGGCTGACCGGGAGGACGTCCATGACGGCGCGGGTCGCCGTTATCCCTCGCACCTGGACACCATCCTCGACCCGGAGCAGGGGGAGTGGTGGGGGGACATCTACGGGCTGGCCCGGCCTCCGGAGACCTACCACCGCAGTTCGGCGGATCGCGAGGCGCGACGCCGACGCAGCCAGTGGGAGGTACGGGTGGCGCAACACCGCAACGTGCCACCCCCGCCAATAGTCCACGAGCACTACTGAGCCCGTGCTGGCTCGGCCGCACGAGGAGCGGCCCGCCGTCCGCCGGAACCTGGACGACGGGCCGCTGACACGGCGCCTGACGGATCAGTCGTCGTTGGTGATGGTGCCGACGGCCAGCGGATCGGCCAGCCGCAGACCGGGCACGCCCGCCACCAGCAGGGTCAGCTTCTCGTCCGCCTCGCGCTTCCGGTCACCGCGCACGGTCACCGGGAACGTCAGCGAGGTCTGCCCGGCGGCCAACGTCCGGCAGCCGACGTACGGGTCGAAGTCCGAGCCGGCCTGGGCCGTGCCGCCGACCGTGGCGGCGCAGAGCAGCACCGGCTGGGACAGCGGCCGGGAGACGGTGGCGGTGAAGGTGAGCTGCCGGGTGGTGCCCTGGCTGCCCTCGACCACCGTCGTGTCGGCGACGGTCAGCGATGCGCGGGACCGGAACCGGGCCACCTGCGGGTCGTGGTCGCTGGAACCGCGCGACCCGTCGCCGGTGAACTCGGCCGGCCAGTCGGCGTTGATGTGCGCCGCCCGCACCTGCACCAGGTCTCCGTAGAGCGCATCGTTGACGAACAGGTGGTCGAGCGTCTGCGCCTGCCCCTCGAAGCTGTAGGAGTAGGCGGCGGACGGTACGTCCGCGACCAGGTTGTCCCACAGGTTGTGCAGGCCCGCCTCGTAGAGCGGGGCGAGCTGGTCCGAGGGGGTGGGCTGGCTGCCGGTCGCGATCGGGTCGTCGGGGCGGGGGAAGACGTTCAGGTCCCCGCCGTAGACCACCCGGGCGTTCGAGTCGGCCGCCTCGATCGCGGTGACGATCGCCGCGCCGTACGTCGCCTGCTCCCGACGCTGCCCGATCCGACCGTCCGGGCCGGAGGAGTAGTGGTTGCTGAGCGCGTACAGGGTGAACCGCTCGGACGAGCCGGGTGCGGCGGCCACGCTGAACTTGCCGAGCTGGGGAGCGCGGGTGAAGACGTTGTTGCCGTCCTTGCCGGTCGAGGTGTCCACGTCGCCCGGCAGCACCGCGTTGAGGGCCTTCGGGTTCTGCACGTCGGCGTTGGCCGGCAGACCCGGCGCGCGGTACTGGACGGTCGGCGCCGAGCCGAGCAGCGGGTCGGTTGCCGTCGCGGCCGCCAGCGAGAGCCGGTCGGTGCGGTAGAGGAACGCCGCGGTGATACCGCGGGCGTCCGCACCGGTCCGGTCGTACGCGGCCGCGTAGGCCGGCCCGCCGGCCGCCGCCACGGCGAGCGCCAGCTCCTGGATGCTGTCCGGCGCGCCGTCGGCGTCGTTCGTGTCGCCGCAGGCCAGCGCCGCACCCGAGACGGTGCAGATGTCCTGGTCCTCGGCCTCCTGCACCAGGATCAGGTCCGGCGCGTGCAGGTCCCTGGCGATCTGGTCGGCGAGCGACGTCAGGTGCTCGCGGTAGTCCGCCTCGCTGGCCGGCACGTAGTCGAACGGCGGGCTGACCCCGGTGCAGCCGGCGTTGCCGGCGAAGTCGCAGCCGTCGAACGGGTCGTCCCGGTAGTCGTACAGGTTTTCCACGTTGTAGGTGGCCACCGCCACCTCCTGCGACCGGTCGGCCGGCTTCGGCGGGTTGTTCTTCGACGGGTCGGCCCCGCCGTCGAACTCGGCCCGCTCGACCTGGACGCCGTACTTCTCGAAGGAGTAGTAGACGCCCCCCACCGCGTCGGCGCGCAGCGTGTCGAACGTGTGCGCCGGCGGCAGCAGGGCGGTGCTGTCCCCGGTGGTGCCCTTCACGCCCATGCTGCCGAGCAGCACCCGCTGCCCGTTGCCGTCGTCGAAGCGGCGGGTCGGGTCGTTGTCCAGCGGGTGGGAGTCCCGGAACACGCGCCGGGCGTACGGGTCGGCCCGGTCCAGCAGCGGGTCGTCCCGGTCGATCACCCACAGCTCCGCGTCGGCGGTGGAGGCGAACACGTCCCGGCCGCTGACCGCGCCGCTGCCCGCCCGCACCCGAAGCCGGGCGCCCTCGTGCCGCTCCCAGAAGCGCTGCGCCTCGGTCAGCTCGACGGGCGGCACCGCGTCGGTGACCGCCACCGCGCTGTCCACGTCGAGCCCCGTGGTGATGCGGCGGACCAGCGAGGCGCCGGAGAGCTGGGTGAAGGTGAAGTACTCCGACACGCGGGCCCGGAGCACCACCTCGTCGCCGACCGTCGGCACGTAACCGCCGATCAGCGAGGTGAACGTGCCCATGAACACGAAGATGCCGTCGGAGCTGGTCGGGTCGCCGTCGGTGTCGCCGGTGCGGCTCTGGAGGAAGAACCCGTGCTGCTCCGCCCCCGCCGAGGTGCGGGCCAGGGTCAGCTGGGTGATCACGCCGCGTACGTCGTACAGCGTGCTGCTGGTGCCGTTGCCGCTCGCCGGTGCGAGCGGCGACCGGTCGGCCGGGCCGGACTCGGCGTCGGTGGTCGTGCCCTGCACCTCGCCGACGGTCAGCTCCCTGGTCACCTGCACGGTCAGAGCACAGCTGGCGGTGCCGCCGCCCGCGTCGGTCGCGGTCACCGTGACGGTGTACGCCCCGGCGGCGAGGTCGGCGCTCGCGCCGACGGTGGCGCGGGCGGTGCCGCCCACCCCGTCGGCGGGGGTGAGCGCGGAGCGGGTGATCGAGCCGGTGGCCGGGGTCGGGCTGACCGCGGTCACCGCCAGGTCGACGATCGTGTCGTCGGGATCGGTGGCGGTCACATCGCGGGTAGCCGCCGTGCCCGCCGCGGTGACCAGCGGGCCGCCGCAGTTCAGGGTGGCCGGCGTGTCGACCGGCCCGCCGCCGTCCACGGTGTGCGTGCCGAGCCCGTCGAAGGTGTCGACCGGGAAGCCGGCCCACTGCGTCGCCGGGTCGAACGCGTCCGACGGGTCGGTGTCGCCGGAGGTGACCGTGGGCAGCCGGCGCAGGGTGTTGTCCGCGGTACTGGTGACGCCCGCGCCCCACTCGGTGCCCGGGTCCACGCCCACCTGGCCGATCGAGTCGAGCACGGTGGTGCCCCGGCGCAGCACGATCGCGTCGTCGCCGTTGAACAGGCTCGCCCCGGTGGTCTGGTCGGCCTGGGCGAGGATCGCGGGGCCCGCCGAGGCGCTGGCGAACACGAACGCGTCGCCGGCCGCCACCGTCCCGGCCAGGGCGATGGTGGTGGCCGTGGCGGAGCCGTTGAAGAAGAGCTGGAGCTGGTAGCCGCCGCCGGTGAGGTCGACAGCGGCGCCGGTGCCGTTGAACAACTCGATCGCCTTGTTGTTCGACGAGCCCTCGACGTACTCCGAGATGAACAGGTCGGTGGGCGCGGCGCTTGCCGCGGTGGGTGCGACGCCGACCGCCGTGATGGTCACGGCGGCGGTGGCGGTCGCGAGCGCGGCTAGTGTGCGGCGCGGGCGCATGGGGCCTCCACGATGGGTGGATGGGAGTCAACGCACGTTAAGGTGCGCGGCTGTCCACCGTCCATCCCCCATTGGACAGTTTCGTGAATTCCTCAGCGTGGCGGGTCGAGGCGGTGCACCAGCTCGGCGACGTCGACGCTGTATTCGCACCAGTCGCGGTCGGGCCGGTAGCCCAACTCCGCGTTGACCTTGAGCATCGCCTCGTTGGCCTGCGCGTTCCAGGTCTGCACCTCGGCCAACTCCGCCTCCGCGGAGCGCAGCTCCAGCAGCATCCGGGCCTTGATCGCCCGATCAATGCCGTAGCCGCGGTGGTCCTGCGCCACGATCGTGTCGTACTGGTCGGCGCGGGTCGGGTGCTGTGCCGGCACCACCACCTCGGTCAGGCCGGCCACCTCACCGCTCTGCTCGTGCCGGGCCAGCACGATGTACGGCTTCATGCCTCGCCGGTGCAGGGTGTCGAGGCTGTCCCGCAGCCGCTGCGGGTCGTACGAGCTGGGGCGCAGCTCACCGTCGTCGACGTCGCGCACCTCGGCCTTGGCCCGCGCGTACGCCTCGATCAGGTCGTCCGGCGGCCCGCCGGGGAAGAACTCCAGGTGGTAGCCCGCTCCGATGCCGGTGGCCATCCCGGCCAGCTCGGCCCAGTCGACCGTGGAGAGGTCGAGCACGCTGCGCGTCTCCACGTACTCCCGGGTGAAGCCCATCGACTCGTAGAAGGCCACCGCCGGCGTGTCACCGACCACCTCGACGCCGATCGACTGGAAGCCCTCCTGGTAGACCCGGCGGGCGGCACGCAGCACCAGGTCACGGCCGAGGCCGCTGCGCCGCACCGACGGGTGCACCAGCACCTCCAGCACGCCGATGTCACCGAGGAGCAGCACGTGGACCTGCCCGAGGACCGCGCCCGGCTCACCGGGACCGGTCGGCTCGGCCTGGGCGACCCAGGAGATCCGCCGTTCGCCGGGCATCACCTCGGCGAGGTATTCCCGCAGGGAGTCCTCGCGCCACGGCGGGTCCTGCGGCAGATCGACCGCCAGGACCGCGTTCAGCGTGTCCAGCAGCGACGCGATCTCGGCGGACGACGCGGTCCTGGGGTCCCACTCGCGCACCATCACCCGTCTAGCTTGCCGCTAACCGCTGCCCGGGGGAAGTGTCCAGTTCTCCAATGTATGTGAACGATCACTTCACGTGCGGCTGGCCCGTCCGTACCGGTTTGCGGTATCGAAGACGTCCTGGGCGTACCGGCGCACGTCGTTGTACGACAGGATCGCGTTCCACCAGTCGCCCGGGATGCTGAGGTTGCGGCCGCCCTTGCACAGGTAGTTCCCCGCTGCCAGGGCGGCGTCATCGAGGTCGTGCGGGTCCTTGGCGCCGTCGTTGTCCGCGTCCGCGCCGATCTCCTGCCAGGTCGTCGGGATGAACTGCATCGGCCCGATCGCCCGGTCGAAGGTGTTGTCCCTGTCGAGCAGCCCGCGGTCGGTGTCGATGATCCGCATTCGGCCGTCCTGCCCGTCCAGGGGCAGACCGATGATCTGCGGCAACGCCTTGCCGTCCTGCCCCAGCCGCGCGCCGTTGGCCGCGCCGTGCCCGGACTCGACCTGCCCGATCGCGGCCAGCGTGGTCCAGCTCAGCGCGCAACTGCGGTTGGTCTGGGCGAGGACCAGCTCGGCGTAGCCGTACGCCTGCATGGCCGCCGGCGGGACGCCGACCTTGGCACCAACCTGCTGTGCCCAGCCGGCCAGGGCGTCCGAGGGTCGTCCACCGGTGACCGGCCCGACGGCCGGCCCGGTCGGCAGCGCGCCGGTCGGGAACGGCCCCGTGGGCAGCGGGCCGGTAGGGACCGCGCCGCTGGGCAGCGGCGCCCCGGAGGGCGTGAGCGGCGGAACGTTCGGGTCCGGGGCGGCGGAGGCGTCGGCCGCAACCGGCCTGGGGGCGCGGATGGTGGCCGGGACGACCAGCGCGCCCGCCGCGGCGGTCGCGGCCACCAGGGCGAGCAGGAAAACACCGGGCAGGGTGAGTCGGCCGCTGGGGCGGCGTGCCCAGGAGCGCGTCGCCCGGGCCGCGCTCGTCACCGCCTGGCGCGGCGGTGGCAGACGGACCGCGTGCGCGAACGGCATCCGCCGTCGCCTGCCGGGGGAGGAGACCGACGCGGTTGCGGTGGCGGGTGCGGTGGCGGTTGCGGTGGCGGTGGCGGTGGCGGTGGCGTCCACAGTGGTCGTCGCCGGGTCGGCGGTGGGGGCGTCGACCGTCGTGTCGGCCGTAGGGGTTTCGGCCTTGTCGGGGGTGGGGGCGTCGGTCTTCGCGTCGACCGCGGGGGTGTCGGCCTTCAGGTCGGCGGTCGGAGCGTCGGCCTCCGTGTCGCCGGTCGGGGTGTCCGCCTTGGAACCGGCGGCGGCCGGGCCGGACCCGGCGGAGGTGGCCGGCGGTGCGGCGGTGGCGTCGGCCGATCGGGTCGGAGCGTCTGTGGCGCGGCCGCTCAGCCAGGGGCGGCGGGGGCGCGGCACAGCTCGTGGCGCCGGATCGGGCGCGGCCCCCGACCCGTCGAGTGGGCCGTCCAGCGGCGCTGCCGGTCGTAGCGGTCGTACACGCGTCTGGTCCTCGCCGTCCACCACCCGTCGAGTATTACCCATGTCCCGCCGAGCGTCAGGTCCACGTACCCTGGGTGCCATGCCCAGGTACGAGTTCCGCTGCCGCGCCTGCGGCGACACTTTCGAGGTCAACCGCCCGATGGCGGCGGCCGGCGCGCCGGCCGTCTGCCCGCAGGGACACGCCGACACCGTCAAGCTGCTGTCCGCGGTCGCGGTGACCGGTCGGGGCGCGGGCGGCCCGGGTGGCGGCACCGCGGCTCCCGCCGGTGGCGGCTGCTGCGGCGGCGCCTGCGGCTGCTGATCCGGCGGATTCGCGGCCGGATGGCGGGCCACCCTTGCCGGGACCGGGTGCGAGTGGCACCTTGAGGCGGCACCTGCCCGGCCGTTCTCACGATGTGTGACCGCTCGGACTCAGGCAGCATGAACCCGACGTCACGGGCGGAGGTTCCACGCATGTCGCCACGGATCCAGCTCCCGAGCGGTTGGGTGACCTTCGTGTTCACCGACATCGAGGGCTCGACCCGGCTGGCCCAGTTGCTCGGCCCGGACTACCGCCCGGTGCTCGCCGAACACCGACGACTGCTGCGCCGGACGCTGGCCAGCACCGGTGGCGCGGAGCTGCTGACCGAGGGCGACTCGTTCTTCCTGGCCTTCGACGACGCGGCGGCGGCGTTGACCGCCTGCCTGACCGCCCAGAGGGCTCTGGCCAACCACGACTGGCCCACCGCGGAGGCCGCGCCCCGGGTCCGGATGGGCCTGCACACCGGCTACGCCGAGCCGCGCGACGGCGAGTACGCCAGCCCCGAGGTGCACCGGGCGGCCCGGGTGGCCGCTGCCGCGCACGGCGGGCAGGTGTTGTGTTCGGCGTCCACGGCGCGCCGCGCCGATCCGCTGCCACCCGGGGCCACCCTGCTCGACCTGGGCCTGCACCGACTGCGCGGCTTCGACGACCGGGAACGACTGTTCCAACTCGTCGCGCCCGGTCTGGAGCGGCAGTTCCCCCGGCCCCGCACCGCCGACGCGGTGGCACACAACCTGCCCACCCAGGTCACCTCCTTCGTGGGCCGGCAGGCCGAGCGGGCCGAGCTGGGCCGGCTGGTGGAGGGCCACCGTCTGGTCACCGTGCTGGGCGCCGGTGGCGCGGGCAAGACCCGGCTCGCGGTGGAGCTGGCCAGCGGGGTGGTCGAGGCGTACCCCGACGGGGTCTGGTTCGTCGACATCGCCGCGGTGACCGACCCGGGGTTGGTGGCGTTCGCCATCGCCGCGGTGCTCGGGCTGCGACCCGAGCCGGGCCGACCGATGCTGGACACCCTCGTCGAGTACGCGGCCGCCCGCCGGATGCTGGTCGTGCTGGACACCTGCGACACGCAGCCGGCAGCCTGCGCCGAGGTCATCTCGCGGTTGCTCTCCGGTGGGGAAGGCGTGCGGGTGCTGGCCACCAGCCGAGAGTCGTTCAGCCTGCCCGGTGAGGTGGTGTGGCGGATCCCGCCGCTCTCGGTCGACCCGAGCGCGGACGGCGCGGAGAGCGACGCCGTGGCGCTGTTGCTGGACCGTACGGCGGCGGCGCGCGGCGGCCGGCCTCCGGACCCGGCCGAGTCGGCCGACCTGCGCCGGGTGGTGCAGCGGCTGGACGGGCTGCCACTGGCCATCGAGCTTGCCGCAGCGCGGCTGCGGGTGCTCTCCGTCGGTCAGCTCGCCGAGCGGCTCGACGACGTGCTGGGCACACTGGACGCCGGCCGGGAGGACCCGGACCCACCGCCGGTGGAGCGGGGCTGGTCGGGCAACCAGCAGGACACCGTGGACCTGGTGGCGGCGGCCGTCGGAATGTCACCGCCCACTCCGGCGAGCAGGGCTGTGCAGCGCTCCGCCACCGAACGGCACCTGACCATGCAGGCCACCGTCACCTGGTCGTACCGGACGTTGGGGCCCAGGGCCGCTCGGCTGCTGCGCTGGCTGGCCGTCTTCGCCGGGCCGGTGGACCTGGCGACGGTGGAGTGGCTGCTCGGGGACGACCCGCTGGACCCGCTCTCGGTGCTGGTGGACAAGTCGATGGTGCTGGCCGAGCCGCGTGCCGCCGGCAGCACCTACCGGATGCTCGACCCGATCCGGGCGTACGCCGCGCGGCGGCTGGCCGAGGCGGGCGAGGAGCAGGCCGCCCGGGACCGGCACGTGGCCTGGTCGGCGCACGCGCTGGAACGGGCTCACCTGGGCCCGGACGGCGGGCCGGTGACGCTGTCGCTGTACGCCCTCGACCCCCTGGCCGGTGAGCTGCGGGCCGCGCTGCGCTGGTGCGCCACCGGTGGCAGCGCCCGCGCCGGCCTCGGCCTGGCCGGTGGCCTGGACCAGTGGTGGCGCGAGCGAGGGCTGGCCCGGGAGGGTCGGCTCTGGCTGTTCCGTTTGTACGGCCGCATCGCCGAAACGGGCGAGCGGATCCCGGAGGCGGAGCTCGCGGCGGCGTACCACATGCATTCGCTGCACGCCGGCGCGGACGGCGAGTTCGCCGAGGAGCTGCGCTTCTCCCAGCGGGCCGAGGCCGCCGCGCGGCAGGCTGGTGACGCCGGGCTGCTGGCCCGGGTGCTCGCCGGGCGGGCCGCGCCGCTGATCGACATGGGACAGTTCGCCGAGGCCGAGCGGGTGTGCCGGGAGGTCATCGACTGGGCGCACGGGCAGGACGTGGTCGGCGAGGCGCTGTTCGCGGTGTTCAGCCTTGCCGAGCTGCTCTGGCGGCGGGGCGCGCTGGAGGAGGCGGCGGACCTGTTGGGTGCGGTCCGTCCGGTGGAGGCGGCACGCCCTGGGGAGCGGGGCCGACGCTCGGTCGACATGCTGCTCGGCATGGTCGCGCTGGCGCGGGGCGACGTGATCGCCGCACACGAGCACCTGCTGGTGGCGCTGCGTTCCCGGATGGGGCACGGCTATCACGGCCGGGCGTGCGACACGCTGAACGCGATCGCCGTGCGCTGCGCGGCCGGCGGGGACCGGCTGACCGCCGCCCGGCTCTTCGGGGCTGCACAGGCCACCCGGGCCAGCATGCGAGCCACTCCGGGCATCTACGGCGGCTACTGGGCCGACGAGCAGGCGAAGCTGCGGGAGGCGCTGGGCGACGCGGCCTTCGACGACGCGTACGGCGAGGGCGCCGAGTTGGGGTTGGACGAGGCGGCAACGCTCGCGCTCGACGTGGAACACCCGGACCTGGCAGCGGACTCCACCCGGTTCAGCACCGGGCTGTCCCAGCCGGTGCAACGCCGCCCGGAGTCAGACCGCCACCCCGCCACCCGCACCGAACGCGCCTAACCCCACCCACCCACCCACCCCACCCCACCCACCCCACCCCCCGCCTCCAGCCTTGTTGATCAAGAGGTTTGCGTCATCCGGAGAGGCTCCGGTGACGCAAACCTCTTGATCAACGCGATGGGGTGGGGTGGGGTGGGGTGGGGTGGGGGTGGGGTGGGGTTAGTTGTTGAGGGCTGCTTGGCGTTCGGCGTTGGCCTTCATTCGGGCGGCGCGGTCGATGTCGGCCTGCTGGACGGCTGCCACCGAGCCGAAGATGCTGACGGCCTGGTAGTACGTCCAGGCGAGGCTGTAGCAGGCCGGACGGACGACCGTGTTGTAGGTGGCGCAGACCCGCTTGAGGTCCTCGTAGAAGGCGCTGTCCAGGCGGGACTTGTTGGCGGAGAATTGGCCGACGGACTTGTAGTTGCGGTAGCCGAAGTCGTGCCGGTAGCAGCCCAGGTTGAAGGTGAACCCGAGGGGATTGTCCGGGCTGGACGAGCAGTAGTCGGTGGACCAGTCGAAGGCGTACTCGGCCCAGGGTGCCCGGTTGATCCGGGCGTTGTTCCAGGAGTTGTAGCTGGACGCGCTGGTCTGGGTCCAGCTGGAGAGCACGGACAGCCGCTGTTGGGGGGTGACGGCGGCGGCGGGGGAGGCGACGGCGAGGGTGGCGAGCAGCGCGAGCGCGCCCGAGGCGAACAGGGTGGCGAGACGTCGGGGCACGGGTTACCTCCGCGGGGGTGAGCGGGTGGGGCGGTAAGTTACCGGCGGGTCACCGGATGTCGATCAGTGTCGATCAACTGATCAACTCATCGGTATGTCTCTCGCCAACTATTGGTTACATACGTTGAAACAGACGAATGCCCCGGGTGCGCGTGGCACCCGGGGCATCCGTCGAGGTCGTACGGTCAGCGCAGAACGAAGGCCGGCGGGCTGACCGGGCTCTCGTTGGCCGACCGGTCCAGCGCGGTCACCCGGTAGGTGTACCGCTGGCCGGCCACCGCCGTGGTGTCCACCCAGGACTGCTTCTCGCCGGGCGTGGCCCGGACCGTGTCGACCAGGTGCGCGGCGTCCGCGGTGCCGCACCGACCGCCCAGCGTGGTGCCGTCGAACCGGTAGATCGCGTACGAGGTGGCGGTGCCCAGCGGTCCGACGCCGTCAGCCGGCTGGTGCCAGGTCAGCCGCACTCCGTCGGCCTCCCGGGCGGCCTTGGTGACCACCGGGAAGAGCAGCGGCTTTGCCGGCAGGTGGGGCATGGTCGGCACCAGCGCCGGGCGGGAGTAGTGCTCGGCGGCGTAGATGTCGGTGGCGCCGAGCCGGTTGGCCCGCACCTGGACGGCGGAGAAGTGCACGTTGCCCTGCACCTCCGGGTACGCCCGGTTGAGGGTCAGGTGGTCGGACAGCTCGCGCGGGTTCATCCAGAACGACCCGTACGCCGGGTCGCCGCTCTTGTAGTCGGCCTGGCCGATGTAGAGCTGCACGCGGGTGCCGCGCACCGTCTCGGCCCACCAGGGGACCAGTCGGGCGTAGTCGGCCGCCGGGTACTGGCCGATGTACCAGTAGAGCTGCGGCACCACGTAGTCGATCCACTCCTGCTTGACCCACGTGCGGGTGTCGGCGGAGATGATGTCGTACGACTGGCTGCCGGTGGTGTCCGAGCCGAGCGGGTCGACGGCCTTGTTGCGCCAGATGCCGAACGGGCTGACCCCGAACTTCACCCACGGCTTCGCGGCCTTGATCTTGCCGTTCATCTCCTGGATCAGCAGGTTGATGTTGTCCCGCCGCCAGTCGGCCCGATTCGTGAAGCCCCGGTTGTACGCCGCGAACGTGGCGTCGTCCGGCACCTGGTGGGTGCCGCTCGGGTACGGGTAGAAGTAGTCGTCGAAGTGCACGCCGTCGATGTCGTACCGCTTGACCGCGTCCATCATCGCGGTCTGGACGAACTCGCGGACCTCCGGGATGCCGGGGTTGTAGTAGAGCCGGCTGCCGGCCACCCCGGCCGGCGGGTAGGCGAAGGTCCAGTCCGGGTGCTGCCGGGCCGGGTGGCCGGGGGCGAGCAGGTTGAGGTCGGCGCCGGCGCCGCCGGGGGCGGGCATGGAGACCCGGTACGGGTTGAACCAGGCGTGGAACTCCAGGTTGCGCTTGTGGGACTCCTCGACCAGGAAGGCCAGCGGGTCCCAGCCCGGGTCCTGGCCGCGTACGCCGGTCAGGTACTCCGACCAGGGCTCGTACGGCGAGGGCCAGAGCGCGTCGGCGGTCGGCCGGACCTGCACCACGACGGCGTTGTGGTTGAGGCGCTCGGCGAGGTCGAGCAGGCCGCGGTACTCGGCCTGCTGGGCGGCGATCCGGTCCGGGCTGGTCTGGGACGCCTTGCTCGGCCAGTCGATGTTGACCACCGACGAGATCCACATGGCCCGGAACTGCCGTTTCGGGGTGGCCGGGTCGGTGGTGCAGGTGGCGGTGGTGGGGGTGCCCGCCGCGTCGGGCGCGGCGCTGGCGGGGGTGGCGGCGACGAGCGTGCCGAGCAGGGCTGCGACCAGACCGGCGGCTCCGAGCCGAGTTGCCTTCATGCGGTGTGTCCCTTCGTTGGGGCTCCCGGGTGTTCGGCGCGGCACACACTCGGCACAATTCGCCGCAGGCTAACTGCCGCTGGAAGGAAATTTTCACACTCGGGTCGTTCCCGCAAGGGTTCCCGCCCGGTCGATTCGCCCGCCGGATATCCGGCCGTCCCGCACCGAACGTCGGATTGCCCCCAGTGACCCACATCGCACTCACTGTGCAGGCCCGCTCACGCGGTTGACAGCTCGCGCCCCTGGGTAGCAGCCGGTCACCGGCCGCCACGGTGGTGGTCGCACGGTGGGAGGGGTGAGCGCGTGTCCGTGCTGCGGACCAAACCGATCAAGGACGTGATAGCCCAGGGCGACGCGGACGGCACCGACGGCCGGCTGGGGCTGAAGAGGCGGCTCGGGGCGGTCGACCTCACCGGCTTCGGCATCGGCATCGTGATCGGCACCGGCATCTTCACGCTGACCGGGATCGAGGCCCGGGACAGCGCCGGGCCGGGCGTCGTGATCTCCTTCGCCATCGCCGGCGTGGTCGCCCTGCTCGCCGCGCTCTGCTACGCCGAGCTGGCCTCCAGCGTGCCGACCGCCGGCAGCGCCTACACCTACGCGTACGCCACCATGGGTGAGATCGTCGCGTGGATCATCGGCTGGGACCTGCTGCTGGAGTTCGCACTCGGCGCGGCCGTGGTGGCCCGAGGCTGGTCCGGCTACCTGGCCGAACTGCTCGACCTGCCGACCCGCTGGTTCGGCGAGGAGGGCAGCACGGTCAACATCGGCGCCATCGCCATCGTGCTGATCCTCGGCGTCGTGGCGATCGTCGGCATCCGGGAGTCCGCCCGGATGACCAACCTGCTGGTACTGGTCAAGGTGGCCATCTGCGTCTTCGTGGTCGTGGCCGGGCTCTTCTTCGTCAAGGCCGCCAACCTCAGCCCGTTCATCCCGCCCGCCGAACCCGCCGGTGGTGGCGACGACGGCATCAAGCAGCCCGTCACCCAGGCGCTCTTCGGGCTGGAACCGTCGGTCTTCGGCTTCGTCGGAGTGCTCAGCGCCGCCGCCGTGGTCTTCTTCGCGTACACCGGCTTCGAGGCGGTCGCGAACCTCGGTGAGGAGACGAAGAAGCCCAAGCGGGACCTGACCCTGGGCCTGCTCGGCACGCTGCTGATCTCCACCGTGCTCTACATCGGCGTCTCGCTGGTCGTGGTGGGCATGGTGCCGTACACCGAGATCGACCGGGGTGCCCCCATCGCGTCGGCCTTCGAGGCGGTCGGCGCCGGGTGGGCGGCCGTGCTCGTCTCCATCGCCGCGGTCGCCGGCCTGACCAGCGTCATCCTGGTCGACCTGGTGGCGATGGGCCGGATCGGCTTCGCCATCGCCCGGGACGGGTTGATCCCGCCCTCGATCGCGGCGGTGCACCCGCGCTGGGGCACCCCGTACCGGATCTCGGCGGTCATGACGGTCGGGGTCGCGCTGCTGGCCGGCTTCCTGCCGCTCTCGGCGCTGGCCGACCTGGTCAGCATCGGCGCGCTCTGCGCGTTCGTGCTCGTCTCGATCGCGGTGCCGATCCTGCGCCGCAAGCGCCCCGACCTGGAGCGGCCGTTCCGGGTGCCGTTCTCCCCGGTGCTGCCGATCGTCTCCGCGCTGGCCTGCTTCTACCTGATGCTCAACCTGTCGGTGGAGACCTGGCTGCGGTTCCTGGCCTGGATGCTGCTCGGCGGGTTGATCTACTTCGGCTACGGCTACCGCCGCAACCGGCTGGCCCGACACGACCCCGCCGTGGCCCCGGCCCCCCGCGAGCCGGCCGCCGACAGCTGACCCCGTACGTGCGAAAAGGGCCCCCGGTGCACCGGGGGCCCTTTCCGTGTGACACGTCAGGGGCGGGACTGCGGCGTCGCGGTCGGGCCCGTCACGACCGGTTTGCCGTCGACCCACGTGACCTCGTCCAACCAGGTCTGGCGGCCCGGGTCGGTGCTGCCCTCCTGGCCGGGCGGCCAGGCGTGGTACAGCAGCCAGGTCCTGCCGTCCTTCACCACCATCGAGGCGTGGCCGGGGCCGGAGGCGGCGTCGTTGGACTTCAGGATCGGGTTCTCGGCGGCCTTCACGCACGGACCGGTCGGGCTTTCGCAGACCGCGTAGCCCTCGGCGTACTCGGCCCGGTCGTACGCGTTGGCGGCGAAGAAGAGGTACAGCCGGCCGTCCTGCCGGTGGAAGAACGGCCCCTCGATCAGGGTGCCCTCCCACGGCTCGGTCTGCTTGAGCAGCTTCGTCGGCTCACCGACCAGGGTCAGGCCGTCGTCGGCGAGACGCTGCGACCAGAGCCAGGTGTCCACCCCGATCGCGTTGCCGTCGTTCTTCCACAACAGCCAGAGGCTGCCGTCGGTGTCCCGGAACGGGCTGGCGTCGATCGCCCCGCCCAGGTCCGCCTGGCAGATCAGCGGGCCGGACGCGTCGTCCCGGTACGGCCCCTGCGGCGCGCTGGCCACCGCCCGCCCGACACACTGCCGCCCGGACTCGCGGCCGGCGACGGTGTAGTAGAGCAGGAACCGGTCCGGGGCCAGTTGGATGGCCTCGGGCGCCCAGGTCTTGCCGGCGTCCGCCCAGTCCGGCAGCGTCGGCAGGGCGTCCCCGGCCTCGGTCCAGTCGACCAGGTCCGTGGACGTGAGCACCGGGACGTTGCGGCCGCCGGCGTTGGTGTGGAACAGGTACCAGGTGTCGCCCACCCGGATCGCCTGCGGATCGGGGGCGTCGGTCTTCACGACCGGGTTGGTGAACATGCTGGGGTCGCTCCCGCTGCTCGTGGGGGTGGGTTCGCTGCCGTCGGTGCAGCCCGCGACGAGCAACGCGGCGGCGATGATGATCGCCGCCGCGCCGCGTCGCCGGGTGGTCGTGCGGGTCATCCCTTCAGACCGCTGCGGGAGACACCCTGGATGATGTGCCGCTGGGCCAGCACGAAGAGGATCAGCACCGGCAGGCTCGCCAGCACCGCGCCAGCCATGATCACCGGGTAGTCGGTGACGTACGAGCCCTGGAGCAGGCCCAGGCCGGGCGGCAGCGTGAGCTTCTCCGGGCTGAACAGCACGAAGATCGGCCAGAGGAAGTCGTTCCAGTTGGTGAGGAACGACAGCACCGCCAGGGTGGCCAACGCCGGCTTGGACAGCGGCAACACCACCCGGAAGAAGATCTGCCACTGGTTGGCGCCGTCCAGCGTGGCGGCCTCCTCCAGCTCGTTGGGGAGCGAGAGGAAGAACTGCCGCAGGAAGAAGACGCCGAACGCGCTCGCCGCGCCGGGCACCACCACCACGGCGAGGGTGTCGATCCAGTTGAGCTGGTCGACGATCAGGAAGTTCGGGATGATCAGCGAGGTCGGCGGGATGAACAGCGTCCCGACGATCAGCGCGAAGCTCACCCCGCGCCCCCGGAACCTCATCCGCGCCAGGGCGTACGCGGCCATCGAGGCGGTCACCAGCACCAGCAGCGAGTGCAGCGTGGCGGCCAGCATGCTGTTGAGGAACCAGCGGAGCACCGGGTTCGCCGCGTTGTTGAGGATCTGCTCGTAGCCGTAACCGGCGAGCGGGTTCGGCAGCCAGCTCGGCGGGATCTGCTGGGCGGCGGTGTAGGTCTTCAGCGAGGTGATGACCATCCACACCAGCGGCATCAGGAAGATCAGGGCCAGCGCCACCAGCGTGGCGTAGAGCACGACCCGGCGTAGCGCGGTGGCCGAACCGCGGGTGGTCGGCGTGGGCGTCGTCATGGCGGTCCCCTCAGTCTTCCCGGTAGCGGAAGAGGCGGAAGTTGGCGATGCTCACGACGGCCAGCATCAGGGCGAACACGATGCTCATCGCGGCGGCGCGACCGGCGTCGTTGTCCCGCAGGCCCTCCTCGACGATGAACCAGACCACCGTGCGCGTCTCCGTGCCGGGCGCACCCTGGGTGATCAGGAACGACTGACCGAACATGTTCGCCGAGGCGAGAACGGTCGTGGTGATCACGAAGAGCAGCACCGGGCGCAGCCCGGGCAGCGTGACGTTGCGGAACCGCTGCCAGGCGCTCGCGCCGTCCATCCGGGCCGCCTCGTACAGCTCCGGGGAGATGTCCTGGAGACCGGCCAGGTAGATCACCGCGTTGAAGCCGGAGGTCCACCAGACGGTGACCCCGACCAGCGAGATCCACGCCCACGGCATGTTGGTGACCCAGGGGGTGTCCGACGGCAACCCGACGACGCCGAGGAGGCGGTTGACCAGACCCAGGTTGGCGTCGAGCAGGAACCGCCAGAGCAGGCCGATCACCGCCACACCCAGCACGTACGGCGCGAAGTAGATCGCCCGGAAGAAGGTCCGGCCGGGGAAGGAGCGGTTCAGCAGCAGCGCAAGCCCGAGCGGTACGACCACCAGCAGCGGCACCGACAGCACCGTGAAGATCGCGGTGGCCCGGACGCTCTCCCACCAGTCGCCGTAGACGGCGGAGTCGCTGGAGAAGAGCTCCTTGTAGTTGTCCAACCCGACGAACGGCCGGTTGGGCAGCTGGAAGTCCCACTGGTGCACGCTGAGCCACACGCCCAGGATGATCGGCAGCAGGCCGAACACCCCGAACAGGATCAGGTAGGGGGCGAGGAACAGATACGGCGTCGCCCGTCCGGTCCGGCCCGCCGAGGCGCCCCGGCGGGGAGCCTTGGCCGCCGAGGGCGGCGCGTCACCGCGCGCCGCCCCGACCTCGATCACGTCCGCCACGGGTTATCAGCTCCCGTACTTCTTGCGGTTGTCCTCGAGCTGCTTGTTGGCCTTCGCCACACCGTCGTCGAGCGCCTGCTTGGGCGACTTCTTGCCCAGCGCGGCCTCGTTGAAGGAGTTGTAGAAGGTCGTCATGACCTCGCCGAGACCCGGAGCCGCCGGCGGGAAGGCCGCGTACTCCAGCTCGGGGGCGAGCGACGAGATCTCCGGCAGGGCCTTGAACTCGGCGCCCTCACGGACGGCCTTACGGGCCGGCACCTGGCCGCCCTTCGCCCAGTCCAGCGAGTGCTCGCTGAGCCAGTTGATGAAGACCTTCGCGCCGGAGACCTTGTTGGCGTCGTTGGCGCGCTGCTTCACGATGGTGAAGTTGTGCGAGTTGGCCCACGCCGCCGGCTTGTTGCCGATCTGGGGGAGCGGCGCGACGCCCCACTGCACCTCGGGGCTCTTCTTCAGATCGTTGATCTGCCAGATGCCGTTCCAGGTGAAGGCGTTCTTGCCGCTCTTGAACGCCAGGTAGTCGGCGTCCTGACCGACGTTGGCCGGCGAGAAGCCCTGCTTGATCATGTCGACCAGCCAGGTGCACGCCTCGACCGCCGGGTCCGAGTTGAAGGTGGCCTTCGCCACGTCCGCGTCGAACAGGGTGCCGCCCCACTGGTTGAGCAGCGAGTAGAAGGTCATGCCGCCGGTGAACTGGAACGGGCTGACCCAGAAGCCCTGCACGCCGGCCTTCTTCAGCTCGGTCAGCGCGGCGGTGTACTCGTCCCTGGTCGCCGGCGGCTTGTTCGGGTCCAGGCCGGCCTTCTGCATGACGGCCTTGTTGTAGTAGAAGCCCAGCGGGTGCATGTCCAGCGGGATGCCGTACCGCTTGTTGTTGTAGAGCCCGCCCTTCCACACCGTGGGGGCGAAGTCGCCCTCGGCGAGCTCCAG
This sequence comes from Micromonospora yongxingensis, assembly GCF_052601155.1. Lineage (NCBI taxonomy): Bacteria > Bacillati > Actinomycetota > Actinomycetes > Micromonosporales > Micromonosporaceae > Micromonospora > Micromonospora yongxingensis. The sequence goes on from NZ_JBQXEO010000001.1 coordinate 412,683, forward strand.
GTTCTTGGCCACGTCGTCCAGCTCGGTGATCACGCCGCGGGCGGCGAAGGTGGCGAGCTGGTCCATGTGCATGACCGCGATGTCCGGGCCGTTGCCGCTGGAGGCCGCACCGGGGAGCTTGTTGTAGTAGTCCTCCCACTGGTATGTGGCCACCGACACCGCGATGTTCTTGTGCTCGGTGTTGAACTGGTTCACCAGCGTCTTGAAGATCTCGCCGTCGCCGCCGGTGAAGCCGTTCCACAGCTTCAGGTCCACCTTGGGGCCGGTGTACTCCTTGCCGCCGTTGCCGGCCGCCGGCCCAGAGGTGCTGTCACCGCCGCCGCAACCGGCGAGGGTCAGCGACGCTGCGGCACCGAGTCCGAGACCGAGGCCGAGCAGGCGACGCCGGCTCATGTCGTTCTGGATCATGCTGGTATCTCCTTGAAGGGGGGACGGGATGAATTGTGCCTGGTCAAACTCGGTGCGACCTCAGGCGTTTGCCGGGCCGAAGCGCAGCACGCTCCAGGACACGGCGGGCAGGCGCACGGTGCACCGCCCGCCGTCGGGGGTGGGGGTGGGCATTTCCCGGGGCGTCACCCGGTCGGGCTCGGCCTCGGTGTTCATCGCCGACGGGTCAGACCCGGCAGCGAGGCTCAGGAAAGACAGACCGGACATGCCCGGCAGGCCGCGCAGGTCCAGGTCGAGGGGGAGGTCCTCCTCACCGCGGTTGACCGCGAAGACGGTCAGCTCGCCGGTCTCCTCGTCGTGCACGGCGACCGTGTCGAGCACCGGCACGTCGCCGTACTTCTTCGTGTCGTAGCGCGGCGACACCGGCTCGGTGCGCAGCACGGTGCCGCGGGCGTACCGGGCGGTCAGCGCGAACGGATGGAAGATGCTCTGCCGCCAGGCGGGACCGCCGTTGCGGGTGCGGATCGGGGCGATCACGTTGGCAAGCTGGGCCTGGGCGGCGACACCGACCCGGTCGGCGTGCCGGAGCAGCGTGATCAGCAGGTCACCGACGACCACCGCGTCGACCGCCGTGAAGTCGTCCTCGATCAGCGCCGGCGCCTCGACCCAGCCGCGCCGGTCCAGGTCGGCCTGGAGGCGGGACTCGTACCAGACGTTCCACTCGTCGAACGAGATCTTCAGCTTGCGCTTGTGCCGCTGCTTGGCGGCCACGTGGTCGGCGGTCGCGACGACCTCGGTGATGAAGTTGTCCATGTCGACGGCGGAGGCCAGGATGCTGGCCCGGTCGCCGTCGGACGGGTCGTAGTAGGTGTGCGCCGAGATGTAGTCGACGTGCTCGTAGGTGTGCTCCAGCACGGTGGCCTCCCACGCGGCGAACGTGGGCATCCGCCGGTTGGAGCTGCCGCAGGCGATCAGGCTGATCGACGGGTCGATCATCTTCATGGCGCGGGCGGCCTCGGCGGCGAGCCGGCCGTACTCGTCGGCGGTCTTGTGGCCGACCTGCCACGGGCCGTCCATCTCGTTGCCCAGGCACCACAGCCGCACCCCGTACGGGTCCTCCGCGCCGTGCTTGCGCCGCAGGTCGGACAGCTCGGTGCCGCCCGGGTGGTTGGAGTACTCCAGCAGGTCCAGGGCCTCCTGGACGCCACGGGTGCCCAGGTTGACCGCCATCATCGGCTCGACACCGGCCTCGGCGGCCCAGGTCATGAACTCGTCCAGCCCGAACGCGTTGGTCTCGATCGTCTTCCAGGCCAGGTCGAGCCGGCGCGGCCGGTCGCCGACCGGGCCCACCCCGTCCTCCCACCGGTAGCCGGAGACGAAGTTGCCACCCGGGTAGCGGACCACGGAGACGCCCAGCTCCCGGGTCAGCTCCAGCACGTCGCGGCGGAGGCCACGGGAGTCGGCGTCGGGGTGGCCGGGCTCGTAGATGCCGCCGTAGACGCACCGCCCCATGTGCTCGACGAAGGAGCCGAAGAGACGTCGGTCGGCCGGGCCGATCGCGAAGGCCGGGTCGATCGTCAGCTGAGCGGTCCGCAAGGGTGCCACCTTTCCTCATTGCCGGTGCCGGGTGATCGCGGTCACCGCTCTCACCCGGTATCCGTCGTTTCTACAACGTTGTAGGCAACGTTGTAAAGACCTGGTTCCGAGGTATGGTGCGCTGGGTTACCTCGGGGAGGTTGCGGCGTGCGAAACAGGCTCAAGGATGTGGCCGAACGGGCCGGGGTCTCGGTGAAGACCGTCTCCAACGTGGTGAACGGCTACGTCCACGTGCGTCCGGACACCCGGGCCCGGGTGGAAGAGGCGATCGCCGAGTTGAACTACCGGCCCAACCTCTCCGCCCGCCACCTGCGCAAGGGCCGCACGGGCGTGATCGCGTTGGCCGTGCCGGAGCTGGACATTCCGTACTTCGCCGAGCTGGCCCGCCACGTGGTCACCGCAGCCGCCGAATTCAGCTGGACGGTGCTGATCGACCAGACCGGCGGCGGTCGCGAGCAGGAACGCGTGGTGGCCTCCGGCATCACCGACCACCTGATCGACGGGCTGATCTTCAGCCCGTTGGCGCTGACCGCGGAGGACCTGACCGGCCTGGACGGCACGCCGATGGTGCTGCTCGGTGAGCGGGTCGACCACGGCCCGGCGGACCACGTGGTGATCGACAACGTCGGCGCGGCCCGGGAGATCACCGACCACCTGATCCGGCTCGGCCGCCGTCGCATCGCGGCCATCGGCTCGCAGCGCACCCCCGAGGGCGCCAGTGCCCGGCTGCGGCTGACCGGTTACGCCGACGCGCTGCGCGCCGCCGGCCTCGACTACGACGAGGCCCTGGTGGCCCCCGCGCCGGCCTGGCACCGCGCCGACGGCGCGGCCGCCATGCGCGGCCTGCTCACCTCCGGGGTACGTCCCGACGCCGTCTTCTGCTTCAACGACACACTCGCCCTGGGCGCCCTGCGCGCCCTGCACGAGGCCGGCCTGCGGGTGCCCGAGGACGTTGCCGTGGTCGGCTTCGACGACATCGAGGACGGCCGGTTCTCGATCCCCACCCTGACGACCGTCGCCCCGGACAAGGCCCAGATCGCCCGGCTCGCCGTCGAGTTGCTCGCCGAACGCCTCGACGGCGACCGCTCCGCCCCCGCCCGCGAACTCTCCGCCCCCTACCGCCTGGAACTCCGCGAATCCACCCAGTCCCCCTGACCGCCTGTCCCGTCCCGGGAATGGCGGCGGACGGTGGAGGGGATGGTCAGTCGAAGAAGCGGGCCAGGTGGGTTGGGGGTGCGGGGTCGGCGTCTGGTGGCAGAGGGGTCAGGTCGGCGAAGATCGAGGCGCCGTCGCAGCCGGCGTGCAGCGGGTACCAGCGTGGGGTGCCCGGCGGCCGCAGTTGGCAGATCCCCTTGAAGGTCTGCACGTCCATCAGCCGGACGTGGGTCGGGTCCGCCACCGCGTTCACATGCCCCCACCAGGGGCTCATCACGTGCAGCACCCCACCCGGGCGGAGCACCCGGTGGCACTCGTCCACCAGCGGCAGGAAGTCGATCAGGTGCTCCAGGATGTGCACCGCGAAGAGGACGTCCACCGAGTTGTCGGCCAGCGGCAGCGAGCCGGAGAGGTCCGCCACCGCGTTGACCCCGGGCGCCGGGTAGATGTCCAGCCCCAGGTTGCCCGACCACTGCTTGGTCGGGCCGCAGCCGAGGTCGACCACCACCGGCTCACGCCCGTCGACGCCGACCCGGCACCACACGCCGTAGACGCCGGCCAGCCGCCCCACCAGGTCCCGGACCAGTCGCAGCTGGGCGGGCTCGGCCACCTCACCGCTGACGTGGGCCACCCCCCGGTCGAACCGCACCTCGACCGCCAGGCCGCGTAGCCGGTCGTCGTGCCGGACCTGGTCCGCCCACGCCTGAGCGAGGAAATCGTCGATCGCCCGCAGCCGGTCGGCCGAGGGCGGAGTCTGTGCCAAAGCGACCATTCGGGCCACCTCCCGCCGCGCGATACCCGCATCCGCGCCCGGTATGCCCCGCTCGTCGGCCGCGTCGGCGGGTCGGGGTGCCGCCCGGTCGGCGTGTCGCAGTCCCCGGGGCATGACCGCGTCGAGCCTGATACCTCAGAGTCATAAAAATGCCTCTGAGGTATCAGGCTCAACAGCGAGCCGTGCCCGTCGGGCCGGTCAGCCGGAGAGGGTGCGGCGGCCCGGTCGACCGCCACCGCGCATCCGCTGGCGGGGCGGTGGGGCGGCCGGCTTCGGTCGCTTGAGGTGGTAGCGGTGCAGCTCGTTGTTGCCGGGCAGGGACGGGTCCTCGCTCATCGCGACCAGTTCCCAGCCCTGGTCGCCGGCCCGGTTCAGGTGGGCCAGCGCGGTGTCGCCGTACGGCGTCACGTCGACCATCGAGCCGTCCGGGCCGTACCAGACGAAGACGACTTCCCAGCCCAGGTCGTTGGTCGCCGCCTGACGACGACGGACCAGCAGTGCGTACTCCCACTTGAGCATGGCGTCATTCTCACCCCGCGGGGGCCCGCCGGCACGGATCAATCCTCGGCGATCCGCCCGCCGTCGACCCGCAGCCGACGGTTCGTCTCGATGGCGGCCAGCATTCGCCGGTCGTGGGTGACCAGCAGCAGCGTGCCCGGATAGCTGGCCAGCGCCGATTCGAGCTGCTCGATGGCCGGCAGGTCCAGGTGGTTGGTGGGCTCGTCGAGCACCAGCAGGTTGACCCCGCGCCCCTGGAGCAGGGCCAGCGCCGCCCGGGTCCGCTCACCGGGGGAGAGGGTGGCCGCCGGCCGTGGCACGTGTGCCGCGCGCAGCCCGAACTTGGCCAGCAGGGTCCGCGCGTCCGCCGGCGACATGTCCGGTACGGCGGCCTGGAACGCGTCGACCAGCGGCGCGTCGCCGAGGAACAGCCCACGGGCCTGGTCGACCTCGCCGACCACCACCCCGGGCCCCAGCGAGGCGGTGCCGGCGTCCAGCGGCAGCCGGCCGAGCAGCGCGGCCAGCAGGGTGGACTTGCCCGAGCCGTTCGCCCCGGTCACCGCGACCCGGTCCGCCCAGTCGATCTGAAGGTCGACCGGGCCGAGGGTGAAGCCGCCCCGGCGTACCACCGCGCCGCGCAGCGTGGCCACGACGGCGCCGGCGCGGGGTGCGGCGGCGATCTCCATCCGCAGCTCCCACTCCTTGCGGGGCTCCTCCACCACGTCGAGCCGTTCGATCAGCCGCTCGGTCTGCTTCGCCTTCGCCGCCTGCTTCTCGGTCGCCTCGCTGCGGAACTTGCGGCCGATCTTGTCGTTGTCGGTGGCCTTGCGCCGGGCGTTCTTGACGCCCTTCTCCATCCAGGCGCGCTGTGTACGCGCCCGCGCCTCCAACCCCGCGCGGGTGTCGGCGTACTCCTCGAAGTCCGCGCGGGCGTGCCGGCGGGCCACCTCGCGCTCCTCCAGGTAGGCCGCGTAACCGCCGCCGTAGTGGTGCACCTGCTGCTGCGCCAGGTCCAGCTCCAGCACCCGGGTCACCGTGCGGGTGAGGAACTCCCGGTCGTGGCTGACCAGCACCGTGCCGGCCCGCAGCCCGGTGACGAACTCCTCCAGCCGCTCCAGCCCGGCCAGGTCCAGGTCGTTGGTCGGCTCGTCGAGCAGGAACACGTCGTAGCGGCTGAGCAGCAGCGAGGCCAACCCGGCCCGGGCCGCCTGGCCACCGGAGAGCCCGGTCGTCGGATGGTCCAGGTCGACCGCGAGCCCCAGGTCGGCGGTGACCTGTTCGGCCCGTTCGTCCAGATCCGCGCCGCCCAGCGCGAGCCAGCGCTCCAGCGCGTCGCCGTACGCGTCGTCGGCACCCGCCGCTCCGGCGGTCAAGGCCTCCGTCGCCGCGTCCAGCGCGGCCTGCGCGGCGGTCACCCCGGTCCGCCGGGCCAGGAACCCGCGTACCGTCTCGCCCGGCCGGCGCTCCGGCTCCTGCGGCAGGTGTCCGACGCTCGCGGTGGGCGGGCTGAGACGGACGCTGCCGGCCTCCACCGGCAGCAACCCGGCGAGGGTACGCAGCAGCGTCGACTTCCCGGCGCCGTTCGGCCCGACCAGGCCGACCACGTCGCCGGGAGCGACGACCAGGTCCAATCCGGCGAAGAGTGGGCGGTCACCGTGCCCGGCGGCCAGGTCCTTGACGATCATCGTGGCGCTCATCAGGACGGCAGCCTATCCGGCCGCCCGCATACAGCCGGGCGGCAGCGGGCAGACTCAACGGCGTGGTGACCACACTCGCGATCGACTGCGGCGGCGGGGGCATCAAGGCGTCGGTGCTCGACGAGGCCGGCACGATGCGGGCCCGGCCGCTGCGGGTGCCGACGCCGTACCCGCTGCCGCCTGCGCTGTTCGTCCAGACCCTGCTCGACCTGGGCCTCCGGCTGCCGACGGCCGACCGGCTGACGGTCGGCGTGCCCGGGATGATCCGGCACGGCGTGGTGGTGACCACTCCGCACTACGTGACCCGCAACGGCCCGCGTACCCGGGTCGACCCGGACCTGCTCGCCGAGTGGTCCGGCTGGGACGCGCGGGGCGCCCTGGCCGACGCGTTCGGGGTGCCGGCGCTGGTGCTCAACGACGCCGAGGTGCACGGTGCCGGGGTGGTCGCGGGCACCGGCTGCGAGCTGGTGCTGACCCTCGGCACCGGGCTGGGCAGTGCCCTCTTCGACGGCGGGGTGCTCGCCCCGCACCTGGAGCTGTCCCACGCGCCGGTGCGCTGGGGGACCACCTACGACACGTACGTGGGAGAGCCGGAGCGCCGGCGGCTCGGCGACGCCTTCTGGTCCCGGCGGATCCGGCAGGTGGTGGACGGGCTCCGTCCGGTGTTCCGCTGGGACCGGCTCTACCTGGGCGGGGGCAACTCCCGGCTGATCCGGCCCGAGCAGCTGGCCCGGATGGGCGATGACGTGGTGGTGGTGCCGAACACCGCCGGGATCGTCGGCGGCGTCCGTGCCTGGGAGTTGGCCGCCGGGCGCCGGGATGCCCGCACCTGACCCGCCGGGGGGCCGAATCCGGCCCGATCCCGACCCGGGGAACAGTCGCCAAACGGCCGGTGTTGTGCCAGCGTCGGAACAGGTGACGGCGCGACCCGAGGAGGTGGGCAGATGGATCTTCTGGCGGACTACCGGCGGGCGACCATGTTCTTCGAAGCCGGTGACCCGAGCGGAGCGGCCCGACTGCTGGAGCCGATCGTGGACGCCGAACCCGGCAACGCGGCGGTACGGCAACTGCTGGCCCGGGCGTACTTCCAGTCGGCCCAGCTCAACAGGGCCGAGGAGCAGCTGCGGGAGCTGGTCGACCGGGACCCGAGCGACCACTACGCGCACCACGTGCTGGGTCGGACGCTGGAGCGGCTGAACCGGCACTCGGACGCGCTGCGGCACCTGCGGATCGCCGCCGCGATGTACGCGGCCAACGACGACTACCGGGTCGCCCTCGAGCGGGTGGAGACCCGCCTGGGCGGAACGCGCTGAGCGCGGACCGGTGACCTGCACGGGGCGGCCCTTCGGGGCCGCCCCTTCGTCGTCGCGCGGGCGGGCCGCCGGGCGTGCCTAGGATGGCGGACATGGGACCTGACCGGCCGGGGGCTGCGGCATGAAGCTCAAGCTGGACCTGCACGAGATCTTCAACAAGGGCCAGGACATCGACCGCGCGTTGCGCGGGATCATGGACGAGGCGGTGGCGAAGAAGGCCACCCTCGTGGAGATCATCCCTGGTAAGGGGTCGGGCCAGCTCAAGAAGCGGGTGCTGCGGTTCCTCGATCAGAAGGACGTCAAGCAGCTCTACCACCGGGTGGAGAAGGACTCCAAGAACTTCGGCCGCCTCTTCGTGCACTTTCGCTGGAAGTAGAGGGTGTCTCCCATGGTGGACAGAAGTGACGTCGAGGCGGCTGCGGCTCTGGTCGGGGGGCGGGTCCGGGAGACGCCGGTGCTCACCGTCGACGGCGCCGACCTGGGCCTGCCGGGGCAGCTCAGCCTCAAACTGGAGTTGCATCAGCACACCGGCTCGTTCAAGCCGCGCGGCGCGTTCAACCGGATGTTGCGGGGCCCGCTGCCCCCGGCAGGGGTGATCGCCGCGTCCGGCGGCAACCACGGCCTCGCCGTCGCGTACGCGGCCCGCTCGCTGGGCGTGCCGGCGGAGGTCTTCGTGCCGGTGACCTCCTCGCCGGTGAAGGTGCAGCGGCTGGCGGGGCTGGGCGCCCAGGTGCGGCAGGTGGGCCAGCACTACGCCGAGGCGTTGGCGGCGAGCACCCAGCGGGCGGAGGAGACCGGGGCGCTGGTCGTGCACGCGTACGACCAGCCGGAGGTGGTGGCCGGTCAGGGCACCGTCGGCCGGGAGCTGGAACGGCAGCTGGACGGGATCGACACCGTGCTGGTGGCGGTCGGCGGCGGCGGGCTGGTGTCCGGCATCGCCACCTGGTTCGACGGGTCGGTACGCGTCGTCGCCGTCGAGCCCGAGCAGATCCCCACCCTGCACTCCGCCCTCAAGGCCGGCCGACCGGTCGACATCGAGGTGGGCGGCATCGCCACCGACTCGTTGGGCGCCCGCCGGATCGGCGAGATCGCCTTCGACACCGCCCGCCGGACGGGGGTGGTCTCCGTGCTGGTCCGGGACGAGGACCTGTTGCGGGCGCGCCGCCTGCTCTGGTCGGAGCTGCGGGTCGCCGCCGAGCTGGGTGGCGCCGCGGCGCTGGCCGCGCTGGTCGGCGGCGCGTACGTGCCGCAGCCGGGGGAGCGGGTGGCGGTGATCGTCTGCGGCGGCAACACCGACCCGAGCGACCTGGGCCCCGCCGCCCCGCACTGACCGTGCCCGGTCGGTACGCACAGCCGGTGGTCCGCCGGAGAAGATGCCTCCGCCGGACCACCGGCCCCGTCCGTCAGAGGGGATAGGTGCGGGCGACCGCCAGCATCTCGGAGCTGTGTGACCCGACGACGCCGACGGCCGGCGGCCGGGGGCGGAACCCGGGCAGCGCGTCGAGCCCGTCACTGGCGTCCATCGCCCGCAGCGCCACCCGCCCGCCGATCGGCCGCAGGGTCAGCGTGACCTCCAGCCCCTCGGCCGGCGGGGCGTGGAAGACCAGCCCGAAGCCCCACCTGCCCGCGCGGGGCTCCACCGGCACCGACCGGCCGGCCACCTCGGCCCGCAGCACGGTGGCGGTCGACGTGTCGACGTGCAGGGTGGCGAGCCGGGCCACCCGCTGCGGGGTGAGCCGCAGCCGCAGGGTGCGCTCGCCACCGGCGGCGCTGTCGGCCAGCACCTCCAGCTTCGGTGCCGGCAGGCTCGCCGGCTGTGCCGGCCCGGCACGCAGCTCACCGTCGCCGAGGCCGGGGAAGTCGTCGCCGACGTCGGTCACCCCGTCCACGTAGCCGTCCGTCCACGGCTGCGGATCGGTCTCGTGGCTCAGCCAGCGGGCCTGGCCGGTGCCCGCGTCCATGGCGTACATCAGGTGGGTGGGCGCGGGGTGGGCGGCGTCGAACCGGTCGACGGCCAGCCCGACGCCGGCGAGCACCACCGCCGCCAGAGCGGCGGCCCCGGCGGGCAGCACCGCGAGCCGCCGGGCCCGCAGCGCCCGCATCCCGCGCTGGCCGCCGGCCTGCGGATGCAGCAGGTCGACCACCGGTAGCGCGGCCAGGCCGAGCAGCACGGCGACCAGCGCGGCCACGCCGCCCATGGCCATGCCCAGCGCGGGGAAGAGCAGCACCACGGTCGGCAGCAGGATGACCACGCCGACCGCGCCGGCCGCGGTCACCGCCACCACCGGCCACGGCCCGGTCTGCCGGGTGTGCAGCGCGACCAGCCCGCCGAGGGCGCCGGCCAGCGCCGGCAGGGTGGTGAGGTACGCCCCGCCGGGCACCGCCACGGCGAGCAGCACTCCGAGCAGGGCCAGCCAGGCCAGCCCGCCGACGGCGAGCGCGGCCGGCCCGATCCGGCGGCGGGTCAACGCGTACCAGGTGAGCAGGATGGCGGCGGCGAGGGCCAGCACGGCCAGGCGGTACCAGGTCGGCCGGTACGGGTCGAGCAGTTCGGCGTACCCCGGCCGGATCGCGGTGATCGCCATCCAGAGCAGCTGCGCGGCGAGCGGCGCGGCCACGATCGGCACCAGGGCCAGCCCGAAGCCGGCGGCCAGCCGGCCGGTGCTGGCCCGACCCCGGCGACGGGTCAGCCAGCCCAGCGCGGCCACCGCGAACACCGCGAGCAGGGCCAGCGGCAGGGTGAGCCAGCCGGGGTAGCGGACCAGCCCGCCGGGCACCGGAAAGTAGGTGGCGTCGTGCCCGGAGCGAAGGTCGCCCAGGTCGGTGCGGCCGAACTCCCGGGCCAGGCCCAGCGCGTTGTCCCCGTGCTGCTGGAGGCTGCCCCGGTCCATCGCCGCCGGGGTGTCCAGCGGTGTGTGGTAGATCGCGCCGCCGTCGATGTACGCCGAGTTCAGCCCGACGAACCTCTGGTCCAGGAACGCGGTGAAGTCGGTGTCGTTGGGCAGCGCGCGGTAGATCTCGACCGCGAAGGAGGTGCCGACCGGGTGCGGGGCGGCGCGGCCGAAGACGTCCACCAGCTTCGCGTTGTTGCGGGACGTCTCAAACATGATCACCGGGCCGGTGGAGCCGCGCGCCTCCAGGTTGAGCACCACCCCGCCGTCGTTGGCCAGGGGATGGCTGGCGGCGAACGCGGAGGCGCCGCAGAGGCACGCCTCCTCGGCGTCGGTCAGCACGAAGACGATGTCGTTGCGCGGCCGTGGGCCGGCGGCGAGCGCCCGGGCCACCTCCAGGATCGCGGAGGTGCCGGCCGCGTCGTCGTTGCCGCCCGGCCCGGTCTGCACGGAGTCGTAGTGGGCGGCCAGGAAGACCCGTCCCGTCGGGGCGGTGCCGGGCAGCCGGGCCACCACGTTGCGTACCCGGGCCAGGGTGGCCCCGCCCGCCGCTCCGCTGAGCTGACCGGCTTCCGGGGCGACCGTGTCCTGCACCTCGGTCTCCAGGCCCAGCCCGCGCAGCCGCTGCTCAAGGTGTGCGCGGACCTCGTCGTTGGCCGGGCTCCCGGCGACGTGCGTCCGGGCCGCGATGACCTGGACGTCGGCGTACGCCCGGCCGGCGCTGAACTCGTCCGCGGGTGCGTCCGCCGACACCGGCGCCGGGGTGCGCAGGTCGAGCAGGCTGCCGGCGCCGACGGCGACCAGCGCGACGAGGGCGGCAGCCGCAGCCGCGAGGCGCCGGCGGGGCCGGGTCAGCGCGCGGTCGGCGAGGGGTACGTCCGGACCCGGCCGGGCCGGCCTGCCCGTCGTGACGGGGGTGGGGGGTGCGCCCACGGGAACTCCTCGGGGGGTGGTGGGGCCTGGCGTGGCACCATCCTGCCCTCCGGTGGCTCCGGGCGGGACGGCCGGACGTCCGAGCGCCGACCGCCCGCCCGGTTTGTCCTTCGGCGGGCAGTGATCCGGCCCATCCCCGGCCGCGCCGAGGCCGTCGTGTTGTGCGCGACCGTTGTCTAATACAGGATCAGCAGGGCACTCGGAAGGAGCCCGACATCACCAGCGATCTCCCGCGTCTCGCGGCGGTGACCCGGCCGCACCGGGGACCCGGCCTGGCCGGTTCCTCCGTCGTGCCGTACCCGCACGGCGGTCTGTCGCGGCACGCGAACCTGCCGCCGGGCGAACGGTTGCGGGTGCTGCTGGTGGAGGACGACGAGGGCGACGCGTTCCTGGTCAGTGAGCTGCTCGCCGAGACCAACTCGATGATCGACCTGCAGGTCGCCACCAGCCTGAGCGAGGCGCGGCGGCGGATCACCAACGTCGACTGCGTCCTGCTCGACCTGGGTCTGCCGGACGCGCAGGGGCTGGACGGGCTGCGCCAGGTGCTGGAGATGTCCAGCGGCGCGGCGGTCTGCGTGCTGACCGGCCGTTCGGACGAGCACCTGGGCATCGTGGCCGTCGCCGAGGGCGCTCAGGACTACCTGGTCAAGGGTCAGGTGGACGGGGTTCTGCTGACCCGGGCGCTGCGCTACGCGGTGGAGCGCAAGCGCGCCGACGAGAACGCCCGCCGGCTGCGCGAGGTCGAGTTGCGCCAGGCCGAGTCGGCTCGGCTCGAACGCGGTCTGCTGCCCCAGCCGCTGATGACGACCGACGAGGTGGCGGTGCACACCTTCTACCGGCCGGGTCGGCACGCCGCCCTGATCGGCGGGGATTTCTTCGACGTGGTGCAGACCCGTCCGGACCGTCTCGACCTGATCGTGGGGGACGTCTGCGGGCACGGCGTGGACGAGGCCGCGCTCGGCGTGGAGCTGCGGGTGGCCTGGCGGGCCCTGGTGCTCGCCGGGGTGCCGGACGACGAGGTGCTGCCCGCGCTGGAGCAGGTGCTGATGAGCGAGCGCCGACTCCAGGAGATCTTCGCGACGGTGGCCACGACCCGACTGGACCTGGACGCCAACCGGGCCACCGTCCGACTCGCCGGGCATCCGCCGCCGCTGCTGCTCTCCGGTGGCCGGGTCGTCCCGGTGCCCGCGCCCGGCGGCCGGCTGCTGGGCGTACGACCCCGCCGGCCGACCGCCTACGACCTGGAGTTCGACACCCATGACTGGTCCCTGCTGATGTACACCGACGGCCTGATCGAGGGGCGGGTGGGCACGGGCGACGAGCGGCTCGACGTGCCGGGCCTCAGTGGGTTGCTCGACGAGCCGGCGAACCGCCAGGTGTCACTGCCCGAGCTGCCGGCCTGGCTGGTCGGCCGGGCGGAGCAGATCAACGGCGGCCCGCTCGCCGACGACGTGGCCATGCTGCTGGTGACCCGGGGCGGTGGCCGGTGACGCCGGTGGTCGGCGGCTGGAGTCTGCGCCGCCGGGTCATCACGCTGCTCACCGTCGTGGGCGTGCTGCTGATCGGCCTGGCCAGCGCCGAGGCGGCGATGGCCGCCCGCAACCGCACCCAGATCGACGCCATCCTGAACAAGACCGGCCCGCTGCGGGTGCAGGCGCAGGAACTGCTCAACGCGGTGCTCGACCAGGAGACCGGGGTCCGCGGGTACGCGGTCAGTGGCGACCCGGCCGACCTGGACCCGTACCGGGCGGGGCTCGACCAGGAGAAGAACACCGTCGCCGCGATGCGGACGCTGCTCGACGACTATCCGCAGATTAGCCAGGAGCTGCAGACCGTCGAGGAGCGCACCGAGCAGTGGCGGCGCAACGTGGCGGAGCCGGTGATCACCATCACCGACCAGCGCGGCACCAGCGCCGGCCAGGCGTTGGTCAACGACCAGGCCCGGCGGCAGTTCGACCAGGTCCGGTCGGCGGTCGACGACCTCCAACAGGAGATCCTGGCCGCCCGGGAACAGTCCGCCGACGATGTGCGCAACAGCAGCAACGTGCTGGTCGTGCTCCTGATCGTCGCGGCGCTGGTGGTGGTCGTCGCCGGCGCGGTGCTGCTGCTCTCCCTGGACCGGATGGTGATCCGGCCGCTCATCGGGCTGGCCGATCAGGTCCGCGAGGTCGCCGAGGGCGACTACCAGCACGGCATCTCCACCACCGGCCCACCGGAGTTCATCCGGCTCGGCGAGGACGTGGACGCGATGCGCCAGAAGATCGCGTCCGACCTGGCCGAGGTGCGGGAGGCCCGCGAGCGCATCGAGTGGGTCAACACCCAGCTCCAGAAGCAGGCCGAGGAGCTGACCCGGTCCAACCGCGACCTGGAGCAGTTCGCGTACGTGGCCTCGCACGACCTCCAGGAGCCCCTGCGCAAGGTGGCCAGCTTCTGCCAGCTTCTGCAGCGCCGCTACGCCGGGCAGCTCGACGAGCGGGCCGACCAGTACATCGCCTTCGCGGTGGACGGCGCGCAGCGGATGCAACGGCTGATCAACGACCTGCTCGCGTTCTCCCGCATCGGCCGTCTCACCACCGGCTTCGTCGAGGTCGACCTCAACAAGGTGATGGGCGACGTGGCCGCGCAGACCGAGGCCGCCCGGCAGTACGCCGACGCCGAGCTGACCTGGGGCGAGCTGCCGGTGATCCAGGGCGAGGAGCCGCTGCTCACCAACCTGCTGGCCAACCTGGTCAGCAACTCGATCAAGTTCCGCCGCCCGGACGTACCGCCGAAGGTGCACATCTCGGCGCGGCTGGTCGGGGCCGAGTGGGAGATCAGCTGCCAGGACAACGGCATCGGGATCGAGCCTGAGTTCGCCGACAAGATCTTCGTGATCTTCCAGCGGCTGCACTCGAAGGACGCGTACCCGGGCACCGGCATCGGGTTGGCCATCGCCAAGAAGATCGTGGAATACCACGGTGGCCGGGTCTGGGTGGACACCGACGTGCCGGAGGGCACCACGATCCGGTTCACCCTTCCGGCACAGCGCGAGGACATCGAGGCGTCCGCTGCGGGCGCGGAGTCGCCGGAGGAGCCACAGCCGTCCGTGGCAGGTGACGCGACCCCCTCGGACGAGGCACCGGCCGCCATGCCGGAGCAGTCCGCCGGGGCGGACCAGCCGGACGGGGCCGACGGAGCTCGCGGAAGCGGTAGAACGGGTGACATGAGGGAGACGGTGGGATGACCGCGCCGGCGGACGGCAAGAGCCCGATCGAGGTCCTGCTCGTCGAGGACGATCCGGGTGACGTGTTGATGACCCAGGAGGCGTTCGAGGAGCACAAGCTGCGCAACCGGCTGACCGTCGTGTCCGACGGGGCCGAGGCGCTCGCCTACCTGCGGCGGGAGGGCCAGTACGCCGACGCCGTGGCGCCCGACCTGATCCTGCTCGACCTCAACCTGCCCCGCCGGGACGGCCGGGAGGTGCTGGAAGAGATCAAGAAGGACGAGGAACTGCGCCGGATCCCGGTGGTGGTGCTCACCACCTCGCAGGCCGACGAGGACATCCTGCGCAGCTACCAGCTGCACGCCAACGCCTACGTGACCAAGCCGGTGGACTTCGAGCGCTTCATCTCCGTGGTCCGCCAGATCGACGAGTTCTTCGTCAGCGTGGTCAAGTTGCCGCCGCGTGGCTGACACCCTGCTCGACGACGTCGGTGACCTCCTCCGGGAGGCCGCCGACCAGGTCGTGCTGCCGCTGTTCCGCAAGCTCGACGACGCGGACGTGTCGGAGAAGGCGCCCGGTGAGGTGGTCACCATCGCCGACCGCCGGGCCGAGGAGCTGATCTCCGCAGGGCTGCGCCGGCTGCGGCCGGGCTCGATGGTGGTCGGCGAGGAGGGCGTCGCCGACGATCCGGGGCTGCTGCGGCACCTGCGCGACGGCGGTGACGTCTGGCTGGTCGACCCGGTCGACGGGACCGCCAACTTCGCCGCCGGTCGCCGGCCCTTCGCCCTGATGGTGGCGCTGCTGACCGACGGTCGACCCGCCGCGGGGTGGATCCTCGACCCGCTGGCCGAGACCCTGGCCGCCGGCTGGGCCGACGACGGGACCCTGGTCAACGGCCTGCCGCTGGGTGATCCCGGTACGGTGCCGTCGCTGGGCGAACTGCGCGGCGCGGCCATGACCCGGTTCCTGCCACCGGAGGCCCGCGACCGGGTCCGCGCCGGCGGCCGGCGGCTCGGTGAGCTGCTGCCCGGCCAGCACTGCGCCGGCCGCGAATACCTGGACATCATCACCGGCGAGCAGCAGTTCACCCTCTTCTGGCGGACCCTGCCGTGGGACCACGCCCCGGGCACCCTGCTGGTGCGCGCGGCCGGTGGTGTCGCCCGCCGGTTCGACGGCGTCGACTACCACCCCGCCGACGAGGGGCGGGGCCTGCTCGTCGCGGCCAACGAGCAGGTCTGGGCAGAGGTGCACGAGGCGCTGCTCGGCTCCTGATCCGCGCACTCCGCGACGGCGGCGGCACGCTGCGTCGACACCCGAGCGGCCGGGCGGTCACGGGGCTGGTCACCGGCGCCGGGTCCGGTATCGTGACCGGCGGTCTCCGCCAGCAGGCCGCCGACCGGCGCCGGCGGAGACGCCGCCGCGCAGTGGTCCACCGGGGGCCGGCGGTCGACGGAAGGACGCTTTCGTGCCCAGGACCAGGCTCAGCCAGCAGCGCGCCCGCCGTGTGCTGATTCCTCTGCTCGCCGCCCTCGCGCTGGTGCTCTCCGGCGGCGCGGTGCCCGCGTACGCGGAGCCCGGTGAGGGTGGCACCAAGAAGCTGCAGGACGCGCTGGAACTGACCGCCAAGGGCCACATCGAGGCCAAGGCCAAGCTGGACAACTCCAAGCGCCGGCAGACGGCCCTCACCGGCGAGCTGAAGACCGTCGAAGCCCGCCTGGTGGGGCTCACCGCCCAGGTCGGCGAGGTGGCCGCGCAGTCGTACCGGGCCGGTCGGCTCACCCCGGCGTCGATGCTGCTCAACACCGCCACGCCGCAGGCGTTCCTGCAACGCGCCGCCGACCTCGACCTGATGGCCCAGCGGGACAGCAAGCGGCTGCGCGATCTCACCGACGCCCGGCAGCAGGCCCAGCAGGCCAAGGTCGCCATCGACGCCGAGGTCCGCGAGCAGCAGAAGCAGCTCGCCGTGATGGCGAAGAAGAAGAAGGAAGCCGAGGCGGCGCTCGCCGAGGTCAGCTCGGGCAGCAGCAACGGTTTCAGCGGCGGCAGCTCCGTCTCGGCGAAACCGGCGCCGCGCAACTCCGACGGTTCGTGGCCGTCGGAGTCCTGCTCGGTCAATGACCCGACCACCTCCGGCTGCATCACCCCGCGCACCCTCAACGCGCTCAAGCAGACCCAGGCGGCCGGTTACAAGCGACACGTCTCCTGCCACCGCAGCGGCGGCGGCGGTGAGCACCCGAAGGGGCGGGCCTGCGACTTCGCGGCCGCCACCAACGGCTTCGAGGACCGCAACGCGACCGGCGGCGACAAGGAGTACGGGGACAGCCTGGCCGCCTGGCACGTGCGCAACGCCGACCGGCTGGGTGTGCTCTACGTGATCTGGTACCGGCAGATCTGGCACCCCGGCACCGGCTGGCGCGCGTACAGCGGCAGCGGCAGCCCGGCCGCGAGCCACACGAACCATGTTCATCTCTCGATGTACTGACCCGAAGGGCCAGCTTCGCTGCGTACCATCGCGACGATGAACACCCCACCGTCCGACGTAGCGGCCCCGCCGGCTTCCTCGGCCTCGTCCGTGCCGGTCACCGGCCGGGCGCTGCCGAACGGCCTGGCCGCCTTCCTGGTCTTCTTCTCCAGCGGCGCCGTGCTGGTGCTGGAGACCGTCGCGCTGCGCCTGGTCGGCCCGTACGTCGGGGTGACCCTCCAGGTGACCAGTTCGGTGATCGGCATCGCGCTGGCCGCGATCGCGTACGGGGCGTGGTCCGGTGGCTGGCTGGCCGACCGGCGTGACCCCCGGGGCCTGCTGGCGCCGGCGCTGGTGCTGGCCGGCATCGCCACCGCGATCACCCTGCCCGTGGTCCGCTACGCGGGCGAGGTGCTGCGCGGCGGTGCGGCCAGCGCGATCCTGCTGCTGGTGGCACTGGCCGTGTTCGTGCCGGCGGCACTGCTGGCGGCGGTCACCCCGCTCGTGGTGAAGCTCCAGCTCGCCGACCTGCGCCGCACCGGTCAGGTGGTCGGCCGGCTGTCCGGGATCGGCACCCTGGGCGGCATCACCGCCACCCTGCTCACCGGCTTCGTGCTGGTCGCCGCGCTGCCCAGCACGATGATCCTGCTCGCGCTGGCGGTCGCGCTCGGCGTGGCCGGCCTCGGCCTCGGCTGGTACCTGCGCCGGCAGGCGCCCACCGAGCTGCCCGGCCCGGCCCGGGCCAGGGCCGCGCTGGCCGTGCTCGGCCTGGCCGGGGCGGGGCTGACCACCGTGGCGCCGAACCCGTGCGACATCGAGACGGCGTACCACTGCGCCCGGGTGACGTCCGACCCGGCCCGGTCGAGCGGACGGACGCTGCTGCTCAACTCGGCCCAGCACTCGTACGTGGACCTGGCCGACCCGAAATACCTGGAGTACGCGTACACGAAGTGGATCGGCGCGGTCGCCGACGTGGCCGCGCCGGCCGGGCAGCGGCTGGACGCGCTGCACCTGGGCGGCGGCGGGTTCACCGTGCCGCGCTACCTGACGGCCACCCGGCCGGGCACGGACAACGTGGTGTTCGAGATCGACGGTGGGCTGGTCGAGCTGGGCGAGCGGGAGCTGGGCGTACGCCAGGGCCCGGAGCTGCGGGCGGTCGTGGGTGACGCCCGGATGCTGGTCGTGGGCGAGCCGACGGACAGCCGCGACCTGGTGGTCGGCGACGCCTTCGGTCACCTGGTGGTGCCGTGGCACCTGGCCACCCGGGAGATGGCCGCCGAGGTTCGGCGGGTGACCCGCCCCGGTGGGGTGTACGTGCAGAACGTCATCGACTATCCGCCGCTGCGGTTCATCCGTGCCGAACTGGCCACGGTGGCCACCGAGTTCGCGCACCTGGCGCTGATCGCCCCGCCGGAGGCGCTCGCCGAGGAGCAGGGTGCCAACTTCCTCATCGTCGGCTCCGACGCACCGCTGCCGCTGGAGGCCATCCGGGCCCGCCTCGACGAGGTCGACAAGCAGGTGAGCCTGCTGTCCGGCCCGGAGCTGACGGACTTCATCGGCGCGGCGCTGGTGCTGACCGACGACTACGCCCCGGTGGACCAGCTTCTCGCGACCGCCTGAACGGGTGAATCCGTGACCGATTCCGATACTTCAGGTGTAGCCGGCCCGCACGTGGGCAACAACGGCCACCATGGGTGGTGGGGACCGGAACAGCGCACAACTCCTCGATGAGCGGTACCGGCTCATCGAGCAGCTCGGTGCCGGCGGCATGTCGGTGGTCTGGCGGGGCTACGACGAGGTGCTCGGCCGTCAGGTCGCGGTGAAGGTGCTGGCCTCCCGGCTGGCCAGCGACCGGGCCTTCCGGCACCGGATCCGGATCGAGGCGCAGGCCGCCGCGCGACTCTGCCACCCGAACATCACCAACGTGTACGACTACGGCGAGTCCCAACAGGTCGGCCTGACCGTGCCCTACGTGGTGATGGAGCTGGTCGACGGTGGCTCGCTGGCCAGCCGGCTGGGCCGGGAGGGCCGGCTGCCCTGGCGGGAGGCGGTGACGATCGGCGCGGAGGTCAGCTCCGCGCTGGCCACCGCCCATGCCCGCGGCGTGGTGCACCGCGACGTCACCCCCGGCAACGTGATGCTCACCTCGACCGGGGTCAAGGTCGTCGACTTCGGAATCTCCGCGCTGGTGGGGGAGAGCGAGAAGGGCCCGGACGGCGCGTTGCTGGGCACGCCCGCGTACCTGGCCCCCGAGCGGCTGGACAACGGCCAGGTCTCCCCGGCCACCGACGTGTACGCCGTCGGGCTGCTGCTCTACCGGATGCTCACCGGCCGGCTGCCGTGGCAGGCCAGCACGACCACCGAGATGCTGCGCGCGCACATGTACAACGAACCGGAGCCGATGCCGGAGGTGTCGGGGCTGCCCGACGAGGTGACCGACCTGGTGCGGCGCTGCCTCGCCAAGCAGCCCGGGGACCGGCCGGCCACCGCCGAGCTGGCCCGGACACTCGCCGACGCAGCCGGGATGTTGGCGGCGGTGCCGGTCTCGCCTGCCGGGCCACTGGACCCGGTCGCGCTCGCCAGCGCGGGCACCACGATTCTGCCCTGGTCGGCGGAGACCGACGCGCTGCCGCTGTCGCGTACCCGCAATCGGACCCGGCGGGAGAAGCGGCGCCGGCGGGTGGAGGCCGGCGTGGCCGCCGCCGGCCTGGTCGCGGTCACGGCGGGGATGTGGGCGTTCACCTCACGCAGCCCGGCCAGCGGCGGGGACCAGTCGCCGACCGAGGCCCGGATGGGCCTGCCGAAGGCGGCGCCCTGCGAGGTGGCGTACGCGCTGCGCACGGACTCCGGCACGGACTTCGCCGCCGAGCTGACCCTGACCAACACCGGGGACAGCGAACTGCGTGACTGGACGATGAGCTTCACCTTTCCCGGTCAGCAGACGGTGACGAAGGCGGAACCGACCCAGGTGCACCAGCAGGGGAGCACGGTCCTCGTCCGGCCGGCGGCCCAGCGCGCCACCCTGGCGTCCGGTGCGGCCGAGAAGTTCACCCTGGCCGGGAAGTACAGCGGGGCGAACCCGCTGCCGGTGGAGTTCCGGCTCGGTGACACGGCCTGCGGCGTACGCGTCTCGGGGGTGGCCGGCACGGCTCCGTCCACCGTCGCGCCGAGCAAGGCGCCCACGACGAAGGCGGCCACGACGAAGGCTCCGCCGAAGGCGGCGTCCGGCGGCCGCTCGGGTTCGGGTGGCTCCTCTGGCGGCGACACGACGAACGCCAAGCCGGAGAAGCCCGGCAAGGGCAAGGGGCCGGGTGGTGGTTCGGGAAAAGCGGGAAGGTGACCAAGGGTAAGGGGAAGGGGCAGGGCGGCGGCAGGAAGTGACGCCCGTTCAGCGCTGCCCCGCGAACCGTTGCACCTGGTCGATCCCACCCTCGACGACGAGCACCCCGCCCTGGGCGAGTGCCGTGTTGTCCGAGGCGTACTGAAAGCGCTCGCCCGGCAGCTTGGCACCGATCACCCGGACCCCGTAGCGCTCCTCCGGACGCAGGTCGAGCAGGGTTCGCCCGACCAGGGAGTCCGGCACCCGGACGGTGGCGATCGCGAAGCTGTCGTCGAACTCGATGAAGTCGAGCAGCCGGCTGACGATCAGGTGTGCCACCCGCTCGCCGGTCTCCGCCTCAGGGAAGATCACGTGGTGCGCGCCGACCGATGACAGGATCTTGGCGTGCTTCTGCGAGGTCGCCCGGGCCCAGATCTGCGGTATGCCCAGCTCGGTCAGCGCCAGCACGGTGAGCACGCTCGCCTCCACCGAGGCGCCGATGGCCACCACCGCCCGCCCGAAGCCGGCAACGCCGAGCTGCCGCAGTGCCCCCTCCTCGGTCGCGTCGGCCTGGACCACCCGGTCGAGCTGGGCCGACCAACGCTGCACCTGTTCCGGGTTGCGGTCGACGGCCAGCACCTCGCGGTCCATCCGGCTCAGCGACCCCGCCAGGTGGCAGCCGAACCGGCCCAGCCCGATCACCACGACGCCACGGCCGTCCGCTCGCTTGGCTGACACCCCGGCCCTCCTCTCTGCTAACCGACAACGGGTTGTTCCTGGGGATAGCGGTAGAGCCGACGCCGGGTGTTCAGGGCGATCGCCGACCCGAGGGTGAGCGGCCCGACCCGGCCGATGAACATCAGCACGGTCAGGGTCAGTTGGCCGCTGGCCGGCAGCGTGCCGGCCAGGCCGATGGTCAGGCCCGTGGTGCTGAAGGCGGAGGTGACCTCGAACAGGGCCGCGACGAAGCGGACCCCCTCGGTGAGCAGCAGCAGAGTCATCGTCCCGGCCGTGACCAGGGCGACGCTGAGCAGTGCCACGGTGATCGCCTGCCGCTGGCTCGCGGTGGCCACCCGGCGGTGCCCCACCGTCACGTCGGGCTCGCCGCGCAACTCGGCCCAGATGGTGAACGCCAGCAGGAAGAACGTGGAGACCTTGATCCCGCCGGCCGTGCTGGCACTGCCGCCGCCGATGAACATCAGCACGATCAGCAGCGGGTAGCTCTCCTCCTGCAGAGCGGCGATGTCCAGCACGCTGAAGCCGCCGGTGCGGCTCAACGCGATCTGGGTGAACGACGCGAGCACCTTGCCCCGGGCGTCGTACGGGCCGATGGTGCCGTCGTTGGTCCACTCCGCGGCGAGCAGACCGGCGAAGCCGATCAGCAGCAGCGCGGCACTGCCCCAGATGGTCAGTTTCGTGGCCACCGCCCACCCCGCCGGCCGGCGCCACTCGCGGACAGCCTCGAACAGGGCGGGAAACCCGAGCCCGCCGACGATCGCACCGAACGCCAGCGGCAGCGACACCCACGGGTCACGGTCGAAGGCCAGCAGGCCCTCCGAGTAGAGCGCGAAGCCACCGTTGTTGAACGCCTGTACGGCGTGGAAGACGCCCGACCAGAGGGCCCGCCCGGGTGTGTAGTCGTAGACCAGCCAGAGTCGCCCGGCGACCAGCGCGGTCATCACCACCTCGCAGGCGAAGACGGTCATTGCGATCCGGCTCAGCAGCCGGCCCACGTCACCGATGCCGAACTCCGTCGTCTCGGCCTGCACCAGCAGCCGGTTGCGCAGCCCGAGCTGGCGGGAGACCACGAGGATGACCAGCGCCGCGACGGTGAGGATGCCGAGGCCACCGAGCTGGGTGAGCACCGTGATCACCACCAGTCCGCCGCCGGACCAGTAGTTGGGCGTGTCGGTGACCGCCATGCCGGTGACCGACACCGCCGAGGTGGCCGTGAAGAGCGCGGTGACCAGCGGTGGGCGCTGATGGTCGACGGTCGCCCAGCGTGCCATCAGCAGCCCGGTGCCCAGCAGGATCGGCACCAGGAAACCGAACGGCACCAGCCGCACGGGATTGCGGAGAAACCGGCGCACCAGACAATCTTCCTTTTCCGCTCGGGGTCGGGAGCGGGAACGCGCATTCCGGAGATTCATCTGCCGGCCAGTCATCGACAAACTCCCGGCCAATCGGGGGCGATCTGCTGGAGCGGTCCACCGACGACAGGAGCTGGCGTTGCGACGTACTCTCTCGACCCTCGGCGTGGCCGGCGCGTTGCTCGCCGCCGCCGTGGCCGTACCGACCATGGCCACCGCCGACGCGGCGACCGAGGCGGACCACTCCCGCGCGTCCGAGCGGCCGATCGTCATCGGTCACCGCGGCGCGAGCGGCTACCGGCCCGAGCACACGCTGGAGGCGTACCGGCTGGCGATCCGGATGGGCGCCGACTACGTCGAGCCCGACCTGGTCTCCACCTCCGACGGGGTCCTGGTCGCCCGGCACGAGAACGAGATCTCCGGTACGACCGACGTGTCGGCGCACCCGGAGTTCGCCACGCGCAAGGCGACCAAGACCATCGACGGTGTCGCGGTCACCGGCTGGTTCACCGAGGACTTCACCCTCGCCGAGCTGAAGACGCTGCGGGCCAAGGAGCGGCTGCCGCAGGTGCGGGTCGCGAACACCGCCTTCGACGGTCGCTTCGAGGTGCCCACCCTCCAGGAGGTCATCGACCTGGCCCGAGCCGAGGGGCGGGCACGGGGCCGCACCATCGGCATCTACCCGGAGACCAAGCACCCGAGCTACTTCGCCTCCATCAAGCTGCCGCTGGAGGAGCCGCTGGTCCGGGTACTCCGGCAGAACAGGCTGGACCGTAAGAACTCGCCGGTCTTCGTCCAGTCGTTCGAGACGGCCAACCTGCGCAAGCTCAACCGGATGATCGACGTCAAGCTGGCCCAGTTGCTCGACGCCACCGGCCGCCCGTACGACTTCACCGTCGCGGGTGACACCCGCAGCTACCAGGACCTGGCCAAGCCGGCCGGGCTCAAGTGGATCGCCGCGTACGCCGACGGCATCGGGGCGAACAAGAACCTGATCGTGCCCCGGGACGCCGCCGGCGCGCTGCTCACCCCGACCAGCGTGGTGCGCGACGCGCACCGGGAGCGGCTGCTCGTGCACTCCTGGACGTTCCGCGCGGAGAACCAGTTCCTGCCGGTGGACTTCCGGATCGGTACCGACCCGAACGGACGCGGCGACATCACCGCCGAGTACGAACTCTTCCTCGGCCTGGGCCTGGACGGCGTCTTCACCGACCAACCGGACACCGCCGTCGCCGCCCGCGCCGGCCTCGCCGACAACTGACCTCGGCCCGGAGCTGATCCGCTCCGAGCCGACCGCCGGGCCGACCACGCCCGGCCCGAGCGCTGGCCCGTCGCCCGTCACCCGGGCGACGGGCCAGCGGCACGTCCGGGGGCCTCGAAGATCGCGCTTGATCCTGGAAGTAGTGGTGTCACGGTTCGATCGAAGCCACTACATCCACGATCGAGCACGATCGGCGGCGCGGCAGTGGGGAGGCGCTGGCGAAACGGGGCGGATGGCGCGGGACGACACAGGGACCGGGTGGTCCGTGGGGATTCGAGCCATCGGGAGCGCGGGCTCTCCGGTGGTGGTGCGGCCCGTTGTAACCTCCGGCCACCTCATTCCTGTTACTTGTGTGTTTCCGCCACATAGCTCGTGGGTGACGTCACTTCTAGCGTGAGCCGACACGAAGAAGTTCTCTCCCTCCGAGTCCTCATGTGGAGTCGCAATGACGGTCCGGACGACGCGGCGGGTGTTCCTCTCCGCCGCCACGATGATGGCCGCGGCGTTGGCCGCCACGGCCTGTGGCAGCCCGCAGGACACCGCCACCGGCGGCGGCGACAGCGCCGCACCGGTCAAGGTCGGCCTGGTGTACTCCCAGTCGGGAGCCCTGGCCAGCTACGGCAAGCAGTACATCGAGGGGTTCAAGGCGGGGCTCGACTTCGCCACCCAGGGCACCGGCAAGGTCGGTGACCGGAAGATCGAGCTGACCGAGGTCGACGACGCGGGCGACCCGGCCAAGGCGGTGTCCGCTGCCAAGGACCTGATCGGCAAGGGCACGAAGATCATTGCCGGCTCCACCGCCTCGGGCGTGGCGCTCCAGGTCGCGCCGATCGCGGCGCAGAACAAGGCCCTGTTCATCTCCGGGCCGGCCGCCACCGACGCGGTGACCGGTGCGAACAAGTACACCTTCCGTTCCGGCCGTCAGTCGTACCAGGACGTGGTGACCGCCAAGTCGTTCATCGGCGACCCGGCGGGCAAGAAGGTCGTGGTCTTCGCCCAGGACGGCGCGTTCGGCGACGCCAACGAGGCGGCCGTCAAGACGGTCATCGGTGGCGCGGGCGCCACCGTGAGCAGCGTCCGTGCCCCGGCCAGCGCCACCGAGTTCACCCCGTTCGCCAGCCAGATCAAGACGGCCAAGCCGGATCTGCTCTTCGTCGCCTGGGCCGGCACCACCGCCCCGGCAATGTGGCAGAGCCTCGACCAGCAGGGCGTGCTCTCCTCCACCACGGTCGTCACCGGCCTGGACATCCGCTCCTCCTGGCCGACCTTCGGCGCCGCCGGCACGAAGATCTCCTTCCTGTCGCACTACTTCGACGGTGCCAGCGACACCGAGGCCAGCAAGGCGCTGAAGGCCAAGGTGAGCACCATCGACCTGTTCCACCCGGACGGCTTCGCCGCGGCCCAGATGGTGGTCCGCGCCGTGCAGGAGGGCGGGGACGACGTCGACAAGATGGTGACCGCCCTGGAGGGCTGGAGCTTCGACGGGGTCAAGGGCAAGATGACCATCCGGGCCGCGGACCACGCGCTGCTCCAGCCGATGTTCCAGGCCAAGCTGACCGGCAGCGGCACCGCCTTCACGGCGACCGCGCAGAAGAGCCTCACCGGTGACGAGACCGCGCCGCCGGCCGTGGCCATGAAGGGCTGACCATGCTCGCCACCCGCGGTCTGACCTGGCGGATCGGTGAGGTCGCCATCGTCGACAACGTCTACCTCGACCTGGCGCCCGGGGAGTTCCTGGGCGTCATCGGGCCGAACGGTGCCGGCAAGACCTCACTGTTCAACCTGATCACCGGCCTGCGCCAGGCCACGGAGGGCCGGATCACCCTGGACGGGCAGGACATCGGAGCGCTCCCGCCGCACCGGCGGGCCCGCCTCGGGCTGGGCCGTACCTTCCAGGCGTCCTCGGTCTTCGGCTCGCTGAGCGTGCGGGAGAACGTCCGGCTCGCCGTACAGGCGCACCGCGGGGGCTCGATGAAGCTGTGGCGGCGGGCGGCGGCCGACCGGGAGGTGGCCGCCGCCGCCGACACGGCGCTCGACCGGGTCGGTCTCGCCCACCGGGGTACGGCGCTCGCCGGCACCCTGGCCCACGGCGAGAAACGCAAGCTGGAGATCGCCCTGCTGCTCGCCGGTGAACCGCGGGTGATGCTGCTGGACGAACCGATGGCCGGGGTCAGCGCCGAGGACGTGCCGGAGCTGGTCGCCGTCATCAAGTCGCTGACCGGCGACAGCGGCCGGGCGGTGCTGATGGTCGAGCACCACATGGACGTCATCCTGGAGCTGGCCGACCGGATCGCCGTCATGCACCACGGCGCGCTGCTGGCCTGCGACACCCCGGAGACGGTGATGGCCAACCCCACTGTGCAAGAGGCGTATCTGGGGGAGTCCCTATGACGGAGCCGATCCTCAACGTGGAGGACCTGTCGGTCCGGATCTCCGGGCTGCACATCCTCCAGGGCGTGTCCTTCACGGTCGCACCCACCGGCGTGACCGTCCTGCTCGGCCGCAACGGCGTCGGCAAGACCACGACGCTGCGCGCGATCGTCGGCCTCACCCCGCCCGCCGGTGAGGTGCGCGGCACCATCCGGATGGGTGCGCAGAGTCTGCTGGCCCGCCCCACCCACCGGCTGGTCCGCGGCGGGCTCGGTTACGTGCCGGAGGACCGCTGCGTGTTCGCCGGCCTCACCGTCGCCGAGAACCTGCGGCTCGCCGAGCGGCGCGGTAGCGAACCGGCGTACGACAAGGTCTTCGCGCTCTTCCCGGAGCTGGACCGGCGCGGACGGCAACGGGCCGGTTCGCTCTCCGGCGGGCAGCAGCAGATGCTCGCGATCGGGCGGGTGCTGCTCAACGACAACCGGCTGCTGCTGGTCGACGAGCCGACCAAGGGGTTGGCGCCGAAGGTGGTGACCGAGGTGGCCGAGGTGTTGGAACGGGTCGCGGAGTCGGTGCCGGTGCTGCTCGTCGAGCAGAACCTGGCGGTCGTACGCCGACTGGCCCGCGACGCGGTGGTGCTGGCCGCCGGCAAGGTGGCCTGGACGGGCGAAGCCCGCGAACTGCTGTTGGAGACCGCGCTGACCAAGTCGCTGCTGGGTGTGGGCTCGGCGGAGGTGTCGCACTGATGGGCACCGTGATTCTGTTGACGTTGACCGGGCTCGGCCTGGCGGCGCTGTACTTCCTGGTCGCGTCCGGCCTGTCCCTGGTCTTCGGCCTGGCCGACGTGCTCAACTTCGCGCACGGGCTGTTCCTCGGCGTGGGCGCGTACGGGACCTGGTGGGCGGCGGGCAACCTGCCGGGCGCCGGCTCCGACGGGTTCGGTTTCGTGCTCGCGGTCGCCTTCGGGGTGGCCGCCGGCACGCTGGTGGCGATCCTGGTCGAGCTGGTGCTGATCCGCCCGCTGTACTCCCGCACCATCGAGCAGGTGCTGGTCACCGTCGGTCTGTCGCTGGCCGGCGTGGCGTTGCTCCAGGCCACGTGGGGTGCGGACGCCCGGCCGTTCCCGCGCCCCGACTGGACCCGGCAGGTGACCGGGATCCTCGGCGCTCAGGTGCCCAACGGCGGCCTGCTGCTCATCATCGCGGCGGTGCTGGTGCTCGGCGCGATCCTGGCGTTCCTGCGCTGGACCCGGTACGGCCTGGTGATCCGGGCCGGTGTGGAGAACCGGGAGATGGTCACAGCGCTCGGCATCGACGTGCGCAAGGCGTTCACGCTGGTCTTCGCGATCGGTGGTGCGGCCGCCGCGCTCGCCGGTGCGCTCGGTGGGGTCTACTTCGGCACCGTCTCGCCCGGCCAGGGCGGCTCGCTGCTGATCTTCGCGTTCATCGTGGTGGTGATCGGCGGCATGGGCTCGGTGGTCGGCTCCGCGTACGCGGCGGTCGTGGTCGGGCTGGTGCAGCAGTTCGTCAACTACTACGGCACGTCCGGGCTGGGCGACATCTGCGTGGTCGGGCTGCTGGCCGTGGTGCTGCTGCTGCGCCCACAGGGCATCGCCGGAAAGGTGGCAACGGCATGACGAACTCCGTGGTCGACGCGCCTCCCGCGCAGGTACCCGCCGAGCTGAGCCCGCAGCGGGGGCGGTGGCACCGGGTCCGCCCGTTCCTGCCGCTGGTCGCGCTGGTCGTGCTGGCGATCCTGCCGTATTCGACGATCTCTCTTCCGGGGATCTTCGAGGGGCCGCTCAACTCGCCCGGCACCCTGCAACTGCTCGCCATCTGCCTGATCTTCGGCGGGCTGGCCGCCGGGTACGACCTGCTCTTCGGGCGGACCGGGATGCTCTCCTTCGGGCACGCGCTGTACTTCGCCGCCGGCGTGTACGGCACCGACATCCTGGTCACCCGGGCCGGCCTGCCGCTGTGGCAGGCGGCGTTGCTGACCATCACCGGCGGCACGATCCTCGCCGCGCTGCTCGGCGCGGTGGCGCTGCGGACCGTGGGCATCGCGTTCGCCATGGTCACGCTGGCGTTCGCCCAGGTCGGAGCGATCCTGGTGGCACGCGACTTCGGTGGGCTGACCGGCGGCGAGGAGGGCCTGCCGCTGGACGTGTCCGGCCTGCCCGCCGGGCTGGTCGGGGTGACCAATACGGTCAACCTGTACTGGTTGGCGCTGGCGTACCTGACCGTGGTGGTCTTCGTGGTGCACCGGGTGAGCGGTTCCCCGACCGGTCGGGTGCTCGCCGGGCTGCGCGACGACGAGCGGCGGATCGGTGTGCTCGGGTTGGACCCGTACCGCTACAAGCTGGTGGCGTTCACCCTGGCCGGCGGGTTGGCGTCGGCGGGCGGGGTGGTCTACGTCCTGATCGTCGGCGGCGCCTCACCGCACATCACGTCCTCCGAGCTCACCCTGTCGCTGCTGGTCATGGTGGTGCTCGGCGGGCCAGGCACCAGGTGGGGCCCGGTGCTCGGCGGCGTCCTCTACATGTACCTGGACCACCGCCTCACCGCCTTCGGCACGAGCGATGCGGTGGACAACCTGCCGGCCGTCCTCAGCCACCCGCTGAGCCAGCCGCTGTTCGTCCTGGGCACGGTGTTCATCCTGGCGGTCTACTTCTTCCCCGGCGGCCTGACCAGCCTGGCCCCCCGCCTGTCCCACCTGACCCGCTCCCTCCGCCCCCCACGCCACTGACCCCGGGGGTTCCGCGCCCGGGGAGGCGCTGACGACGCAGGGGCGGCGGCCCCCCGTGTGGCCGCCGCCCGCCGCGTCGTGGATCAGCCGTTCAACATCTCGTACGCCATCGCCGGCGCCTTCGTCACGGCGGCGCCGGTCGGCACGGTGATCTTCGGCGTGGTCCCGTAGTCGGCGTAGTTGACGACGTAGTCGTACGCCTTCGCCTTCCCGGCGGCCGGGATCTTCAGCGTCAGCGAGGCCAGGTGCTTGTCCGCACCGACCACCGCGGTGAACGGCACCTGCTTGGCTGCCTCGCCGAGCGCCGCCGCCTCGCCGTCCTCCAACGCCTTCGCCGCTTCCGCGTCGCTCACGTCGATGAACCCGACGTACCGCCCGGGGCTCTGCTCCTCGACCGAGGTGGCCGCCTGAATGAGCGGACCGGCGTTGCCCTGGTCCACGCCGTCGTAGGTCGGCATGGCCTCGCTGTCGGCCAGCTTCGTGCGGTCCAGACTCATCCACTTGTCCGGAAACTTCGGCAGGCCGGGGCGGCCGCTGAACTTCGCCTTCACCCAGTTCTGGTCGTCGATCACCAGGAACGACATCTTCACGACGATGCCGTCGGAGTCCGGCGGCATCGAGGTGTTGAGCTCGAACGCCTTCGCCTCCGGGTCGATCCGGCCGCTGAGCGTGCTGGACGAGTCCTTGCCGCTGAACCGGAACGCCCCCTCGGTGCCATCCGGAACGGCGTCCAGGAGCGCGTCCTTGGGGCTGGGGGTCGGACCGGTCCGGGGTGCCGCGGCTGGGTCGTTCTTCGGTCCGCAACCCCCGAGGAGGGTGGTCGCGGCCAGTACGGCGGCGACCGTGCCGACCATCCGTCGGATGGTGCCGGCGCTGCCCGTTGCCTGTGTCATCGCACTTCTCTTTCTCGCTGCGTGGCCTGTGCCGATGACGATGCTGCGGGCCGGCACGGCGGTATCGCTGCCGATATGCTGCCGTCCGGCTGCCGGGCACTGCCGTCCGGCGACCCTCGGGGGTGTCAGGAGCGGAAACTCGCATGTCAGGAACGCTGCGTTTCGAGATCCTCGGGCCTCAGCGGGCCTGGTACGCCGACCGGGAGATCGATCTCGGCCCCGGCAAGCAGCGCGCGGTGCTGGCCGTGCTGCTGCTCTCCGCCGGCCGTCCGGTGTCCACCGGGCAGATCATCGAGGCGGTCTGGCCCGAGGAGCCGCCCGCGAACGGCCCGAACGTGGTGCAGAAGTACGTGGCCGGGCTGCGTCGGGTGCTGGAGCCGGACCGCTCGCCGCGTACGCCGGGGCAGGTCCTCAGCCTGACCGACGCCGGCTACCTGCTCCGGGTCGGCCCGGAGTCGCTCGACGCCGTCCGCTTCGAGCGGGGCATCCACCGGGCCCGGCAGCAGCGCGCCGAGGGGCGTGCCGCCGACTCGTTGGCCGAGCTGACCACCGCCCTGGGTCTCTGGCACGGCGAACCGTTCACCGGGTTCACCGGGCCGGTCTTCGAGGCCGCCCGGCAGCGGCTGGTGGAGCTGCGGGCCGTGGCGCTGGAGACCCGGGCCGAGCTGACACTGGAGCGTGGGCGGCACCGCGAGCTGGTCGGGGAACTGATGGAGCTGGTGGCCGAGTTCCCGGTCCGGGAGCGGCTGCGGCACCAGCTCATGCTCGCGCTCTACCGCAGTGGACGGCAGGCGGAGGCGCTCGCCGCGTACCGGGAATTCGGCGACCTGCTCCGCGAGGAGTACGGCATCGAGCCGGGCGAGGTGCTCCAGGAACTGCACCGGCGCATGCTCCGCCCCGATCCGACGTTGGCGGTGCCGACGATCCCGGACGATCCCGAGCCGCCCCGGCCCGCGCCGGCCGAGGCCCCCGAACCGATTCTGCCGACCGCCGGCCCCGTGCCCGCCCCGCCGTTCCTGACCCCGCTACCCGCGCCGCCACCCGTGGCTCCCCGGCGGCGTCCGAGGCCGCAGCCGCCGCGCTGGGCGAGTAGGACCGTCACCATCGTCGGCACCGCGCTCGTACTGCTCTCCTTCGGCTGCCTGACCTGGCTGGTGATCCTGGCCTACGCGGTCTGGCGGCGAAGCTGGCTTCTCGCCGTCGCCGGCGTCGGGTATCTGGCCCTGGTCACCGTCGAGGTGAACCTTCTCGACGTCGAGAGCGCGGACGAGATATCCGACAACCAGGCGGTGGTCTTCTGCGGCCTGGCCCTGGTCACCTGGCTCGTCGGTGCGGTGCACGTGGTCCTGCTCAGCCGGGGGCTCTGGGCGGCGATCACCGGAGGCCCGGGCAGCGCCCGGGGTCGCGCCGAGGAGGAGCGGCGCATCCGTCGGGAGCACGCCCGCTACCTGCTCTACCACTACCCGGCCGCCCGAGCCGAGCTGCACCTGGGCCGGCCCGACGTGCCCCGCACCTTCGACGACGGCGGCCTGATCGACGTCAACGCGGTCCCGGAGCAGGTGCTCACGGGCCTGCCCGGCCTGACGCCCGAGCAGTGCCGGCAGGTCGTGGTGGACCGGTGGCTGCGCGGTCCGTACGCCTCGATGGAAGAACTCGCCGCTCGCTGCCTGCTGCCACCGAACGCCACCGAACCCCTCCGCGACCTGTTGCTCTTCCTTCCCCCGGCGCCGTCGCCCCGGCCGGACGAGGCTCGAACGGCCGGATCGTGACCGGAACCTCCCGCGCGAACCGGGGTCTGCGCGCCCGCCGCTGGTAGAAATGCCGGATGGGCGACGAACGGGCGGCGGTACGGGAGCAGGCCGAGGCGGTGCTGCGCCGGCTGGCCGGTGAGCACGCCCGGCTGCGCGAGGACCAGTGGCGGGCGATCGAGGCGCTGGTCGTGGACCGGCGGCGGGTGCTCTGCGTCCAGCGCACCGGCTGGGGCAAGTCGGCGGTCTACTTCGTGGCCACCGCGCTGCTGCGCGCCCGCACCGGCCTGGCCGGCGCCGAGGAGCCAACCGGCCCCACGGTCATCGTGTCGCCGCTGCTGGCACTGATGCGCAACCAGGTCGAGGCGGCCGCCCGGGCCGGCATCCGGGCCCGCACGATCAACTCGGCGAACCTCGACGAGTGGAACGAGATCACCGCGGAGATCCAGGCCGGCGCGGTGGACGTGCTGCTCATCAGCCCGGAGCGGCTCAACAACCCGGACTTCCGCGACGGCGTACTGCCGAAGCTGGCCGCGACCACCGGGCTGCTGGTGGTCGACGAGGCGCACTGCGTCTCCGACTGGGGGCACGACTTCCGACCGGACTACCGGCGGCTGCGCACGTTCCTCGCCGAACTGCCCGAGCGCACCCCGGTGCTGGCCACCACCGCCACCGCCAACGCCCGGGTCACCCAGGACGTGGCGGAGCAGTTGGGCGACGCCCTCGTCCTGCGCGGCACGCTGGACCGGGAGTCGCTGCGCCTCGGCGTGCTCGACCTGCCCAGCCCGGCGCACCGGCTGGCCTGGCTCGCCGACCACCTGGACCAGCTGCCGGGCTCCGGCATCGTCTACACGCTGACCGTCGCGGCAGCGGGGGAGACGGCCGAGTTCCTGCGGTCCCGGGGCTACCCGGTGGCGTCGTACACCGGGCAGGTCGAGGACGCCGACCGGCGGGCCGCCGAGCAGGACCTGCTGGACAACAAGATCAAGGCGTTGGTGGCGACCAGCGCGCTCGGCATGGGCTTCGACAAGCCCGACCTGGGTTTCGTGGTCCACCTCGGCGCGCCGCCGTCCCCGATCGCGTACTACCAGCAGGTCGGCCGCGCCGGCCGCGCGGTCGAGCACGCCGAGGTGCTGCTGCTGCCCGGCGTCGAGGACGCGGCCATCTGGCGCTACTTCGCCTCGCTGGCGTTCCCACCCGAGCAGCAGGTCCGGGCCGTGCTGGCCGCCCTGCACACCGACCGCCCGCTCTCCACCCAGGCTCTCGAACCGCTCGTCGACCTGCGCCGGGCCCGCCTGGAGCTGATGCTCAAGGTGCTCGACGTGGACGGCGCGGTCCGCCGCGTGCGCGGTGGCTGGCTCGCCACCGGCGAGCCCTGGGTCTACGACGAGGCCCGGTTGCGCCGCGTCGCCGAGGCGCGCACCGTCGAGCAACAGGCCATGCGGGAGTACGCGACCACGTCCGACTGCCGGATGCGGTACCTCCGGGAGCGCCTGGACGACACCGGGGCCGCCGACTGCGGCCGGTGCGACCGGTGCGCCGACCCGCTCTTCACCCCGGACGTGTCGACGGCCGCGCTCGGCGCCGCGCAGACGTTCCTGGGCCGACCCGGTGTCGAGATCCCTCCGAAGAAGCTCTGGCCGACCGGTCTGGACGCGGTGGGCGTACCCCTGAAGGGCCGGATCTCCCCGGCGGAGCAGGCGCTGCCCGGCCGGGCGGTCGGGCGCCTCTCCGACCTGGGCTGGGGCGGGCGGCTGCGCGACCTGGTCGGCCCGGAGGCGCCCGACGCGCTCGTGCCCGACGACGTGGCCGGCGCCGTGGTCGAGGTGCTGAAGGCGTGGGCGCACGGCGACGACCCGTGGCCCCGCCGACCCGTGGCGGTGGTCGCGGTCGGCTCCCGCCGGCGGCCCCGGCTGGTGGGCTCGCTGGCCGAGCGGATCGCCGCCGTGGGCCGGCTGCCGCTGCTCGGCGAGGTCGCCCCGACCGGCCCGGGCGGCCCCGGCGGGCCGCGCGGCAACAGCGCCCAGCGGGTACGCGCGCTGCACGACGCGTTCACCGTGCCGGCCGGGTTGGCTGCCGAGCTGGCCGAGCTGGCCGGTCCGGTGCTGCTCGTCGACGACCTGGTCGACTCGGGCTGGACGATGACGATGGTGACCCGCGAGCTGCGCCGGGCGGGGGCGCCGGACGTGCTCCCGCTGGCCCTTGCCGTGGCCGGCTGAGCCCGTGGCTCGCTGGCGGCCGAAAAGTTCCCGGCCCCGACGGATTGCGACCGTCGCCACGCGGTCCCGGTGTCGGCCTGGTCCGGCTCGGAGCGGCGGTACCGTGGGCGGCATGACCGAGCAGCCCGTCACCCGCGCGTACGTCACCGCCGGGGTGACCTGTGCGCACCGTGCGTGGGCGGCCATCGAGCAGGCCCGTCACGTGCGGGACGCCGGCGGTGCCTGACCGGATCTCCGCCGCGCCGGACCGGAGCACCCTCCGGCTGGCGTTGGTGGTCGGCGGGCTGGTGCTCGCGGTGCTGCTCGGCTTCGGCCTCGGCCGGATGAACGCCGGGGGCGCCACCACCGGTGGGTCGGCGCTGGCCGCCGATCACACCCACGCGCCGGGCACCGAGCCGCACGACCACGGCAGCGCCACGGGCACCGACCAGGGCGCGGGCGGTGAGCCGGGTGGCCTGTCGGTCAGCTCCGCCGGGTACACCCTGGCCCCGCTGGTCACCGAGTTCCCGGCCGGTCGCGCGGGGCAGTTCCGGTTCCAGGTGCGGGACACGCAGCGCCGGCCGGTCACCCGTTTCGCCGTCGTGCACGACAAGCCGCTGCACCTCATCGTGGTCCGCCGGGACCTGACCGGCTACCAGCATCTGCACCCGACCATGGCCCCGGACGGCACCTGGTCCGTGCCGCTGACCCTCGCGCAGCCCGGCGTCTGGCGGGCGTACGCCGACTTCACCGTTGTCGCCGACGACGGCGGTCAGACCGCGGTGACCCTCGGCGCGGACCTGGTCGCGCCCGGCGGCTACCAGCCGCGTGCACTGCCGGCGCCCGCGACCTCGACGACGGTGGACGGGTTCACGGTCGGCTATCAGGGCACCCCGCAGCCCGGGGCCACGGTGCCACTGACCTTCCGGGTCGACGGCGCCACCGGCGCAGCGCCGCTGGAGCGGTACCTCGGGGCGTACGGGCACCTGGTGGCGCTGCGCGAGGGCGACCTGGGCTACCTGCACGTGCACCCGGAGACGGAACTGGTGGACGGCCAGGTGAAGTTCTGGCTGACCGCCCCCGGCCCGGGCCGCTACCGCCTCTACCTCGACTTCCAGGTGGCCGGCGCCGTCCACACCGCCGAGTTCACCGTCGCGATCTCCTGACCCGCCGGTCAGCGGAGAGTCAGCCGGCGCGGCGGATGGGACGGCGCGCCAGGTAGCGGAGCAGGTCGCGGATGTGGTGCTTCTCCTCGGCGGGAACGGCGGGGTCGGCCAGCCGGTCCAGGATCGCCCGGACGTCCGCCTCGACCGGGCCCTCGTCGTTGCGGCGGCGGGGTGCCGGGCCGGCGTCAGGCAGCCCGAGCGCCCGGAACGCGGCCGCCACCGGCAGATCCAGTGCGGCGCAGAAACCACGCACCTTGGCCAACTCGGGGTAATCCTGCCAGTCCCCGGCCAGCCACCGGAACACCGTCGAGCGGCCCACACCGGTGTGGGAGGCGAGGTCGGTCACGGTCCAGCCGCGTTCTTCGCGGGCGTCATCGATGGCGCGCCGGACGAAGCGGGCGAAGGCCATCTGCGGCGTAACCTCTGCGGAGCCCATCCTTGCGGGTCTTCCCCTCCCGGCCGGAGCACTGGGGCGGTGCGCCTTCCGAGGGTAGTACGACCAGAGCCGGAAACAATTGACTGACCGCACAAACTGTCCCGTGGACGGGACTTTTTCTCGGGCATGATCCGTACCGACCGAAACCGGCATCGAGCGATCATCGTCGTTGTTCCACTAAGCTCGGTGCCCGTCCCGACATGGCGCGCGTCCGCCTGCCGCGTCCGACCGGACCACCCCCCGAGGAGCACCATGGCCGACTCGAGCCGCCCGCACCCGTACCAGCCTGGTTCGGTGAGTCTCTTCTTCGTCGCCAAGGCCGGCGTCTTCGCCGCCGCGTTCTGGATCTGGCTGCTGGTCCTGGTGCTGCGCACCGACTCAGCGACCGGTGCGCACGTCCTGGCCGCCACCGGCGCGATCACCACCACGCTGGTCGGAGTGGTGCTGGGCGTGCGGATGGCGTTGCAGCACAACGCCGCCGTCCGGCACGCCGAGATGAAGAAGCTGCTGGTCGACATCTCCTGGAACGCCTTCGCCGCCGCCGGCAACGCCGAGAGCGAGGGCCAGGTGGTGCCGTTCCCGACCGTCCCGGCCGACGGCGACTGGGCCTCCCAGCGGACCGGCGGCGAACGGGTGTCGGCCTTCGACCGCGGCGGGCGGGAGCGCGGCAGCAACGGCGAGCGCCGCCGCTAGCCGACCACCGGCGCCCGCCGCGTCGTCAGGAGGCGGGAGTCTCGTCGGCGGTCAGCAGCGTCTGCAGTCGGGGCGTGACCCGCCACTGGTCGACCAGCTCGCGGTAGTCCGCGCGCTGCTCGTCGGTGGCGGCGGTGCCGGTACGACGTGCCCGGATCAGCAGGTTGCGCGGGGTGTGCTGGGAGTCCACGAACTCCACCACCTCGGCCCGGTACCCGTGCACCCGCAGCAGCCCGGCCCGCAGGGCGTCGGTGAGCACGTCGGCGAAGCGTTCGCGCAGGATGCCCTGGCGGGTCAGCAGCTCGTACGGGGACGGGGCCGGGTGGGCGCGTAGCTGCGTGGCGAGGTCGTGGTGGCAGCAGGGCGCGGCGAGCACCCAGCGGGCCTCCCAGCGCACCGCGCGGGCCAGCGCCTCGTCGGTGGCGGTGTCGCAGGCGTGCAGCGCGAGCACCAGGTCCGGCGCGGGGTCGACGACGGCGTCGGCGATCGTGCCGGCCACGAACGTCACCCGGTCGGCCCAGCCCAGCCGCTGCGCCAGCTCGGTGTTGCGTCGCCGCTGGTCCTCCCGGACGTCCACGCCGACCAGCTCGACGTCGAGCCCTCGACCGGACAGGTAGCGGTATGCGGCGAAGGTCAGGTAGGCGTTGCCGCACCCGAGGTCGACCACCCGCAGCGGGCCGGTCAGATCGTCGGGCAGGGTCGCGGCCAGGGCCCGCAGGAACGCGTCGACCTGGCGGCGCTTGGCGGCCGAACCGCCGATCTCGGCGAAGATCTCGTCGCCCGGGTCCAGCAGGTACTCCTTCGCCCGGTCGTTCCCACCCGGCGTCGAGGCCGGTCGCGCCGTCGCGGCGGCCCGGTGCACCTGCGCCTCGCCCGACTTGGTCACCCGCAGCTGGAGCGTCGCGTGGGCCGTCTCCACGTGCCAGTTGCCGAACGGCTCGGCCAGCAGCTCGTCGACCGCCGCGGCCGTGTCCGGACCGGGGGCGACGTTGCGGGTGTACGGGCGGGCGCCGTCGGAGGTGGCGATCTGCAGTCGGGGCCCGGCCTTGAGTGTCACCGGCCGCAGCTCCGCCCGGACCACCGTGGGGCGGCGGTTGCGGCGGCGCCCGGCGGCGACCGCCCGGGTCAGCGCGGGATCGAGCAGCAGCGCCCGGACCTCGGTGAGGGCGGCGTCCAACGGTTCGGGCATCGTTCCATCTTCCGGAAGTGGGGTGGGAAGGGAACATCCCCCGTACCGCGCGGGGCGGTGCGGGGGATGTCGGGTGTCGCTGTGGGTCAGTCGGCGGTCGCCTCGGCCGGCGTACCCGCGCCGGAACCGCCACCACGGCGGCGCCGGCGGCGACGCGGCTTCGACGGCTCACCGTCGGCGGCGGCGACCGGCTCGGCCGGGGCCGCGTCGGCGGAGATCACCGCGGTCGGCTCGCCCGCGACCGTCTCGCCGGCCCGGCGGCGACGCCGGCGGCGCGGGGTACGCGTGCCCTCCTCGTCGGCGGCTGCGGCGTCCGGGAGTGCCTCGGCGGCCGGCGTGCCGGCACCGGTGCGGTCCCGGCGGTCGTCGCCGCGACCACGGCGCTCGCCCCGGCCCTCGCCACGGCTCTCACCGCGTCGGGAGCCCCGACCACCGCTGTCACCCCGGCGGGAACGCGTCCCGCCCAGGTCCTCCTCGATCTCGGCCGACAGCCCGGCCCTGGTCCGCTCAGCGGTGGGCAGGGTGCCGGCGACATCGGTGGAGATGTGCAGGTCGGTGTAGAGGTGCGGGGACGTGTGGTACGTCTCCGGCGGCTCGGGCATCTCCAGACCGAGGGTCTTGTCGATGATGCGCCAGCGCGGCATGTCGTCCCAGTCGACGAAGGTCACCGCGACACCGGTCGCGCCCGCCCGGCCGGTACGACCGATCCGGTGGGTGTAGGTGTCCTGGTCTTCCGGGCAGTCGTAGTTGATCACGTGGGTGACGCCGGTGACGTCCAGCCCGCGGGCTGCCACGTCGGTGGCGACCAGGATGTCGATCTTCCCGGCGCGGAACGCCCGCAGCGCCCGCTCGCGGGCACCCTGACCGAGGTCACCGTGCACCGCGGCGACCGCGAACCCGCGGAAGTCGAGGTCCTCGGCCACCCGGTCGGCGGCCCGCTTGGTGCGGGTGAAGATCATGGTCAGCCCACGCCCCTCGGCCTGGAGGATCCGGGCCACGATCTCGACCTTGTTCATCGAGTGGGTGCGGTAGACCAGCTGCTGGGTCTGCGGCGACGGGCCGGTCTCGGCGGTGTGCCCGGCGTGGATCGTCATCGGCTGGCGCAGGAAGCGCCGGGACAGGGTGACGATCGGGTCCGGCATGGTGGCCGAGAAGAGCATGGTCTGCCGATCCTCCGGCAGCATCGCCAGGATCTTCTCGACGTCGTCGAGGAAGCCCAGGTCGAGCATCCGGTCGGCCTCGTCGAGGACCAGCGCGTGCACGCGGTCGAGCCGCAGGTGCTTCTGCTTGGCCAGGTCGAGCAGCCGGCCGGGAGTGCCGACGAGCACCTCGACGCCCTTGCGCAGCGCGTCGATCTGCGGCTCGTACGCCACGCCGCCGTAGATCGGCAGCACCCGGACGCCACGCGTCCGGCCGGCGGCCGCCAGGTCCTTGGCGACCTGGATGCCCAGCTCACGGGTGGGGACGACGACCAGTGCCTGCGGCACGCCGTCGCTGCCCTCGCTGGGCGCGAAGACCCGCTCCAGCAGCGGTACGCCGAAGCCGAGGGTCTTGCCGGTGCCGGTGGGCGCCTGGCCGATCAGGTCGACGCCGCGGAGCGCGATCGGGATCGCGTACTCCTGGATGGCGAAGGCGCGGGTGATGCCGGCCGCGGCCAGCGCCTCGACGGTCTCCTCGCGGGCGCCGAGTGCGGCGAAGGTGGGAGCCTCGGGTCGAACCGGGGCGGTGGGGGCCAGTTCCTGGCCGTCCATCAGATCTTGAGTCAGCTCGCTCATGTGGATGTGGGGGTGCCCTCTCGTGGGTGCGCCCCGTCATGTCCTCAGGGCGCGTTCGGTATGACGCGGGCCACACGGTCGGGGGCAGACTGCCGAGCCGGACCGGGCCGCACGCGCGCCGCGGGCTGAGCTTCGATCAGATCGGCGCCCACGGCAACTGCTCTATGCTACCTGAACAGGCAGGCACCCGTCCGGATTCCCTGCCGGGCGCCGGCCACGCGGGGCCGCTATATGTGACCTGCGTCACGCAAACCCTTGCCGTCGCGCCGTACCCCGCACGGGCCACGCCGGCGGGGCCCCGCGCGGTAGCCTGCGCTCGTGTCCGCGCCGACCACCCCCGGTCC
Organism: Micromonospora yongxingensis; assembly: GCF_052601155.1. Lineage (NCBI taxonomy): Bacteria > Bacillati > Actinomycetota > Actinomycetes > Micromonosporales > Micromonosporaceae > Micromonospora > Micromonospora yongxingensis. The sequence goes on from NZ_JBQXEO010000001.1 coordinate 451,815, forward strand.
CGCCGTCGCCGACCTGCTGGGCCTGGTCGCCTTCGGCGAGTTGCTCGCCTTCGAACGGATGGCCGGCGACGCCCGGCTCGCGCCCGACCTGCGCCGCCGCGCCGCACTGAACGAGATGGCCGCGGCCGAGATCGCCAACTACCGCCGGCTCGCCGACCGGCTCACCTCGCTGGGTGTGCCGCCGGAGGACGCGATGGCGCCCTACCTGCGGCCGTTGCAGGCCTACCACGACTCGACCGAGCCGCGGGACTGGGCGGAGGTGGTGACCAAGGCCTATGTCGGCGACGCCATCACCGACGACTTCATCCGGGAGATCGCCGGCGCGCTGGACGAGCCCGACCGGGATCTGGTGCTGGACGTGCTGCACGACTCCCGGTACGCGGAGTTCGCCGCGGCGGAGATCAGGGTGGCCGTCGCCGCCGACGCCCGCGTGGCCGACCGGCTCTCCATGTGGGCCCGGCGGTTGGTCGGGGAGGCGCTGTCCCAGGCCGGTCATGTCGCCGCCGAGCGGGCCGCGCTCACCGCGCTGATCGCGCAGGGCGACCGGGTCGACGTGCCCGGTCTCTTCCGGCGGCTCACCGCCGCGCACACCGCTCGGATGGCCGCCGTCGGGCTCAACAACTGACCGATCCGTCCCGGGCTGCGGTGCCGGCCCGCGGCAGGTGGGCCTGCGCCGACCTGCCGCGATGGCCGGACCGGTCAGCGGACGGTGAAACCGACCGCCCGGGGCGACGCCTCGGCGATCTCGACGTACGCGACCTTCTCGACCGGAACGATGACTCGCCGGCCCTTCTCGTCGGTCAGGGAGAGCGTGCCGCCGTTGCCGGCGAAGGCGTCGGTCACGATCTGCTCGATCTCGGCCGGCGACTGCGCGCTGTCCAGAACCAGCTCGCGCGGCGCGTACTGCACGCCGATCTTGACCTCCACTGTGCCTCCTCAACTGGGGCGAAAGAACCGCCCTGCGAAGGCTATCCGATCACGGGGTCAGCGGTCAGGCTGACTCACCTTGCAGCGGGAAGCTCGCGATGCCCCGCCAGGACAGCGCGGCCACCAGCGCCTCGGCCTCGGCCTTGGGCACCTGCCGCCCACCGGCGAGCCAGAACTGCGCCGCCGTCTCGGCCGCGCCGACCAGCCCGGAGGCGAGCAGCTCGGCGTGTGCCCGGCTCACCCCGGTGTCGGAGATGATGGTGTCGGTGATCGCGGCGATGCAGCCCTGCTCGACCCGCTCGACGCGTTGCCGCACCGCCGGGTCGTTGCGCAGGTCCGACTCGAAGACCAGCCGGAACGCCTCGCTCTCGTGGTCGACGAAGTCGAAGTACGCCCGCACGGACGCGCCGACCCGCTCCTTGTTGTCGCTGGTGCCGCGCATCGCGTCGTGCACCTTGGCGACGATGGCGTCGCAGTGCGTGTCCAGCAGAGCCAGGTAGAGGTCCATCTTTCCCGGGAAGTGCTGGTAGAGCACCGGCTTGGAGACCCCGGCCCGCTCGGCGATGTCGTCCATCGCCGCGGCGTGGTAGCCCTGCGCGACGAACACCTCCTGCGCCGCCGCCAGTAGCTGCTTACGGCGTGCGGAACGAGGCAGGCGGGTGGGCCGGCCGGCGGTCTGCGCACCGTTTCCCGCAGCGGTCATGGGATCCTCCGAGTTGTCCGTACGAGCCGGCATTTTCCCCCCACACCGGGCGACGCCCGTGACCCCCGTCGTGGAAATGGCCCGCCGCTGTAACTTATCGCCACTGTCAGCACACGGTAGCCTCAGCGAGGGCGACCAAGGAGCGCGCGGTGACTGAAACAGGGCAACCCGGAGTCCCCACCCCGGGAGAGCACGGCGACGACGCGGGTCAGCACGACGACCCGGGCCGTCCCGTCAGTGGGTGGGCGCCCCCGACGGGCGGGTGGTCTCGCGCCGCCGAGCACGAGGGTGCCCGGGAGCAGACACCGCGGTGGCAACCCGACCCGGCGTCCGGCTGGCGCACCTCGTCCGCCCAGCACGGCGACCTGCCGCCACCCGTGGTCGGGCTACCCGGCGAGCTTGAGCCGTCGACCCGCGTCAACGGTCACCACGCCAACGGTCACCACGCCAACGGCGTCCGCCACGCCGGAGCCGACGCCAACGGCGTCCACCACCCCGGTGTCGAGCCCTCGGCGGGCCGGCCCGCGCCGGTGAGCGCGCCGCCCGGGCTGACCGGAGAGGACCGGCCCGACCAGGCCGGCGACCGGTTGGTGGTGCCCGCCCAGCGTCCCGCACCGCCGCTGGAGCAGCCGGCGGGCGAGCCCGACACCGGCCCCGCCCGGCACTCCACGGCGGACCCGGCCGACGGCCGCAGCGTCCGCTGGGCCGATCCCGGCCCGCCGACCTCGGCGCCGCCGGCCGTACAGGTGCCACCCGTCGGCACCTCGGCCTCCGGTTTCGAGGTCCCGCCCGGCTTCCACGCGCCCACCGCCGACCGGCTGTCGGCCGACGACCCGCAGGCCGCGCGCGGCTGGCGCGACCCGCTCACACGCGACCCGCTCACACCGGACGCGTCGGCTGAGCCGGGCTCAGCGGACCGGTCCGGGCACCCCGAAGGCTCCGAGCCGGGTCGCGCTCCCGGCGGTGACCCGCCCCGGGCCGGAGAGTCCTCGGCCATCGAGCCGGACTGGTCCGGGCCGAGCTGGAACCGCCCGAGCTGGGGCAGCGGCTGGGCACCGCCCTGGTCGAGGCAGGAGGGCGAGTCGACCGGCCGCCCGGCCCGGGCCGAGCCGGCACCGGGCTGGGTCGCCGAGCCCAACCGGCCGTACGAGCCGGCACGTGTGGAGTCGCCCCGCCCGTACGAGCCGGTGCGCGTCGACCCGCCCCGGGGGCACGACATTCCCCGCGACGAGCCTGAGCCCGAGGCGTCTACGGAGCGCGGAGCGGCCGAACGCCCCTCCTGGGCCGGCGGACGGCCTGCGACGACGCCCACCAGCACACCCCCGGCCTCCTCCACGGCCGGGCCGGCCGACCGGCCCTCCTGGGCGGGCGGGCCGCCAGCCGAGCCGACCAGCGCGCCGCCTGCGGACCGGCCCTCCTGGGCGGGTCCCGCGTCGACCGTTGCTCCGTTGGCCGACCGGTCGCCCGGAACTGCCGACCCGGACCCGACCCCGACCAGCGGGCCACCTGTCCCGCGCGCCGCGCCGTCCCCCGAGCGTCCGTCCTGGGCGGGCGGCTCCGCTCCGACCAGCGGCCCACCGGCCGACCGGCCGTCCTGGGCCGGCTCCGCGTCGACCGGCGCCCCGCGCGCCGACCAGCCGCCCTGGTCCGGCGGTTCGGACCCGGCGCCCATCAGCGGGCCGCCGTCGCGGCCGTCGTGGGCCGGCGGTTCGGACCCGACGCCGACCAGCGGGCGTCCGTCCTGGGCCGGCCCGGCCTCCAGTGCCCAGCCCTCCGACCGGCCGTCCTGGTCCGGCGGTTCGGACCCGGCGCCGGCCAGCGGTCCGCCGTCGCGTCCGTCCTGGGCGGGCGGTTCGGCACCGGCCAGTGGCCCACCCTCGCGCGGCGGTGATCCCACGCCCAGCGCGCCCTCTGCCCAGCGTCCGTCGTGGGCCGGCTCCGCGCCGACGGAGGCACCGGCAGCGGCGCCGACCGAGCCACCGGCGGGACCACCTCCGGTGCCGACCGACGCGCCACCGGCCCCGGCAGGGCCGGCGCTGGCGGCGGAGCGGCCCTCCTGGATCGGCGGCTCTCCGACGACTCCGACGAGCGCGCCGGGAGCCGAACGACCCGACTGGTCCGAGGGACGCATCCCGGTGTCCCCGGCCGAGCGCCCGTCCTGGCCCGCCAGCCGGTCGGCGAGCATGCCGGCCGGGGGCGACGCGGCTGAGCCGTCCGGCCCGGCGCGGCCCGAGCCCCGGTCGGCCGCGCCGTTCCGGCTCCGGCCGGAGGCTCCCGAGCCGTCTCCCGTCGAGTCGTCCCGCGCGGCTCCCTCTGCTTCCGGGCCGTCACCGGCAGCCGCCCCGCCGTCCTCGACCGGTGCCGTCCCGGCCTCCGCCACGAGCGGGTCCGGACGTCGCGACCGGCCCTCACCCGCGCCCGCTCCGACGAGCGCCCCTCCCTACGCGGCTCGCCGATCCGCCCCCGACCCGGCGTCCCCGGCCGAACCGGCCGACGACGACCGGCTGCCGGACCCGTCGTCGGCGGTGCTGCCGCAGCGCGTCCCTGCGGAACCGGACGTGCCCGTCGTGCCGGAGCCGCCAGCCGTGGAGCCACCCGCCGAAACCCCAGAGCTAGCCCGCATCGCCACCCACCTACGCCGCGACGACGAACCCGCACCGCTGCGGGAACGCCCTGAGGGCTTCGACGTCAACGCCATCCTGGATGCCGTTCGGGGGGTGGCCGGCGTCCGCGACGCGGCGCTGCGCCGTACCCCGGCTGGCGCGCACAGTCTCCGGCTGGACCTGGCCGACGGTGCCGACCCTGCCGAGGTCAGCCGACAGGTGGCCCGACTGCTGCAGGATCGGATGGGGCTCGCCGCCGCACCACAGAACCTGCCCGGCCTGCCCAGCACGCCGGTGCCGCCGGTCCGCCGTCGAGCTGCCGAGCCTCGGCCGGCCGAGCGGCGTTCCCCGGAGCCGCGGGGCGCCGAGTCCCGCGACGCCGGAGCGGAGCCGCGTACCGGCGAGATCAGGGCCGGCGGGTCGCCCACGGTCGGTCGACCGTCGGGAAGTCGCGTCGAGGCCACGCCCGTGGTCCCTGAGCAGGGGGTCGAGGGCGAGCGCCGGCGCCGGTCGAGCGCACCGCACCGGGGTCGCGCCACCGTGGAGGAGCCGGGCTCGGTTTCGGCCGCGCCGGCAGGGGCGGCATCCGGCAGCCCGGCGACGGCCGGCACGTCGTACTCCGGTGGTCAGGTGACCACGACGGAGTCGGCGCCGTCCCGACCGCTGGACACCGGCGGCGCGCCGGGACCACGGGTGGTGATCGACCACGTGCAGGTCAGCACGTTCGGTCTGGACGCGAACGTGGAGGTCCGGCTGCTGGCCGGTGGCGAGAGTGCCGCCGGGTACGCCACCGGGCCGGCCGTGGACGGCTACGTGCTGCGGCTCTGCGCGGTGGCCGCGGCGGCCGCCGTGGACGAGTTGCTGCGCGGCGCCGAGAACGCCGAGCGGGGGCGCTGCTTCGTGGAGCACGCGGCGGTGGTGCCGTTCGGCAACTGCGAGGTGGCGACCGTGGTGGTGCTGCTGGTCTGTGACGGCTGGGTCGAGCAGCTCGCCGGCTCGGCCCTGGTCGCCGGTGACCCCCGACAGGCGGTGGTCCGGGCGACGCTGGCGGCGGTCAACCGGAGGCTGGAAGCGCTGCTGTCCTGAGTGGTCCGGGGCAGACTGGAGCGATGAAGCGCGCCACCCTCTGGCCCGATCATCTCCTTCCCGACGACCGGGTCCCGCCACCGTGGCCGGGTCGCGAGGTCCGCCTCGACGGCCTGGTCACGTACGTGCGGGACACCCCGGCCACCGCCGTCGGCGCGGAGCCGGCGCTGTACGTGCACGGGCTGGGCGGCTCGTCACAGAACTGGACGGACCTGGCCGGGTTGCTCGCCGACCGCCTCGACGGCCAGGCCATCGACCTGCCCGGCTTCGGCCGCAGCGAGCCGGGTCGCCGCTACACGATCCCGGCCTTCGCCGATCTGGTGATCCGCTGGATCGAGCACTCCGACCGAGGGCCGGTGCACCTGTTCGGCAACTCGCTGGGCGGCGCGATCACGGTCCAGGTGGCCGCGCTCCGGCCCGACCTGGTCCGCACCCTCACCCTCATCTCTCCGGCGCTGCCGTTCCTGGATTTCCGTCGCTCGTTGCAGGGGCGGATGCTGCCGGTGCTCGCCATACCGGGGGGTGAACGGTTGGTCGCCAAGCGGCTCACCCAGCTCGCCCCCGAGGTGATGGCCCAGCAGGTCCTGGAGGCGTGCGTCGCCGACCTCAGCCGGATCTGCGACCAGCGCCGGGCCGAGGCGCTGGAGGAGATCCTGGTGCGCTACGAGGCGGAGCACTACGCCGCCGCGTACGTCCGGACGTTCCGCGGCCTGGTCTCCAGCTTCGTACGGGCGTACCTGCCGGGGTCGGGCTCGCTGTGGCGGCTGGCCGAGGCGGTGCGCGCGCCCACCCTGGTGGTGGGCGGGCGGCAGGACCGGCTGGTCGACGTACGGGTCGCGCCGCAGACCGCCCGGGCCATCCCGGACAGCCGGCTGCTCATGCTCGACGGGGTCGGTCACGTGGCGCAGCTGGAGGTGCCCCGGCTGGTGGCCAGGGCAGTGGTGGGCCTGCTCGCCGAAACGGGGGAGACCGTCCGGCGGCCTGATCTGGCAGGCTGAACCGGATGTCCACCTCCGCCCGCCGCCCCGGTCACTTCCAGCGGCGCTTCGCGCCGGCCGCCCTGCTGATGGCGGTGCTGCTGGCCCTCGGCGCGGCGGTCTCCGTGACCGTCGAACGGCCGGCCGGGCACGGCGCTGCCGAGCGGCTGACCGCCGAGGAGTTTCCCACCGTGCCGCCGCTGGTGGCCGCGCCGCTGCCCCTGTCGCCCACGCCGTCGGCCGACGCGTCGCCGGTCGCACCACCGAGCCCGACGCCGGTGCTGCGGCTGCCCGGGGCCGTGCCGACCGCCGGCACCGGCCGGTTCGGTTACGACGAGCGCAGCGGCCCGGTGCTGGGTCGTGCGGGTGAGCTGCGGCGCTATCGGGTGGCGGTGGAGTCGGGCAGTGGCGAGGACGCCGCCGCGTTCGGGCAGGCGGTCCAGACGGCGCTCGCCGGGCCGGGCAGCTGGGTCGACAGCGGTCGGCTGCGGTTGCAACAGGTCCCCGGCGGCTCGCCCCGGGACTTCACCGTCTACCTGGCCACCGCCCGTACGGCGGGCCGGATGTGTGCCGCCGGTGGGGTGGACATCCGGATCGGCGGTCGGCCGTACACCTCCTGCCGCGCGCCCGGCAAGGTGATCATCAACCTGGATCGGTGGCGGCTGTCCGTGCCGCACTTCGTCGGTGCGGGTGTGCCGCTCTCGGTCTACCGGACGTACGTGGTCAACCACGAGGTGGGCCACCAGTTGGGCCACCGGCACGAGCGCTGCCCGGGTGCTGGTCGGCCGGCGCCGGTGATGATGCAGCAGACCCTCTTCCTCAACGGGTGCCGGGTCAATCCGTGGCCGTACCTCGACGGTCGCCGCTACGCCGGTCCCGCGCTCTGACCGCCGGCCTTCTTCCCTTATAAGAGGTCTTGCGTTATTGGCGGTAAAAGCAGAGAAATGCCCGATTGATCTGGCACGCTGAGGGTCATGACGCCGTCGTCCCCTTACGGCCCACCCGAGCCGCCCGGCCGGTCCGGTCGACCGACGCCGTCGGGCACGAGGCCCGCGCTGGTCCGGATGTACCGGCGGCGCCGCCGTACCCTGCTGCTCGGTCTGGTCCTGCTCGCCGTCGGCGCCGGAGTGGCCCTGACCTGGGGCGGCGAGCCGCCGGGCGAGGCACCCGCGCAGACCCAGGGGCGAATGGGCCACGGCGGGGGAGCCGGCGCCCACCCGGCGCCCACCAGCTACCCGTCGGTCGGCGCGGGACGGTTCACGGCAGCGGACGGCGAGAGCCCGGTGCACGGCGAGGACGGGCCACTGCGCAGGTACCGGGTCGTGGTCGAGCGCGGCACCGGCCAGGACGCTGATGCCTTCGCCGGCACGGTGGACGAGGTGCTGACCGACCCGCGCAGCTGGATCGCCTCGGGTGAACTGCGGGTGCAGCGGGTGGCCGACGCGGGGGCCGCGGACTTCACCATCTACCTGGCCACCCCGGTCACCTCCGAGCGCATGTGCGCCGAGGGTGGGCTGACCACCGAGCGCTACACCTCCTGCCGTCTTCCGGGCCAGGTCATCATCAACCTGGCCCGCTGGATGGAGGCGGTCCCCGACTACGGCGCCCCGCTGGAGACGTACCGCACCTACGTGATCAACCACGAGGTGGGCCACGAGTTCGGCGAGGAGCACGAGGCATGCCCGGGGCCGGGCGAGCCCGCGCCGGTGATGCAGCAGCAGACGTACGGCCTGGAGGGGTGCGTCGCCAACGCCTGGCCGTACCTCGACGGCCGTCGCTATGCGGGGGACATCGTCCCCTGATCGACGCCTCCGTCGGTTATTCCCGCTCCCGCATCGCGGGCCACGTGTCCTCCCTCATGGCCGTGCGGTGCCCCCGCGAGCAACAATGGCGCGGTTCACACCGCCGATCCCGGGGAGTCCACCGTGTCGTTGCCCCCGCTCGTCGAGCCCGCCGCCGAGCTGACCGTTGACGAGATCCGCCGCTACTCCCGCCACCTGATCATTCCCGACGTCGGGGTGGCCGGGCAGAAGCGGTTGAAGAACGCCCGGGTGCTCTGTGTCGGCGCCGGTGGCCTCGGGTCACCCGCCCTGATGTACCTCGCCGCGGCCGGGGTCGGCACCCTCGGCATCATCGACTTCGACACCGTCGACGAGTCCAACCTCCAGCGCCAGATCATCCACGGTGTGTCCGACGTCGGCCGGTCCAAGGCCGAGTCCGCCGCCGCGTCGATCCGCGAGATCAACCCGCTGGTCAACGTGGAGATCCACAACACGGCGCTGGACCGGGAGAACGTCCGCGAGATCTTCGCCCGGTACGACCTGATCGTCGACGGCACCGACAACTTCGCCACCCGCTACATGGTCAACGACGCGGCGGTGCTGCTCGGCAAGCCGTACGTCTGGGGCTCGATCTACCGCTTCGACGGTCAGGCGTCGGTGTTCTGGGCCGAGCACGGCCCCTGCTACCGGTGCCTCTACCCGGAGCCGCCGCCGCCCGGCATGGTGCCGTCCTGCGCCGAGGGTGGCGTGCTCGGCGTGCTCTGCGCGTCGATCGGCTCGATCCAGGTGAACGAGGCGATCAAGCTGCTCACCGGGATCGGCGAGCCGCTGGTCGGCCGGCTGATGGTCTACGACGCCCTGGAGATGGAGTACCGCAAGATCAAGGTCCGGAAGGACCCGAACTGCGCGCTCTGCGGCGAGAACCCGACGGTCACCGACCTGCTGGAGGACTACGAGGACTTCTGCGGCGCGGTCTCCGACGAGGCCCAGGAGGCGGTGGTCGACTCGACCATCACCGCTCTGGAGCTCAAGGAGTGGCAGGACGCCGGCAAGGACATCTTCCTGGTCGACGTCCGGGAGCCGGCCGAGTACGAGATCGTCCGGATCCCCGGCGCCACCCTGATCCCCAAGGGCGACATCATCTCGGGCGACGCCCTCGCCACGCTGCCGCAGGACCGGCAGATCGTGCTGCATTGCAAGTCGGGTGTCCGCTCGGCGGAGGCGCTCGCCGCGCTGAAGGCCGCCGGGTTCCGCGACGCCGTGCACGTGCAGGGCGGCGTGCTCTCCTGGATCAAGCAGATCGACCCGTCGCTGCCCGCGTACTGACCGACCGTTCCGGGGTGGCCCACATGGCCGCCCCGGTGCCGGTGTGGCCCGCCGACCTTGACCGCCGCCGGATCGACGCGGACGGCTCCGAGTAGCCCTCCGTCCGGAGCGACGCAGCCATCCCCGGCTGGCCGATTCCCCGAGGCGGGATCGCGTCTGCGCAGGTAGCGTCTCCGCCGTGGTCGACTTGGAAGCCGCGATCGGGTTCGTCGTGGCGCACGGAGACGCGGTCGAACGCGCCCGCCTCTCCTGGCTCCGCAATGGCACGCCCGTGCCCGCCGAGGTGCTGGAGACGGCCGAGGTCGGCCAGGCGCCCGACGGCGGTTGGCCCGCGACGTGGGGCGGCGAGGTCGCCTCGATCGACGCCACCTGCTTCCGGCTCTCCGAGTTGGACGACCTGGGCGCGCTCGGCCGTCCCGCCGCGCGCCGGGCACTGGACTGGTTGGCGTCCCGGCAGCAGGCCGACGGGAGCTGGGACGAGGACCCGTCGCTGGCCGGGTCGGCTCCGGAGTGGGCACGGCCCGGCGATCCGGAGGCGGGGCTCTTCGTCACCGCCAACGCCGCGTTCTGGCTCACCGTGGCCGGTCTGGACGCCCGAGCCGCCGGGCCGCTCGACCACCGGGTCGGCGGGGTGTACGCCGGGGTGGTGCAGGGGGCGGCCCAGTCGCTCGCAGCGCGGCTGCGCCCGGACGGCAGTTGGCCGTCCTTCCTGGCGGCCGGCTGGTTAAGCGCGGCGGTGCTGCACCGGCAGGACATGTTCCAGGAGTCGGCGCGGATCCAGGTGGTGCTCGCCGAGCGGTTGACCGCGATGTCCCCGGGGGACGTGGCGTGGCTGGCGGCAACGCTGCGCCGGGTCGGCATCGACCCGCAGGACTGGATCATGGTGCGGGCGCTGCGCCGGCTGGCCGAGACGCAGCGCAGCGACGGTGGCTGGGAGAGCGACGACGGGCACCAGTTCGACGTGCACTCGACGCTGTCCGCGATCCGGGCCTGCCGGCCGGCGCCGACCGGCTGAGACGCGGCCCGGCAACCGCTAGCGCAGGTGCCCGTCCCCGGTGACCACGTACTTGGTGCTGGTCAGCTCCGGCAGGCCCATCGGGCCGCGGGCGTGCAGCTTCTGCGTCGAGATGCCGATCTCCGCGCCGAAGCCGAACTCGCCGCCGTCGGTGAACCGCGTCGAGGCGTTGACCATGACCGCCGCCGCGTCCACCCGGGCGACGAACTCGCGGGCCGCGCCCGCCGAGTCGGTGAGGATCGCCTCGGTGTGCCCGGTGCCGTAGCGCCGGATGTGCGTGACCGCCGCGTCCAGCGAATCGACCACCGCGACGGAGATGTCCGCGGAGAGGTACTCGGTGCCGAAGTCCTCCTCGGTGGCCGCGACCACGGCGGCGGAGTAGCCGGCCACCTCCGGCGAACCGTGCACGGTCACCCCGGCCTCGGCGAACGCCGCCAGCATCGGCGGCAGGAACGCGTCCGCGATGCCGGCGTGCACCAGCAGCGACTCGGCGGTGTTGCAGGTGGACAGCCGCTGGGTCTTGGCGTTCAGCGTCACCGCGACGGCCTTCGCCACGTCCGCGGCGGCGTCCACGTAGACGTGGCAGTTGCCCACCCCGGTCTCGATGACCGGCACGGTCGACTCCTCGACCACGGTGCGGATCAGCGACGCGCCGCCGCGCGGGATGAGCACGTCGACGAGCCCTCGGGCACGCATCAGCTCCTTGACCGACTCCCGGGAGCTGGCGTCGAGCAGCTGCACCGCGTCGGCCGGCAGCCCGGCGTCGGCGACCGCGTCGCGCAGCACCGCGACCAGCGCGGCGTTGGAGTGCGCGGCCGAGGACGACCCGCGCAGCAGCGCCGCGTTGCCGGACTTGAGGCAGATCCCGGCGGCGTCCACGGTCACGTTGGGGCGTGCCTCGTAGATGATGCCGACCACCCCGAACGGCACCCGGATCTGGCGCAGCTCCAGGCCGTTGGGCAGGGTCGAGCCGCGGACCACCTCGCCGACCGGGTCGGGCAGCGCGACCATCTGACGCAGCGCGTCGGCGATCCCGGCCACGCGGCCCGCGTCGAGCGCGAGCCGGTCCAGCACGGCCGCGGTCAGCCCGGCCTCCCGGCCGGCCGCCAGGTCCGTCGCGTTCGCGGCCAGGATCTCCGGGGTACGCGCCACCAGCGCGTCGGCCATCGCGGTCAGCGCGGCGTCCTTGGCCGTACGCGTCGCGACGGCCAGTTCCGCGGCGGCGTCCCGCGCCCGTCGGGCCTGCTCGACGACGCTCATCCTGCACTCCTCACGTGTTGACGGGCTGCCCTTGGTCACAGCAGTACGAGGTCGTCGCGGTGGACGACCTCCCGTTCGTACGCCGGGCCGAGCGCCGCGGCGAGTTCCGAGGTGGAGCGGCCGAGCAGCCCGGGCAGCTCCACCGCGTCGTAGTTGACGAGCCCTCGGGCGACCGGTGCGCCGGCGGTGTCCACCAGGTCGACGGGGTCGCCGGCGGTGAACGTCCCGTCCACGGCGGTGATGCCGGCCGGCAGCAGCGACTTGCGCCGCCCGACGACGGCGGCGACCGCGCCGGGGTCGAGGTGCAGCCGCCCCCGGGGCGACGTGGCGTGGGCCAGCCAGAACAGCCGGGCAGCCGGGCGCTGCCTCTGCGGGTGGAACAGCGTGCCGACCGGCTCGCCGGCCAGCGCGGGGGCGGCCAGGTCGGCGGCGGTGAGCACCACGGGGATGCCGAAGCCGGTGGCGATCCGGGCGGCCTCGACCTTGGTCACCATGCCGCCGGTGCCGACGCCGGAGCGGCCCGCCCTGCCGATGGTGATGCCGGCGAGGTCGGCCTCGTCGCGGACCTCGGTGATCCGGGTCGACTGCGGGCGGGCCGGGTCGCCGGTCCAGAGCGCGTCCACGTCGGAGAGGAGCACCAGCAGGTCGGCGTGCACCAGGGCGGCCACCAGGGCGGCCAGCCGGTCGTTGTCGCCGAAGCGGATCTCGTCGGTGGCCACCGTGTCGTTCTCGTTGACGATCGGTACGGCGCGCAGGTCGAGCAGCTTGCGCAGGGTGCGGTACGCGTTGCGGTAGTGCGCCCGTCGGGTCACGTCGTCGACGGTGAGCAGCACCTGCCCGACGGTGAGCCGGTGTCGGGCGAAGCTGGCCGCGTACCGGCCGATCAGCAGGCCCTGCCCGACGCTGGCGGCGGCCTGCTGGGTGGCCAGGTCGCGCGGGCGTCGGGTCAGCCCGAGCGGGGCCAGGCCGGCGGCGATGGCGCCGGAGGAGACCAGCACCACCTCGCGGCCGTCGGCGGCGAGCCGGCCGAGGGCGTCGACGAGCGCGTCGACCCGCTCGTCGGCCAGCCCGCCGGTGGCGGTGGTCAACGAGGAGGACCCGATCTTGACGACGACCCGTCGGGCCGTCGTGACTGCGTCGCGCACCCGCCCATTCTGCGTGGTCCGTGCGGCGTGGCCCGGCTGCGTTCCCATATCGTGGCCGACTGTGACTCCGGACGAGTACGTCGAGGCGGTGCTGGACCTGGTCGAGCGGATCCCGCCCGGACGGGTGATGTCGTACGGCGCGGTCGCCGACGCGCTCGCGGAGCGCTCCGGCCGTGCCTCGGCCCGGCTGGTGGGCGCCATCATGGCCCGGCACGGCGGCTCGGTGCCCTGGCACCGGGTGGTGACCTCCGCGGGCCGGCTGCCTCCGGGCCACGAACGCGAGGCGCGGGCCCGGCTGCGGGCCGAGGGGGCGCCGCTGCGCGGCGAGGGCGTGGACATCCGGGCAGCGGGTTGGTCGCCGGAGGAGGGGATGTGACCGGCGCCATAACGTGAGTAACATTCGGCCCCATGAACCCGCCGCCGGGTGAGGCCGGCTCGCCCGCCGTCGGCACGCTGCCCCGGCCGGTGCACGCCGGATACGCGCTCGGCTCACTGGCCACCGGCGCGTTCGGCACGGTGCCCGGCCTGCTGCTGCTGCCGTACCTGACCGACACGCTGGGCGTGGCCGCCGGGGTGGCCGCCCTGCTGGTGCTGCTGCCCAAGGCCTGGGACGTGCTGGTCAACCCCGTCGCCGGGCGGATCTCCGACCGCACCCGGTCGCGCTGGGGTGCCCGCCGGCCGTACCTGCTCATCGCCGGCCTCGCGCTGGCCGTGCTCTTCGCGGCCATCTTCGCCGCGCCCTTCGGCAACGGCCCCGCCGCCGCGGTGTACGTGGCGTTCGCCTTCCTCGCCACCGCCACCGCGTTCGCCTTCTTCCAGGTGCCGTACGTGGCGATGCCCGCGGAGCTGACCGACGACTACGCCGAACGCACCCGGCTGATGACCTGGCGGATCGCCGTGCTGGCCCTGGCCATCCTGGTCTCCGGAGCGGTCGCCCCGCTGGTGGTGACCGCGGGCGGCGACGGCGTGCCCGGGCACCGCTGGATGGGGCTGTTCGTGGCGGTGCTGATCGCCCTCGGCGCCCTCGGCGCGTTCCTCGGCACCCGGTCCGCGCCGACCGGCACGGTCGGCGGCAGCGAACCGACGCTGCGCGCCCAGCTTGCCGTGGCCGGCGCCAACCGACCGTTCCGGGCGCTGCTGATCTGCTTCGTGGTGCAGTCCGCCGGGGTGGCGACCATCCTGGCCGGCGTCAACTACTTCGCCGGGCAGATCCTGGGCGACGAGAAGAGCGGGCCGACCCTGCTCTTCGTCTGCTTCGTCGGGCCGGCGCTGCTGGTGATGCCGCTCTGGACCCGGGTCGGCGCCCGGCTGGGCAAGCGGGCCGCCCTGGTCGCCGCCGCGCTGATCCTCGCCGCCGGGGCGCTCGCCCTGGTGGCCGCGCCGGTGCTGCCGCCGGTCGCGGTCTACCTCGTGGTCGCCGTGCTCGGCGTCGGCTACGCCGGCCAGCAGGTGTTCGCCCTGGCCATGCTGCCGGACTGCATCGCGTACGACACGGCGCGTACCGGCCGACGGCAGGCCGGCGTCTTCACCGGCCTCTGGACCGCCGGGGAGACCTTCGGCCTGGCCCTCGGCCCGGGCATCTACGGCCTGGTGCTCCAGCTCAGCGGTTACGTCTCCTCCGAGACGGGAACGGCCGCCGCCCAGTCCGACACCGCCCGCCTCGGTGTCCTGCTCGGCTTCACCGTCCTGCCCGCCCTCCTGGTCGGCCCGCCGATCCTCCTGCTCCGCCGCTACACCCTCACCCCAGCGGTCCTCGCCGCCGCAACGCACGACCGCCGCGTCGAAGCCGCTGACCATCACGAGAAGGGCACCATGACTCCATGATCGACGAGAGCAGGGTCGAGGGCGGGGCGCTGTCCCGCGACGGGGTGACGGCGGAGGTCGCGCTCGCGGAGGTCCGGGCGTTGCGGGCGGGTGACCGGCCCACCCACGGTGGGCGGCTGTTCGCGTACGTCTACGACCCGGCGGTGCCGGGGCTGGACGACCTCGCCGCCGCCGCACACCGGGAGAGCGCGCACGTCAACGGGCTGGACCCCACCGCCTTCCCGTCCCTGCTGGCGATGGAGAACGCACTGGTCGCCGCGGCCGGCCGGGTGCTCGGCGGTGGGCCGGGGACGACCGCCCCGGACATGGTCGGCAGCGTCACCAGCGGCGGCACCGAATCGCTGATCCTCGCCGTCAAGGCCGCCCGCGACGCCCACCCGGAGTTGACGGCGCCCCGGATCGTGGTCCCGGCGAGCGCGCACGCGGCGTTCGCCAAGGCGGCGCACTACCTGCGCGTGGCGCTGGACGTGGTGCCGGTCTCCCCGGACACGCTGCGCCCCGACCCGGCCGCGATGGCCGCCGCGATCCGCCCGGAGACGGTGCTGGTGGCCTGCTCCGCGCCGTCGTACGCGCACGGGGTGGTGGACCCGGTCGCGGAGATCGCGGCCGCGGCTGCCGACGCCGGGGTGCGCTGCCACGTGGATGCCTGCTTCGGCGGCTGGACCCTGCCGTACCTGCGCCGTCTCGGTGCCCCGGTGCCGGCGTTCGACTTCGCGGTACCCGGTGTCACCTCCATCTCGGTCGACCTGCACAAGTACGCGTACGCGCCGAAGGGGGTGTCGGTGCTGCTGCACCGGGACGCCGCGCTGCGCGCCCCGCAGTACTTCGCGTACGCGGACTGGCCCGGCTACACGATGATCAATCCGGTGATCGCGTCCACCCGCTCGGGCGGTCCGATCGCCGCCGCGTACGCGACCCTGCGGCACCTCGGAGACTCCGGCTACCTGTCGCTGGCCGAGCGCACCCGGGACGCGGTGGCCGGGCTGGCCGCCGCCGTCCGCGGGGTCGACGGGCTCCGGCTGATGGCCGAGCCGGAGTCGACGGTGGTCTGTTTCACCGCCACCGAGGGTGGCCCCGACCTGTTCGTCCTCGTCGACGAGTTGACCGCGCGCGGCTGGCACACCCAACCCCAACTGTCGTACGCCGGCCTGCCGGCCAGCGTGCACCTCACGGTGACCGCCGCGGTCGCTCCCCGCGTGGCCGAGTTCGGGCCGGACCTGGTCGACGCGGTGGCGGCGGCCCGGGCGGCCGGCCCGGTCCGGCTGCCCGGGGAACTGGCCGCCCTGGCCGGGGCCCTCACCCCGGACGCGCTCACCCCGGAGCTGGTGGCCGGCCTGGCCGCCGGGCTGGGTCTGGGCGCCGAGCCGGCCGCCGGAGAGGACGGCGGGTCGACGGCCGGCCCGCTGCCGGAGCGGATGGCGCTGGTGAACACGCTGCTCGACGCCGCGCCGCCCGCGTTGCGCGAGCGGCTGCTGGTCGAGTTCGTCGGCCTTCTGCAACGTCCCTCCTGGTAGTCCCGCCACCCCGGCAGTCGGCACGCCATCGCCGAGGATGGCGTGCCGACCGAGTCAGCGGTACGTGATCCGGACCAGGTTGTCGGGCTCGTAGACCTCCTCCACGACATCGACGTTGGCGTCCATCGCCCGGGCGTCCACGTCGGCCTGTCCCGTGCCGACGCTGGCGCCCGCGGCCACCCGGAAGCCCAGCGTGAGCCGGATCTCCCTCCCGGCGGCGAGCCCGTCAAGGTCACAGGTCACCGGCTGCTGCGTCGTCTCCGGGTCGTTACGGCAGGCCGCCCAGCCGTCGCCGTCCGCGCGCACCGCGGCCGGCAGGCCGAGTCGCAACCCCACGTGGGCGGCCGGACCGTTGCCTCCGTTGCGGATCGCGACGGTCACCGTGCCGGTCCGCGAGCCGTCCGGTGCGTCGGCCAACACCAGATCGCCGGCGGTGACGACGAGGTTGATGTCGTGCCGGTTCGGACCGAAGGTCGTCGGTCCGGTGACCTGGGCGAAGGCGTCCCCGTTCCAGCGGTAGCCGCGCCACTGACGCTGCGACCACTCGGCGGGCCAGCCGCCCCCGGGGGCGATGTCGCCGACCTCCACCCGCACGGTGCCGTCGCCGGCCACGTCGAGCGCGAACAGCCACTGCGGCTTGTCCTTGGTCGTCACCGCCACCCGACCCAGCGTCACCACCTTTCCCTTCCCGTCCCGGTCGAACGCGACCACCTGCATCGGCCCGCCGGTGCCGAGCACGCACTGCACCAGCGCCACCGTCTCCACCGCGCCGTCCCCGTCAACGTCGCCGTGGTCGAGCGCCAGGAGCCAGTTCACGCCCTCGCGGGCGTCCTCGGTGAGCCGTACGCCCGACGTCGGGCAGCCGCGTCCGGCCCGCCACGCGGGCAGGGTCACCGGCCCGCCCAGGAGTTGCGACCGGCTGATCCGGCCGTCGGGCACGGTCGAGGTCGGGCTGGCGCTGGTCGCGGCGGGGCTGGCGGTCGGGCTGGGTGTGGCGCTCGGCGTCGGCGGCACCGGCACGCTCGGCGTGGGCTCGACCGGGCCCGGCCGGAGCTCCGGGTCGTCCATCGCCGCGTACCCGACGGCCGACCCGGTGAACAGCGCGAGCACCGCGGTGGCGGTGGCCGCCATGCGGCCACGGCGGCGCCGTCGTGCCGCCCGCCGGACGGCGGCAGGTCCGGGCACCTCGACCTCGGCCAGCACGGTGCGGCGGTAACGGGCGAACTCCTCGGCGAGGCCGAGGGTCTCCTGCTCAGACATCCCGCACCTCCTCGTTGGTGTCGCGCAGGTGTGTCGCGAGGGCCGCCCGGCCCCGGTGCAGCCAGGACTTGACCGTCCCCTCGGCTACGCGTTCCTGGGCGGCGATCTCGGCGATCGACAGGTCGGCGAGGTAGTGCAGCACGACGGCCCGCCGCTGCTTCGGGGGCAACTGCGCCAGCGCGGCGTCGACGGCGACCCGGTCGGGGCTCGGCCCCGCGACGTGCGTCTCCCGCTGTCGCAGCAGCCACGCCTGGGCTGTCCGCAGCCGCCGCCAGCGGTTGTGGCCGAGGTTCCAGGCGACCCGGCGCACCCAGGCCAGCGGGTCGTCGTAGCGGGCCAGCCGGTCCCAGCGGGCGTACGCCCGGCAGAACGCCTCCTGGACCAGGTCCTGCGCCTGCCCCCGGTCGCCGGTGTACGCGGTCAGCTGCACCACCAGCCCGCGGAAGTGGGCGTGGTAGAAGTCGTCGAAGACCAGCTCGGCCGGCGGGGGGACCGTGGTTCCCGGCGGCTCCGGTGGAGGCCCGCCCACCCGTACGTCTCTCGTCACAAGCACTCGTCCTCCCCGTGGTGGCCGCGGGTGGTGTGTCCCGCCGGCACCCGTCACACCACCGGACGTGCCGGCCGGTTGCGCAGGACCGGTGGGGGCGCTGTGTCGGGTGCGGGACATCTGGACCGCGGGGCGGCGCGGACGATCGGTCGACCACCGTGCAGGGGCGGGCCCGGCCGCGGGTGCCGGCCGGGCCCAATCGGCGGGTCAGGAGATCACCCGCACCTCCAGGTGGCTGTTGCCGTAGGCCAGGTCCCTCCAGTGCCGGTCCTGGTCGTCGAAATGCACCACCCGGACACGGGGCTTGTCCAGTGCCGCCGGGTCGACCAGGAGGTGGAAGGTGTACGCCCGGCGCTCCCCGGACCGCAGGCCGGCGGTGCGGCAGTCGGTCCCCGACTCGTCGGCTTTCCGCCACGGTACGCAGATCGACGTGTCGCCGCTGTCCAGCGTGCCGATGAAGCCCAGTTCGGCGAAGCCGACGTACGCCACGTCCACCGGTCCGTTGTTCGTCACGGTCAGCGTCAGGGTGCCCGGACGCTTCCCGTCCGCGCCGACCGGCCCCAGCACGAGGTCGCCGCCGGCCAGCGCCAGATCGGTCAGCCGGGTGTCCTTGCCGAAGGACCTCGGCCCGTCGCTCTGGGCGAACCGGTCGTCGGTCCAGCGGTACGTCCGCCACTGCTTCTGCGCCCAGTAACTGGGCATCGAGCAGCAGGGCTGGATGTCCGCAACCTGCGCCCGCACCTCCCCGTCGTCCGTGACGGCGGCGTCCGTGATGTCGTCGAGCCCGTCCCCGGTGCGAACGACCCGAGCCATGGTCACGATCCGACCGCGCCCGTCGCGATCGAACGCGAGGAGTTGTTTCGCCGAGCCCTCGCCGGACCGGCAGGTGACCAGGGCAACCGTCTCGGTGGCGCCATCGCCGTCCAGGTCGGTGTAGCCCAGGTCCAGGTCCGCCAGCGTCGGCCTGGCCTCGGTGGGCGTCGGCGGCCGCAGCCGGACGTCCGACGTGGCGCAGCCTGTCGCGTACGAGGGCCAGGCCGGCAGGTCGACGCGGGCGGCCAGCAGCTGGGCGCGACTGATCCGGCCGTCCGGCGCGGCCGGGCTCGTCGACGTGGTCGTGCTGGGAGTGAGCGGTGCGGGCGACGTCGGTGGCGGAGCGCTCGTCGGCGCGGTGGTCGGTTCCCCGGTCGCCGCCGGCGCCGGAACCGACCGGTCGCCACGGAGTGCGGCGTTGGCGACGACCGGTGCGACCGCCAGGGCGACCGCCGTCACCGCCGCGGCAGCGACCATCGTCCGACGGCGCCGACGAAGGGTGCGGCGGGCCTCGTCAGGTCCCGGACCGGCGATCCGGGCGACCGTCTCGGCGCGGTACACGGCGAACCGGTCCCGAAGCCGCGGGTCGATGTCAGACATTGCCCACTCCCTCGATGTTCTCGTCGAGCAGCCCCGCCAGCGCCAGGCGGCCACGGTGCAGCCAGGACTTGACGGTGCCCTCGGCCACCCCCTCCTGACTGGCGATCTCGTTGACCGACAGGTCGGCGAGGTAGTGCAGGATCACGGCCCTTCTGTGGTTGGCGGGCAGCCGGGCCAGCGCGGCGTCGATCGCCACCCGGTCGGGCGTCGGACCGGCCATCGCGGCCTCCGTCCGCCGTTGCCGCAGCAGATGGTTGCGAGCGGTCCGCAGCCGCCGCCAACGGCTCCGGGCCAGGTTCCAGGCGACCTGGCGGACCCACGCGACCGGATCGTCGTACCGGGCCAGTCGGTCCCACCGGGCGAGGGCGCGGCAGAACGCCTCCTGCGCGAGGTCCTGGGCCTGCGACAGGTCGCCGGTGTAGGCGCCGAGCTGGGTGGTCACGTTCCGAAAGTGCGCGTGGTAGAAGTCGTCGAAGCTCATCTTCGCCGGGTGCTCCTCGTCCACCACGGCAGTCGCACCCGGCGGCTCGTCGGCGCGGGCTCTCGTCATCGCTGTCACTGCCCCTCCCCGTTCGCCGTCGGGGCCGTGCCCGAGGCGGTCGTAACACTCGCCATTCCGCCGGGGGGTTGCAGCCCCACCGCCGGGCCGGCACCGGTGCCGGTTGTGGCCGTCCTGTGGGGTGACTGCGACGTCGGGACCCGCGCCCCGACGGGCGTCGCCGGCCGGACCCCCGTGCCGGCCGGCGACGCGCGGCCGTGTCAGCCGTTGTCGGTGGCGCTCAGCGTGACCTGGAGGCTGTTGTCGGCCGGCGACGCTTCGGCCACCTCGTCGGCCCCGTACCGGGCGCTGACGGTGAGCCCGACGGTTCCGAGGTCACCGGTGGCGGTGCCGGCCGGCGCGCGGAACAGGACGGCGAAGGTGCGCTCCTCGCCGACGCCCATCCGTCCGCCCGGCACGTCGAACCACTCGCCGAAGCTCGGCGAGTCCTGCGGATCGGTGCCGGCGATCTCCATCCCGGCGGGCAGGACCGCCCGCACCGCCAGGTAGTCGTGGGGGGCGTCGCCGGCGTAGCGCACGGTCACCGGCAGCCGGCCCGCGTACGTCCCGTCGGCCTGCCTGGTCAGGGTCAGCGCGGCCGTGTCGGCGGTCAGCGAGGCGCTCGCCACGGTGTCCTGGACGTACGGCCGCGGGTGGTCCAGCGATCCGTCGGTGCCCCGGAACCGGGCGCTGAAGTTCTCGCCGTCGGCCACCTGCTGCGTGTGACCCGGCACGACCTCGACCCGGCCGCCCCCGGCGATCATCGCGTACGACCGGTGCGCGGTCAGTACCTCGAAGGTGACGCCCAGCCTGCGCCGCTCGCCCGGCTCCAGGTCCGGCCCGTCCACCCCGCAGACCATCACCCGCCGGTTCTCCACGAGGCCGCCGTTGAAGCAGGCACCGGTGGGCTGTAGCCCGTCGAAGGAACCGGCGACCGGCTCGGTGACCTGGATGCTGTAGTACTCGGCGGCTCGACTGCGGTTGGTGATGGTCACCGGCAGGGTGCCCCGGTAACCGCCGTCGGTCGGCTCCAGGACCAGCCGGCCGGCCGAGACCGAGGCCGGCGCGTGGGTGGACGCCAGCGCGGCGGTGGCCGGCATCGCGGTCAGTACGGCCAGCGCCGAGCCGAGCAGCACGCCTGCCCGCTGTCCGGTACGAGTGTTCATCCTGGTTCCTCCCGTGGGTCCCCGTTGGCGGCGGCCGTCGTCGGCGCGCCGTACCCCTGTAGAAGCTGTCAACCGCCCTCCGGGTTGCAGCCGCACGCTGTGGTTGACTGTCCAGTGGGTGACAGGAGGGAGGGGCCGTGCAGCTACCGGCAGTGCTCGGAGAGCCGATCCGGTTCGTGCTGAACTGGGGGCGCCGCTACTCGCTCTGGGTCTTCAACTTTGGTCTGGCGTGCTGCGCGATCGAGTTCATCGCCACGAGCATGGGCCGGCACGACTTCATCCGGCTCGGTGTCATCCCGTTCGCCCACGGCCCCCGGCAGGCCGACCTGATGGTGGTCTCCGGCACGGTGACCGACAAGATGGCCCCGGCGATCAAGCGGCTCTACGACCAGATGCCGGAGCCGAAGTACGTCATCTCGTTCGGCGCGTGCTCCAACTGCGGTGGCCCCTACTGGGATTCGTACTCGGTGACCAAGGGGGTCGACCAGCTCATCCCGGTCGACGTCTACGTGCCCGGCTGCCCGCCCCGGCCGGAGGCGCTGCTGCACGGCATCCTGCGCCTGCAGGAGAAGATCGCCGCCGAGCAGTCCGGCGTCGGCGGGGTGCCCCGCCCGGATCTGCTCGCCTCACCGCTGGACACCGCACCCCGCGAAGCCTCCGCCCCGCGCTCCGTCGACTCGCTCACCGCGCCCCCGGTACGCCCACCCGGCGTCGGCTGACCCGGCACGCGTTCCGTCCCGTCGGCCCTGACGGGCCATTCGGTCGTCTGACGCCCCGGGTGGTGGCGTCGGGCTAGCCTGCGCACCATGAGCAACTCCGTGGACCCGCGGTCCGCCCACATCCTCGACGTGCTCACCGAAGAGTTCGGCGCGTCGATGGCGATCGACCCGGCGGCCTTCCGCCGCAAGTTCCGCAAGATGGCGGCGTCGCCGTTCGCGTTCTACCGGGGCAGCGCCGCGCTCTTCTACGCCGACCAGCGCGGCGACTTCGCCGACGACCGGTTCCTGGACGAGCGGACCAGCCGGGTGTGGATCCACGGTGACCTGCACGCGGAGAACTTCGGCACCTACATGAACGCCTCCGGGCAGCTCGTGTTCAACGTCAACGACTTCGACGAGGCGTACGTCGGACCGTTCACCTGGGATCTGCGGAGGTTCGCGGCCAGCGTGGCGCTGCTCGGCTACGGCAAGGCGCTCTCCGACACGGTGATCGGCGACCTGGTGGCCGGCTTCGCCCGCTCGTACCTCACCGAGTTGCGGGCGATCGCCGCCGGCGGGGACGACGCGATCGGCTCGATCACCCTGGACAACGCCGACGGGGTGCTGCGCCGGGTGCTCCAGCAGGCCCGCCTCAACACCCGGGTCGACCTGCTCGCCACCCAGACGACGATCGACAACTACGAGCGGCGCTTCTCCGTGGGCGACGGGGTCTTCGAGATCGACGAAGCCACCCGGGACCAGGTCCTCGCCGCCTTCCAGGGTTACCTGACCACCCTGCCCACCACCTCGGCACGGCCGCGCCCGGTGGCCGCGCAGATCAAGGACGTGGTGCTGCGCAAGGGGGTGGGCATCGGCTCGGCCGGGCTGCCGTCGTACAACCTGCTGTTGGAGGGACACACCCAGGCCCTGGAGAACGACGTCGTCATCTACATGAAGCAGGCGCAGGTGCCGGCCGTGGCGCGGTACGTCACCGACGAGTCGGTCCGGGGCTACTTCCAGCACCAGGGCCACCGGACCGCCGAGTCGCAGCGGGCGTTGCAGGCGCACGCCGACCCGTGGCTGGGTTTCACCGAGCTGGACGGCGCCGGGCAGCTCGTCGCGGAGGTCTCCCCGTACGCCGCCGACCTGGACTGGTCGGACGTCAACGAGCCGGAGGAGCTGACCGGGGTGCTCGTCGACCTCGGCCGGGCGGTGGCCCGGATGCACTCGGTCGCCGACGACGAGTCCAGCCACGACCTGGTGGACTACTCCACGGAGGAGGCGATCGTCGCCGTGGTGGGCGCCGACGAGTCGGGCTTCGTCAGCCACCTGGTGGACTTCGCGCACGCGTACGGGGTGCGCGCCCGGCAGGACCACCAGCTCTTCGTGGACCTGTTCCGCAACGGCCGGCTGCCCGGCATCTGACCGGCCGACCACCGCTCAGGAGTCGAACTCCAGCACCACCTTGATGTCGCCCGGCCCAGCCGTGTACGCCTCCTCGTACCGCTCCACCGGCACCCGCCGGGTGAGCAGCGACTCGAGCCAGGACTGGTCGGCGCGGCTGAGCGCCTGCGCGGCCATGGTCCAGTGCCGCCGGTTGGCGTTCACCGAGCCGAACACCACGTTGTTCTCCAGCACCAGCGCCCGGTTGAGCGCACCGGCGTCGAAGTCGATGCTCCGGCCACCGCTGGACACCCCGGCCAGGCAGACGATCCCGGTCGGGGCCGCCTTGCACATCACGTCCAGGACCACCGTCGGCGCGCCGGTGCACTCGATCACCACGTCCGGCTCGAAGGGCAGGTCGTTGACCGGCACCGTGTGGTACGACGCGCCGAGCGCGGCCACCAGCTCCGGCTTCGGCCCGGACGTCGCACGATCGAGGACGTGGACGGCGAGCCCACGCTGGGCGGCGAGCAGCGCGGCCAGCAGCCCGATGGGCCCCGCCCCGGTCACCAGGACGGTCTGTGGCTGCCACTCGGCGCGGTGCCCGATCCGCTCGATGTGGTCCCACGCCTTCGCGACCACGCTGGTCGGCTCCAGCAGCATGCCGACCCTCGCCAGTGCCGGGTCGAGCCGGACGGCGAACTGGGGTTCGATCCGCCAGCGATCGCGGGCGAACCCCGGCAGTGACTTGATGCCGTGTTCGGTGAACTGCCCGTTGCGGCACATGTCCCACTCGCCGACCGCGCAGTTGGGGCAGGGCACGGGGTCGGGATGCCGGACGATCCCGGCCACCAGGTCACCGTGTTGGAAGGTGCCGCTCGGGTCTTCCAGCACCCGGCCCAACGACTCGTGCCCGATGATCAGGCGGGTCTCGCCGGGCGGCGCCTCGCCGTACTCCCCGGCGACGATCTCGTGGTCGGTGCCGCAGATCCCCACCGCCAGCGCCTGGACCAGGAGGGCGCCCTCCTCGGGCGCCGGCTCGGGCTGGTCCTCGACGAGGCTCAGCGAGTTGGCGACTCCAGGTTCCACAGTGACAGCGCGCACGCCCTCATCTTTCCCCGCCGACCGCCGTGCCGCCCCCAAAGCCGGCAGATCGTCGGGTGCCGGTGGTGGACCGACGCGGGCCGGGCCCGCGCGGGGGAGACGCCATAGGATCAGCGGCATGACTCCCGAAGAGGTCGGCGCTCGGCTGGTCGCGCTGCTCGCGCCGGTCGAGGCGACCCCGTCGGTCTCCGGCGGGCAGCGGTTCGCCCGGGCCACCGTCGACGTGCCGCCGGCGAGTTGGCCGGACGCGGTGCGCGCCGCCCGTGACGACACCGAGCTGGCCTGCGACTTCTTCGACTGGCTCTCCGCCGTCGACGAGCTGGCCGACGGCTTCGACGTGGTGGCGCACCTCTGGTCGACCCGGTTGCGGCACGGCGTGCTGCTGCGCACCCGGCTGCCCCGCGGCGCACCCACGGTGGCCTCGGTGGTCGACGTCTTCCCGGGTGCCGCCTGGCACGAGCGCGAGACGCACGAGATGTTCGGCATCGGCTTCGCCGGTCACGGGGAGCTGCGCCCGCTCCTGCTGCCGCCGGAGTTCGAGGGCCATCCGCTGCGCAAGGAGTTCGTGCTGGCCTCCCGGGTGGCCAAGCCCTGGCCGGGCGCGAAGGAACCGGGCGAGTCCGAGGCCGGCGGCGGCCGTCGACCGATCCGCCCGCCGGGCGTGCCCGCGCCGGGCGAGTGGGGGACGACGCCCACCCCGGCCGGCGCGGGTGGCGTGGGGGAGGGTCCGCGTGGCGGCACCCCGGCCCGGCCCGCCGGTGACCGACCCGCGCGGCCCGCTCCGGGTGCCCGTCCGGCGCGTACTCCCCGGCCTGCCGGCACCGTCGACGGCCCCGCGGTGCCCGACAAAGCCGCATCCGACGGCCCGACGGCGCCCGCCAAGGCCGCATCCGACGGCCCGGCGGCGCCCGACCAGCCGGCTTCCGGCCCGGCCGCCGATCCGCCGACGCGGGGCGGCCGCACCGACGACGACGGGGGTACGGCCTGATGCCGCTCTGGGTGGAGCTGGTGCTGCGGGTGGGCGGTGTGCTGGTCGCGTTTCTCACCCTGCCGCTGCTGGTCGGGCAGGCCGAGCACAAGGTGATGGCGCACATGCAGGGCCGGCTCGGCCCGATGTACGCGGGCGGCTTCCACGGCTGGGCGCAGCTCGTGGCGGACGGCGTCAAGTTCGTGCAGAAGGAGGACATCACCCCGCGTGAGGCGGACCGGGCGGTGTTCCGGTTGGCGCCGGCGGTGGCGCTGGTGCCCTACCTGCTGGTGCTGCTGGTCATCCCGCTCGGCCCGAACGACCTGGTCGGGCAACCGCTGGACATCGGCCTGTTCTTCGTGCTGGCCGTGGTCGGCGTCGGGGTGGTGGCGGTGCTCATGTCGGCCTGGGCGTCGGCCAACAAGTACAGCCTGCTCGGTGGGCTGCGCGGGGCCGCCCAGTTGCTCGGCTACGAGCTGCCGCTGGTGCTGGCCGCCGCTTCGGTGGCGATGGCGGCGGGCACGCTCAGCCTCTCGGGCATCGTCGAGGCCTGGCAGCCGTGGTGGCTGCTCTGGCAGGCGCCCGCAATGATCATCTTCTTCGTCGCCGGGCTGGCCGAGATCCGCCGGCCGCCGTTCGACATGCCGGTGGCCGACTCGGAGCTGGTCTTCGGGTACATGACCGAGTACACGGGCCTGCGCTTCGCGTTCTTCCTGCTCGCCGAGTACGTCGGCATCGTGGTGATCGCCGCGCTGACCACGGTGCTGTTCCTCGGCGGCTGGCAGGGACCGTTCGCCGACGACCAGCTGGGTTGGCTCTGGACCCTGCTCAAGGTCTTCGCCGTGGCCTTCGTGATCATCTGGCTCCGGGTGTCGTACCCCCGGCTGCGCGAGGACCAGCTCCAGCGGCTCTGCTGGCTGGTGCTGGTGCCAGCCTCCCTGGCGCAACTGGTCCTCACGGCAGCCGTGCGCATAGCCCTGTAACAGGCCGTGCCCCGCCCTGCCCCCACTCCCGCGCCGATCTTGCACCTTCTGCCCCCGCGAATGGGGTCAAGTGGGGCATATCCACGTCAGAAAGTGCAAGATCGGCGGGGTGAGGGGGCTCAGCGCAGCGGGGTGTGTGCGGGGTTTACGGGCTCGGCCGGGGGTGGGGGTGGCGTGCCGTCGCCGAACGGGCGGCCGCCCAGTGCTTCGCGGCCGTGCGGGGTGATCCAGTTGGACAGGTCGGGGCCGAGCGGGACGACCCCGGTCGGGTTGATGTCCCGGTGCACCTCGTAGTAGTGCCGCTTGATGTGGTCGAAGTCGATCGTGTCGCCGAACCCGGGCGTCTGGAACAGGTCCCGCGCGTACGCCCAGAGCACCGGCATCTCGCTCAGCTTCTGCCGGTTGCACTTGAAGTGGCCGTGGTAGACCGGGTCGAAGCGGACCAGCGTGGTGAAGAGCCGCACGTCGGCCTCGGTGATGGTGTCGCCGACCAGGTACCGCTGGTCGGTCAGCCGCTCGGTCAGCCAGTCCAGGCGGTCGAAGAGCTGGTGGTACGCCTTGTCGTACGCCTCCTGGCTGCCCGCGAACCCACACCGGTAGACGCCGTTGTTGACGTCCCGGAACACCACCGCGTTGACCTCGTCGATCTGCTCCCGCAGGTGCTCGGGGTAGAGCTGCGGCGCGCCCTCACGGTGGTACGCGCCCCACTGCGTGGACAGGTCGAGGCTCATCTGCGCGTAGTCGTTGGTGACCACCTGCCCGGTCGGCACGTCGACGATCGCCGGCACGGTGATGCCCCGCTCGTAGCCGGGGAACCGCTTGAAGTACGCCTCCTGGATGCGCTCGACGCCGAGCACCGGGTCCCGGCCGCCCGGGTCGAGGTCGAAGGTCCAGCTCCGGGCGTCGTGGGTCGGGCCGGCCACGGCCATCGAGATGGCGTCCTCCAGGCCGAGCAGCCGCCGCACGATGATCAGACGGTTGGCCCACGGGCAGGCCCGGCTGACCGCCAGCCGGTACCGGCCCGGCTCGACCGGGTATCCGTCCCGCCCGTCCTCGGTGATCCGGGTGGCGATGTACCGCTGGTCCCGGGTGAACTCGCCACCCGGCTCGACGTACTTGCCGCCTGTTTCCTCGCCCACGTCACCCCTCCGGTCCGGTCGCCGTCTCCTTCCCATCGTCGCGGATTCCGGTCCGCGCTGCGCGCCTGCGAGCAACCCGGGCGCCACGACCTTGCGACCCGGGCGCTGCGGCACCGGCCCGGTCGCCGTCGGGCCGGTGCCGGCTAACCTGCCGGGATGACGGATGTGGAGGCGGCGGCCCGACGCTTCATCGCCGACGTGTGGAACGCCCGCCGGGAGGAGTCGGCGTACGAGCTGGTCGCCGAGGAGTGCCCCGGCCTGGGCGGCACCGGGCCGGAGGCCACGCTGGCCTGGCACCGCGAGCGGCGGGCCGCCTTCCCGGACCTGCGCTACAAGGTCGTGGACGTGGTGGCCGCCGGCGAGCGGGTGGCCGTGCACTGGCGGGCGGCCGGAACCCAGGTTGGGCAGTTCGGGCCGGTGCCGCCGACCGGCCAGGTGGTCAGCTACTCCGGGGCGACGTTCCTGCGCTTCGACGGGGCGGGCCGGATCGTCGAGGTCTGGAGCTGCAACGAGCTGTTTCAGCTGCTGCAGCAGCTCGGCGTCGAGATGCTGCCCCCGGCGGCCGTCGGCG
This sequence comes from Micromonospora yongxingensis, assembly GCF_052601155.1. Lineage (NCBI taxonomy): Bacteria > Bacillati > Actinomycetota > Actinomycetes > Micromonosporales > Micromonosporaceae > Micromonospora > Micromonospora yongxingensis. Next base: position 479,745 of record NZ_JBQXEO010000001.1, read on the forward strand.
GGCCCGGGGCGTAGTCCGACGGGTGGTCCGTTCTCCCCGCGACCAGGGTGGCGTCGCGGACCCACGGGTGGTGGTCGCGCGCGTCGGGGCCACAGGGCAGGATGGTCGACATGAGCGACCCCAGCGAGCACGGCGGCCCGGCCGGCGGCGCCAGCGAGCGCGGCATGCCCGGCGCGGGCCTGGTGAAGGGGCTGGCGGTCACCCTCAAGACGATGACCAGCCGCTCGACCACCCAGCAGTACCCCGACGTCGCCCCCGAGCTGCCACCCCGCTCGCGCGGCGTGATCGCGCTGTCGGAGGAGAACTGCACGGTCTGCATGCTCTGCGCCCGCGAGTGTCCGGACTGGTGCATCTACATCGACTCGCACAAGGAGGAGGTGGCGGTGCCCGGTGCCGCCCGCCCCCGCCAACGCAACGTGCTCGACAAGTTCGACATCGACTTCTCGCTCTGCATGTACTGCGGCATCTGCATCGAGGTCTGCCCGTTCGACGCGCTCTACTGGTCGCCGGAGTTCGAGTACGCCGAGTACGACATCAAGGATCTGCTGCACGACAAGGACCACCTCGGCCAGTGGATGGCCACCGTCCCGCCGCCGCAGGCGCACGACCCGAACGGCGAGCCGGCCAAGGAGGAGACCGCGGCCGCGCGCAAGGCCGCGGCCGCACGACCCACCCCGCCGGTGGTACGCCCCGAGCCCGGCGCCGACCCGGGTCCGGCATCGTGACGGCGCGACGCGGGCCGGCCGCTGTGAGGGCGGCCCGGTGACCGGCGCGGATCTGCTGCTGATCGCCCTCGGCGCCGTGGCGGTCGGCTCGGGCGTGCTGGTGGTCACCACGAAACACCTGGTCCGGGCCGGCCTCTACCTGGTGGTCTGCCTGGGCGCGCTGGCCGGCGACTATCTGGTGCTCGGCGCCGAGCTGGTGGCCTGGGTGCAGGTCCTGATCTACGTGGGCGCGGTGGTGGTGCTGCTGCTGTTCGCGGTGATGCTGACCCGCGCGCCGATCGGCGCCTCCGACGACCTGGACCGCCCCGGCTGGCCGGCCGCGCTGATCGGTGGCGGCGCCGGGCTGGGGCTGACCGTCCTGCTGGTCGACGCGTACCGGTGGAGCACGGTGGCGCTGGCCGAGGCGGGCACCGCGGAACGGCTGGGGGAGCAGATCTTCCGGTCCTGGGTCCTGCCGTTCGAGGTGCTCTCCGTGCTGCTGCTGTCCGCCCTGGTGGGTGCGGTGGTGCTGTCCCGGCCCGACATCGGACGGCCCGCTCCGGCAGCGGACCGCACCGCGGCGCCGGGTGGGGTCGACGTGGAGACCGGGGGTCGCCGGTGAGGCCGGTCATCCCGTACGTCACCGCCGCGCTGCTGTTCGGCCTCGGCGTCTACGGCGTGCTGCGCCGTCGCAACGCCGTGCTGGTGCTGATGGCGGTCGAGTTGATGCTCAACGCGGTGAACCTGATCCTGGTCACCGCGGACACCACCGTGCGTTCCGTGCTGCCGCACTCCGGCCAGGTCTTCGCGCTCTTCGTCATCGTCCTCGCCGCCGCCGAGATCGGGGTCGGGCTGGCGATCGTTCTCCAGCTCTACCGGCTGCGCGCCAGCGTGGCGGTGGACGAGGTGCCGCTGACCGAGCCCGCCGGGTCACCGCAGCCAGCCGTCGCCGCCAGCGCCGGCCCGGACCGGGAGGGGGGCCGGTGACCGGACTGCTGGGGGCGCTGCTGCCCGCCGTACCGCTGGTTGCCGGGCTGCTCGGCCTGCTGCTGCCGCCGGCCCCACGCCATCCCACCACGGATGCGGAGGGCGGGGACCGGGCCCGGCGGGTGGCCGGCGCGCTCGGGGTGACCGGCGCGGCCGGCGCGCTGGCGCTGGCCGTCGCGCTGCTGGTCACGGTCGACCGGCCCCGGGAGACGTCGACCACCTGGGTCGACCTCGGTGGGTTGACGGTGACCCTCGGGGTCCGGCTGGACGGCGCCGCCGCGCTGGTCGCGGTGGCGGTCACCGCGGTGGCCCTGGCCGTGCAGGTCTACTCGATCGGCTACCTGCGGCGCGGCCCGCACGACGACCTCGACGTCGACCACCGCTACCCGCCGTACGCCGCGCAGATCAGCCTCTTCACCGCCGCGATGCTGCTGGTGGTGGTCGCCGGTGACCTGCTCATGCTGCTGGTCGGCTGGGAGGTGATGGGCCTCTGCTCGTACCTGCTCATCGCCCACGACCGCCGGCTGCCCGGCGCGCCGGCCGCCGCGATGAAGGCGTTCCTGGTGACCCGGGTCGGTGACGTCGGTTTCCTGCTCGGCATCGCGCTGCTCGGGGTGTCGACGGGCAGCTTCCGGATCGCCGACGTGCTCGCCCACGACCACTCCGGCGCGACACTGACCGCCGCCGGTCTGCTGCTGCTCGCCGGGGTGGCCGGCAAGAGCGCCCAGTTCCCGCTGCACACCTGGCTGCCCGACGCGATGGCCGGCCCGACGCCGATCTCCGCGCTGATCCATGCCGCGACGATGGTCGCCGCCGGCGTGTACGCGGTGACCCGCCTCTACCCGCTGTTCACGGCCGCGCCGGTGACACTGACCGTGCTCGGGGTGATCGGCTCGATCACCCTGCTGCTCGGCGCCCTCGCCGCCACCGCGCAGGACGACATCAAGCGGGTGCTGGCCTGGTCGACGGTCTCCCAGATCGGCTACATGACGGGTGCGCTGGCTGTCGGCTCGCCGTCGGCGGCACTGTTCCACCTGCTCACCCACGCCGCGTTCAAGGCTCTGCTGTTCCTCGCCGCCGGCGCGGTCATCCACGCCGTGGGCACCACCCTGATGTCGGAGATGGGCGGGCTGCGCCGCAGCATGCCGGTGACCTTCTGGTGCACGGTGGTGGGCCTGGGCGCGCTGGCCGGGGTGCCGCCGCTGGCCGGCTTCTGGAGCAAGGACGGCGTGCTCGCGGTGGCCGAGGCGGCCGCGCGGGAGGGAACGGGCCCGGCGCCGTCGTGGGTGGGCTGGTTGGTCTGGCTGGCCGGGCTCGCCGGTGTGGCCATCACCGCCTGGTACGCGGGTCGGCTGCTGCTGCGGGCCTTTTTCGGCGAACCCCGGCTGCCGCTGGTCCGACCGCACGACCCGCCGGCGCTGCTGCGCTGGCCGGTGCTGCTCCTGGCCGTGCCGGCGGCGCTGCTCGGCCTGGCCGGGTTCCTCGGGGCGTTCGCCGACCGGCTGCGGTTCGCCACCGTGCCGGTGGCAGGCGCGGAGGACGCCCTGGTCCACCTCGGTCCGGGGCTGCTGCTGCCGTTGGCGCTGCTGCTCGTCGGGGCGGGGCTGGTGCTGCTGGGTTGGCGTCGGGACCGGGCCGCCGACCCGGCGGCCGCGCTGGGTCCGCTGCGGCCGGTCTTCGCCCGCGCGTTCCGGCTCGACGACGTCCAGCACACCCTGGTCGTACGCCCCGTCCGGGCGCTCGCCCGGGTCGCGCGTACCGGCGACGAGGTGGTGGTGGACGGAGCGGTCGAGGGCAGCGGGCGGGCCGCGTCCGGTCTGGGTGCCGGGCTGGCCGCACTGCACCGGGCGGCGCTGCCCCGCGCCGCCGCCGGTGTGCTGGCGGGCGCGTTGCTGATCGGGCTGGCCGCCGCACTGATCGGAGGAACCCGATGAGTTTCGGGCAGGTGCTGCTGGTGGCCGTCCTGGCGGTGCCGGCGCTCGGTGCGGTCGCGGTGGCCGCGACGCCCCGGGACCGGGCGGCCCGGCTGGTCGGCACGGTCGCGGCGGCGCTGACCCTGGTGGCCGCGGTGCCGCTGGTGTTCGGTGACCGGAGCTGGTTCGCCTGGTCGGCCGGCTCGCCGGCCCTGCGCCCCTGGCACGAGCTGGACCTGCCCTGGGTGCCGGGCCTGGAGCTGCGCTTCCACCTGGGCGTCGACGGCATCTCGTGGCCGCTGGTGGTGCTGACCGCGCTGCTCACCCTGCTGTGCTGCGGCTATTCGCTGTGGCGGGTGCCGGAGGGCGGCAGCGGCCGCGCGCTGGTCGCGTTGCTGCTGGTGGTCGAGGTGGGCATCCTGGGCACGTTCCTCGCACTGGACCTGGTGCTGTTCTTCCTCTTCTTCGAGGTCGTCCTGCTGCCGATGTACGCGATCATCGCCGGCTGGGGTGGCGCCGACCGGCGTCGGGCGGCCCGCAAGTTCGCGCTCTACACCCTGTTCGGCTCGGTGCTGCTGCTGGTCGGCGTGTACGTCGTGGTCGCCGCCGCCGGTACCGCCGACGTGGTGGCGTTGACCGGTGGGGCCGGCCTGTCCCGGGGCACCCAACTCGCGGCGTTCACCCTGCTCGCGATCGCGTTCGCCGTGAAGAGCCCGCTCTGGCCGCTGCACTCCTGGCTGCCCGACGCGCACACCCAGGCCCCCACGGTCGGCAGTGTCGTGCTGGCCGGGGTGCTGCTCAAGATGGGCACGTACGGCCTGATCCGGGTGGCGGTGGGGGTGGCGCCGGACGGCGCCCGCTGGGCGGCGCCGGTGCTCGGCGTGCTGGCCGTCGCCGCCATCCTGGTCGGCTCGCTGGTCTGTCTCGCTCAGACCGAGGTCAAGCGGCTGATCGCGTACTCCAGCGTGGGGCACATGGGTTTCGTGCTGCTGGGCGTCGCCACGCTGACGACCACCGGCATCCAGGCGGCGCTGATCGGCAACGTCGCCCACGGGGTGATCACCGGCCTGCTGTTCTTCCTGGCGGGCGCGGTGAAGGACCGTACCGGCACGGGCAGCCTCGCCGAGCTGTCCGGGTTGCGGGAGACCGCACCCCGGCTGGCCGGGCTGCTCGCGTTCGCGGCGATCGCGTCGCTCGGCCTGCCGGGGTTGGCCGGCTTCTGGGGTGAGGCGTTCGCGGTGATCGCGGCCGTCCAGGTGGGTGGCCCGTTCTGGACCACCCTCGGGGTGCTGGCCGCCGTCGGCGGCGCGCTCACCGCCGCGTACTTCCTGCGGCTGCTGCGCCAGGTCACGCACGGCCGGCCGAGCACCGCGGTCGGACGGGTCGGCCCCGGCCTGGCCGGTGCGGAACTGACCGCGTGGGTGCCGCTGGTCCTGCTCGCGCTGGCCATCGGGTTGGCCCCGGCGCTCGTCCTCGGTGTCGCCGAAGGCCCGGTCGACGCCCTCGTGAAGGTGGTCTTCCCGTGAACGCCGTGCAGAGCGTGGACAGCGTGGCGCTGCTTCCGGCGTACCTGGCCGCCGGCACCGCCGTGCTCGTGCTGATCACGGACCTGCTGCTGGCGCGGCCGCGCGCCACGATCGTGGTGGCCGCGCTCGGTGCCCTCGGCACCGCGGTCGGCGCCGCCCTGGTGGGCGTAGGCGCGGAGCGGCGGACCTTCTGCGTCGGCGCCGACTGCTCCTGGATCTTCGGCGGTCGAGCGGCCCTGGTGGGCGCGGTGGTGGCGCTGCTCACGCTGGGCGTGCTCGGGCTGTCCGTGCCCGCGTTGCGGGTGGGGCGGTCGCCGGTGGGTGAGTACTGCTTCCTGCTCGCCTGCTCGATGACCGGCGGCGTGGTGCTCGGCGCGGCCGGCGACCTGATCACCCTGATCGTCGCCCTGGAGACGCTGACCCTGCCGCTGTACGTGCTGGTGGGCCTGCGCCGGGGGAGCCTGGCCAGCGCCGAGGCGGCGGTCACCTTCTTCGTGGTCAGCGTCGTGGCCACCACGCTGACCCTGCTCGGCGCCGCGCTGCTGTACGCGGTGACCGGCGGGCTGCACCTGGACCGGCTGGGCGCGGTGCTCGCCGAGCGACCGGAGCTGCGGGACCTGCCGCTGACCGTCGCGGCGGTGGCACTGGTGCTGGTCGGGCTGGCGTTCAAGGTGGCGGCGGTGCCGTTCCACGCGTGGGCGCCGGCCACCTACGACGGCGCCCCGTTGCCGGTGGCCGCGTACCTGTCGACGGCGTCGAAGCTGGGCGGGGTGGTGGCGCTGCTCGCCGTGGTGCAGCGGGCGCTGCCTGCCGACCAGACCGGTCCGGTGCTCGCCCTGCTGGCGGTGCTGACCATGACCGTCGGCAACCTGGTCGCCCTGCGCCAGCGGCGTACCGTCCGGCTGCTGGCCTGGTCCTCGGTCGCGCAGGCCGGTTACATCCTCGCCCCGCTGGGTGCCCTGGCGCTGGCCGCCGGTCGCACAGGTGAGGCCCGCGACGCCGCGTACGCCGCAGCGGTGGCGTACGCCGTCTTCTTCGTGGTCCTGGAGCTGGCCGCGTTCGCCGGGGTGACCGCGCTGCGCCCGGCGGGTGCGGACGGCGGCACGCTCGACGACCTGCGGGGGGCGGCCCGGCGGCACCCGTGGCGCGGTGCGGCGCTCGGACTCGCCCTGGTGGGCCTGGCGGGTCTGCCGCCCGGGCTGGCGGGGCTCTTCGCGAAGGTGACCGTGGTCCGGGCGTTGCTGGACGGCGGCGCCGCCTGGCTGGCGCTGGTGGTGGCGGTGAACGCGGTGATCGGCCTCGCGTACTACCTGCGGGTGACCGCCGCCCTCTGGGCACCGGCGGCGACGCCCACGCCGGCCCCGACGCTGTCGGGCGGCGCGGTGGCCGTACCCCTGGTGGGTGTGGTGGCCGTGGTGCTGGCGGTGGCCACGGTGGCCGCCGTGGTGCTCGGTGTCGCCCCGCAGTTGGTGCTCGACCTGGCCGGCCGCTGACCCGGCCGACCCGCACCGGCAGGTCTCAGTCAACTCTCAGCGTTGAGACGGATGGTTGGCGGGTACGGGGTTGTTACACCGGTCAGCGGATCCCGGCGATCCGTGCACCGAAGGAGTGATCGTGCACCACAACCGTCTCAAGACCGCCGCCCTGCTGGGCCTGCTCACCTCGCTGATCCTCGCGGTGGGCTACTGGTTCGGCGGCAGTGGCGGGCTGGTCATCGCCGTCCTCGTGTCGCTGGTCATGAACGGCATTTCCTACTTCTACTCCGACAAGCTCGCGCTGCGCTCGATGCGGGCGCAACCGGTCACCGAGGCTCAGTTCCCCGAGCTGTACCGGATGGTGCGGGAGTTGGCGGCTGAGGCTCAGAAGCCGATGCCACGGCTCTACGTGAGCCCGACCGCGCAGCCCAACGCGTTCGCGACGGGTCGTAACCCGGAGCACGCGGCCGTCTGCGTGACGCAGGGCATCACCGAGATCCTCGACTACCGCGAGCTGCGCGGTGTGATCGGGCACGAGCTGTCACACGTCTACAACCGGGACATCCTGATCTCCAGCGTGGCGGCCGGCCTGGCCAGCATCATCACCCTGCTGGCGAACCTCGCCTTCTTCATCCCGCTGGGTGGCGGGGACGACGAGGACCGGCCGAACCCGGCTGTGCTGCTGCTCACCCTGATCCTGGGCCCGATCGCGGCCAGCATCATCCAGTTGGCGATCAGCCGGAGCCGGGAGTTCCAGGCGGACGCCTCGGGTGCTGAGCTGAGCCGTGACCCGCTGGCTCTGGCCAGCGCACTGCGCAAGATCGACGCGGTGGCACGGCGACGCCCGCTGCCGGCCCAGGGCCAGCTCACCAGCACCGCGCACCTCATGATCGCCAACCCGTTCCGGGGTGGCGGCATGGCTGCGCTCTTCTCCACGCACCCGAAGATGGAGGACCGGGTCTCCCGGCTGGAGCAGATGGCCGCCAACGCGGGTCCGGTGAAGTTCCAGCGCTGACCCGCTGATATCCGCCTCCGCCCGTACCCGGTCGCATCCGGGTACGGGCGGAGCGCTGTGTCGGGAGATATCCGATACTGCCCAGCGACCCTGTGGCGTTAGGGTCAAAGAGGCTCACGCTCATTACATCCTCGGGAGGTTCACGGTGGCCGCACTGCGCCAGTATCTGGGTGTCTGGCGGATTCCCGGGGCGCCGATGCTGCTGGTCACCGGCATCATCGGGCGGCTCGGGATCGGCATGACGCCATTGGCGCTGCTGCTGGTGGTCGAGCAGGTCACCGGGCGGTACGCGCTCGCCGCCGTCGCGGGCGGCATCTACGCCGTCGCAGGTGCGGCGCTCAGCCCGGTGGCCGGGCGGATCGCCGACCGGGTCGGCCCGAGCCCGGTGCTGCTGGTCACCGCCGTGGCGCACCCGCTGGCGCTCATCGGGCTGCTGCTGGCCAGCCGTTCGGGTGACGACGCCCTTCCCGTCATCTACCTGGCCGCCGGCGTCGCCGGCGCCACCTACCCACCGCTCACCGCCGCCATCCGTGGCGCCTGGAACGACCTGACCGGCCCCGGGTCCAACCGGTACCACCTGCGCAACACTGCGCTGGCCGCGGAGACCTCGCTGTTCGAGATCGTCTTCGTGCTCGGCCCGCTGCTCGTCGCCGGCTTCGTGCTGTTCGCCGACGCTGCCGCCGCGTTGATCGGGGCGGCCGTGGTCACCCTGGCCGGCACCACCGCCGTGGCTCTCGGCCGGGTGATGCGCGACTGGCGCCCGCACCCGCGCGAACACCACGCCCGGGGGCTCGGCCCGCTGCGGGTCGGCGGCTTCCCGGCCCTGCTGGTCTGCGTGTCCAGCCTCGGCGTCGCGTTCGGCGCCGCCGGCGTGATCGTCCCGGCGTACGCCGGTGGCTACACCACCGACGACCCGGAGAGCCTGGCTGGGATCCTGCTGGCGGTCTGGGGGATCGGCAGCGCGGTCGGCGGCTTCTGGTTCGGTGTCCGCAGGCCGTCGCCGAACATGACCCGGCAGTTCGCCATGCTGCTCGCCGCGCTCGCCGGCACCTTCGCGGTGTTCGCGGTGATGCCCACGCCGCTGGCGCTGGGCATCGCGCTGGTCATCGGTGGGGCCACCATCGCGCCCGCGCTGACCCTGGAGAACACCCTCGTCGGGCGGATCGCGCCGGCCGGCATGCTGAACGAGGCGTACACCTGGGTGGTCACCATGTCGGTGGCGGCGAGCGCCGCCGGCGGCGCCGTGGCCGGCCTGATCGTGGACCACGCCGGCGGCGTGCCGTGGGCGTTCCTGTTCGCCGGGGCGTCGGTCGCCGTCGGGGCCGTGGTCGCCGCGCTGCCCTCCGGGCCCATCGCCCGCGCGGAAACCGCGTCGGTACGCACCGACGAACCCGTCACGGTCTGAGCCGTCCGCGCGCCGCAGCCCGGCTTGATCGACTCGACGTCCGTGATGTCGGGGTGTCCCGGTGACGAGCACGCCCCGACATCCATGAGTCCGAGTCGATCTCCGTCCAGGCCCGCCTGCCACCTACCCGCTGGGTGGGGCGGTCCTGGCCGCGTTACCCGACCTTGGCGACGATCTCCACGAGGTTGCCGTCCGGGTCGCGCAGCAGGGCGTTGCGGTTACCGTTGCCGGCGTCGTGTGGCGGTTGGATCGCAGGCACACCAGCGGCAACCAGCCTCTCGAAGGCCGCGTCGACGTCGTGTGTCCACACCACCAGCGCCATGGCTGGCCTGCCCGGCTCCGCCGTCACACCGTGGGCTCTCCTGGCCGCCTCGACCGTGCCGAGGCCGACGGTGAACCCGCCGAGCCGAAGCTCCACGTGCTCCGGGACCCCTTCGGTGGGAGTCCGGAACGTCTCCGTGAACCCCAGCAGGTCCCGGTAGAAGCGGATCCCCGCCTCGATGTCGGACGTGTAGAGATTGACGAGCGCCGTATCGAACATACGTACCACCATAGGAGGTCGCGGTGGCCCGCGCTGTCCGGCTGGACCGCGCTGGTCGAAGCGGGCGAGACCAGCGCCGGCTCAGCGGTAGTTGTTGAACTGGAGGGATACCGCCTGCCACCAGCCAGAACATCGCCATGATCGCCGTCAGGCCGTCGCCAGGCCGTCCGAGGGCGACCCGAGTACCTTGTCAACAGCGCGCCGCGTGCGGTCTTCGCTGGTCGGCATCAGGTGGGTGTAGGTGCGCAGGGTGAAGCCGGGATCGGAGTGGCCCAGGTACTCCGACAGCGCCTTGACGCTCTCCCCGGCGTCGAGCAGCACCGAGGCGTAGAAGTGCCGCAGCGCGTGCATTCCGGTGGCCCGCGAGGACTGGATCGCGGCAGCCGTCAGTGCTGGATGCCAGTAGTCCCGGTTGAACGTGTGCCGGTCCATGGCGACGTTTGTGCGCCCGTGGACGACCAGGTTGACGGTGACCGGAGGACCGCCGGGCACCTCCCACGGCAGCGTCACCGGCACCGGAGGGAATGCTTCCAGGTGACCGGTCAGGGCTGTCCCGACCGACGCGGGCAATGGGATGTCTCGCGTCTTGCGCCCCTTGGGCAGGGCGTAGACGAGCCGGCTACCCACGATCTTTAACTGGCGGACCACATGCAGGGTGCCCCGAAGGAAGTCGATGTCTTCCACGGCCAGGGCCAGAATCTCGCCCTGACGAAGTCCGCAGCCCGCGCCGAGATCGACGGCGACCCGGTAGCGCGCCGGCAGGCCGGTGCGGATGCCGAGCACCTGCTCCCGGGACCAGGGCACCACTTTGCGGGGCGGCACCTTCGGCGGCCGGACAGTCTTCGCATGGCATGGGTTGCGAGCGATCCGACCGTCGTCGACAGCCGCGTTGAGGATCGTGGCGACATTGCTGTAGGCGACGACGCGGTAGGTGGCCGCCAGGCCGCGTTGTTGTAGTGCGCGGTCCAGCTCGCGCAGGTGAGTCGGCAGGATCGCGGCGAGGGACCGGCTACCGAGGAATGGGAGGATGTGCCGACGTAGCCGCCGCTCCGTCGCCTCTCGGGTCGACTCGTCGAAGGTCTGCGCGGCCAACCACTGCTCGGCGTACTGGCGGAAGGTCAGCTTCCCGGCGGCCGGGTCAATGTAGGTGCCCCGCAACTTGTCCGATTCCACCGAAACCAGGAATGCCTCAGCCGCCCGTTTCTCCTTGTCAGGAAACGACTTGGACCGCTCCCGACCATCCGGCGCGATGTACCGAACCCGGTAACGAAGCCCCTTCCCATGAAGAGGGGTCTTGACCCGTTCCGACCTGCCCTCCGGGCGGACAACGACCTTGTACCAGCGATCTTCGACGTGAGCCAACGACCTTCCTCCCCTCAGGCTGCGGCTTGCTGCTCGAACCAGGCCCGGACGACGTCCGGGTCGTAGCGCAGATGCCGACCGACACGGCCGGCGGGCGGACCTATCCGGCGCTTGCGCCACGTGTAGAGGGTCTGGACCGGGACGCCGAGGTAGGTCGATACGTCTTCGACGGTCCAGAGCTTGAGCGGTTGTGCGGTGGTCATGTCGTCTCCCGTAGGCGAGGGTCAGGCGGCAGCCGGCACGGTGTCGGCCGGGGTGGTGCCGAGTTCGTGGGCGAGTTCTTCGCGGCCGGTGGTTCGTCGCTCGCGGGCGAGGGCGGCGGCGGTGTTGGCGAGGAGTGCGTCTCCGGTGGTGTGCCAGCCGACGCCGGCGAAGGTGAGAGTGCCGACGATCAGCGTCGTGTCGTCCTCGTCGAGGTGGTCGACGGCGCGGAAGGTGCCGGTCTGTTCGTCGGCCTGGTCCTGGTCCTCGTGGCGTCGGAAGGCGACGCGGGTGTCGCGCAGGAGTTGGAAGGTCACCGAGTAGCGGCGAGCTTTGGTGAGGAAGTGGCCGCCGAAGCCGAGCATGTGCGCCCACCGCCGCAGCCGGGCGTAGGGATTGGTGGCCTGCGGTCTACTGGTCGATTGGGTGTCAAGGGCGGCTTGACGCTGGGCGACGCAGACGGGGCAGGCGGCGTAGCGGGTGTGGGTGCCGCAGTCGGGGCACTCCCAGCGGTCCACGAAACCGGGCGTGGGCCGGTGATCCCGGGGCCGCTCGGAGAGCGGGACGGGTGTGCCGGTGGGTCGGCCGAGTCGCCAGCAGGCGTCGATGAGGCGGGCGGTGTGGTCGCCGTCGGGGTCGGCGTAGTCGCCGATGCTGTCGGCGTCGAGCCTGACGGAGCGGTGCCCGGTTACCTCGGTGCTCTTGGTGGCGTACTTGGCAAGGTAGCCGGCGACCATGCTGTCGGTGACCTCACCGTCTCCGGTGAGGCTGATGGGTCGGATGTCGAGCCCCTTGCCCGGGTCACCCCAGGCGATCGACCACCCGCCCGGCTGGTCGGGGTGGCTCGGGGTGGCGAAGTTGACCTGCTCGACCGCAGCCCGGATCGCGTCGTCCAGGTCAGCGACGGTGAAGCCGGCCGGTGGTGGGACGACGGAGGTGGGGTCGGTGGGGTGGACCCCGTCGAGGCGCACCAGGGCGTGGAAGTGCACCGCTCCGCGTGCCTGGAACTCGGCCACCTTCCCGTGCGACAGCCGAACCGGCGGAACCTTGCGGATGTTGCCGGAGGCGGTGACGACGTGGACGCGGGGGATACCTCGGCGGCGGGCGAGTTTGGCGAGCCATCGTTCCGCGGCTTGTTTGGTGCGGTGCCACAGTTCGCCGGAGAACAGGTTCCACACGACTTGGTGGGTGTGGTCGTAGCAGTCCAGGCACAACGGCTGCCCAAGCACCTGGTCCCCGGACTCATGCCGCGCCCAGCAGACAGCCGGTCGGCCGTGCTCGCAGAGGCCAGCGTCGCGGCGAGCGTGGCACGGCTCAGCGCGGCAGTCACAGCGCTTCCGGTTGCCGCAGGTGTGCCGCTTGACCGCCCGGAGGTGCACAGTGCCGAACGAGGGAGCGGTGAGGGTGGCGAACACGGCCGGGTGCTGGGCGACCGTTTCCGGGACGCCTTTGCCGCCGATGAGGCCGGCGCGCAGGAGCTGGTAGGCGTCGCGTTGGTAGGTGTGGGCGCAGGAGGGGCAGACGGTGGCGCGGCGGTTGCCGCAGGCGGTGTAGATGGCGGCGTCGGGCATGGCGTCGGTGTGCCGGGCGTCGAGGACCCGCCCGGTGCTCTGCTCGACGGTGAGGAGTTGGCCGGCGAGGCGGATGGGGCGGGTGCAGCCGGCGGCGGCGCGGACGTGTTCCAGCCACCCGAAGTAGTCGGGTTGGGTGGCGCGGGTGAACGCGGAGCCTTCGGCGGTGTAGTCGTGGACGGGGATGGTGTCGGCGTTCGAGCCCACACCCCGGGCCGGGAAGGTCCGGGGTGTGAGGTCCAGCGTCGAGGCCATCAGCCGCGTACCTCGGTGAGGGTGCGGGTGGTGATGGTGCGTTCGGTGACGATGACCCGGCAGGCAACGCACTGGCGCTTGGCCGGTTCGTGCCGATGGCACGGGATCAGGGCGGTGGTGTCACCGCAGCGGATGGCGACCGGCGCCCGGCAGGGACCACCGGGGATGACGTCGACCAGGGTCCGGCGAATGTCGAACGGATGCGCGTCGGGGTAGGCGGGGCAGGTGTGGGTGACCTGCTCGATGTCGACCAGGTAGATGCTCATCGGACACCACCACCGATGGTGGTGAGGAGCTTCCCGGCGACGGCCGGGGTGACGTCGAGCCGGTCGGCCAGCTCGGCGGGGGTGATGGGTGCTCCGGTGGCCTGTTCGTGCTGCACGGCAGCGAAGCGGGCAGTGGGCAGCAGGTGGGCAGGGACGTCGACCGGCTCCGAGGCCGACACGGCGACGGGTTCCGGCTCGGGGGCCGGGGTGATGGCTGCCGGTGGTGCCGGCTCGGTGGTGACCTGCTCGGCCACCTGCACGCGGATCGGCTGCGCCGGCTCAGAGGGAGCCGTCATGGACTGCGCAGCAGGCGCGGGGGCGAAGACCAGTTTGACCAGGGCCATGAACGCCAGCGCGGGAACCGCCGAGAGGAGCCATCCGGACGGGCCGGGTTTGGCGACGGCGAGTTGCGCGGCGAGGGAGAGGCCGGCGGCGGCGATGAGCAGGACCATCGGGTAGCCGATGGGAGCGCCGGTGCGGCGGCGTCGGCGGATGGTCAGTAGGGCGGCGATGGGGACGAGTTCGGAGATGACGGCGTTGGCCCAGCCGAACCATCCGGGGGTGTTGGCGGGGCTGTTGGCCATGGTCCAGTCGTGGACGTGGGTGAAGGAGGCGGCACCGGCGGAGCCGCCGACGACGATGAGGATGAGGACCAGGACCAGGCCCTCCAGACGAGTGCCGGCGCTGGCCGGAGTGGTGGTCATCAGTGGCCTCCGTGGCAGTCGAGGCAGCAGCCGTAGCGGCGGGGGATGTAGTAGGGCTTGACCTGCTCGCAGACACCGCAGGTCCGGCGAGCACGGAGCGCTTTAGCGATGGCCTCCCGCTGCGCGGGCGTGGCGACCCGTTTGGGTGCGGCGAGGTCGAGGCGGTAGAGATAGGCGACCCGGCGGTTGGTGCGGTGTCGCCAAAGGATCTGGGCGACCGGGTCATGCCCTCCGGGGCGCAGGCCGGCGGCGCGTAGTTGCCGTCGGGTGGCCAGGCCGTCAGGGGCGGCTTGGTAGGGGAAGGTGGGGAACCCGTAGCGGGTGCCGTCCGGGTCGTAGAACTCGACCCGGATGCCGGTGCGGTCGGCGAGCTGGTCCAGGTCGACGCTGCGCAGGCCGGTCATCACTGGCCTCCCCAGCGCTGCTGGGCGGCTTGGCGGGAGATGCCGAGGCGTTGACCGATCTCGGCCCAGGAGTAGCCGAAGGCCCGCAGGCCGATCACGGCTTCACCGATCGCGTCGTCGATGACCGACGAGAGGGCGACCAGGTCGCGCAGGGCTTCGACGTCGCCGGTGGCGACGCGGCGGCCGTGGGCGCGGATGATGCGTCGGGCGAAGCCGGCGAACTGGTCGTTCTCGACGACGTCCCGGCGCTTCTGCCGGGGGATGGATGGCGTCAAGGACGCCTTGACGGTGCTCATGCGTTCTCACCTCCGGTGGTGCGGAGGGAGTCCCACTCGTCGGCAGCCGCCTGGAGGGCGGTGATGACGTCCTCGGCGGTGCGGGCGGGGTCGTCGTTCCAGGAGTAGGGGGAGGTGTGCTCGTCGAGGAGGTAGTCGTCCTCGTCGATGTAGAAGAGCGGGGCGGTGGTGTCGAGGTAGTCGACGAACACGCCCAGGGCTGCGAGGTAGTCGGCGAGGGCGTCGGGGTCGAGCTGGGAGAAGTGCTCGACGCGGTGTCCGGCGCAGGCGATGCCGATGGCCCCGGCGACGCAGGCCGGCGGGGTGAGGGTGTCGGGGTTCTTGGCGTAGTAGGTGCCCTGGTGCCAGCCGTGCCGGCGCAGGTACAGGGCAGCCATCCGCAGCAGGTCAGCGGGTGTGACCTGAACGGTGGTGGGTGGGTTTTGGGTAGCCTTCATGGCAACCACGTCCTTTCGGGGGCTGTTGGTTGGTGGTCGGCAGGACCGGCGAGCTTGCGAGGCAGATCCGGTCCTGTCGGCCGTGCTATCGAGCGCGTAGCCGCAGGTAGCGGCGGTGGCGGTTGTCGTCACCCGGCATGCGGGTGGGTGCGGAGGCGTAGACGAGTCGGCCGCTGCGGGCGACGGCCTGGACCAGGGCGGCGATGTCCTCGGGACTGCCGGTGATCCACAGTTCGGTGAACTGCGCGGCGCGCTGGTTGTTGGCGCGGGCGTAGGCGCGCTCGCGGGTGGTCATGCCGCCACCCCCAATCCGGCGGGGGTGCTGAGTCCGCCGGGGCGGCGGGTCCAGGCGGCGTAGTCGGCGATGCCCGAGATTTGGGTGTCGGTGAGGTAGGCGACCTTGATGCGGCGGGGGATGCCGCCTTCGGCGATGAGGTAGGCCGCGCCTTGGTTGCTGGGCGAGATGTCGGTGGCGGAGTAGCCCTGTTCGGCCCAGCCGTGACCAAGGACGATGTTGGAGCTGTTCGGGGTGGTGCACCGGAATGCGGCGCGGTAGCCGAACAGGTCCCGCAGGCTGGTGGGGATGATGTCGAAGGACGGCCGCTGGGTGGCGGCTACGACGGGGATGCCGGCGGCGCGGCCCCGGGCGACCAGGTCACGCAGGAGCGCGACGAACTCTTCCTGCTCCTGCTTGCTGCCGACGGTGGCGGAGAAGAACGCGATCTCGTCGACCAGAACGGTGATGACCGACAGGCGGTCGGCGGCGGTGAGTTTGCGGCGCCCGTGGGCGCGTAGCCAGGCGTAGCGGTTGTTCATCACCTGCTGGAGCCGTCGCAGGACGGTCAGCGCGGCGGTGATGTCAGGGCCGATGAACGCATCCGCGCAGTCCTCCCACTGCCCCAGTTCGACGAGCTTGCCGTCGAGCAGAACGAGCCGGGAGTCGACGGCGAGGGCGGCGTGCGCGGCGATGCAGTTCAGGAGGCCGGATTTGCCTCCGCCGGGTTCGCCGCCGGCAAGGAGGTTGCGGTAGGCGAGGGTGATGTAGACGGGCTGACCGAACTCGTCGATGCCGACGAAGATGGGGTCGAACATCGACAGGCCAGGCCCCACAGGAACCGCGCCAACGGTGGCGGGTGTCGTGGTGGTCATGAGTGCCCTCCTTGGGCGGTGGGTGGGCGCGGAGAGCCACACGAACGAGCCGCAGAGGCTCCCCGCGTCCAGGTGGTGAGGTGGGTCAGATCCAGTCGGAGACGTCCTCGGCGTCAGGTGCCGAGGAAGCCGCGGGCTTGCTGCCGTTGGCGGTGGTGGCCGGCTTCTTGGTCTGGGCCGGCAGGGTGATGGTGGGTGCGTCGACGTCGGGCAGGTCCAGAGCCGTGGGGATGACCGGGGTTGGCCGATCGGCGGTGGGGGTGTCCGGGTTGATGACGTCGACCAGCGGCGAGTTCACCTGGGCGGTGAGGACTTCGCGGCGTTTGATGTCGAACCGCAGGTAGGCGGCGTTGCCGTCGGAGGCACGCTCGATGAGAGCGGTGGCGGCGTGGCAGGCGACCGCGATGCGGTCGAGACGGCCTTCCAGGTCAGCCATCGAAAGGCCGGGGCGCAGGTAGACCCAGACCCGCTCACCAACCGGGGTGGGGCGAGCCCACAGGATCAGCGGAAGGCTGCCGGACTGGTTGGCGATGATGAACTGTGCGAAGCACACGCGCAGCCGGTGCCGCACCACGAGGCACCAGGTCCAGGCGACGATTTGGCGGCGGATGGCGGGGATGGCAGCGGGAACGCCGACGACCAGGGCGACCACGAGCAGGGTCACCAGGGTTGGAGTGTTGTTAGCCAGTTGCACCCAGCCGAGGCCGAGGAGCGTGGTGAGCCCGATCTCGGGGGTCCACCACCACAGCAGCCGCAGGACCGGCCAGATCCGGACGAGAACCCAGGCGACGCCGCCGGACGGTACGCCGATGAGAGCGCCGACGAAGACGGCGAGGATCGGGTGGATGTAGGAAGCGGCCACCACGGCCGACAACAGGCCGACGATGACCGCCGTGAGGATGAACGCCAACCGGGCGTTGCGGGCCGAGGAACGGTGAACCTTGGCCTCGATGACCGTCACCGTCTGGTTGCTTCTGCCGCCGAAGGGACGGCGGGGGCTAGACTTGGACACGACGAGTCCTCCTCTGCACGAGGGTGGATGAGTTGGAGGGCACGGGGTCGGCAGATGTAGGAGTCGGACCGACCCCGCGCCAGCTCTTGCGGGGATGCCACCACCGTTCGTGGTGACGGGCCGGGAATGTAGGAGTCGGAACCACTCCCGGACCTTGGATCTCAGATCAGCGGACCATCAGGCCGCTTTCGCGCGTTTCGGACACCAGGGCTCACACAGCGCGGTGAGCGGGGGACCTACTTAGCCGCCGAGGTACCAGCCTTCGGCTTCAGCGAGATCGCACGGAACGCGACGCCGTTACGCCCGTTGGTCGCCCACGGAATAGCCTCCAACTGCTCGACAGCGACGAGCTGTCCCACCGTCACGCCCGGCTTCTCACCCGCCGTGGTGATGGTGATGATCTCGCCGCCAGTCTCGTCGAGCACGAAGACCTGGGTCGACCACATGAGCCGGCCAGTGTTCTTCTCCGACCGCTGATTGCCGTTCTGGTCGTTCTTCGGCTCCGGGTCCTTCGTCACCTGGACCTGCTTGCTCTGGGTGTCCACGTACAGCTTCACGAGATACCTCCGAGGGTATTGAGCGCGTCCCCTTTGGACGACTGCTCTGTGCTGACCCCAAGGTATGTCCAGGTCAGTAGCCGAACCTGGAATACTTTTCCGGGGCTTCGCAGCCGTCGACATGAGACAATGGACGCATGCGAGGCATCGGTCACGATCTAACGGTTGGTGAGCGCATTGCGTGGTATCGCCGCCGTAGGGGCATGTCCCAAGAGGTGCTGGCCGGCATCGTGGGGCGGACAGTCGACTGGTTAAGCAAGGTCGAGAACAACCGCATTGAGCTCGACAGGCTGTCGGTCATCCGGTCGGTTGCGACTGCGTTAGACGTCAGCCTCGGCGACCTGGTGGGAGAGCCAACTCTTCTCGACTGGAACGCCGAGAGCGGCACGAAGACGGTTTCTGCCTTGCGTGAGGCCCTGCTCAACTACCGTCAGCTGACGCCGTTCCTGCCGGGACCCGTTGCCGACGCACCTGAGGTGGCCCAGCTGCGCGCCGAGGTCACCCAAGTGTGGGATGCGTACCAAGCCTCGCGGTACGGGTACGTCGTCGCGCGGTTGCCGCAGACGCTTGCCGCCGGCCAGGCTGCGACGCAGACCCACGACGGGGAGAGGCTGGAACAGTCGTTCGCGCTGCTGGCGCTCACCTATCAAGCCGCCGCAGTCCTACTGACGAAGCTCGGAGAAGCTGACCTGGCATGGATCGCCGCCGAACGGGGCTTCACGGCGGCGCAACGCTGCGGAGACGTGGTCGTCATTGGGTCGCTGTTCCGCTCAGTGACTCACACCCTGCTCTCCACTGGCCGATACCGCGAGGCAAAGCAGCTCACGAGCGATGCGGCGGCGTTCATGCAGCCCGGCATGGCAGAGGCAACACCCGAGTACCTGTCGGTCTACGGCACGTTGTTCCTGGCTGGCTCTGTAGCCGCAGCCCGCGACGAAGACCGAGCGGCAGTCCGATCGTTTCTCAACGAAGCGGATGAAGCCGCACGGCGGCTCGGTCATGACGCCAACCACCTCTGGACGGCGTTCGGCCCGACGAACGTGGCTATCCACCGCGTGACGACGGCGATGGACCTCGATGACGTACAGGTTGCCATCGACCTCGGACCGCGCATCGACACCACCGCACTGCCGGTCGAGCGGCAAGCGAGGCACGCCCTGGAGACCGCGCGGGCGCTCACCGCCTGGAACAGATCGGACGAGGCGATGGCCGTCGTCCTCGCCGCCGAACAGAAGGCACCCGAGCAGATCCGCCACCACGCCATCAGCCGGCAGCTCGTGCAGAACTGGATGCGCCGCGGCCGAGGCCGCCCCAGTTACCAGTTGGCTAGCCTGGCGCAGCGCGTGCATGTGACGGCCTAGATCCGTAGAGTCCGAGAGTGTGACCGACCAAGCCCAGAACGCGCGTCCGCAGGCCACTCCCAAGGTGGCAGCGGGCGCGCTCTTCGTTGACGAGCGCGACCGGTTGATGCTGGTTCGGCCCACGTACAAAAGCCACTGGGACATCCCCGGCGGTTATGTCGAGGAGGGCGAGAGCCCGTTGTCGGCCTGCGCCAGAGAGGTCTACGAGGAGTTGGGTCTCCGAGTCACGATCGGACCGCTTCTGACGATCGACTGGGCTCCCAGGCCAGACGAGGGCGACAAAGTCCTCTTCATCTTCGACGGCGGGACGCTCTCCACCGACCAACTCTCAGCCGTCTCCTTCCGCGACGGTGAGATCGCGGAGTGGGCGTTCGTGGAAGACGGGCAGCTCGACGAGCTGACCATTCCGAGGCTCGCCCGTCGGCTCCGGGCCAGTATGCAGGCGCGGAAGCAAGGCTTTGCGTATCTCGAAGAGGGCGCCGATCCCGCCAAGCTTTGAGCAGGGCTTAGGGCCACGACGGCCGGCCGCCGGCGATGTCGGGTCTCAGGACCTGCGTGACAGATCGGTCTCAAGACGTGGGTGACACGTCCGGCTAGACGATCTAGAGGTCCTGAGTCCAGACGCCCGCCGGATGGTCGTCGGGGCGGTTCCAGAGCTGAGGCTGACGTCGGTGGAGTTGCTCGTCGCTGTTGCGGTCCCAATGAAAGCGGCCCTGCCGATCGGGCCAGACGACTTGCAGGAAGGGGATGGGCGGCCGGCGGTAGAAGGCGATGGCACGACCGAAGAACGCCTTGTACCAGCGGTAGTCGATCGACTTGAGATAGACCTGGTATCCCTTGATGACATCGTCGCGTGCCTGCTCGGCCTCCAGCGGAACGCCACCGCTTGCCTTGTCTCCCAGCTCGTTGAGGCACGTCTGCGATAGCTCAACATCCAGGCCGAACATGGCGAGTTCCGGCATCCGGTGCGTGTGCCAGAGTCCGATCGTGTAGGCCCAGCCAGGTCCCTTGTCGTCCTCAGGAATCGTCATGACACTCCAGCCGTGCTGCTGGACGTGCCTGATCGTGGTCAGCTCCATCGGGTGCCGATCGTCGGAGTCGCCGTAGTCGTGGCAGAGGATGCAGCGGCAGTGCGACCCGACTTGATTCACGCCGCGATCGTACGGGCTGCCCTCGTGGCAGCGGTGTCACGGACGTCCTGATACCGATCTGTCACGCAGGCCCCGAGACCGGACAGCCGGGCTGCCGGCGAAGTGGTTCAAACTTTCTGTACGTCTTCAAGGCGGCCCTGAACGGGCCGCACGCGCCGCCGCCAGGGCCCGTGGCCTGCACTCCGCTGCCGCTTCGCTCCGGCCACGCAGAACGCCCGGCGGCTGGCGCGGAGGGCGGGAAGCCCGGGGGCCGCCGCAGACGGTAGCGCCGAGTGTGGTCGCGGTTTCTGGGCCGGCAGCCGGCCGGGCGCGGCGGTCGTCGTACCGCCGCGCAGGGCGAGTCACCGCCGGCCGTGGTGGGGATGCGGCGCGGAGGATGCGGGGCCGCCCCTCCGACCTCAAGGGTGCTTCGCATCGCTGCGCGACGGCCCTGCGGGCCGCCCTTGACCCCGGAGCCTCTGCGACCCCTCGGGCCGGCGTTGCCGGCAGGCGGGGGCCTGCCCGGGGTACACGCGCCGCATCCCCACCACGACCTCCTGCCGTCCGCGCGAACCCGTGACCGCCAGATCACGTCAAGCCGAGGTTGACTTTCTACTGAATTCAGCAAGGATTCGTTCCCGTGCAGGATTGTCAATATCGATGTCGGCGTGCATCACTATGGACAGGGCAGAGAGCTCCTCGCTGATGCTAGCGTATTCACCACTTGTTGCATAATTGAATATTGTGGTATTAAGTCTACTTGCGAGATTTCCAATCGCAAGCCCTCCAAGTATGGCGATCTCTGCTCTGGATCCGCTAAGTTCAGTCATGGAGGCAGTCAATACTTTGTCTTCCGCTTGCAATTTCTCCCGCAGTTCGGAAAGCATACTCATGCCCTGCGGACCATGCGGCGACTCATCAATCTTTTGGATCGTTTGCTTCATCACAAGGAATCGTTGGCAGGAGCTGATGGCCGATTCGGCCGATCTAAGGTACTTCGCATAGATGGCGCGCTTTTCGGATATCAATGCCTGAGATCTTTGACTCTGAGATTGAAGTCTCATGGTCTCAACTTGAGCCTTACGGCCTTGTCCGGCCGTCCAGACCGTCCCGGCCACGCCCCCGATGCCCGCAATGCATGTAGCTACTGGGCCCACCCATTCCCATGCCATCACTGCATAGTGCCGTGAAAGTGGCCTGATGGGAACCTTGAACGAACGAGCCTGGACGATGGTGTCACAGTTGGTGGACCGTGCCGACTTCGATCCGTTGACCCATAGGCGATGCCTACGGATCTTCTAGCTTGCCTGCTGAGCAGGTTCCCGCGAGTAGACCGAGCGTGTGACTGTAACCTAGATGAGCGACAGTTGCCGTCGGACCATCTGTGGCCGGTCTAGAAGCTTACGGATCTCCGCTCCCAGCCTCTTGCGTGTAGGGACAGGTATGCCGCCGTCTTCAAGTAGCATCCGGTTACCTGCCGGTGTGGAATTGTCGAAGTCAAGCACGAAGACCGGTTTGCCATTCCGCAAAGCACCCTGGCCGGCAGCCAGCGTCCCGCCCTTCTCGCCTGCCTCAACCACAACCAACGCCAAGCCAAGCCCGTAAATAAGACGGTTCCTAGTCATAGCCCCGCCGGCTGTCCAGGGCTGACGGGGTGCGAACTGAGACAGCACTAGGACGTTCTGCTTGCGGAACATTTCGCGAGGGAAGGAGCGCTTGATCCTGAAGTGGTCAAAGCCCTCCGCTAGAACCACTATCGTGCTGCCTCCACCTCGCAGTGCAGCGAGATGAGTCTCTGTGTCAACCCCCTTGGCATACCCGGAGACGACTACCACACCATGCTCCTGTACCTCTTCACCGCATGCAATAGCCGCCTTGAGCCCCAATTCGGAGGCTTGCCGCGAACCGCACATTCCAAGGCCGGGGATTGTTAATAGATCCGGGTTTCCCCAAAAGAAAAGGATCGGGCTGCTGGAAGCGAGCTTGCCCAACTTGCTCGGGTATTGGTCGTCACCGAACAGAAGAGCACCGATGCCCTTTTCAGCCATCTCGGCTGCTTTTTTGAGAATCTCCTCCTGTCGAGAAGGGTCGAGCGCCTCGAAACGCGCCCGAAGGCCGTCGCGACCCTCATTTCTTAGCAGCGCAAAGACACGAGAGGGTGTCCTAGGGTCAACGAAAGCCGTGATTCCCAACACTAGGGACTCATTTGGTATGACCCTCGAACCTCTCATGTCAATTCCTTAAAGTCCTGACGGCTGCTAGGCCGAATACGTGGGTGGCTCCTGCTTGTCGAGCTGCTAGCGCTGTTGCTCGGAATGTCCCACCAGTGCGGCATACATCATCAATAATAATAACCGATCCGCTCAATGGCGAATCGATCAAGAAGGTTCCTTCCAAGTGTGCGGAACCTGATTCTTTGGCTTGCTTTCGCGCTCCTGTTGTGGTGCACGTAGTTCTAACAAGATTTTTTCCGGTTTTGCTCGCGACGCCTGCTGCATACCTCTCGCCGACACTCTTACCATCCCCTGCCGATCCGGGAACCGTTAGCACAGTCGGGCTCGCAGTGAGAAGAGGGTGTTCCGCAATCACCGCGACAGTTCCGTCGATGAGTTTTTTCAGGGCTTGACTCTGGGCGAAAGGAACCCGCCAGTATTTGCTTCGATGAACGAGCTCCCCTGGCTTGGAGTTCTTCCACTTACTTGACTCGACACCGTCTTCCGGGACCTTGTACCAATCGAAGGCGATTCCCACGTCAAGATGAGGCATCTTGGCAAGGCTCAGGTACTTCTTCAAGAATTCCAGCATGGGGACCAGCGGTGCGGGCAGTCCCTGATCGAAGTCGAAGCGGTGACTCCACTGCGCCCGCCGGTCCGACGGAACCTCGACACGCTTAGCCGAGGAAGCAAAGACCAGCTCCAGCTGGGTGGCGACCTCTTCAGGCCCGCAGAGGTCCACCCACTGCGCCGGGTGTACTGCGTTCACGGAGGTTCCCACCTCGTAAGCCTTGAGTCGGTTCGCTCTACTGTCACTGTGGAAGGCTGGCCATATGAACATGTCAGCGGCTCCTGCTAACGCCGTGGAAGGGTGAAACACGACGTTACGACAAGAGCACCCTCCGTTGGGGGGTTCGTAGCTCAACGATGTAAGAGTCCCAGGGAGTCGGCCTCCTCTCTTGATATGCAGATACTGCATGGCAGGGTATCGAACTGCAGTACGAAGCGGAACCCGAGAAGGTTCACCTGATGATCTATCCTGATTGGTTTAGGCAGCTCAGGAGGCTACTGGACCAGTCTTGACGCCGCCTTTGATCATCTCTTCGGTGACTCTCGTCAGGTCTACATCGGTCCGGTGCGGGATTGCTGCTCGGCGACTGCGGACGTCATTAGTCGGATCTTCGACAAACGACTAGCGTTGATGCCTCGTTCGCACTCATCCCGACTTGTCTGGTGTTGTCTGCCAGTGAAGGCCGCCCGACGGCTGCACACCACCCCCCTCCTTGGCTAGGGTCGCCGATGACCAACACGGGACTGGACAAGATCATCGGGCACAAGGCGGGCACAAGTGACGCCGGCAAAAGCTGTCAATCGCTGCAAGGCAGCGCAAGTCCTTCCCCAGGCCAGCCGGTCGATCTGCCCCATTGATAATGATCGCCGCAAGGCCGGAGGGGTTCAGGGTTCAAGTCCCCTGAGGCAGTGCCGCCGACAGCGGCGACTGACGTGTCCAGGCCGGACGCAACGACCAGCCGGGGCCTCCTCTGACATCCGCTTACTGGCACACTCCCCGCGTGAGTTACGACTTGGCGGTGTGGGAGGGCGACGAGCCCACAGACGATGGCGAGGGCGGTCGGGTCTTCCAGCAGCTGTACCGCAAGTACATCGACGCGGAGGATGAGACACCTCCGAAACCGCGTATCCGGGCCTACGTCCATGCGCTCCTTGAGCGGTGGATCGACATGACCGAGGACGAGGAGGACGTCAGCCCGTGGTCTGACGGTCCCATGATCGGTAACGCCTCTGGCCCCATCATCTACTTCGCGATGAGGTACAGCATGTGCGAGGAGGTGTCGGCCGAGGCGGCCAGGATGGCGGCAGAGCGAGGGTTGATCTGCTTCGACCCGCAGTGGGACCGGCTCCGGCCCAGCGATGGAGGAGCAGTCGCCTAACTTCCGGAACCGGCAGCGGCGGCGGTCTGGGGCACACAGGGGGCACAAGACACCGTCAATGTTGTCACCCAATGATGAGTCATGGCAGCGTCGGACGGCGTCCGAGCAGCCGTCGAGCGCCGTTCCTGCTGGTGGACCGATCGGGGCTCTAGGTTCCGGTTCAACTCCCCAACCTACGGGCGCCTGGCGAGTACCGGGCAGGGTGAAGGGCCAGCAAAGATATGGCCATGGCGGAAGTGATGACCTTATTCCTGCGGTCCGGCGAGCCAGTGGCGCAGCGTCTCCTCGACGAGCTGGTCACGGAGCTTCGAGCGCGGTGCCCGGTCGCCACTGCTACGCCGGCCGGCGACGGCGTCGGTTGGGCATCGTGCCGGTTGTCCAGCGACCGCGACGTTGCAGGGGAAGCTCGCGTACGTTATCCGGCAGCCGTGGCCGCCGGCGAGCAGACGACTCCTGTTGCCCTGCGCGTAGTTACCCGACCCGACAGCGTGAAGAATGCCGTCGACCACGGACTCCGCCAGGGCGGTCCCGTCGACCTGACTCTCTGTGACGCGCTTGCGGAGATCACTACGTCTGGCTACCTGCTCGACTGGAGGATTGTCCGAACCATGCACAGGCTCACCTCTGACCGGTGGGGAGCGATTCTCTACACCGAGCAAGCAGGCTTTGACACCACGGCCCCTGACCCGGTGGCATAGCGGCCCCACTTACAAGCGAGGGGCCAGAGCGGGCTGGACCGCGCCGGCGACGAGGACCAGGCCCAGGCCGTCACCAGGCCGTCGGAGGCCGATCGCGAGCGACGAACGACGACCACTGATGACGACGTCTGCCCACGTGACAAGGCGTGGTCGGCCCGATGGCCAGGGCGGCCGGAGCCGCCTTACCTGTAGTTGTTGAACTGGAGGGCGACGCCGAAGTCCTCACCCTTGAGCAGCGAGATGACCGCCTGGAGGTCGTCCCGCTTCTTGCCGGTGACCCGCAGCTGGTCGCCCTGGATCTGAGCCTGCACGCCCTTGGGGCCCTCGTCGCGGATCTTCTTGCTGATCGCCTTGGCCTTGTCCGCCTCGATGCCCTGGATGACCTTGCAGTCGATCTTGAAGATCTTGCCCGACGGACGCGGCTCGCCGGCGTCCAGCGACTTCAGCGAGATGTTCCGCTTGACCAGCTTCTCCTTGAACACGTCCAGCGCGGCGCGCACCCGCTCCTCGGTCTCAGCCTGGAGGCCGATGGCCTCCTCGCCCGACCAGGAGATCTCCGCACCGGTGCCGCGGAAGTCGAACCGCGTCGAGAGCTCCTTCTCCGCCTGGCGGAGGGCGTTGTCGACCTCCTGGCGGTCAACCTTGCTCACGATGTCGAACGACGGGTTCGCTGCCATGCTTCCACTCCTGCTGTCCGGCGGTCTGGGCCCTCCGTCGGCCGCCGACCAGCGGCACGACCCCCTGACCGTACCCGGTTGCACCGGTGCCGGGGTGAGCCGCTATCCTTGCTTCCGCCGCCGCGTTGCGACGCGGTGGGGTGCCCTGGCGGGTTGCCCGAGCGGCCAATGGGAGCGGACTGTAAATCCGTCGCGAAAGCTACAGAGGTTCGAATCCTCTACCCGCCACCAGGTGCACAAACGGCCCCGTGAGCTGCGGAAACGCACTCCGGGGCCGTTTTCGTGAGTCGAGGGCTGGCGGTCGTTCCCCTCTCCGCGTCCTACTCCGTAGTCCGCTCGGGGTGCACTCCCTCGACCATGTCGTGCCCCGGCACTCGGATGCAGCTCGCCCCCGGTTCTGCCCCGCACACCGGGCAGGCCCGCCAATCCTCGACCGAGCCCGGATCATGCCCGAGTTCCCCCGCCATGCGGCTGATCTCCACCGCCGACTGGTGCAGACCCTCGTCCTGGTGCCGGGTGGCGGCCCGATGGACGTCGCGCACCGCATCTTTCGCACGCTCCTCCATGGGCTCGGACATGGCAGCCTCGTTCCTGCGCGGCGCGACCCGTAACCGACCAACCGCGGTTGGCCCGTTCGGCCCGACGGCGCTGCACGGCCCGGAAACCCGCCACCGTGAACGGTGCAATTTCCCTGGTCGGAGTCCGCGGTCGCGGTCGGACCGGACCCAGGCGCGAAACCGCGTTCCGGTCCGCCGGCCGCCGGGCCGGTGCGAAACTGGGCGCGTGCCAGCCTCGCCGGCGCCGCTGCGCTGGTCGACCCGATCCGGCAGGTGGAGAACATGTCCAGCGACAACAAAATCCGACCCTTCCGGCTCGACACACCGGACGAAGTGATCGCCGACCTGCGTCGCCGGATCGCTGCGACGCGCTGGCCCACCCGGGAGCTGGTCAACGATCGCTCCCAGGGCGTGCAGTTGGCGACGGTCCAGGAGTTGGCCCGCTACTGGAGCACCGATCACGACTGGCGTGCGGTCGAGGCGAAGCTGAACGCCCTGCCGCAGTACACGACCGTCATCGACGGCGTCGAGATCCACTTCATCCACGTGCGGTCGCAGCACGAGAACGCCCTGCCGCTGATCATGACGCACGGCTGGCCGGGCTCGGTCGTCGAGCTGCTCGGGGTGGTCGGCCCGCTCACCGACCCGACCGGGCACGGCGGACGGGCGGAGGACGCCTTCCACCTGGTGCTGCCGTCGTTGCCCGGCTACGGCTTCTCCGGCGAGCCGACCGAGGTCGGCTGGGACTCCGCCCGCATGGCCCGCGCGTGGGCGGAGCTGATGCGTCGCCTCGACTACACGCGCTACGTCGCCCAGGGGGGCGATGTGGGCGCTTCCGTCACGGACGCGATGGGCCGCCAGGCACCCGAGGGGCTGCTCGGCATCCATCTCAACCTGCTCGCCGGGGCGATCGGTATCAAGGACAAGCTGCCGGCGGGGTCCGAGCAGGAGCGCGCCGCGCACGACGCGCTCAACACGTTCATGAAGGACGGCTTCGGCTACTTCCTGGAGCAGTCCACCCGACCGCAGACGGTCGGCTACTCGCTGCTGGATTCACCGGTCGGGCTGGCGGCCTGGATGCTCGACCACGACACCGACAGCTACTACAAGATGTCCCGCGCGTTCGTCGACGGCACGCCCGTGGGCAATCTCAGCCGGGACACCATCGTCGACAACATCACGCTGTACTGGTTGACGGGCACCGGCGCCTCGTCCGCCCGCTGGTACTGGGAAGCCGGACGGACCCAGGCCGCCGCCGCTGCCGCCGGCCAGACTCCTCCGCCGGTCTCGGTCCCCGTCGCCTTCACGACGTTCCCCGACGAGATCTGGGCTGCCCCCCGTAGCTGGGTCGAGGCGGTCTACCCCAACCTGGCGTACTTCAACGAGGCTGACAGCGGCGGCCACTTCGCCGCCTGGGAGCAGCCGGAGGTCTTCTCCACCGAGGTGCGGGCCGCTTTCCGGCCGCTGCGCTAGCCCTGAGTCCGCTCCGGTTCGTGGTGACCGCCTGGCCAGTGGGCCGCCGCGCGGGTCGAAGGCCGGTGCCGCCGAGCTCACTCGTCCGATGCCCGGAGGTAGTCGCGCCAGAACGGGACGGTGGCCTGCGGGTTCCAGTCGTCGGCCCGGTCGGGGCGTGGTTCCTGGAACTCCTGGCCGATGTAGTCGAGCAGGTCGGTGCCGTAGTAGATGATGTCCCATCCGCGCATCGACAAGACCGGGTGAGCGGCGGTTCCCCGCCCGGCGGGCAGGAACCGGTGTGCGTACACCGGAACCATCGCCGGGACGTCGGTGAGCCGTAGCCGCGCCACCGCGACTGCCTCCTGCGTCGTCTCGGGGAGGTCGCCCCATTCCTGTCGCCAGTGCCCGTGCTGGACGTCCCAGAGCAGGCAGTCGACCGGCCAGGCCAGGTGCTCGCGAAGCGCTTCCGGATCCGCGTTGCGCCAGTCCGGCCAGGGTTGCTCCCACGTCTGGCCCTCCTCGTACGGCTGCCACACCGGAAGCCCGGCGGCCAGGAAGGCGCGGTGGTCGTCGGCGAACTCGAAGCCGTGTTCGCGCTCGATGCGGTCGAACTCCGCGTCGGTCAGGCCGCTGTCGATCCGGCAACAGCCGAGAGCGGCCAGCCGCCGCGCCGCCGCGACTCCCAGCCGCGAGCCCGCGTCATTGATCACCTCGGAACCGTAGCCCCCCGCCACCGCGCCATCTCGCCCCGACTTGTCGCGTCCGCCTTCTTGTGCGGATGCGATAACCGGGTATGGTGGTCGATGTCTGGGCTCGTGTCGGCGCGCTTCCAGACCATCGAATTCGTCACGCAGGGTGACTGGGTGGGATCGGCTCGGAGGACGTCCGAGCGGCGTGGGTGAATTGTGCTGAAGGTCGCATCAAGCGCTGGGTGAACCGCTGATGTCGCAGGAAGGACCCCTGATCTGGCCCGGCACGTCGAGGGGCACTGGGCCGAAGGGCGCAACCTTCGCAACGCTCGGACCGGTCCAACACTCACCGCTTTTCTGCGTACCGACCGTGTGGCACGATCGTGGAACCTCCACCATCCCTGTGACACTTCCCCGACAGGAGCAAACATGTCTGGTCGAAGACTGGGCCGACTGCTTGGCTCGCTCCTCGTGCTCGCCGCTGTCCTCGGAGGACTGCTCGGCACCGACTACCTCTCCGGCGCAGGTAACGCTCAGCTCACCGACGTCGTTTGGGGTGCGGGTTTGGGTGACGTCGTCTGGGGCGTGGACGCCTCCCGGTAACTCGCGGTCGTCGCCCGTGAGGGCAGTACCGACGGGCGACGTCTTTCAGAGGGAGCGGTATGGCCAGGCGTGACCAACGACGGAAGTCCACGGACCACGCCTGGTTAATCACCGGCCCGCTGGCCCTGGTCGCCATCCTCTGCTGCACCGCCATCAGCGTCATCTCCGACCGTCCTCCGTACGGGGACTGGGGGCTGGCGTTCCTGATTTTCCTGGCGATGACCGGCATCAGCATTCCGGTGCTGAACTTCGTCGTCCGTCGCCAGTCCGTCGGTGTGACGCTCACCGAGATCCCTCTCGTGGTGGCGCTGTTCTTCCTGCCACCACTGACCGTGGTCCTGATCTACACGCTCGCCTCGCTGATCTGGAGCGCCTCGCAGCGCTTCCCGCCGGCGAAGTTCTGGTTCAACGTCGCGAAGGCCGCGGCGGCCACGTCGCTGGCCAGCCTGCTCCTTCTGCAACTGCCACCGTTGCAGGGTGTGGGCCCGGGGACGTGGGGCAGCCTCTTCCTCGCGGTCAACACCATCACCCTGGTCAGTCTCGTCTCCGTCGTCGGCGTGCACGTGCTGCTGCAGGGCTGGCAGGCTGGCCGGGAGGCTCTGCGGACCACCCCGTCGGTGTTCCTCACCACCTCGATCAACGCCTCGGTCGGTCTGCTCGTCCTGATCGCGCTGGAAGCGACCTGGTGGTCCGCGTTGCTGCTGGCGGCCCTCTTCGCCGCCCTCGCCCTGGTCTACCGGTCCTACGCCCAGTTCTTCCGGCAGCACCGCACCCTGACCGGGATGTACGACCTGGCCCGGCTGATCACGACCAGCGGCGCCGACGGCTCCCTCGCCGACGTCCTGCTCGACCGTGTCCGTGCCCTCATGCAGGCGGAGTCCGCCACCCTCTGGCTGCCCGCCCAGGGCCGGCACCCGGAGGTGCTGTTGACCGCCCGGGTCGACACGCCGGGGCTGCTCGACGTCGCGCCGACCCCGGCGATCCTGCGGGAGCGGGCGCGGGACCTGGCGAAGACGTTGTCGATGGGGCGTCTGCTGGGCGACGAGAGCGCCCTTCGCGGCGAGATCAGCGCCCGCCAGATCAAGGACGTCATCGTGGTGCCGTTGCGCTCCGGGCAGGCGGTGATCGGCACCCTGGAGGTGGCCAACCGGCTCAGCGACATCGGCCACTTCGCCCCCGGCGACATCCCCATCTTCGAGACCGTGGCCGCGCACGCGGCGGTCGCGCTGGAGAATTCCCGGCTGGTCGACCGGCTACGGCACGACGCGTACCACGACGCGCTGACCCGGCTGCCCAACCGCCGCCGCATCACCGGGGCGCTGGACGAGTCGGTCAAGATCGCCGCGCCCGGCGAGGTGGTGGCGCTGCTGCTGTTCGACGTGGACGGGTTGCGCCAGGTCAACGAGTCCCTCGGCCACGCGGCCGGGGACAAGGTCCTCGCCGAGGTCGCCAACCGGTTGCGGGCCAGCGCGCCGTCGTCGGCCCTGGTGGGCCGGGTCGGCGGCGACGAGTTCCTGGTGACGCTGCGGTTGGAGAGCGCCGACGCGGCGCTGGAGTTGGCCGGCCAGTTGCGCGACCAGATCCGCGACGAGATGGTCTTCGACGCCCTCACCCTCGATGTGGACACTGCCGTCGGGGTGGCCGTACACCCGGATCACGGCAGCGACGCGGCGACCCTGCTGCTCCGGGTCGACCTGGCCGCCACGGCCGCCAAGTCGGTGCCGGGCAGCGTGCAACTGTTCAACCCGGCGCTGGAGTCCCGGTCGCTGCGCCGGCTGGGCCTCGCCGGCGACCTGCGCCGGGCGTTGGACCAGGACGAGCTGGAGGTCTACTTCCAGCCCAAGGTGACGCTGCGGGAGCGTCGGCTGGTCGGTGTCGAGTGCCTGGCCCGGTGGGAGCACCCGACGCACGGCACGGTCGCCCCGGAGGACTTCGTCGCGGTGGCGGAGCACACCGGCCAGTTGAGCCGGCTCACCGAGGTGGTGCTCCGGGAGGGGCTGCGGCGTAGCCGGGACTGGGCCCAGGCCGACCATCCGCTGCCCGTCGCCGTCAACCTGTCCGCGCGGACGCTCACCGACCAGCATTT
This sequence comes from Micromonospora yongxingensis, assembly GCF_052601155.1. NCBI lineage: Bacteria > Bacillati > Actinomycetota > Actinomycetes > Micromonosporales > Micromonosporaceae > Micromonospora > Micromonospora yongxingensis. Next base: position 510,943 of record NZ_JBQXEO010000001.1, read on the forward strand.
CCCGGACCGGGTGCAGGAGCTGCTGACCGAGTACGGGGTGCCGGCGCAGAGCCTCACCCTGGAGATCACCGAGGCGGGGGTGCTGGACGGCACCGACCGGCCCATTCCAACCCTGCACCGGCTGCGCGATCTCGGCGTCCGGCTGTCGGTGGACGACTTCGGCACCGGTGACTCGTCGCTGGCGCACCTGCGGCGGCTGCCGGTGCACGAGGTGAAGGTGGACCGCTCCTTCGTGCAGGGCATGGCGACCGACCCGGGGGACCTGGCGATCGTCAACGCGGTGGTGACCCTGTCCCAGCAGTTCGGCCTGGCCGTGGTCGCCGAGGGCGTGGAGAGCGAGCTGACCCTGGAGCTGCTCCAGGACATCGGCTGCGAGATCGGTCAGGGCTTCCTGTTCAGCCGGCCCCTGCCGTACGAGCGGCTGGCCGCGTGGTTCGGCGCCCAGGCCGACCCCGAAACGATCTCCGGTTCGGAGCTTCCGCGCCTTCGTGTCGTGCCCTGAGCTGGGCCTAGACGATCACCGGGGATCCGATTTCACCTGCCGAGCCCGGCCGTGTACTCTTACTTCTGCGCGCCCCACGGGGAGATCGCGCAGGCCCCCTTAGCTCAGTCGGCAGAGCGTCTCCATGGTAAGGAGAAGGTCTACGGTTCGATTCCGTAAGGGGGCTCGAGGGTTCAGCTGGACCCACCGCGGCGGTGTAGCTCAGATGGTAGAGCAAGCGGCTCATAATCGCTGTGTCGCCGGTTCAAGTCCGGCCACCGCTACTCTCGTCTTCCGGGCTTCAGTTCGGTGGTCGTGGGGATGGGCGCCACTGGCGCCCACTTTGCATGTCCGCGCAGTCAGCGACTAGGCTGACGCGTCGTAGTTGTTTCCGTTAGCGAGGAAGGCACTCCGCCGTGGCGAAGGCTACCGATGTCCGGCCGAAGATCACTTTGGCGTGTGTGGAGTGCAAGGAGCGCAACTACATCACGCGCAAGAACCGTCGTAACGACCCCGACCGCATCGAGCTGAAGAAGTTCTGCCCGCGCGACGGTCGGCACACGGTCCACCGCGAGACCCGCTGACCTGCGGCCGGCTCCACAGCCGGCCCTTTGTCGAAGCTTTCCGATCGCCGATCTGACCGGGCTGGCACGGCTTAACCGCCGCCGACCGAGCAGATCGGCGATTGTGTTGTCCGTGTAGGTTCGCGGCATGTCTCTGGACCCTTCCTTCGTCGGCCGGACGTATCCGCCGACCGCCCCCTACCAGGTGGGCCGAGAAAAGATCCGGGAGTTCGCCACCGCCATCGGCGCCACCGACCCGGCTCACCACGACCCGGCGGCCGCGCAGGCGTTGGGGCACCCGGACGTGGTCGCTCCGCCGACCTTCCCGGTGGTCATCACGATGGCCGCGAGCCGCCAGATCGCCGAGGACCCGGCGCTCGGTGTCGACTACAGCCGCGTGGTGCACGGTGATCAGCGTTTCGCGTACACCCGGCCGGTGGTCGCCGGTGACGAGCTGGTCTGTGTCAGCACCATCGAGGACGTCAGCAACCGCGGTGGGCACGGCTTCCTGACCACCCGCACCGACGTCAGCACCGTCGCCGGCGAGCCCGTCGTCGCCGTCTGGTCCAAGATCGTCGTACGCGGGGAGGCGTGAGATGGAGCTGCCAGCCAAGACGTTCCAGGTGACCCGCGCGGACCTGGTCCGCTACGCCGGCGCCTCGGGGGACTTCAACCCGATCCACTGGAGCGACCGGTTCGCCACCAAGGTGGGCCTGCCCGGGGTGATCGCGCACGGCATGTTCACCATGGCGCTGGTCGGGCGTGCGGTCACCGAGTGGGCCGGTGCGCCCGACGCGGTGGTCGAGTACGGCGTGCGGTTCACCCGGCCGGTCGTGGTGCCCGACGACGACCAGGGGACCGAGATCGAGGTCACCGCCGTGGTCCGCGAGGTGACCGAGGACGGCCTCACCCGGCTCGACGTGACCGCGACGTGCCTGGGCGAGAAGGTGCTCGCGCAGGCCCGCGCGACCATCCGCACGACACGCTGAATTCTCCCCGCCGCGCGTGGCGGGGAGACCGGTTGGGAAAGTCGGGCGGGTACCCGTACACTGGTCCGCCGTGGGGCAAGTGACCCCTGCTCGGTCGTCTGTGGCCGCGTGGGGCGAGTGTTGCCGCACAGGGGTGTAGCTCAATTGGCAGAGCAGCGGTCTCCAAAACCGCAGGCTGCAGGTTCAAGTCCTGTCACCCCTGCGCCTCAGGCCTGACCGTTCCCGTGGGTCGCGCCGCCGAGTTGGTGGCGTCCGGCCCGTGGTGGTGGCATTGGCGGGGTGGTTCCGAGGCATCGGGCCCTCCGGTTGATCCACCGGCCGCGGCCCGTCGCGGGACGGTTGGTCCGGCCGGCGTGACCAGCGCCGCGTACGCCGCCCGGCGTGCGACCCGAGATTCCCGCGACGGAGGGCGAAGTGGCCGACAACAAGCGGCGCGGCGAGGACGCCGGCGACGATCGTCTGGACGACGAGGTCGTCGACGAGGTAGCCGACGACGACGCCACCAGCGCGGACGAGCCGGTCTCCCGGGGGGGCACCGCGACGCGGTCCCGTGCCCGGGCGGAGTCGGCGGACAGCCGCCCGACCACCCGGTCGGAAACCGGTCGGGTGGGCGTGTTCGGCCGCATCGCCCGGTTTTTCCGCGAGGTCGTGGCGGAACTGCGTAAGGTCATCTGGCCGACGCGCAAGGAGTTGCTGACCTACACCGCGGTGGTGGTGACGTTCGTCGCGGTGATGCTGACGATCGTGGGTGTGCTGGATTACGGCTTCGCGAGGGTCGTGCTGTTTGTCTTCGGCAACTCCAGCTGACCGGCTGCCTCCAGAGCCGATAGTGACGGAAGTGAGCGAGCGTGCCTGAGTACGACGAGACCGCCGGACCGGTGGACGAGCAGTCCACGGTCGCGACGGCGGCTGGTGACGAGTCGGTTGAGGCCGCCAGCGAGCCGGAGTTCCCAACGAGCGAGCCCGCGCCGGACGAGGAGTACGACCCGGTCGCCGAGCTGAGGCAGAAGCTGCGCTACGCGCCGGGCGACTGGTACGTGGTGCACTCCTACGCCGGCTACGAGAACAAGGTCAAGACCAACCTCGAGACCCGGATCACGAGCCTCGACATGGAGGACTTCATCTACCAGGTCGAGGTGCCGACCCGGGAAGAAGTCGAGGTCAAGAACGGCAAGCGGTCCCAGATCCAGGCCAAGGTCTTCCCGGGCTACATCCTGGTCCGGATGGAGCTGACCGCCGAGTCCTACTCGTGTGTCCGCAACACCCCGGGCGTGACCGGCTTCGTCGGCGCGACCGACCGGGCCGACCGGCCCGCGCCGCTCTCCCTCGACGAGGTGCTGAAGTGGCTGGCGCCGGCCGTCGAGACCGAGCAGAAGAAGGCGAAGCCCGAGATCAAGGTCCTCGACTTCGAGGTGGGCGACTCGGTCACCGTCACCGACGGCGCGTTCGCGTCGCTGCCGGCGACGATCAGCGAGATCAACGCCGACCAGCAGAAGCTCAAGGTGCTGGTGTCGATCTTCGGCCGGGAGACTCCGGTGGAGCTCAACTTCAACCAGGTCGCCAAGATCTGACCGGTCGTCGGCGGCGGGCTCGGCCCGCCGCCGACGTCGGCGTACGCCCTCCCGCTCGACCTCGGCGGACGAGTGGGCTGCGGCCTGCGCTACTCTTGAACGTCGCCGCTGTCGCATCGCGCTGACCGTGCGCGCCTCGAGAACGGCGTCAGCCGCATTTTCCCAGCTCCAAGCCCCAGGAAGTGACATGCCTCCGAAGAAGAAGCTCGTCAAGACGTTCACGCTTCAGCTGCCGGCGGGCCAGGCCACGCCGGCGCCGCCGGTCGGCCCCGCGCTCGGCCAGCACGGCGTGAACATCATGGAGTTCTGCAAGTCCTACAACGCGCAGACCGAGTCCCAGCGGGGCGACATCGTCCCCGCCGAGATCAGCGTGTACGAGGACCGGTCCTTCACCTTCGTGCTGAAGACCCCGCCCGCCGCCCGGCTGCTGATCAAGGCTGCCGGTGTGCAGAAGGGCTCGGGCGTTCCGCAGAGCGAGAAGGTCGGCTCGGTCAGCCGCGCCCAGCTGCGTGAGATCGCCGAGAAGAAGATGGCCGACCTCAACGCCAACGACCTGGACCAGGCCGAGAAGATCATCGCCGGCACCGCCCGGTCGATGGGCATCACCGTCAACGACTGACGTCGGCCCCGGCCTTCGACCCAACCGTGGGAGGGCTCGCGCCGAGCGGCCCGCCAGAGACCACAGGAGTAATCAGCAATGCAGCGCAGCAAGAGCTACCGCAAGGCCGCCGACGTCATCGACCGGTCGAAGCTCTACACCCCCGCCGAGGCCGTGAAGCTGGCCAAGGAGACCACCAACGTCAAGTTCGACGCCACGGTCGAGGTCGCCATGCGCCTCGGCGTCGACCCCCGCAAGGCGGACCAGATGGTCCGCGGCACGGTCAACCTGCCGCACGGCACCGGTAAGACCGCCCGCGTGATCGTGTTCGCCGCCGGCGCGAAGGCCGACGAGGCTGCCGCGGCGGGTGCGGACGAGGTGGGCACCGACGAGCTGGTCGCCCGGATCCAGGGTGGTTGGCTCGACTTCGACGCGGCGATCGCCACGCCGGACCAGATGGCCAAGATCGGCCGGATCGCGCGGATCCTGGGCCCGCGCGGTCTCATGCCGAACCCGAAGACCGGCACGGTGACCATGGACGTCACCAAGGCGGTGCAGGACATCAAGGGCGGCAAGATCACCTTCCGGGTGGACAAGCACTCCAACCTGCACCTGATCATCGGCAAGGCCTCCTTCTCGGAGAGCCAGCTGGTGGACAACTACGCCGCGGTGCTCGACGAGGTGCTGCGTGCCAAGCCGTCCGCGGCGAAGGGCAAGTACCTCCGCAAGGTCATCCTGACCACGACGATGGGCCCCGGCGTGCCGGTCGACCCGAACCTGGTCAAGAACCTCACCGAGGAGTCGGCCGAGGCCTGAGCCGACACTCCGCTCCGCCGGGGCGCCGCCACGACTGTGGCGGCGCCCCGGTGCGTCTGAGATGTGGCAGGCTCGACCGCATGCGGCTGGAGAACGTCTGGTTGCGGTACCACCGGCGTGGGCCGTGGGTGCTGCGGGGCGTGGACGTGCGGATCGGTCCGGGCGAGGTGGCGGTCGTGCTGGGCCGCAACGGGGTGGGCAAGTCGACGCTGCTCCAGGTGGCCGCCGGGGTGCTGCGACCGGCCCGGGGCCGGGTCGCCGACCGGCCGGGGCGGGTGGGCTGGGTGCCGGAGCGTTTCCCGGCCGACCAACCCTTCACCGTGGCCCGCTACCTGACCGGGATGGCCCGCGTGGCCGGCCTGGACGGTCCGGCGGCCGACGCGGCCGTGACGGCCTGGACCGACCGGCTCGGGCTGGCCGCGTTCCGCGCGGTTCGCCTGCCGGAGCTGTCCAAGGGCACCGCGCAGAAGGTGGGCCTCGCCCAGGCGATGCTGCGTCCGCCGGGCCTGCTGGTGCTCGACGAGCCGTGGGAGGGCCTGGACGCCACCACCCGCGAGCTGGTTCCCGAGCTGATCGACGAGGTGCTGACCGCCGGCGGCGCGGTCCTGGTCAGTGACCACCGCGGCGAGACGGTCCGGCTTCCGGGCGCGCGCCGCTGGACGGTGGCCGACGGCACGGTGACCGAGGAGACGTCGGCACCGGACGAGGCGATCGCTGTGGTCGAGGTCGCGGTGCCGGCCGCGCGGGTCGCCGGCACCGTCGCCCGGTTGCGCGCCGAGGGCCATCAGGTCCTTCGGGTACGCCCCGACGCGTCGTCGAACAAGCCGCAGGCCGTGGACGGCGCCGGTGCGGTCGTCGAACAAGCGGCGGGGGAGACCCGGTGAGCGCCCTGATCCGGCTGCGACTGGCCGGTTTCCTGCGAACGGGGCGGGCGCTGGCACCGCTGCTCGCCGGTCTCGTCGTCCTCGGCACCCTGTACGGCGGCGGCCGGGCCCAGCCGGCCGAGGCGTACGGCGTCTCCGCGGTGGTGCTCTTCCCGGTGCTCGCCTGGCAGACCAAGATCCTGCTCGACGTCGAACCGGACGTGCAGCGCCGGCTGGCCCAGGTGGCGGTCGGGGTGGCCCGGGAGCGGTTGGCCGGGCTGCTCGCCGCCGGCGTGGCGGCGCTGGTCGCGGTGGCCGTCGCGCTGGTCTTCCCGTGGCTGGTCGGCGGGGTCACCGGCCCGGTCGACCCGACGGACCGGTCGGTGCCGGTGGGCGTGGCGCTGGGGGTGTGGGCGCATCTGCTGGCCGTACCGGCGGCGGTGGCCCTCGGTGCTCTGGCCAGCCGGGCGTCCGTGGGCGGCGCGGGGTACGGCGTCGCGGTCCTGGCCCTCGGGGGCGTCGGCGCGGTGGTTCTCGGCCTGGCCGGCTCGGTGGTCCCCTGGCTGGCTCCGCCGATCATGGCCACGGCCCGGACCACCGCGGGCGACGCGGCCGCACTCACCCTGCTCGGCCTCACGGCCTGGGCGGTGGCCTGGAGCGCCGCCGCGTTCGGCGGCTACCTGTGGCGGCGGCGGGCCCAGGGCTGAGGGGTCGCGGCCGCCCGTTGGTGGCCTGGCTCACAGCGGGCGATTTGGTGCTGGTCACGGGGTCGCGTACTCTTCAACCGTCATCCGTGTTCTCATGGATGAGGAACCACCCAGAGACCGCTGGTCACCGTGCTTCGGCACGGTCGAAGGTCCCGCGACAACGGGCGACCCGCGTAGGGCGGCAAGCGTAACTCGGCAGTGAGCATGGTCCGCCGACCGTGACGATCCGCCGGCCCTCGCCCCGTGCGCCCTGCGCCGGGGCTTTTTCGTTGTCGTGCTGCCTCCGCCCCCGCTCCGGCTTCGGTCGTGACGGGGACCAGCCTCGAGTAACGAGAGAGGAGGGACATGGCGGACAAGCCGATCCGGGCCGACAAGGCCACGGCCGTCGCTGAGCTGACCGAGAGCTTCCGCAACGCGGGCGCCACCGTGCTGACCGAGTACCGCGGTCTGACGGTTTCCCAGCTCACCCAGCTGCGGCGCTCACTCGGCGCCGAGACCAGCTACACGGTCGCGAAGAACACGCTGGCGAAGCGTGCTGCGACGGACGCGGGCATCAACGGCCTCGACGAGCTGTTCACCGGTCCTACCGCGCTGACTTTCGTTTCGGGCGACGTCGTCGAGGCGGCGAAGGGGCTTCGCGACTTCGCGAAGGCCAACCCGAAGCTCGTCATCAAGGGCGGTGTCTTCGAGGGCAAGGCCATTTCCGCGGCCGAGGTCACGAAGCTCGCTGACCTGGAGTCCCGCGAGGTGCTGCTGGCCAAGCTGGCCGGCGCGATGAAGGGCAACCTGAGCAAGGCCGCGGCCCTGTTCCAGGCTCCGTTGTCGAAGACCGCCCGTCTGGCGGCTGCCCTGCAGGACAAGCGCGAGAAGGAGAGCGCCGAGGCGGCCTGAGGCCGTCCGAGCGCACCAGTTCTTACTTATTAGTTTCAGGAAAGGACGCCAGACATGGCGAAGCTCAGCACCGACGAGCTGCTCGACGCGTTCAAGGAGATGACGCTGATCGAGCTCTCCGAGTTCGTGAAGCAGTTCGAGGACACCTTCGAGGTCACCGCCGCCGCTCCGGTTGCCGTTGCCGCCGCGGGTGGGGCTCCGGCCGCCGCCGAGGCCGAGCCGGAGAAGGACGAGTTCGACGTCGTCCTCGAGGCTGACGGTGGCAAGAAGATCCAGGTCATCAAGGTCGTGCGTGAGCTGACCGGCCTGGGCCTCAAGGAGGCCAAGGACGCGGTTGAGTCCGCGCCGAAGGCCATCCTGGAGAAGGTCAACAAGGAGACCGCCGAGAAGGCCAAGGCCAAGCTCGAGGGTGAGGGCGCCAAGGTCACCCTCAAGTGACCTGACGCTCCACCAGCGCGTGCCCTGCTCGTCGAGCGGCGACACGATCGCGTCGCGGCGGGCGGTGATCCGACACGGATCGCCGCCCGCCGTGTTGGTGGATCCGGTGACGGCCGTCCTGAGCTGGGCGCGGAGGACCCTCGTCGAGGCTCCGGACGAGCCTGGTGGGTCGCTCTCCGGTGGGAAAGAAGGGACGACCCGGATACCGGCCCTTGACGCGGCCCCGGGCTGCCAGGCACGCTGACACCAGCAAGACACCGCGCTTGCGACGGCCACGACGTGGGTAATGACAGCGGCGGCACCATCGGCCGCAGCAACCCGAGCGGCCCAGCGGGAACGTTGCGTTCCGAGCGGCCCGGCAGACCCCGGTTTTCGGGGGCCGAGGCGCGTTCCGCAAACGACCTGCGGGGTGGGCTGGACAGCGGTTAGCCTCTCGGCTACACTGCTAGTTTGCGCTGCCTTCCGACTTGACCCCTGCTCGGAAATGTCCGTTTACGGATATTTCTGGTGGGGTCATTGGAGTGCACGCGTACCAGCCGTTCTGCAGCACCGGTCCTCGGAAGGACGCATCTTGGCAGCTTCCCGCCCTGCGAAGACCAGTCGTACGTCGAGCGCATTCGCTCCCCGCCGAGTTTCATTCGGCAGGATCACCGAACACCTCGAGGTCCCCAACCTCCTCGCCATTCAGAACGAGTCCTTCGACTGGCTCGTCGGCAACGAGGCTTGGCAGGGCCGGTCGGCGGACGACCCGCACGCACGCTCGGGTCTCGCGGAGATCCTTGAAGAGATCAGTCCCATTGAGGACTTCTCCGGCACCATGTCGCTCTCCTTCTCGGCGCCGCGCTTCGACGAGGTCAAGGCCTCGATCGAGGAGTGCAAGGAGAAGGACCTGACCTACTGCGCTCCGCTCTTCGTGACCGCGGAGTTCACCAACAACACCACTGGCGAGATCAAGAGCCAGACGGTGTTCATGGGTGACTTCCCGATGATGACGCCCAAGGGCACCTTCGTCATCAACGGCACCGAGCGCGTCGTGGTCAGCCAGCTCGTCCGGTCCCCGGGCGTGTACTTCGACAAGCAGCCGGACAAGACCTCCGACCGCGACCTCTCCAGCGTCAAGGTCATCCCGAGCCGGGGTGCCTGGCTGGAGTTCGACATCGACAAGCGCGACACGGTCGGCGTACGCATCGACCGCAAGCGCCGGCAGGCCGTCACCGTCCTGCTCAAGGCCGTCGGATGGTCGGCCGAGCGGATCCGTGAGCGGTTCGGTTGGTCCGAGCTGATGATGACCACGCTCGAGAAGGACCACATCGCCGGCCAGGACGAGGCCCTGCTCGATATCTACCGCAAGCTCCGCCCTGGCGAGCCGCCGACGCGCGAGAACGCCCAGACCCTGCTCGACAACCTCTTCTTCAACCCGAAGAGGTACGACGTCGCCAAGGTCGGGCGCTACAAGTTCAACAAGAAGCTCGAAGTCGACGTGCCGATCACCACCGGCACGCTGACCGAGGACGACATCGTCGCCACCGTGGAGTACCTCTGCCGGCTGCACGCCGGTGAGGAGGGCTACGAGGCCGACGACATCGACCACTTCGGCAACCGGCGCCTGCGCACCGTGGGCGAGCTGATCCAGAACCAGGTTCGGGTCGGCCTGTCCCGGATGGAGCGGGTCGTCCGCGAGCGGATGACCACGCAGGACGTCGAGGCGATCACCCCGCAGACCCTGATCAACATCCGCCCGGTGGTGGCGGCGATCAAGGAGTTCTTCGGGACGTCGCAGCTGTCCCAGTTCATGGACCAGACCAACCCGCTGGCGGGCCTGACCCACCGGCGCCGGCTGAGCGCGCTCGGCCCGGGTGGTCTGTCCCGGGAGCGGGCCGGCTTCGAGGTCCGCGACGTGCACCCGTCCCACTACGGCCGGATGTGCCCGATCGAGACGCCGGAAGGCCCGAACATCGGCCTCATCGGCGCGCTGTCCACCTTCGCCCGGGTCAACCCGTTCGGCTTCATCGAGACGCCGTACCGGAAGGTCATCGAGGGTCGGGTCACCGACCAGATCGACTACCTGACCGCGGACGAGGAGGACCGGTTCGTCAAGGCCCAGGCCAACGCGCCGCTGCGGGCCGACGGCACCTTCGCCGAGGAGCGGGTCCTGTGTCGTCGTAAGGGCGGCGAGACCGAGGACGTCGTCCCCGGTGCCGTCGACTACATGGACGTGTCGCCGCGGCAGATGACCTCGGTCGCGACCGCCATGATCCCGTTCCTCGAGCACGACGACGCCAACCGGGCACTGATGGGCGCGAACATGCAGCGCCAGGCGGTGCCGCTGGTCAAGGCCGAGGCGCCGCTGGTGGGTACGGGCATGGAGTACCGGGCCGCGGTCGACGCTGGCGACGTGGTGGTCGCCGAGGTCGGCGGTGTGATCGAGGATCTCTGCGCCGACTACGTCACCATCCACCAGGACGACGGCCACCGCCGGACGTACCTGCTGCACAAGTTCCGCCGCTCCAACGCCGGCTCCTGCGTCAACCAGAAGCCGGTCGTCTTCGAGGGCGACCGCGTCGAGGCCGGTCAGGTCATCGCCGACGGTCCCTGCACCGACGAGGGCGAGATGGCGCTCGGGCGCAACCTGCTCGTGGCGTTCATGTGCTGGGAGGGCCACAACTACGAGGACGCGATCATCCTGTCGCAGCGCCTCGTGCAGCAGGACGTGCTCACCTCGATCCACATCGAGGAGCACGAGGTCGACGCCCGGGACACCAAGCTCGGCCCGGAGGAGATCACCCGCGACATCCCGAACGTCAGCGAGGAAATGCTCGCCGACCTCGACGAGCGCGGGATCATCCGGATCGGTGCCGAGGTCGTCCCCGGCGACATCCTGGTCGGCAAGGTCACGCCGAAGGGCGAGACCGAGCTGACCCCGGAGGAGCGGCTGCTTCGCGCGATCTTCGGTGAGAAGGCGCGTGAGGTCCGGGACACCTCGCTGAAGGTGCCGCACGGCGAGACCGGCACGGTCATCGGTGTGCGTACCTTCTCCCGCGAGGACGGCGACGAGCTGCCCCCGGGCGTCAACGAGCTGGTCCGGGTGTACGTCGCCCAGAAGCGGAAGATCCAGGACGGCGACAAGCTCGCCGGCCGGCACGGTAACAAGGGCGTCATCTCCAAGATCCTGCCGATCGAGGACATGCCGTTCCTTGAGGACGGCACGCCCGTCGACATCGTGCTCAACCCGCTGGGTGTGCCGAGCCGGATGAACATCGGCCAGGTGCTGGAGACCCACCTCGGGTGGGTGGCCAAGACCGGTTGGAAGGTCGAGGGCGACGACGCGTCCTGGAAGAAGCAGCTGCGTTCGATCGACGCGCACGAGTCCGAGGGGGACACGAACGTGGCCACCCCGGTCTTCGACGGCGCCCGCGAGGAGGAGATCGCTGGTCTGCTCTCGTCGACCCTGCCCAACCGGGACGGCAACCAGCTGATCGGCGCCAGCGGCAAGGCGCAGCTGTTCGACGGTCGCTCCGGCGAGCCGCTGCCGGACCCGATCGCGGTCGGCTACATCTACATCCTGAAGCTCAACCACCTGGTCGACGACAAGATCCACGCACGGTCGACCGGCCCGTACTCGATGATCACGCAGCAGCCGCTGGGTGGTAAGGCGCAGTTCGGTGGTCAGCGCTTCGGTGAGATGGAGTGCTGGGCGATGCAGGCGTACGGCGCCGCGTACGCCCTGCAGGAGCTGCTCACGATCAAGTCCGACGACGTGCTCGGCCGCGTGAAGGTCTACGAGGCCATCGTCAAGGGCGAGAACATCCCGGAGCCGGGCATCCCGGAGTCGTTCAAGGTGCTGCTCAAGGAGCTGCAGTCGCTGTGCCTCAACGTTGAGGTGCTGTCCAGCGACGGCGTGGCCCTGGAGATGCGCGAGACCGACGACGAGGTGTTCCGGGCCGCCGAGGAGCTGGGCATCGACCTGTCCCGGCGCGAGCCGAGCTCGGTCGAAGAGGTCTGAGGTGAGCGGTCGGGGGCCGGCTTGCCGGCCCCCGACCTCGCCCGAGAATTAGCAGTACAGACGACGACATAGGGGACATAGTGCTCGACGTCAACTTCTTCGACGAGCTGCGCATTGGTCTCGCCACCGCCGACGACATCCGTCAGTGGTCGCACGGCGAGGTCAAGAAGCCTGAGACGATCAACTACCGCACCCTGAAGCCGGAGAAGGACGGGCTCTTCTGCGAGAAGATCTTCGGTCCGCAGCGGGACTGGGAGTGCTACTGCGGTAAGTACAAGCGGGTCCGGTTCAAGGGCATCATCTGCGAGCGCTGCGGCGTCGAGGTGACTCGCTCCAAGGTCCGTCGTGAGCGGATGGGTCACATCGAGCTGGCCGCTCCGGTGACCCACATCTGGTACTTCAAGGGCGTGCCGAGCCGGCTGGGTTACCTGCTGGACCTCGCCCCCAAGGACCTCGAAAAGATCATCTACTTCGCCTCGTACGTCGTGACGAGCGTGGACGCGGAGTCGCGTCACCGTGACCTCTCGACGATCGAGAACGAGATCCTGGCCGAGAAGCGGCAGTCCGAGAACAGCCGCGACTCGGAGATCGAGAAGCGGGCCGCCAAGCTCGAGGCCGACCTGGCCGAGCTGGAGGCCGAGGGTGCCAAGGCGGACGTCCGGCGCAAGGTCAAGGAGGGCGGAGAGCGCGAGATGCGCCAGATCCGCGACCGGGCCCAGCGCGAGATCGACCGCCTGGACGAGGTGCTGGACACCTTCCGCAAGCTGGAGCCGAAGCAGCTGGTCACCGACGAGCTGCTCTACCGCGAGCTGCGCGACCGGTTCGGTGAGTACTTCACCGGTTCCATGGGCGCCGAGGCGATCAAGGCGCTGGTCCAGAACATGGACCTCGACGCCGAGGCCGAGAGCCTGCGGGAGACCATCCGGTCCGGCAAGGGCCAGCGGAAGATCCGGGCGCTCAAGCGGCTCAAGGTCGTGGCGGCGTTCCTGAACACCCGCAACTCGCCGCTCGGCATGGTGCTGGACTGCGTCCCGGTCATCCCGCCGGACCTGCGCCCGATGGTGCAGCTCGACGGTGGCCGCTTCGCGACCTCGGACCTGAACGACCTGTACCGCCGCGTGATCAACCGGAACAACCGCCTCAAGCGACTGATCGACCTCGGCGCGCCCGAGATCATCGTCAACAACGAGAAGCGGATGCTCCAGGAGGCCGTCGACGCGCTGTTCGACAACGGCCGCCGTGGCCGGCCGGTCACCGGTCCGGGTAACCGTCCGCTCAAGTCGCTGTCCGACATGCTCAAGGGCAAGCAGGGCCGGTTCCGGCAGAACCTGCTCGGCAAGCGCGTCGACTACTCCGGCCGTTCGGTCATCGTGGTCGGCCCGAAGCTGAAGCTGCACCAGTGTGGTCTGCCCAAGCAGATGGCGCTGGAGCTGTTCAAGCCCTTCGTGATGAAGCGGCTGGTCGACCTCAACCACGCGCAGAACATCAAGTCCGCCAAGCGGATGGTCGAGCGTCAGCGCCCGGTCGTGTGGGACGTGCTGGAAGAGGTCATCGGCGAGCACCCGGTGCTGCTCAACCGGGCGCCGACCCTGCACCGCCTGGGCATCCAGGCCTTCGAGCCGCAGCTGGTCGAGGGCAAGGCGATCCAGATCCACCCGCTCGTCTGCACGGCGTTCAACGCCGACTTCGACGGTGACCAGATGGCGGTGCACGTGCCGCTGTCCGCCGAGGCCCAGGCCGAGGCGCGGATCCTGATGCTGTCGTCGAACAACATCCTCAAGCCGGCCGACGGCAAGCCGGTCACCATGCCCACCCAGGACATGGTCATCGGCCTCTACCACCTCACCCACTTCACCCCTGGTGAGAAGGGCGAGGGCCGGGCGTTCAGCTCGGACGCCGAGGCGCGGATGGCGTTCGACAACGGCGAGCTGCACCTGCAGGCGCCGGTGCGGATCCGGCTGCGTGGCGTGGTCGGTGTCGACAACGGCGCCGGTGCCGAGCCGTGGACCGCTCCGGAGGGCTGGGTCGAGGGTGACCCGCTGACCGTGGACACGACCCTGGGTCGGGTGCTGTTCAACGAGACGCTGCCGCAGGGCTACCGCTTCGTGAACTACGAGATCCGCAAGGGTCAGCTCTCGGCGATCGTCAACGACCTCGCCGAGCGCTTCCCCAAGGTGGCGCTGGCCGCCACCCTGGACGGGCTCAAGGAGGCCGGTTTCCACTGGGCGACCTGGTCGGGCGTCACCATCGGCATGGAGGACGTCATCGCTCCTCCGCGCAAGGCGGAGATCCTGGCCAAGTACGAGAAGGAAGCCGACCGGATCGACAAGCAGTACCAGCGTGGTCTGATGACCGCCGAGGAGCGTCGCGGCGAGCTCATCGAGATCTGGACCAAGGCGACCAACGAGGTCGCCAAGGAGATGGACACCGCGCTTCCGCAGGAGAACCCACTGTGGAAGATGATCAACTCGGGTGCCCGCGGTAACCTGCTGCAGCTCCGGCAGATCGCGGCGATCCGTGGTCTGGTGGCCAACCCGAAGGGCGAGATCATCCCGCGGCCGATCAAGGCCAGCTACCGGGAGGGTCTGTCCGTGCTGGAGTACTTCATCTCCACGCACGGTGCCCGTAAGGGTCTCGCCGACACCGCGCTGCGGACCGCCGACTCGGGTTACCTGACCCGTCGTCTGGTGGACGTCTCGCAGGACGTGATCATCCGCGAGGAGGACTGCGGCACCGACCGGGCGATCCCGATGCAGATCGGCGAGCGCCTGGAGGGCGGCAAGCTGGTCGTGCACGAGCACGCCGAGACCAGCGTGCACGCCCGTACCCTGGCCGACGACATCAAGGGGCCGGACGGCACCGTGGTCGCCGAGCGGGGTCAGGACATCAACTCCATCGGGGTCGACAAGATCGTCGCCGCCGGTGTGGAGACGGTCCGGGTGCGCAGCGTGCTCACCTGCGAGTCGAAGCTGGGTGTCTGCGGTGCCTGCTACGGGCGTTCGCTGCCGACCGGCAAGACCGTGGACGTCGGCGAGGCGGTCGGCATCATCGCCGCCCAGTCGATCGGTGAGCCGGGTACGCAGCTGACGATGCGTACCTTCCACACCGGTGGTGTCGCGGGTGAGGACATCACCCAGGGTCTGCCGCGTGTCCAGGAAATCTTCGAGGCCCGGGTCCCGAAGGGTAAGGCGCCCATCGCCGACACCCCGGGTCGGATCCGGATCGAGGACGGCGAGCGCTCGCGGAAGATCATCGTGGTTCCGGACGACGGCAGCGAGGAGATCGTCTACGACAAGATCTCCAAGCGGGTCCGGCTGCGGACCCACGACGGCGGTCACGTCGAGGTCGGCGAGAAGCTCACCGAGGGCACCATCGACCCGCACGAGCTGCTGCGGATCCTCGGCCCGCGCGCGGTCCAGGTCCACCTGACTCAGGAGGTCCAGGAGGTCTACCGCTCGCAGGGTGTGCTCATCCACGACAAGCACATCGAGATCATCATCCGCCAGATGCTCAAGCGGGTGACGGTCATCGACTCCGGCTCGACCGAGTTCCTGCCGGGTGTGCTGGTCGACCGGGCGCTGTTCGAGTCGGAGAACCGCCGGCTCGTCTCGGAGGGCGGCGAGCCCGCCGCCGGCCGTCCGGTGCTGATGGGTATCACCAAGGCCTCGCTGGCCACCGACTCCTGGCTCTCGGCGGCCTCCTTCCAGGAGACCACCCGGGTGCTGACCGACGCTGCGATCAACTCGCGCAGCGACTCGCTGGTCGGCCTCAAGGAGAACGTGATCATCGGAAAGCTCATCCCGGCCGGTACCGGTATCAGCAAGTACCGCAACGTCCGGGTGGAGCCGACCGAGGAGGCCAAGGCCAAGGTCTACTCCATGACCGGTTACCCGGAGACCGACTACGGGTTCGGGCCGGCCAGCGGGCAGGCCGTGCCGCTGGACGACTTCGACTTCGGGTCGTACCGCTAAGCACCAACCGCACGACGAGGCCCCCGGCACCGCCGGGGGCCTCGTCGCGTCCGGACCGGCCCACCCGGGGGCCGGGTTCGGCATGATGGAGGCATGACGACCGCACCCGGGCAGGTGTCCGTGGCGCAGCAGGCCCTGCGTCACCCGCTGGATCCCGACCCCGCCCGCGCCACGAAGGCGCGGGCGGTCTTCGCGCTGGGACTGCTCGGCCTGCTGACCGGCCTGTTCATCGGGGGAGTCGTGCCCGCCACCGTGGCGCTCCAGTTGGCCCGGCAGGCGCGCCGGGAGGCGTACGCCTCGGGGGGTTTCCTGACCGGTGGCGCCTGGCTGCGGCGGGGGGAGCGGATGGCCTGGGCCGGTCTGGTGCTGGTCGCGGTCAGCGTGGTGACCGTGGTGGTGATCGGCGTGGTCCGGCTTGCCGGCTCGCCGTTCGGCCACGACTACCCCTCGAACATGGACTGAGCCGCCCGCAGCCGCGCCCGGCGCGGACGGCGGCGTGCCCGGCGGTAGCCTGGCCGGTGTCCGCCGCGTGGCGGTGACGGCCCTGTCGACAGGAGGACCTCGTGACGGAACCGGCGCGGCCCCCGGACGAACCGGCCGGGCATCCTGACGCGCCGGACCCGGCCCCGGGGGCGTCCGAGCCGAGCGGCTGGGCACGGCCCGACCCGAGCACGCAGCCGGCGGCCCTCCCCGACCCGAGTGCGCAGCAGGCTTCCTCGCCCCAGTGGGGTGCCCCGGCCACGCCCGGCTGGGGCGCGCCACCGCCCTCCGCGCCACCGCCCGGTTGGGGCACACCACCACCTCCGGCACCGCAGTCCGGCTGGGGCGCGCCGCCACCTTCCGCGCCGCAGTCCGGTTGGGGCGGCGCCACCCCCTCCGGTCCCGGCCAGCCGTACCCGGTCTCCGGGGCGCCCACGCCGTCGCCGCACGGCTGGGGCCAGCCGTCATCCGGCCCGATGGGTGGGTACGGCGCACCGGCGGGCTGGGGACAGCCGCCGGCGGGTCACGCCCCCGCCTGGGGCCCGGCGCCGGTGCCGCCGCCCACCGACGATCAGCGGCGGCCGCCGAAGCGGGTGGATCAGGTGCCTGGCACGCCGTTCGGCGTGGTGTACCTGGACGTGCCACCGGTGACCTCCGGGCTGGCGGTCGGGGCGCTGGTGGCCGGGATCGCGTCGATCCTGGTCGCGCTGTTGGTGATCTGCTTCGGCGTGGCCTTCGCGACCAACGGCGGGGCCTGGGCGTCCGGGGCGTTCGCCGTGCTCGGCGTCCTGGCCGGGGTTGCGGCGGTCGTCGCCGGCCTGCTGGCCCGGCGGCAGATCCGCCGGCCGGCCCCACCACCCGCGGTCCTCTTCACCGGTCGGGGCCTGGCGGTGGCGGGGATCAGCTGCGGTGCGGCGGGAGCGCTGCTCAGCCTGCTGGGCCTGGGCCTCGCGCTGCTGATCTCCCTGGCGTGAGGCTGGTCACCTGTCGTGTCCGGCCGGGCCCGGGTCGACGCAGGTGGTGAGGCGGGCCGCGGTCGCCCTGCATGGGGGCGACGGGTGGTCCGGCGGGGAAGCCGGTACACTTGTGTTCGTAGGTGCCCATCGCGGGCGACGGGGCAGGACGAGATCCGGCTGGCGAGTGTGAGACTTCGCCAGGCCATTCCGTTTTGACCTGGGCGGCTGTGGTAGGTACTCTTTCCCCTTGTGCCCGGGCGTGCCCGGGCAACTCGTGCGTGCGCTGGATCCGGAGTCCGGACGGCGGCACGACAAGCCAGAGATCCGGGGCGGGGCGACCCGCGTGCCGGTGACAGAACCCGGTACGCCTGCGAAAGCGTTCGCACCGGGACCGTGAGCTGGGCGACACGCCCGACCGCGGGTGCCGGGACCTCCGCAAGGTGGCCCTGGTCGGAATGTAGGAGAGCCGGTCATCAGGCCGGCTAACGAGCAGACGGCGCGGCCGCAGGACTGCGGCCGAAGGGAGCGGAGAAACCCGGTGCCCACGATCCAGCAGCTGGTCCGAAAGGGCCGCCAGGCGAAGACGAGCAAGACCAAGACCCCGGCGCTGAAGGGTTCCCCTCAGCGGCGCGGCGTGTGCACCCGCGTGTACACCACCACCCCCAAGAAGCCGAACTCGGCGCTGCGCAAGGTCGCTCGTGTGAAGCTCAGCAGCCAGATCGAGGTGACGGCCTACATCCCGGGCGTCGGTCACAACCTGCAGGAGCACTCGATCGTGCTCGTTCGCGGCGGCCGGGTGAAGGACCTCCCCGGCGTGCGTTACAAGATCGTCCGCGGCTCGCTGGACACCCAGGGTGTCCGCAACCGCAAGCAGGCGCGCAGCCGTTACGGCGCGAAGAAGGAGAAGAGCTGACATGCCGCGTAAGGGACCCGCTCCGCGGCGGCCACTGGTCGCTGACCCGGTGTACAACTCGCCGCTGGTCACCCAGCTGGTGAACAAGATCCTGCTGCGCGGCAAGCGTCAGCTCGCCGAGACCATCGTGTACGCGGCCCTCGAGGGCTGCCGCGAGAAGTCCGGCACCGACCCGGTCGTCACCCTCAAGCGGGCGATGGACAACGTCAAGCCGACCCTCGAGGTGCGCAGCCGTCGTGTCGGTGGCGCCACCTACCAGGTTCCGGTCGAGGTTCGCCCCACCCGGGCGACCACGCTGGGCCTGCGTTGGCTGGTCACCTACTCCCGCGCCCGGCGTGAGAAGACCATGGTCGAGCGGCTGATGAACGAGCTGCTGGACGCGAGCAACGGCCTCGGTGCCGCCGTCAAGCGGCGCGAGGACACGCACAAGATGGCCGAGTCCAACAAGGCCTTCGCGCACTACCGCTGGTAACACCCTGGTTCCGGCGCCCTCCGGGGCGCCGGAACCGCAACCAGTTGAGTCGAGACGACGATAAGTAGGGATTGAAGTGGCCGCCGCAGACGCGCTCGCCAACGTACGCAACATCGGCATCATGGCGCACATCGATGCCGGTAAGACCACGACCACCGAGCGGATCCTGTTCTACACCGGCATCACGTACAAGATCGGTGAGGTCCACGAGGGCGCTGCCGTCATGGACTGGATGGAGCAGGAGCAGGAGCGTGGCATCACCATCACCTCCGCTGCTACCAAGTGTGAGTGGAAGGGCCACACGATCCAGATCATCGACACGCCCGGCCACGTCGACTTCACGGTCGAGGTCGAGCGGTCGCTGCGGGTACTGGACGGTGCGGTCGCGGTCTACGACGGTGTCGCCGGCGTGGAGCCGCAGACGGAGAACGTCTGGCGGCAGGCCGACAAGTACAACGTCCCGCGGATGTGCTTCGTCAACAAGCTCGACCGGACCGGCGCCGACTTCTTCCGCTGCGTGCAGATGATGATCGACCGGCTCAACGCCACCCCGCTGGTGCTCCAGATCCCGATCGGGCTCGAGGGCGACCACATCGGCGTCGTCGACCTGATCGGCATGCGCGCTCTCACCTGGCGTGGGGAGACCCAGAAGGGTGAGGACTACGCGATCGAGGAGATCCCGGCCGACCTGGCCGACTCCGCGGCCGAGTGGCGCGAGAAGCTGATGGAGACCCTGGCCGACGTCGACGACGCCGTGATGGAGAAGTACCTGGAAGGCGAGGAGGTCTCCCCCGAGGAGATCAAGGCCGCCATCCGGCGTGCCACCATCGCCGGCAAGGCCAACCCGGTGCTGTGCGGCTCGGCGTTCAAGAACAAGGGCGTCCAGCCGATGCTCGACGCCGTGGTCGACTTCCTGCCGTCGCCGCTGGACGTTCCGGCGATCGAGGGTACGGCCACCGACGGCGAGACCCCGCTGCTGCGCAAGCCGTCCAAGTCGGAGCCCTTCTCCGGCCTGGCCTTCAAGATCCAGACCGACAAGCACCTTGGCAAGCTCACCTACGTCCGGGTCTACTCCGGCGTGGTCGAGACCGGCACCCAGGTGGTCAACTCCACCAAGGACCGCAAGGAGCGCATCGGCAAGATCTACCAGATGCACGCCAACAAGCGGGAAGAGCGCAGCTCGGCCCAGGCTGGCGACATCATCGCGGTGCAGGGTCTCAAGCAGACCACCACCGGTGACACGCTGTCCGACCCGGCGAACCCGGTCATCCTGGAGTCGATGACCTTCCCGGAGCCGGTCATCGAGGTCGCCATCGAGCCGAAGACCAAGGCCGACCAGGAGAAGCTCAGCACCGCCATCCAGCGGCTGGCCGAGGAGGACCCGACCTTCCGCGTCAAGCTGGACGAGGAGACCGGTCAGACGGTCATCTCCGGCATGGGCGAGCTGCACCTGGACATCCTGGTCGACCGGATGCGCCGCGAGTTCAACGTCGAGGCCAACATCGGTAAGCCGCAGGTGGCGTACCGCGAGACCATCCGCCGCAAGGTGGACAAGGTCGAGTACACCCACAAGAAGCAGACCGGTGGTTCCGGCCAGTACGCGCGGGTCATCGTGAGCGTCGAGCCGCTGCCGCTGGACAACGACTCGCCGACCTACGAGTTCGCGAACGCCGTCAGCGGTGGCCGCATCCCCCGGGAGTTCATCCCGTCGGTGGACGCGGGTGCGCAGGACGCCATGCAGTACGGCATCCTCGCCGGCTTCCCGCTGGTCGGTGTGAAGCTGACCCTGCTGGACGGTCAGTACCACGAGGTCGACTCGTCGGAAATGGCATTCAAGATCGCCGGCTCGATGGTGATGAAGGACGCGGCCCGCAAGGCCGACCCGGCGTTGCTCGAGCCGATGATGGCCGTTGAGGTCACCACTCCTGAGGAGAACATGGGTGACGTCATCGGCGACCTCAACTCCCGCCGCGGCCTGATCCAGGCGATGGAGGAGCGCAGTGGCGCCCGCATCGTCAAGGCTCTGGTGCCGTTGTCGGAGATGTTCGGCTACGTCGGCGACCTGCGGTCGAAGACCCAGGGCCGGGCTAGCTACAGCATGCAGTTCGACTCCTACGCCGAGGTTCCGCAGAGCGTCGCGAAGGAGATCATCGCCAAGGCAACGGGCGAGTAACGTCCCTGAGCAGGTGATTCGTGGTTGGTCGCGGGCAGGTTCGCCCGCCCGCGGCCACCACGATCGGGTTGCGTGAGACCGGGCCTGTAGGCTTCATCGCCGCAGAACCCACAAAAGCTCTCCGGCCGTTCGGCCGGAAAGGCTGTCGACAGAGTCCTAAGCGCCGACCGGCGCGCCGGGCGTACGAACCAAGAAGTCCACAGGAGGACACCAGTGGCGAAGGCGAAGTTCGAGCGGACTAAGCCGCACGTCAACATCGGCACCATTGGTCACATCGACCACGGTAAGACGACGCTGACGGCGGCCATCACCAAGGTCCTGCACGACCAGTTCCCGGACCTGAACCCTTACACGCCGTTCGACGAGATCGACAAGGCGCCGGAGGAGAAGGCCCGCGGCATCACGATCTCGATCGCGCACGTCGAGTACCAGACCGAGGCGCGGCACTACGCGCACGTCGACTGCCCCGGCCACGCGGACTACATCAAGAACATGATCACCGGTGCCGCGCAGATGGACGGCGCGATCCTGGTGGTCGCGGCGACCGACGGCCCGATGCCGCAGACCCGCGAGCACGTGCTGCTGGCCCGTCAGGTTGGTGTGCCGTACATCGTCGTGGCGCTCAACAAGAGCGACATGGTCGACGACGAGGAGCTCCTGGAGCTCGTCGAGCTCGAGGTGCGCGAGCTGCTCTCCTCGCAGGAGTACCCGGGTGACGACCTGCCGGTCGTTCGGGTTTCGGCGCTGAAGGCCCTCGAGGGTGACCCCGAGTGGACCGGCAAGCTCCTGGACCTGATGACCGCGGTCGACACCGCGATCCCGCAGCCGGAGCGCGAGACCGAGAAGCCGTTCCTCATGCCGATCGAGGACGTCTTCACGATCACCGGTCGTGGCACCGTCGTCACCGGTCGCGCCGAGCGCGGCATCCTCAAGCCGAACGAGGAGGTGGAGATCGTCGGTATCCGCGAGAAGTCGCAGAAGACGGTCTGCACCGGTATCGAGATGTTCCGCAAGCTGCTCGACGAGGCCCGCGCGGGCGAGAACGTCGGTCTGCTGCTGCGTGGCATCAAGCGCGAGGACGTCGAGCGCGGCATGGTGGTCGTCAAGCCGGGCACCACGACCCCGCACACGGAGTTCGAGGCGACGGTCTACATCCTCTCCAAGGAGGAGGGCGGCCGGCACACCCCGTTCTTCCAGAACTACCGTCCGCAGTTCTACTTCCGGACCACGGACGTCACCGGTGTCGTCACCCTCCCCGAGGGCACCGAGATGGTCATGCCGGGTGACAACACCACCATGACGGTGAAGCTGATCCAGCCCATCGCCATGGAGGAGAACCTCAAGTTCGCGATCCGCGAGGGTGGCCGCACCGTCGGCGCCGGGTTCGTCACCAAGATCATCAAGTGAGCTAGGTAACCCCGATTAGACCCGCCGCCGGTCGTGCGGCATACTAGTCAGGTTGCGTAACGACAGTTCGTCGCCTGTGTTCGGCTTTCGCTGAACCTCCGGGTGGCGAGACAGTCGAGCGTGGGGTGGTTGGCGGCCCAGTCGCCAACCACCCTCGCACGGCGTTCAGGTCGCGTTACTGCGATCGGCGCCTTGACCCACCGCGCGGTCAGCACCGCTCCGGAGTCCCGGGGCGGAGCCCGGCCCGAGGGCGCGACACGCCCGACCGCGGGGGTCGGCGAAGTGGGCCTGTGCCAGCCGGTACAGGCGCCCGCAACACAGCGGCATCGAGAGAAGGAACAGAAGCCACCATGGCGGGACAGAAGATCCGCATCCGGCTCAAGGCCTATGACCACGAGGTCGTCGACTCCTCGGCTCGGAAGATCGTCGAGACGGTGACGCGCACCGGGGCGCAGGTCGCGGGCCCGGTGCCGCTGCCCACGGAGATCAACCGTTTCTGCGTTATCCGCTCGCCGCACAAGTACAAGGACTCGCGCGAGCACTTCGAGATGCGCACGCACAAGCGGCTGATCGACATCATCGACCCGACCCCGAAGACGGTCGACTCGCTCATGCGCCTCGACCTGCCGGCTGGCGTCGACATCGAGATCAAGCTGTAGGGACCGGACAAATGGACAGGCAAGTCAAGGGGATCCTGGGCGCCAAGCTCGGCATGACCCAGGTCTGGGACAACAACCGTGTTGTTCCCGTGACCGTGGTCGAGGCCGGCCCGTGCGTCATCAGTCAGGTTCGTAGCGCCGAGAAGGACGGTTACTCCGCGGTCCAGCTGGCGTACGGCAACATCGACCCGCGCAAGGTCAAGAAGCCGATCAGCGGGCACTACGCGAAGGCGGACGTGGCGCCGCGCCGGCACATCGTCGAGCTGCGCACCACCGACGCCGGCGAGTACTCGCTCGGCCAGGAGGTCACGGTCGAGGAGTTCCCGGCGGGCGTGACGATCGACGTCACCGGCAAGACCAAGGGCAAGGGCTACGCCGGCCCGATGAAGCGGCACGGCTTCCACGGTCTGCGCGCCAGCCACGGTGTCGAGCGCAAGCACCGCTCGCCCGGTTCCATCGGCGCCTGCGCCACTCCGGGTCGTGTCTTCAAGGGCACCCGGATGGCCGGCCGGATGGGTGGCGTGCGGTACACCGTGCAGAACCTCACCGTCCAGGCGGTCGACACCGAGAACAACCTCCTGCTCGTCCGTGGTGCCATTCCTGGTCCCAAGGGCGCGCTGGTTCTGGTCCGTACCGCGGCCAAGAGCAAGGTGAAGAAGGGCGGTGCGGCCAAGTGACCACCGTTGACGTGCGCACCGTCGAAGGCAGCACCAGCGGCTCCGTCGAGCTGCCGGCTGACATCTTCGACGTGCAGGCCAACGTCGCGCTGATGCACCAGGTCGTGGTGGCCCAGCTCGCGGCGGCCCGACAGGGCACGCACAAGACCAAGACCCGCGGCGAGGTCGCCGGCGGCGGCAAGAAGCCGTACAAGCAGAAGGGCACCGGTCGCGCCCGGCAGGGCTCGATCCGCGCGCCGCAGTTCGCCGGCGGTGGCGTGGTGCACGGTCCCGTGCCGCGCGACTACAGCCAGCGGACCCCGAAGAAGATGAAGGCCGCCGCTCTGCGGGGCGCCCTCTCCGACCGGGCCCGCGCCGGGCAGGTGCACGTCGTCGAGGCGTTCGTCTCGGGCGAGAAGCCGTCGACCAAGGCGGCTCTGGCCACGCTGACCAAGCTCACCGAGGCCCGTCGGGTCCTGGTCGTGCTGAGCAGCACCGACGAGCTGAACTGGGTGTCGCTGCGCAACGAGCCGCGCGTGCACCTGATCGAGTCCGGCCAGCTGAACACGTACGACGTGCTGGTGGCCGACGACGTGGTCTTCACCAAGGACGCCCTGGACGAGTTCCTGGGCGTGCCCGCCGAGACCACCGAGGAGGGTGGCAAGTGAGCACGATCGCCGACCCGCGCGACATCATCGTGGCGCCGGTCGTCTCGGAGAAGAGCTACAGCGAGCTGAACCGGAACTGGTACACCTTCCTGGTGCACCCGGACGCGAACAAGACCGAGATCAAGATCGCTATCCAGCAGATCTTCAACGTCCGCGTCCTGACGGTCAACACGCTCAACCGCCAGGGCAAGCGCAAGCGCACCAAGACCGGCTTCGGTCAGCGCAAGGCGACCAAGCGGGCGATCGTGAAGCTGGCTGACGGTGACCGTATCGAGGCCTTCGGCGGCCCGGTCAGCTGAGGGGTGTAGACAATGGCTATCCGTAAGTACAAGCCGACGACGCCGGGCCGACGTGGCTCGAGTGTCGCCGACTTCGCCGAGATCACCCGGTCCACGCCGGAGAAGTCGCTGCTGGCTCCGCTGCCGAAGAAGGGCGGGCGTAACGCCCACGGCCGGATCACCACGCGGCACCACGGTGGCGGTCACAAGCGCCAGTACCGTCTGATCGACTTCAAGCGGGTCGACAAGGACGGCGTGCCGGCGAAGGTCGCTCACATCGAGTACGACCCGAACCGCACGGCGCGCATCGCGCTGCTGCACTACGCCGACGGCGAGAAGCGGTACATCCTCGCGCCGAAGGACATGAAGCAGGGCGACCGCGTCGAGTCCGGTCCGGGCGCCGACATCAAGCCCGGCAACAACCTGCCGCTGCGCAACATCCCGGTCGGTACCACGATCCACAACGTGGAGCTGCGTCCGGGTGGCGGGGCCAAGCTGGCCCGGTCCGCCGGCGTCGGCATCCAGCTGCTCGGCCGTGAGGGCGCGTACGCGACCCTGCGTATGCCGTCCGGCGAGATCCGGCGGGTGGACGTGCGCTGCCGCGCGAGCGTCGGCGAGATCGGCAACGCCGACCAGTCGAACATCAACTGGGGCAAGGCCGGCCGTATGCGGTGGAAGGGCAAGCGCCCGACCGTCCGTGGTGTCGCCATGAACCCGGTCGACCACCCGCACGGTGGTGGTGAGGGTAAGACCTCCGGTGGTCGCCACCCGGTCAACCCGCAGGGTAAGCCCGAGGGCCGCACCCGCCGTAAGGGCCAGCCGAGTGACAAGCTGATCGTCCGCCGTCGCTACGCCACGCGTAAGCGCGGCTGAGGGAGTTAAGACATGCCTCGCAGCCTGAAGAAGGGCCCGTTCGTAGACGACCACCTGCTCAAGAAGGTGGAAGTCCAGAACGACAAGGGCTCGAAGAACGTGATCAAGACCTGGTCGCGGCGCTCGACGATCATCCCGGAGATGCTCGGGCACACGATCGCGGTGCACGACGGACGCAAGCACGTCCCGGTGTTCGTGACCGAGGCGATGGTCGGGCACAAGCTCGGCGAGTTCGCGCTGACCCGCACGTTCAAGGGTCACGAGAAGGACGACCGGAAGAGCCGTCGGCGCTGACGCCGCGGGCATACGGATAGAGGGAACAAGGGGTTACAGCGATGCCAGGAAAGGGCGACGCTCCGGTGCTTCCGGGCGCGCGGGCGGTTGCGCGGCACGTGCGCATCTCGCCGATGAAGGCGCGCCGGGTGGTCAACCTCGTCCGCGGCCTGCCCGCGAAGGAGGCTCTCACGGTGCTGCAGTTCGCGCCGCAGGCTGCGAGCGAGCAGGTGTACAAGGTGCTCGCTAGCGCGATCGCCAACGCGGAGAACAACGAGCGGCTGGACCCCGACGCGTTGCTCGTGAGCGAGGCGTTCGTGGACGAGGGCCCGACGATGAAGCGGTTCCAGCCGCGGGCGCAGGGCCGGGCGTACCGGATCCGCAAGCGCACCTGCCACATCACCGTGGCGGTCGAGGCGGTCGCGCCGGCAGCGCCGAGGAAGGCCGCGGCGAAGAAGGCCGCCCCGGCTACGGAGGCCGCACCGGCCGAAGCGCAGAGCAAGACGGAGGACGCCGAGTAATGGGTCAGAAGGTTCACCCCACTGGGTTCCGGCTCGGCATCTCGACCGACTGGAAGTCCCGCTGGTTCGCGGACAAGCTCTACAAGGACTACATCGGCGAGGATGTCAAGATCCGCCGGATGATGTCCAAGGGCCTGGAGCGCGCCGGCATTTCCAAGGTCGACATCGAGCGCACCCGCGACCGGGTCCGCGTCGACATCCACACCGCTCGGCCGGGCATCGTCATCGGCCGTAAGGGTGCGGAGGCCGACCGGATCCGCGGCGAGCTCGAGAAGCTCACCGGCAAGCAGGTGCAGCTGAACATCATCGAGGTGAAGAACCCCGAGTCGGACGCGCAGCTCGTCGCGCAGGGCGTGGCCGAGCAGCTGTCCAGCCGGGTCAGCTTCCGTCGGGCGATGCGCAAGGCCATGCAGTCCGCGATGAAGAACCCGGTCTGCAAGGGCATCCGGGTGCAGGTCTCGGGTCGTCTCGGCGGCGCCGAGATGAGCCGGACCGAGTTCTACCGCGAGGGCCGGGTTCCGCTGCACACGCTGCGGGCCAACATCGAGTACGGCTTCTTCGAGGCCCGTACCACCTTCGGCCGGATCGGCGTGAAGGTCTGGATCTACAAGGGCGACGCGGTTCCGGGCCGGGAGGCTCCGGCCGAGGCGGGTCCGTCCCGTCCGCGTCGTGGTGAGCGTGGGGACCGCCCGGAGCGGCCGCGCCGTGGTCGGTCCGGTTCGTCCGGCACGACTGCCGGTGGCACCGAGGCCGGCCGGGCCGCCGCGACCACCATCGCGCAGCAGGCCGAGACGCCGGCTGGCGAGCCGATCGACAGCTCCGCTGTCGCCGCGGCCGCCACGACTCCGGCAGAAACGCAGCAGGAGGGCTGACAGATGCTGATGCCGCGCAAGCCCCCGAAGGGCTTCCGCAAGCCGCACCACCCGGACCGCAGTGGCGCGTCCAAGGGTGGTAACCGGGTGGTGTTCGGCGAGTTCGGGATCCAGGCTCTCGAGCCGGCGTACGTGACCAACCGCCAGATCGAGTCGGCACGTATCGCGATGACCCGCCACATCAAGCGTGGTGGCAAGGTCTGGATCACGATCTTCCCGGACCAGGCCCTCACCAAGAAGCCCGCCGAGACCCGGATGGGTTCCGGTAAGGGCTCGCCCGAGTGGTGGGTCGCGAACGTCAAGCCGGGGCGGGTTCTCTTCGAGATGTCCTTCCCCAACGAGCAGATTGCGCGAGAGGCGATGCGTCGCGCGATCCACAAGCTCCCGATGAAGTGCCGCATTGTTACGCGCGAAGTGGGTGAATCCTGATGGCAGCGGGCGTTAAGGCGACCGAGCTGCGTGAGCTCTCCGAAGAGGAGCTGGTCACGAAGCTGCGGGAGGCCAAGGCGGAGCTGTTCAACCTCCGCGTGCAGGCCGCAACCGGGCAGCTGGACAACAACCGGCGGCTGCAGGTCATCCGTCGGGAGATCGCCCGGATCTACACGATCATGCGTGAGCGTGAGCTGGGGCTCTCGGCCGCGCCGACTGAGGTGACTGCATCATGACCGACGAGAACACGACCGCCGCCGTGCGGGCTCGCCGCAAGGTCCGTGAGGGCCTGGTGGTGAGCGACAAGATGGACAAGACCGTCGTGGTCGAGGTCGAGGACCGGGTCAGGCACGCGCTGTACGGCAAGATCATGCGCCGTACCCGCAAGCTGAAGGTGCACGACGAGCAGAACGCAGCCGGCATCGGCGACCGGGTCCTGATCATGGAGACCCGGCCGCTGAGCGCCACCAAGCGTTGGCGGATCGTGGAGATCCAGGAAAAGGCCAAGTAGCGAAGGCTCGAGCTCGCCCGGCGTTGCGTCGGGCGTTGGTTCCGCCAGGCTCCGGCCGGCCGCTACGGCGGCCGGAGAACCGGCAGACATAGGAGATAGACGTGATTCAGCAGGAGTCGCGACTGCGCGTCGCCGACAACACGGGTGCTCGGGAGATCCTGTGCATCCGGGTTCTCGGTGGCTCCGGTCGGCGCTACGCGAGCATCGGCGACGTCATCGTGGCCACCGTCAAGGACGCGATCCCGGGTGCCGGTGTCAAGAAGGGCGACGTCGTCAAGGCGGTCATCGTCCGCACCGCGAAGGAGAAGCGGCGGCCGGACGGCTCGTACATCCGCTTCGACGAGAACGCCGCCGTCATCATCAAGGACGGTGGGGACCCGCGCGGAACCCGCATCTTCGGCCCGGTGGGTCGGGAGCTGCGGGACAAGCGGTTCATGAAGATTATTTCCCTCGCGCCGGAGGTGTTGTGACCGTGAAGGTCAAGAAGGGCGACACGGTCGTCGTCATCGCCGGCAAGGACAAGGGTGCCAAGGGCAAGGTCATCGCGGCCTTCCCGCGGCAGGACAAGGTCCTGGTCGAGGGCGTGAACCGGGTCAAGAAGCACACCCGCATCAGCACCACCCAGCGTGGCGCCAAGACCGGCGGCATCGTCACCCAGGAGGCCCCGATCCACGTCTCGAACGTGCAGGTCCTGGACTCCGACGGCAAGCCGACCCGCGTCGGTTACCGGATCGACGACAACGGCCAGAAGGTCCGCATCGCGCGTAGCACCGGTAAGGACCTGTGATGACCACGGCTACCGAAAAGACCATGCCGCGCCTCAAGGAGCGGTACCGCAACGAGATCGTGGCCCAGCTGCGTGAGCAGCACAGCTACGGCAACCCCATGCAGGTGCCGCGGCTGGTCAAGATCGTCGTCAACATGGGTGTCGGCGAGGCTGCTCGCGACGCCAAGCTGATCGACGGCGCGGTCCGCGACCTCGCCACGATCACCGGCCAGAAGCCGCAGGTGCGGCGGGCGACCAAGTCCATCGCGCAGTTCAAGCTCCGCGAGGGCATGCCGATCGGTGCGAAGGTGACCCTTCGCGGCGACCGGATGTGGGAGTTCCTGGACCGGCTGCTGTCCATCGCGCTGCCGCGTATCCGCGACTTCCGCGGTCTGGACGGGCGCAAGCTCGACGGGCACGGCAACTACACGTTCGGTCTGACCGAACAGTCGGTGTTCCACGAGATCGACCAGGACCGGATCGATCGCCAGCGGGGCATGGACATCACGGTGGTCACCACCGCCACGACTGACGACGAGGGCCGGGCGCTGCTCAAGCTTCTGGGCTTCCCGTTCAAGGAGAACTGAGATGGCCAAGAAGGCGCTGATCATCAAGGCGGCCGCGAAGCCGAAGTTCTCGGTTCGCGCGTACACCCGCTGCCAGCGGTGCGGGCGTCCGAAGGCGGTCTACCGCAAGTTCGGTCTCTGCCGGGTGTGCATCCGGGAGATGGCCCACCGCGGTGAGCTGCCGGGCGTGTCCAAGGCTTCCTGGTAAGGGCGACCGCGTCCCGGCTGTCGGCCGGGAACTCCTGCACCGATTAGGTATTGCTCTTCGCCGTAGGCCCGGGGCTGATGCCCCGGGAACCCCGGCGAGAAAGGCTGACGAAATCCATGACGATGACCGACCCGATCGCAGACATGCTCACGCGTCTGCGTAACGCCAACCAGGCGTACCACGATCAGGTGAAGATGCCCTACTCCAAGATCAAGGCGAACATCGCCGAGGTCCTGAAGGCCGAGGGTTACATCGCCACCTGGTCGGTCGAGGAGCCCGAGGAGGGCGCCGTCGGCAAGCGACTGGTCGTCGAGCTGAAGTACGGCCAGAACCGCGAGCGGAGCCTGGCCGGCATCAAGCGCGTGTCCAAGCCCGGTCTCCGGGTGTACGCCAAGTCGGACGGGCTCCCGCGGGTGCTCGGTGGGCTGGGCGTGGCGATCATTTCGACGTCCCAGGGGCTGCTGACCGACCGGCAGGCCCGCAAGCGGAGTGTTGGCGGGGAAGTCCTCGCCTTCGTCTGGTAACGGGAGACAGGTAGAAATGTCGCGAATTGGACGTAAGTCGATCCCGGTACCAGCCGGCGTCGACATCACGATCGACGGGCAGACCGTCAAGGTCAAGGGCCCCAAGGGCCAGCTCCAGCACACCCTCGCCGAGCCGATCACGATCGAGCGGGCCGAGGACGGGCAGCTGAGCGTCAACCGCCCGAACGACGAGCGCAAGGCCAAGGAACTGCACGGCCTGAGCCGTACGCTGGTTGCCAACATGATCGTCGGGGTCACCGAGGGCTACCGCAAGAGCCTGGAGATCGCCGGCACCGGTTACCGGGTCACCGCCAAGGGTTCGGACCTCGAGTTCGCGCTCGGGTTCTCGCACCCGGTGGTCGTCCCCGCCCCGGCGGGCATCACCTTCACGGTGGAGCGGCCGACCCTGTTCCACGTGGCCGGCATCGACAAGCAGCAGGTCGGTGAGGTCGCCGCCAACATCCGGAAGATCCGTCCGCCGGAGCCCTACAAGGGCAAGGGCGTGAAGTACCAGGGCGAGGTCATCCGCCGCAAGGCCGGAAAGGCAGGTAAGAAGTGAGCGCCACGCTGCTCAAGCGCCGCCGCGGTGTCGCCGCCAAGCGCGCCGTCGGGCGTGCGCGTCGGCACTTCCGCGTCCGCAAGAACGTCAGCGGTACGGCCGAGCGTCCGCGCCTGGTCGTCACCCGTTCGCTGCGGCACATGGTCGCCCAGATCGTCGACGACACCAAGGGTCACACCCTGGCGTCGGCGTCGACCCTGGACGCCTCGCTGCGCGGTGCCGAGGGCGACAAGAGCGCCCTCGCCGGCAAGGTGGGCGCGCTGCTCGCCGAGCGGGCCAAGGCCGCCGGCGTCTCCAAGGTCGTCTTCGACCGCGGTGGCAACCGGTACGCGGGGCGTGTCGCCGCGCTTGCCGATGCCGCCCGCGAAGCCGGGCTCGAGTTCTAACAACCCCGTCACGAGAGATAAGGAAGGCTGCTGATGCCAGGTCAACAGCGCCGTGGCGGCGGGTCCGGTGGCAACGAGGGTGGTCGCCGCGACAACCGCCGTGAGGGCGGCCGCGGAAACGCGCCCGTCGAGAAGACCCCGCACCTTGAGCGGGTCGTCGCGATCAACCGCGTCGCCAAGGTCGTGAAGGGTGGTCGTCGCTTCAGCTTCACCGCCCTGGTGATCGTGGGCGACGGCGACGGCACGGTCGGCGTGGGCTACGGAAAGGCCAAGGAGGTGCCCGCGGCCATCGCCAAGGGTGTCGAGGAGGCCAAGAAGCACTTCTTCAAGGTCCCGCGGATCGGCCAGTCGATCCCGCACCCGGTGACGGGTGAGGACGCCGCTGGCGTGGTGCTGCTCAAGCCGGCCTCGGCCGGTACGGGTGTCATCGCCGGTGGTCCGGTGCGCGCCGTTCTGGAGTGCGCCGGGATCCACGACGTGCTCTCGAAGAGCCTCGGCTCGTCGAACCCGATCAACATCGTGCACGCCACCGTGGCGGCCCTGAAGGGGCTTGAGTCCCCCGAGCAGGTCGCTGCGCGTCGTGGCCTGCCGGTGGAGGACGTCGCGCCGGCCGCCATGCTGGCGTCGCGTGCGGGGGTGGCGCACTGATGGCACGTCTGAAGGTCACCCAGGTCCGATCCGGTATCGGGACCAAGCAGAACCAGCGTGACTCGCTGCGTTCGCTCGGCCTCAAGCGGATCAACGACGTGGTGGTCAAGGAGGACCGGCCCGAGATCCGTGGCATGATCTTCACTGTGAACCACCTCGTGAAGGTCGAGGAGGTCGAGTAATGACGATCAAGGTGCACCACCTGCGCCCGGCACCCGGTTCCAAGACCGCGAAGACCCGTGTGGGTCGCGGTGAGGGTTCCAAGGGCAAGACCGCTGGTCGCGGTACCAAGGGTTCCAAGGCCCGCAAGAACATCTCGGCGGCGTTCGAGGGTGGGCAGATGCCCATCCACATGCGCCTGCCGAAGATGAAGGGCTTCAAGAACAAGTTCAAGGTGGTCTTCCAGGTGGTCAACCTGGACCGGCTCGCCGAGCTGTTCCCGAACGGCGGCCAGGTTGGCCCGCTCGAGCTGGTCGAGGCCGGTGCGGTCCGCAAGGGCCACCCGGTCAAGGTCCTCGGCACCGGGGATCTCGGTGGGGTGGCGCTCCAGGTGTCGGCGCACGCGTTCAGCGCGTCGGCCAAGGAGAAGATCGCCGCTGCCGGTGGCTCCACCACCGAGCTGTAAGGCGTACGACCCATGGCGCCCGTCCAGTTGTGAGCAACTGGCGGGCGCCATGGTCTGCCTGGGGCGATATGCGCCCGGTAATATCGGAATCGGTTTATGTAGCCGGGCACATCTGCCCGGACCGGGATAGGGCTGTTAGAGTCCCATCCCAGCCATGGATTCCGGGCGCTCGCCCGGGATCCACCCCGACCCGCCAGGGATCACCGGCGGCCCGCCTCGCGCAGGAGGAAGAAGTTGCTGTCCGCCTTTCTCAGTGCGTTCCGTACGCCTGACCTGCGCAAGAAGCTGCTGTTCACAGTAGGCATCATCGCGGTCTACCGGCTGGGTGCCACGCTCCCCAGTCCGGGCGTCTCGTACGGCAACGTGCAGAAGTGCCTCGACACCCTCCAGGGTGAGTCGACGGGTGTGCTGAACCTGCTCAACCTCTTCTCCGGCGGAGCGCTGCTACAGCTCTCGGTCTTCGCGCTGGGCATCATGCCCTACATCACCGCGTCGATCATCCTGCAGCTGCTCACCGTCGTGATCCCGCGCCTGGAGCAGCTCCGCAAGGAGGGCCAGGCAGGCCAAGCCAAGATCACGCAGTACACCCGCTACCTGACCCTGGGTCTCGGCGTGCTGCAGGCCTCGGCGTTCGTGGCGTTGGCCCGCTCGGGGCAGCTCTTCCAGAACCGCTGCGACGAGTTCCCGATCATCCCCCGGGGCACCGGCATCCCGGACTGGCTGACCCTGGCCATCCTGGTGATGACCATGACCGCCGGCACCGGCATGGTCATGTGGCTCGGTGAGCTCATCACCGACCGGGGCGTCGGCAACGGCATGTCCGTCCTGATCTTCACCTCGATCGCCGCGCGGCTGCCCAGCGAGGGCTGGCAGATCAAGACCAGCAAGGGCTGGGACATGTTCGCCCTGGTCATCGCGCTGGTCCTGGTGGTCATCACCGCGGTCACGTTCATCGAGCAGGCGCAGCGCCGCATCCCGGTGCAGTACGCCAAGCGGATGATCGGCCGCCGGATGTACGGCGGCACCTCGACCTACATCCCGCTGAAGGTCAACCAGGCGGGTGTGATCCCGGTCATCTTCGGCTCGTCGCTGCTCTACCTGCCGCAGTTGGCCCTGCAGTTCTTCGACCAGACCGACCCGGGCAAGACCCAGGCGTGGATCCAGAACAACCTGGTCAACCCGAGTAGCCCGATCTACATCACGGTCTACTTCCTGATGATCATCTTCTTCACGTACTTCTACGTCTCGATCACGTTCAACCCGACCGAGGTCGCGGACAACATGAAGAAGTACGGCGGGTTCGTGCCGGGCATCCGCCCGGGCAAGCCGACCGCCGACTACCTGGACTTCATCCTCAGCCGGATCACCCTGCCGGGTGCGCTGTACCTCGGCGTCATCTCGATCCTGCCGAACTTCTTCTTCATCTGGCTGGACAACCAGCAGTACCAGAACTTCCCGTTCGGCGGCACCGCTGTGCTCATCATGGTCGGCGTCGGTCTGGAGACCGTGAAGCAGATCGAGAGCCAACTCATGCAGCGGAACTACGAAGGGTTCCTGCGGTAGATGAGACTCGTTCTGGTTGGCCCGCCGGGCGCGGGCAAGGGCACACAGGCCGAGTTCATCGCTGCCCACCTGTCGGTTCCCAAGATCTCGACCGGAGACATCTTCCGGTCGAACGTCACCCAGGGCACGCCGCTCGGCATCGAGGCGAAGCGGTACATGGACGCGGGCGAGCTGGTCCCGGACGAGGTGACCATCAACATGGTCCGGGACCGGCTGGCGGAGCCCGACGCCAGCGAGGGGTTTCTGCTCGACGGTTTCCCGCGGACCACTCCGCAGGCCGCCGCGCTGGACAAGCTCCTCGCCGACCTGGGCACCGCGCTGGATCTGGTCCTGGAGCTGGTGGTCGACGACGACGAGGTGATCCGGCGGCTCTCGGGCCGGCGCACCTGTCGGGGTTGCGGCAAGATCTGGCACGTCGAGTTCGACGCCACGACCCGGCCCGGGATCTGTGACCGGTGCGGCGCCGAGCTGTTCCAGCGCGACGACGACAAGCCCGAGACCATCGCCACCCGGCTGCGCGAGTACAGCGAGAAGACCGCGCCCCTGGTCGACTACTACGGCGCCCAGGGCAAGCTGGTCGGGATCGACGCCACCGGCCCGGTGGAGGACGTCACCACCCGGGCCATCGACGCGCTGCGGTCGTACGGCGGCTGAGGTCCGGCCCACGGCGGATAGAGTGCGAACAGCGGGGTACGTGCGACGTGCCCCGCTGTTCGGCAACGAAAGGTAATGGCTCCATGCGTCGTCCCCAGCTGGACATCCAGCTGAAGACCCCTGACCAGATCGAGAAGATGCGGGCCGCCGGGCTGGTGGTGGCAGAGGCGCTGCGCCGGATGCGCGAGGCGGTGGCGCCCGGTGTGAGCACCGCCGATCTGGACGCCATCGCCGAGTCGACCATCCGCGAGGCCGGTGGCGTCCCGTCGTTCAAGGGCTACCACGGCTTCCCGGCGTCGATCTGCTCCTCGGTCAACGAGCAGGTCGTGCACGCCATCCCGTCGCCAGGGCAGGTGCTCCGGGACGGTGACCTGATCTCGATCGACTGCGGCGCGGTGGTGAACGGGTGGCACGGCGACGCCGCGATCACCGTCGGCGTCGGCGACGTCGACCCCGCGCTGCTCAAGATGGCAGAGGTGGCGGAGGACGCGATGTGGGCCGGCATCGCCGCCGCCGCACGCGGCGCGGCCAGTGGCCGGGGACGGCTCACCGACATCTCCCACGCCGTGGAGACCGCGGTCCGCAAGGGTGGCCGGTACGGCATCGTCGACGGCTACGGCGGGCACGGCATCGGCACCGAGATGCACCAGGACCCGCACGTGCTCAACCACGGCCGGCCCGGCAAGGGCCCACGGCTGGTCCCCGGCATGGCACTGGCCATCGAGCCCATGATCACCATGGCGTCGCCGCGTACGGTCGAGCTGTCCGACGGCTGGACGGTGGTCACCCGGGACGGGTCGGTGGCGGCGCACGTCGAGCACTCGATGGCGCTGCTCCCCGACGGCGTCTGGGTGCTCACCGCGTTCGACGGGGGACGGGGCCGACTCGGCGACCTGGTCACCGCACGCCAGCCCGCCGCCTCGACCGCCCCCTGACCCGCCCTGCCTGACGCTGGGGCCGCCTGACGGGATGAGGGCGCGACGAGCGGGTGCGACGCCGTTGGCATGTCGGTGGCATGCTTGCCGGCATGGACGGGCGCGACGGGATGCGAGCCGCGGACGCGGACCGCGAGGCGGTTGCCGACCGGTTGCGGGTGGCCCTCGGCGAGGGGCGGCTGGACCTGCACGAGTACGACGAGCGGTTGCAGCGGGCCTACTCCGCCCGCACCTACGCCGAGTTGGACGCCCTGCTCACCGACCTGCCCCCGGAGCGCTCGTCGCTGGCGCCGGTCACCGCTCCGGGCACGCCGCCGGCCGGCTATCTGGGCGGCCAGCCCGTACCGGCGGCCGGCGGTGTCACCGCCCGCTGGCTGGCCGAGGTGTGGCTGCCGTACCTGAAGGTGATCGCCATCGTGGTGACCATCTGGGCGGTGACCTCGCTCCTCAGCCAGGACCTGCTCTACTTCTGGCCGGCCTGGGTGGCCGGGCCGTGGGGGGCCGTGCTGGCGGTGCGCACGGTCACAGGGCTGACCGGGGGAGAGCCGCGGCGCCAGGCGATCGAGCGCGAACGCCGGCGGGAGCGCAGGCGGGCGAAGCGGGCCCGGCGGCGCGAGTTGCGCGCTGGTGAACCGGACGAACGGGACGACCCGCGACCGGCCGGTTGACTCGCCGGACGGGGGGAGCCGGCCCTGCCGGCCCGGCCGGCGACGGTCTCGCGAAGATCATCGGGCACTCGGACGGGCGACCTGCGGCCGACACGACGGTGCGGTGGGTGGCCGGTTTGGCGGGCGCCCGCGGGCGGGCGTACACTTTCAGATCGGCGCACAGCGTCCACTCCGGCATGCCCACCCTGCGCTTCGGTGGGAGCTGGAGCCGCGGCTGGCGCGGGCTTCTGATTCTTGGTCAGTTTCCCGTGTAAGGCGTTGTGGGCCGCCCGGAGCAATCGACGTCAGGACAGCGGAGGACATGCCGAAAAAAGACGGAGCCATTGAGATCGAGGGTCGGGTCATCGAGCCCCTGCCGAACGCTATGTTCCGGGTGGAGCTCGCGAACGGCCACAAGGTGCTGGCTCACATCAGCGGCAAGATGCGGCAGCACTACATCCGCATCCTGCCGGAGGACCGGGTCGTCGTCGAACTCTCGCCGTACGACCTGACCCGCGGGCGCATCGTCTACCGCTACAAGTAGTCCTGACGGCGGCCGGGAAGTCCCGTGTCCGTCTTCGACGTCCGGTCTCGCGCCCTGCGCGTTCCCGGGCCAGATGGGAAGTAAGGCAACCGTGAAGGTCAAGCCGAGCGTCAAGAGGATCTGCAACAAGTGCCGGGTTATCCGCCGGCACGGCCGGGTCATGGTCATCTGCAGCGACCCGCGCCACAAGCAGCGCCAGGGCTGATTCAGTCCATCCGGCCGGACACGGCCGGGCGGCGTTGACCTGGGCAGATCCCCAGCGACACACACATCACACATGCTCGTCCCAGCCACGAGCGGTACGCGAGACGTACTTCTGCGTGGCTGACCCCCGGTCGGAGGCCGGGGCCCGCTCGGGCAGCGACCGTTCCCGGTCGCCGGCGCTGACAGCGTCGGAAAGACGGGACGGCCGGTAGCGGGATGGGACGGGTCCACACCTCCGCCACACATCACGAGGAGTACGCCCGCACATGGCACGTCTAGTCGGCGTGGATCTCCCCCGCGAGAAGCGGATGGAGATCGCGCTCACCTACATCTTCGGGGTCGGTCGTACCCGCGCCCTGGAGACACTCGCCGCCACCGGCATCTCGCCGGACAAGCGCGCTCGGGACCTCACGGACGAGGAGCTCGTACAGCTCCGCGACCACATCGAGGGCAACTACAAGGTTGAAGGCGACCTGCGCCGCGAGGTCGCCGCTGACATCCGCCGCAAGGTCGAGATCGGCTGCTACGCCGGCATCCGGCACCGCCGGGGCCTGCCCGTGCGTGGGCAGCGGACCAAGACCAACGCCCGGACCCGCAAGGGCCCGAAGCGGACCGTCGCCGGCAAGAAGAAGCCCGGCAAGAAGTAGTTCTTAACCGGATGACGGGGCGGCCGCCGCCGAGGTAGGCCAGGCCGCAACCCGATCCGGAAAGTCAACTAGGAGCGCACAGACTTATGCCACCGAAGGCTCGTGCCGGAGCCGCTGTCAAGAAGGTCCGGCGCAAGGAACGCAAGAACGTCGCCCACGGGCAGGCGCACATCAAGAGCACGTTCAACAACACCATCGTGTCCATCACGGACCCGACCGGTGCGGTCATCTCCTGGGCCTCCGCGGGCCAGGTGGGCTTCAAGGGCTCCCGCAAGTCGACTCCGTTCGCCGCGCAGCTGGCCGCCGAGGCCGCCGCGCGTCGGGCCATGGAGCACGGCATGCGCAAGGTCGACGTGTTCGTCAAGGGCCCCGGCTCCGGCCGGGAGACCGCCATCCGTTCGCTGCAGGCCGTGGGCCTCGAGGTCGGGCAGATCGCCGACGTCACCCCGCAGCCGCACAACGGGTGCCGTCCGCCGAAGCGTCGCCGGGTCTGAGAGGTAGAGAGAGATGGCTCGTTACACCGGTGCTGACTGCCGCCGTTGCCGGCGGGAGAAGATGAAGCTGTTCCTCAAGGGCAGCAAGTGCGATGGTCCGAAGTGCCCGTTCGAGTCCCGGCCGTTCCCGCCCGGGCAGCACGGCCGCGGCCGCACCAAGGAGACGGAGTACCTGCTCCAGCTCCGTGAGAAGCAGAAGGCCCGTCGTGTGTACGGCGTGCTGGAGAAGCAGTTCCGCGGTTACTACGAGGAAGCCGTTGGCAAGCAGGCCAAGACCGGTGAGGTCCTCCTGCAGATCCTCGAGTCGCGGCTGGACAACGTCGTCTACCGGGCCGGCTACGCCCACTCGCGGGACATGGCCCGCCAGCTGGTCAAGCACGGTCACTTCACGGTGAACGGCAAGAAGGTCGACATCCCGTCGTACCGGGTCAAGGAGCACGACATCATCGAGGTTCGGGGCAAGAGCAAGGAGCTCACCCCGTTCGTCGTTGCGCAGGCGCAGGCCGGTTCGCGGGCTGTGCCGGCCTGGCTGGAGGCCATTCCCAGCCAGATGAAGGTGCTCGTGCACTCCCTCCCGGCCCGGCAGGTCATCGACACGCAGGTCCAGGAGCAGCTGATCGTCGAGCTCTACTCCAAGTAGTCGGAGCTCGTTGCGGTGGCCCGCCCTCCGGGGCGGGCCACCGGAACAGTTTGTGTCGTGGACGTCAAATAGCGGGCGTCCCGGAAGAGAAGAGAAAACATGCTCATCAGCCAGCGACCCTCCCTCTCCGAGGAGTCGATCAACGAGACCCGGTCGCGGTTCGCCATCGAGCCGCTGGAGCCGGGCTTCGGCTACACCCTCGGCAACTCGCTGCGGCGCACGCTGCTGTCGTCGATCCCGGGTGCGGCGGTCACCTCGATCAAGATCGACGGCGTGCTGCACGAGTTCACCACGATCCCCGGTGTCAAGGAGGACGTGGTCGAGCTCGTCATGAACATCAAGGAGCTGTGCGTCAGCTCCGAGCACGACGAGCCGGTCAGCATGTACCTGCGCAAGCAGGGCCCGGGCGACGTGACCGCGGGTGACATCCAGCCCCCGGCCGGCGTCTCGGTGCACAACCCGGACCTGAAGCTCGCCACCCTCAACGGCAAGGGCCGGCTCGACATGGAGCTGACCGTCGAGCGGGGCCGGGGCTACGTGACGGCGGCGCAGAACAAGCAGTCCGGCGCCGAGATCGGCCGTATCCCGGTCGACTCGATCTACTCGCCGGTGCTCAAGGTGACCTACCGCGTCGAGGCGACCCGCGTCGAGCAGCGGACCGACTTCGACCGGCTGATCATCGACGTCGAGACCAAGCCGTCGATGGGCCCGCGGACCGCGCTGGCCTCCGCCGGTTCGACGCTGGTGGAGCTGTTCGGGCTGGCCCGGGAGCTGGACGAGACCGCCGAGGGCATCGACATCGGGCCGTCCCCGCAGGACGCCCAGCTGGCGGCGGACCTCGCTCTGCCGATCGAGGAGCTGGACCTCACCGTCCGCTCCTACAACTGCCTCAAGCGCGAGGGCATCAACACCGTTGGTGAGCTCATCGGGCGTACCGAGGCCGACCTCCTCGACATCCGCAACTTCGGTCAGAAGTCGATCGACGAGGTCAAGATGAAGCTCGCCGGGATGGGTCTGGGGCTGAAGGACTCTGCTCCGAACTTCGACCCGGCGCACGTCGTGGACACCTTCGGCGAGGCCGACTACGACACCGACGACTACCGCGAGACCGAGCAGCTCTAGTCCGCGCTGCCGCCACAACTGAGGAGCACCAAAAATGCCCACGCCCACCAAGGGCCCCCGCCTCGGCGGCAGCCCCTCGCACGAGCGGCTGATGCTGGCCAACCTGGCGACCGCGCTGTTCCAGCACGGGAAGATCCAGACCACCGAGACGAAGGCCCGGCGGCTGCGCCCGCTGGCCGAGCAGCTCATCACCAAGGCCAAGCGCGGTGACCTCGCCTCGCGGCGGCGGGTGCTGGGTGTCGTCAAGGACAAGGACGTCGTCTACGCCCTGTTCGACCAGATCGCTCCGCGTTACTCCAACCGCCCCGGCGGTTACACCCGGATCGTGAAGACCGGTCCGCGCAAGGGTGACAACGCTCCGATGGCCATCATCGAGCTGGTGGAGGAGCTTCAGGTCGCCGAGCCGAAGGCGAACAAGAAGACCGCCGCCCGCAAGGCCGCGCAGCAGGACAAGGTCGAGGCGCTCGCCCCCGACGAGGAGACCCCGCAGTCGGCCCCGGCCGACCAGGACTCCGAGCCGCCGGTGTCGGCGTCCGGTGACACCGACGAGGCGCGCGAGGACAGCGACCTCGCCACCGAGGAGAAGAAGGCCTGATCTAGGGCTTCGTTCGGGCCCGGCACCCCTCGTGGGGGTGTCGGGCCCGATTCGTGACTGGAGGTACGAGGTGGACGAGCGGATCCGGCTCCGGCTGGACGTCTCGTACGACGGCACCGGCTTCTCCGGCTGGGCCGCCCAGCCGACCCGGCGCACCGTGGCCGGGGTGCTCGTCGAGACCCTGGACCTGGTGCTCGGTGCCGGTACGGCCACCGGGTTGACCGTGGCTGGGCGGACCGATGCCGGCGTGCACGCCACCGGGCAGGTCTGCCACCTGGACCTTCCCGTCGACGTGTGGCGGCGGCACGAGCAGCGGCTGCTGCGCCGGCTGGCCCGGTTGCTCCCCACCGACGTGCGGGTGCGGGCGATGACCGAGATGCCGGCCGACTTCGACGCCCGGTTCTCGGCGACCTTCCGGCGCTACGAGTACCGGGTCACCGACGCGCGGTACGGCGCCGAGCCGCTGCGCCGGCACGAGGTGCTGGCCTGGCCGAAGCCGCTGGATCTGGCCGCGCTGAACGCCGCGGCGGCCGGCCTGGTCGGTGAGCACGACTTCGCCGCGTACTGCCGGCGCAAGGAGAACGCGACCACCCTGCGCGAGGTGACCCGGCTGGACTGGCGCCGCGACCCGGACGGTGTGCTGGTCGCCACCGTGCAGGCGGACGCGTTCTGCCAGGCCATGGTGCGCAGCCTCGTGGGGGCGATGCTGGTGGCCGGGGACGGCCGCCGCCCGGTGGAGTGGCCGGGCAGCCTGCTCACCCGGCGGGAGCGGTCCAGTGAGGTGACCGTCGCCCCGGCGCACGGGCTGACCCTGGTCGAGGTCGGTTACCCGGCCGACCCGGCCGAGTACGCCCGCCGCGCCGACCTCACCCGCCGGCTACGGGTCCCGGTCGAGGGCTGACACACCGACCGGGTCCGGGCGAGAGCTGGTCGCCGACGGCCGGTCCCGGTCGAGCGATGGTCGCCGACGGCCGGTCAGTTGCCCGGCAGTTCACCGTCGCCGGTGTCGCCGCTCTGGGCTCCGCTGCTCTCCGTCGGCCCCGCGGTCGGTTGCCCGGCCGTGCCGCCGTCGGCCCGCTTCTGCAGCACACCCCGGCTGAGGTGCTGCTCGATCATGTCGAACAGGATCTCCCGGATCTTGGCGTCCCCGGACTTGACCGCCGCGCCGTCCGCGCGGACCACCAGCGCGTACGCCAGATAGTGGCCGCGAACCTGCCACCCGACCCGCGCCGGGGCGGTGGCGATGACGTCACTGCCGTCGCCTTCGCTGCCGACGAGGCCCCGGAAACGGCCCTGCCGCTCGTCGAGCATCTGCCGGACCCGGTCCCGGGCGCGTTCCGCGCTGACCTTGTCGGTGAGGTTGAACAGGCCGGTGGTGACCAGGTGGTCGCCGTCGGGGGTCCGCAGGGTGGCCCGGACCACCTGGTTGCAGCCGAGCCGGATCAGCAGGTCGGCCACCTCGTCGGTGGCGGCGACGGCGCAACTGCCGCTGGAGTGCGTCTTGAGGACCTGGTAGCCCGGCTGGCCGTCGGTGAGCTTCAGCTCCTTGCCGGGGAAGACCTCCTTGGCGGTGAGCGGAGCCTGGTCGGTGTCCCGGGAGTCGAGGTCCTGCCGCTCGTCGGGCGTGGGCGCGACGGCGTTGGGCTGGAAGGTGGGCGTGGCCTGCGGCTGCGGGTCGCGATCCGCCAGCAGCGCGGCGGCGCCCAGACCGCAGAGCGCGAGCAGAACCAGCACGGCCGCGCCACCGATCAGCACCTGCCAGAGTCGACCGCCGGTACGCCCCGGTGTCGGTTCGATCGGCTGCGCCGAGGTGTAGACCTGGTCGCGCGGCGCGGCGGGCGGGATGTCGGCACGAGCCGGCGGGACGTCTTCTCGGGCCGGCGGGAGGTCGGCACGGGCCGGCGGCGGTTGGGACGACGGCAGCGCGATCTGGTTCGGTCGACGCAGCGATGGGGTGGGGAAGCGCGACGGAGAGGGCCCGGCGGGCGGGGGCGTGCCGCCGCGCACGGCCAGGTCGGACCCGGGCTCCGGGTACTCCTCGAAAACGTCCTCATCGGACTCGTACCGATACACCATGTCGCCCAGAGTAGGAGCCATTGTCCCTTTAGGGGGTAATAACGGGAAATGTGTGCGTGGGCCGTGTCGTGGCCTGCCCGGGCCGGTGCGAGAATTGCCGCGTGACCGGCGACCACTACTTCACCGCTCAGCCCGCCAGCGATGCCCCGGCGCGCGAGGTCGAGTTCTCCGTGGCCGGCCGCGACTACCGGCTCGCCTCGGCCGGCGGCGTCTTCTCCGCCAGCCGACTCGACCCGGGCACCGCCGTGCTCCTGCGCAAGGCCGAGCTGCCCACCGCCGACACCACCGGCGACCTGCTCGACCTCGGCTGCGGGTTCGGGCCGATCGCCTCCGTGCTGGCCGACGCGGCGCCGTCGAGCACCGTCTGGGCGGTCGACGTCAACGCCCGCGCCCGCGAGCTGACCGCGGTCAACGCGGCCCGGGTCGGCGCCGCCGACCGGGTCCGGGTCAGCGCGCCGGACGACGTGCCGGCCGAGATCCGCTTCGCCCAGCTCTGGTCCAACCCGCCGATCCGGATCGGCAAGGAGGGGCTGCACGACCTGCTGCTGCGCTGGCTGCCCCGGCTCGCCCCGGACGGCGTCGGTTGGCTGGTGGTCGCCCGGCACCTCGGCGGCGACT
The DNA here is from genome assembly GCF_052601155.1 of Micromonospora yongxingensis. NCBI lineage: Bacteria > Bacillati > Actinomycetota > Actinomycetes > Micromonosporales > Micromonosporaceae > Micromonospora > Micromonospora yongxingensis. Next base: position 553,996 of record NZ_JBQXEO010000001.1, read on the forward strand.
CGCTGCACCGGTGGCTCATCGACCAGGGTTGGCAGGTCGAGCGGTGCGCCAGCCAGAAGGGCTTCCGGGTGCTGCGGGTCACCCGGTAATTGGATGTCCCCCCGGCCCGCGCTGGGGCAGGATCCCGGCGTGGGATACGTGGACGTGGCAGCGGTCGGGCACATCCTGCCCGACGGTCGGGAACTCTTCGCCGACGTGTCGTTCCGGGTCGGTGAGGGCAGCAAGGTCGCCCTTGTCGGGCCGAACGGCGCGGGTAAGACGACGTTGCTGCGGATGGTCGCCGGCGACCTGCCGGTGCGTACCGGCGCCGTCGCGCGGGCCGGCGGACTGGGCGTGATGCGCCAGTTCATCGGCATGATCGGGGACGAGTCGACGCTGGCCGACCTGGCGCTGTCGCTGGCCCCGCCGCCGCTGCGCGAGGCCGGTCGCCGGCTCGGCGAGACCGAGGCGGCCATGCGGGCGGCCGAGGTCCGCGGCAAGTACAGCACCGCCGCCGGCAAGGCCCAGCTGGCGTACGCCGACGCGCTGGGCGCCTGGGGCGAGGCCGGCGGGTACGACGCCGAGGTGCTCTTCGACACCGTCGCCACCATCGTGCTCGACCAGCCCTGGGACGGTGTCCGGGACCGGCCGGTCCGCACCCTCTCCGGTGGACAGCAGAAGCGCTTCGCGCTGGAGTTGCTGCTGCGCGGCCCCGACGAGGTGCTGCTGCTCGACGAGCCGGACAACTTCCTCGACGTGCCCGGCAAGCGCTGGCTGGAGGCGCGCCTGCGCGAGTCGACCAAGTCGGTGCTCTACGTCTCGCACGACCGCGAACTGCTGGCCCAGACCGCCGACCGGGTGGTCGCCGTGGAGGGCGGCAGCGCCTGGGTGCACCCGGGTGGCTTCGCCAGCTGGTACGAGGCGCGGGTGGCCCGGCACGCCCGCCTCGACGAGCTGCGCCGCCGCTGGGACGAGGAACATCAGAAGCTGCGCGAGCTGATGCTGATGTACAAGCAGAAGGCGGCGTACAACGACGGGCTGGCCTCGCGGTACCAGGCCGCGCAGACCCGGCTGCGCAAGTTCGAGGAGGCCGGGCCGCCGCCCGTACCGCCGAAGGACCAGGACATCCGGATGCGGCTGACCGGCGGGCGGACCGGCAAGCGCGCGGTCGTCTGCGAGCAGCTGGAGCTCGACGGCCTGACCTACCCCTTCGACCTGGAGATCTGGTACGGCGACCGGGTGGCGGTGCTCGGTGCCAACGGCACCGGCAAGTCGCACTTCCTGCGGCTGCTGGCCCGCGGTGGCACCGACCCGGACCCGGCCAACGGGCCGGTCGACGGCGCGGGCGCGCTCGCGCCGGTGGCGCACGACGGCACGGCGCGACTCGGCGCACGCGTGCGCCCCGGGCACTTCTCCCAGACCCACGACCGGCCGGAGCTGATGTCGAAGACGCTGGTCGAGATCCTCTGGCGGGGTGACGAGCACCGGACCGGGATGGACCGGCACGCGGCGATGGGGGTGCTCAGCCGCTACGAGCTGGCCGCGCAGGGCGACCAGCGCTTCGGCACCCTCTCCGGCGGGCAGCAGGCCCGTTTCCTGGTGCTGCTGCTGGAGCTGTCCGGGGCGACCCTGCTGCTGCTGGACGAGCCGACCGACAACCTCGACCTGGCCAGCGCCGAGGCGCTGGAGGCGGGGCTGAACGCGTTCGAGGGGACCGTGATCGCGGTTACCCACGACCGTTGGTTCACGCGCTCCTTCGACCGGTTCGTGCTGTTCCGGGGTGACAGCGAGGTGGTGGAGACACCGGAGCCGGTCTGGGACGTCGGCTGAGCGAAGGGACGGGCCGCTCTGCGCACGGCAGGAGTTGACAGGTGGCCCGTCCCTGCTCAGGCATAGGGTGGATCTCGTGACTGAGATGACCTATCGCCGGCTGGGCGACTCCGGGCTCGTGGTGTCCGTCGTCGGGATCGGCTGCAACAACTTCGGCCGCAAGCTCGACCTCGACGGCACCCAGGCGGTGGTGGACGCCGCCCTGGATGCCGGGATCACCCTCTTCGACACCGCCGACATCTACGGCGAGCCGCAGGGCGGCTCCGAGGAACTGCTCGGGCAGGCGCTCAAGGGACGCCGGGACGACGTGGTGGTGGCCACCAAGTTCGGCATGGACATGAACGGCCTGAACGGGCCGGACTTCGGCGCCCGGGGATCGCGGCGCTACATCGCCCGCGCGGTCGAGGCGTCGCTGCGCCGGCTCGGCACCGACTACATCGACCTCTACCAGGTGCACGAGCCCGACCCGGGCACCCCGATCGACGAGACGCTGGCGGCCCTGGACGACCTGGTCCGCGACGGCAAGGTGCGCTACCTGGGCAACTCCAACTTCACCGGCTGGCAGATCGCCGACGCGGACTGGGTCGCCTCGTCCAACGGCCGGGCACGGTTCATCAGCGCGCAGAACCACTACAACCTGCTGCAGCGGTCCGTGGAGACCGAGGTGATCCCGGCGTGCGAGCGGTTCGGGCTCGGCATGCTGCCGTTCTTTCCGCTCGCCAACGGCCTGCTCACCGGCAAGTACCGGCGCGGCGCGCAGCCGCCGGCCGGCAGCCGGCTCTCCGGCGGCGGGCGGTACGCGGAGCGCTTCGCCGCCGCCGACTGGGACACCATCGAGGCGATCGAGGCGTACGCGGCCGAGCGAGGGTTGACCATGCTCCAGGTGGCGATCGGTGGGCTGGCCGCCCAGCCGGCGGTGAGCTCGGTGATCGCCGGCGCCACCACGCCCGAGCAGGTGCACGCCAACGCCGCCGCCGGCACCTGGGAGCCCACGGACGAGGACCTGGCGGCGCTGCGCGCCATCCTCTGACGACCGCGTCGCCGGGCGGCTGTACCCGCCGCGGGAGTCGCGCCGGAAACAACGGAGGGCCGGACCGTGCGGGACGGTCCGGCCCTCTGTCGTGGCGGGGCGTCGCAGCGCCCCGGGTGGTCAACTTGTTCGGCGTCGGCTGAACAGCATGGGCACCGCCACCGCCAGCGCGGTCAGCACCAGGGCGGCCAGTGCGACCGGCCACCACCACGTGCCTTCCTCCGCCCGGTCGGCCGGGGCCGGTGCCGTCACGGCGACCGGTGCGGGCGCCGGAGGTGACTGCGCCGGCCGTGCCTGGATCTCGGCGGCGGCCTGACCGGCGTTCGGCGCCGGGGCCTTCACCGTCACCCGCCACGTGCCGGGGGAGAGCACGGGGCCGCTGCTGTAGAAGCCCTGTCCCTCGGGTTGCGGTTCCAGTTGGACCGGGCCGAGCCGCCGCCCCTCCGGGCCGGTGCCCGTGAGGGTCAACCGCACCGGCTTGTCCAGCCGGTGCCCGTCGGCGTACGTGGCCTGCACGGTCACCCCGTCGGCCCCGTCGCCGGCCACGGTCAGCTTGAGCTTGCCGGTGTGCGCCTCGGCCGGCGCGGCGGCGGACAGGACCAGGGCCAGTCCGACGAGCAGGGCGGCGAACCCCTTGCGGATACGCGTCACGGACCTCTCCTCACTGCGGATGAGGGAGGCCCCTCCCCGGCGCCGGAGCGTCGGGGAGGGGCCTCGTCGGATCAGAGCTGGCGACCGGGGGCGAGCCGGGTGGCGTCGCCACCGAGCCGACCGGTGCCCTTGACGGGCTCGCCGTCGTTCGCCTTCACCCCGGCCTTGCTGGCCGCGCCGCCGAGCCGGACGATCATGGCGTCGGCGTCCCGGACGAGGACGTCCCGGATCTCGGCCTCGGACACCAGGGCGGCGTTCGTGGCGAGGGTCCGGAAATCGGTGAGCTGCTTGACCGCCTTCGTGTCGTTGCCCGACGCCTCGGCCTTCCGAGCCGCGTCGAGCTTCGCCGTCAACTGCTTGTGCGCGTTGGCCGACAGCCGCGACGTCGCCTTGAACCGGTCCAGCAGGTTCTGCATGTCCCGGAACGAGGTGGTGACGAAGAACCGGACCTCCGAGGTGGTCGTGTTGCCCGCCTTGTCGGTCGCGGTCACGGTCAGCTCGTGCAGGCCGAGCGGCAGCTCGTACATGGCCTGCAGGGTGCCGCTGGCGTACGGCCGGCCGTCCAGGTCGCCGACCACGCTCGCGATGCCCGAGGTCGGGTCGACGGCCTGCCAGGACACCCGGAGGTCCTGACTGTCCCCGTAGAGCTGGCCGTCGGCGATCCCGGACACCAGCAGCGTCGGCTTGGTGCCGTCGATGCGCAGCACCGCCGACTTGAGCGTCTCGGCGTTGCCCGCCTTGTCGGTGGCCCGGAACAGCAGCTCGTGCTGCCCGTCACCGGTCACCTCGACCGGCGTCGTGTACGGCGTCCACGCGCCACCGTCCAGCGACCACTCCACCGCCTTGACCCCGGAACCGGCATCGGTCGAGGTCAGCACGACGGGGATCGTCCCGTCGTGCCAGCCGGCGTCGTTCGCGGGAGCGAACGTCGCCGAGGTGACCGGCGCGGTGGCATCGATCTTGACCGTGACGGTCTTCGTCGACTCCACGTTGCCCGCCTCGTCGGTCGAGCGGAACCGCAGCTCGTGCTCGCCGTCGCCGCTGACCGCCACCGGAGCGGTGTAGTCCGTCCAGGTGGTGGCCCCGTCCAACTGGTACGCCGTCCCGGCCAACCCACTGCCGCCGGCCTCGTCGGCGCCGGTCAGCGTGACCGTCACCGGCCCCGTGTACCACCCGTCGGTCGGGGTGCCGGAGACCGCCGCCGTGGTCACCGGCGCGGTCGTGTCGGCCGCCTCGGTGCTGAGCCGGAAGTAGTCGAAACCGGCGGTCTTCGAGGCGGTCTGGTTGGCGCCGAGGGTGAACAGCCCGACCTTCGGGGTGGCCCCGACCGCGGCGTTGGTGAGCGCCGTCAACGCGGTCCAGGTCGTCCCGTCGGCCGAGTACGACGCGGTGAAGGTGTCGCCACTGCGGGCCAGCCGCAGGTACCACACCGCACCCGTCAGGTTCGCCGCCTCCGGCTGCGGGTTCTGGACCGCCCCGCCGATCTCGCTGCGGAACTCGATCCGCCGCGTCACCGGCTGACCGGCCTGGTTGTCCGCGATGTAGTCGAACTTCAGGTAGTTGTCGTCGTCGGCCTGCACGATGAGGCCGGCCTGCTGGTACTGCTCGTTCAGCAGGCTGCCGTCGACCTTCGTCTCCAGGGTCCAGTCGCCCGAGGGCGCGGTCTGGAGGATGAAGTTCTTCGGCCCGGTGTTGTCGCCGCCGTAGATGTCACCGTTGGGCACGTCGATGCGCAGCGCGCCACCGGTGACCCGGTAACCGTTCGGGTCCTCCCGCAGGATCGCGTTCCAGCGGCACTTGTCCAGCGTGCCACCGGTGAACTCGTCCGACGGGTCGACCGGGCCGGCCGGGGCGTCCGGCGTGACCTGGAACGAGTCGAAGGCCGCGTCGACCACCGGCGCCTCGGTCCCGCCGTTGAGGGCGAAGACCCCGATCCGCGGGTTGGTGATGCCGGCGAGCGCGGCCGAGCGGCCGGCCGGGGTGAAGGTCTGCCCGTCGGCCGAGACGGCCGCCGTCAGGTTCGTCCCGTCGCTGGTGATCCGCAGGTACACGGTGTCACCCGCCGGCGCGGCGACGCTGTCGGCAGCCTCGTTGCGAGGCGTGCCGGCCGTCTCCCGGATGAACTCCACCCGCCGGCTGCCGTTGTACAGCAGGTCCAGCTTGGCGTAGTTGTCGTCGTCGCCGTACACCAGCAGGCCGGCCTGCTGGTAGTTGGCCGTCACCGGCAGGGTGACCTTGGTGGTCATCTCCCAGGGGCCGGTCGGAGCCGCCTGGAGCACCAGGTTGGTGGCGTCGTTACGGGCGCCGTAGAGGTCACCCACCGCGGTGGGCAGCCGCAGCGCGCCACCGGAGACCGAGTAGAGCTGGTTCTCCCGCACCACGCTGGTCCACCGTGCCTTGTCGAGGCTGGTGCCGTTGAAGTCGTCCGAGCGCGCCCCGAAGCAGGACGTGTCCGGCGCGTCGACCCGTACCGGCACCGTGGCGTACGACTTGGCGCCCTTGCTGTCGGTCACCGTGAGGGTCGCGGTGAACGTGCCCGGGCTGGTGTACGTGTGGCTGGCGTCCACGGTGGTCGCCGTGCCGCCGTCACCGAAGTCCCAGGCGTACGTCAGCGGGGTGTCGCCCTCGGCGTCGGTGGCCGTGCCGTCGAACGCGACCGTGACCGGCGCGGTGCCGGTCGCCGGGCTGGCGGTGGCGCTCACCGTCGGCGGAGCGTTCTCGGTGACTCCTCGGCCGAGGAAGTCCATCCAGTTGACGTTGAGCAGCGACCCCGCGCCGCCGTTCGGGTCCCGGGCGACGAAGTACAGCGTGCCGCTTCCGGCGCCGGTCACCGGCGCGGTCACGTCCGTGTACGTCTGCCACCCGCCGGTGCCCGGCACGGTGGCCGTGGCGACCACCGGTCCGTCGACCGCTCCGACGCGGACCTCGATCCGGCCGCCGGAGACGGCCGATGCGGCCCGGAACCGGATGTCGGTGATGTTGGTCAGGTCCGCCGGGGCGAGCGACCACCAGTCGCCGTCCTCGATGAACCCGATGTTCTGGCCGCCACCGGCGGTGTCGGCGCTGGTCTCCCGCTGCACGCCCGGGTCCCCGCCGCCGGTGCTGACCGGCGCCCGCCCGGTGGCGGTGAAGAACTCGGCCTGCTTGCGCTTGGGCTGCAACTGCTCGATGGCCCGCCCGGTCAGCGGTCCGGCTCCGCCGTTGCCACCCTTGTCGGTGTACGTGGCCTCGAAGACCCCGAAGACGTTCGCCTCGGCGCCGTGCCCGGACGCCAGCGACGTCTGGACGGTGCCGGCGCAGCCGGTGTGCTGCTCCAGCGGGTGGGCGTGCTCGTCGTGACCGAGGAACACCTGGAGCTGCACCCGGTCGCAGTCGATCTGCCCGTCCTCCGGGTCGGTCACCTTGACCGTGTAGCGGACCTGGTCACCCCACTCGAAGAAACCGCCGTCCGGCGGGAACTCGATGGTCACCGTCGGTGCGGTGTTGCCCACGGTGACCGGGACGTTGGCGACCGCGGTACGGCCCTTCGGGTTGGTCACGGTGAGCTGGGCGGTGAAGTTGCCCGCCGTGGCGTAGGTGTGCGTCGGGTTCGCCTCGGTCGAGGTCTGCCCGTCGCCGAAGGTCCAGGCGTAGGTGAGCGTGCCACCGTCCGGGTCCCGCGAGCCGGCGCTGGAGAAGGTGACGGTCAACGGTGCCGCACCCGAGGTCGGGGTGGCGCTCGCCGCCGCGATCGGTGCGCGGTCGCCGGCGATGTAGTCGATCCGGTAGACGCCGGAGTTGTCGTTGTTGCCGCCGAAGCCGCTGCCCCACTCGATCAGGTACAGCGCTCCGTCCGGGCCGAACTCGAAGTCCATCGGCCGGATCATGCTCATGCCGGTGAGCAGCTGGTTGATGTCCACCAACGACTTGCCGTCGTCGGTCACCTGCATGGTGTACATCTTGTTCTGGTTCCACTCGCCCAGCAGCGCCTTGCCGTCGTAGTACGCCGGCCACTTCCGGTCGGAGTCGAGGTCCGCGTCGTACCGGTAGACCGGGCCGCCCATCGGGGCGCCACCGCCGCCGATCTCCGGGTACCGCGCGTCACCGGCGTAGCCGTAGTCGACGGTGGCCGGGATGGCCGGCGGGAGGTTGGTCAGGCCCGTGTTGTTGGGCGAGTTGTTCACCGGCGCCGCGCAGTCGAACTTCGCACCGCTCGGGCCGGAGGGGAAGGTGAAGTCGTTGTACGCCTCGTTGGTGCCGGTGCAGTACGGCCAGCCGTAGTTGCCCGGGGTGCCGACGATGTTCCACTCGACCAGGCCGCGGGGGCCCCGGGTCGGGTTGTCCGCGTTGGCGTCCGGCCCGTAGTCGGCGACGTAGAGGGTGTTGCTGCCCGGGTCGATGCCGATCCGGAACGGGTTGCGGAAGCCCATCGCGTAGATCTCGGGACGGGTCTTCTCGGTGCCCGACGGGAAGAGGTTGCCGGCCGGGACGGTGTACGTGCCGTCGTCCTCCGGGTGGATCCGGATCACCTTGCCGCGCAGGTCGTTGGTGTTGCCGGAGGTACGCTGCGCGTCGAAGTCCTGACGGCCCGGCCGCTCGTCGAGCGGCGCGTACGAGCTGGACTCGAACGGGTTGGTGTTGTCACCGGTGGCCAGGTAGAGGTTGCCGTTGCCGTCGAAGGCCATGCTGCCGCCGGCGTGGCAGCAGGTGTTGCGCTGCGTGTCGACCCGCAGCACCTGCTTCTCGCTGGCCGGGTCGATGGTGTCGCCGGTCACCGTGAACCGGGACAGCACGTTGCGCGCGATGCCGTCGTTCGGGGCGTAGTAGAGGTAGACCCACTTGTTGGTGGCGAAGTCCGGGTCCAGCCGGATGCCGATGAGGCCGTCCTCGTTGCCGGTGAAGACGTCGAGGTCGACGGCCGTGACGGTGTTGCCGGTGTCCGGCTTGACGATCTGCACCCGGCCGTCGCGCTCGACGTAGAAGACCCGCCCGTCCGGGGCGATGTCCAGCTCCATCGGGTTGCTGGTGTTGCTGTCCAGCGTCACCTTCTCGAAGCTGGCGGTCTTCGAGGCGCCGCAGTCGGCGTCGGCCACGCCCGCGGCGGTCCGGATGCCGCCGAGCAGGTGGCTGAGGAACTCCGGCTCCGCGTACGACTCGCGGGTGTGCCCGCCACCGGTGTACCAGGAGCGACCGCCGTCGAAGTCCTGGCACCAGGCGATCGGGTGGTCGGCACCCATCGCACCGGCGCCCGGGGTGTAGCTCTTCTCGTCCAGGCTGGCCAGCACGTGCACGTCCGGCCGCGGGTTGGTCTGGTAGTTGTACCACTCGTCGAACCGGGACCAGCGGTCCGGCAGTTCGCTGGTGGAGGGGTGGGCGTGGTCCTCCACCTTGACGGTGGCCTGCTGGTTGGCCGGGTGGTTGGCGAAGTACGCGCCGACCAGGTCGCCGTACCAGGCCCAGCTGTACTCGGTGTCCGAGGCGGCGTGGATGCCGACGTAGCCGCCCCCGGCGCGTACGTAGCGCTCGAACGCCGCCTGCTGCTCGGCGTTCAGCACGTCGCCCGTGGTGGAGAGCCAGATCACGGCCTTGTACCTGGCCAGGTTGGCGTCGGTGAACGCGCCGCCGTCCTCCGAGTTGTCCACAGTGAACCCGTTGGCGGCGCCGAGTTGCTGGATGGCGGCGACGCCGGTGGGGATGGAGTCGTGCCGGAAGCCGGCGGTCTTGGAGAAGACCAGGACGGAGAAGGGTTCGTCAGCGGCGGCCCTGGGCGCCTTCGGCACCACCTGGCTGACCGGGGTCGCGGCGTGCGCGTCTCGCGGCGGCACCTGCGCGGCGGCCGGTGCCGCCTGTGCGGGTGCTCCGAACAGGGTTGTCGAGGCGAGGGCGAGGGAGATGAGGGTCGCGGTGATGGGTACTCGGGCACGACGAGATGGGGACACGCCGCCTCCTATGTCTCGGTGGACAGGGATCGCGGGGGCCGGCTCGCCGAAGACCGTCCCAGATGGAGCTGGTGCGGGTGCCGTGCCAGGGCGCCCACGCCAGCATTTTTGTCGAATCGCTGAACAAATTAATTCTGCTGGATCAATGTCCGGCAAGATGCCGGCGGGTAACGGTTCTGCAACGGCAGGCGACATTCCGAACAGGACCGCATGAAGCGCCCAGCGGATCTCGTCGCGCGTCGGGATCGAGGCCCGTCGGTCCCGCCCACCCCAGCCTTGGCAGACCGGCGGAACTGTCGTACGGTGACACGCAAGTAACCCACGGGAGCCCGGTGTACCGGGCTGAGAGGGGGGCTGACAGCCCCCGACCGTCGAACCTGATCCGGGTAATGCCGGCGCAGGGAGGAGAGTTGCCGTGCCGTCCCTTGGGCGACTGCATCTGATCACCGACACCCGACCCGGGCGGGACCCGCTCACCGTGGTCCGGGCCGCCCTCACGGCAGCCCGCGCCGACCTGGTCGTGCAGGTCCGCGTCGAGGACTCCGCCACCGACCGCGAGGCGTACGACCTGGCCCGCCGGGTGCTGGCGCTCTGCGCGCCGTACGGGGCGAACTGTCTGGTCAATGATCGGCTGCACGTGGCGTTGGCGGTGGGCGCCGCCGGCGGGCACGTCGGGGCCGACGACCTGCCGGTCGCCGCCGCCCGCCGGGTGCTCGGCCCCACCGGCGTGCTGGGAGCCACCGCCCGCGCGCCGGAGACGGCGATCGAGGCGGTCACCGCCGGAGCCAGCTACCTGGGCGTCGGGCCGTGCCACGCCACCGACACCAAGTCCGGGCTGCCCGACCCGATCGGTCCGGCAGGGGTACGCGCGGTTACCGGCGCCGTCGACGTGCCCGTCATCGCGATCGGCGGGGTGACCGCCGCCCGGGTGGCCGCGCTACGGGACGCCGGGGCGTACGGGGTGGCGGTCGTCGGCGCGGTCTCCGCTGCCGCCGACCCGGCCCGGGCCACCACCGAGCTGCTCCGGGCGCTGACGTGCTGACCGGCCGGTCCCCGTCGACGTCATCGGACGACCGGGCCCGGCCGGACGTGGCGGTGGTGGGGGCGGGGCCGATCGGCCTGGCGGTCGCCTGGCGGTGCGCCGCCCGAGGGCTGCGGGTGGTCGTGCACGATCCGGCCCCCGGCTCGGGGGCGTCGGCCGTTGCGGCCGGCATGCTCTCCCCGGTCGCCGAGGCGTACTTCGGTGAACGGCAGCTCACCGCGTTGCTGCTGGCGTCCGCAGCGCTGTGGCCGGCGTTCGCCGCCGAGCTGACCGAGGCCACCGGCGCGGAGCTCGGCTACCGGACCGACGGCACCCTGGTGGTGGGGCTCACCGGCGACGACCTGGCCGAGGCGCGGCGGCTCTGGGCGTACCAACAGGAGTTGGGCCTGCCGGTGACGCCGCTGCGTCCCACCGAGCTGCGCGACCACGAGCCGGCGCTCGCGCCCCGGGTGCGCGGTGGCGCGCTCGCGCCCACCGACCACCAGGTCGACCCCCGGTTGCTGGTGCCGGCGCTGCGCACGGCCGCCCGGCGGGCCGGCGCGGTGCTCGTGTCGCAACCCGTCCGGCACCTCGGCGAGGTGGACGCCCGGGTCACCGTGGTCGCCGCCGGCTGCGGCGCCGCCGCCCTCACCGGCCTGCCCGTGCGGCCCGTGAAGGGTCAGATCCTCCGGCTGCGGGCGCCCGGCGGCGTCGCGCCGGGCTTCCGGCACGTGATCCGGGGGTACGCCGACGGCGAGCCCGTCTACCTGGTGCCCCGCGCCGACGGGGAGGTGGTGCTCGGCGCGACGGTCGAGGAACGGTCGGACACCACCGTCACCGCCGGTGCCGTGCAGCGGCTGCTCCGCGCGGGCGTCGACCTGCTCCCGGAGCTGGCGGAGTACGACCTGGTCGAGGCGGTCGCCGGGCTGCGCCCGGGCACCCCGGACAACGCGCCCATCCTCGGGCCGCTGCCCGGCCGGCCGGACGTGCTGGCCGCCACCGGACACCACCGGCACGGCATCGTGCTCACCCCGGTCACCGCCGACCTGATCGCCGACCTGGTGACCACCGGCGTGCCCGATCCGCTGCTCGCGCCCTTCCGGCCCGACCGGTTCGGCAGCGACGCCCCGGCTTCCGTCGGCGCGGCCGGTTCCGGTGCGCCGGCCGGGGCCGACGGGCCCGATTCGACGATGGAGGAGGACCGGTGGAGCTGACGGTGAACGGGGCCGGGCGCAACGTCCCGGGTGGCGCTTCGGTGGCCGACCTCGTCCGCGACATCACCCCCGAGCAGCGCGGGGTGGCGGTCGCGGTCAACGGCGAGGTGGTGCCCCGGGCTGGCTGGCCGGCCACGGTGCTGCGCGACGGTGACCGTGTCGAGGTGCTCACCGCCGCGCAGGGCGGGTGAGCGGGATGCCGTTCGAGCTGGGTGGGGCGACGTTCACCTCGCGGCTGATCCTCGGCACCGGCGGCGCCGCGAACCTGCACGTGCTGGAGCAGGCGATCCGCGCGTCGGGCACCGAACTGGTCACTCTGGCGCTGCGCCGCGTCGACACCGCCCCCGGGTCCGCGGGCGGGCTGCTGGAACTGCTGGACGGGTGCGGGGTACGCCTGCTGCCGAACACCGCCGGCTGCCACACCGCCACCGAGGCGGTGAAGGTGGCCCGGCTCGCCAGGGACGCGTTCGACACCGACTGGGTCAAGCTGGAGGTGATCGGCGACGAGCGGACGCTGCTGCCCGACGGGGTGGAACTGCTCCGCGCCGCCGAGGAGCTGGTCGCCGACGGCTTCACGGTGCTGCCGTACACCAGCGACGACCCCGTGCTCGCGCGCCGGCTGGCCGACGTGGGCTGTGCCGCCGTGATGCCGGCCGGCGCGCCGATCGGCTCGGGACTCGGCATCGGCAACCCGCACCACATTCGACTGATCCGGCAGGCCGTGGACGTGCCGGTGATCCTCGACGCCGGCATCGGCACCGCCTCGGACGCGGCCCTGGCCATGGAGTTGGGCTGCGACGCGGTGCTGCTGGCCAGCGCGGTCACCCGGGCCGCCGACCCGGTGGCGATGGCGACCGCCATGCGGTACGCCGTCGAGGCCGGCCGCCTGGCCGCCGGCGCCGGCCGCATCGCCCGCCGCTTCCACGCCCTCCCCTCCACCCCAGACGAGGGAAGACCCGACCTGTGACCCCGACCCCTGCGCCGCCGGCCCGTCGTTCCCGCACCCTGCCGTCGGGCGTCGTGGTGCTGACGGATCGGCTGCTGACGAAAGGGCCGCTTGATCGGGTCGTGGCGAGGGCTGTGGCCGGGGGAGTGCGTTGGGTGGTGCTGCGGGAGAAGGACCTGCCCCGCGCCGAACGCGCCGCCCTCGCGGCCGACCTGCGCGCGATCCTCACCGAGGTCGGCGGAACCCTGATCGTGGCCGGCCCCGACCCGCTCGGCGGCGACGCCGTCCACCTCCCGGCCGCCGGCCCGTACCCGCCACCGACCCACACACTGGTCGGCCGCTCCTGCCACAACGAAGCCGAGCTGCACCGACTCACCACCGAGCACTACGCCACCCTCTCTCCCGTCTATCCGACCAGGACGAAGCCCGGCTACGGCCCACCCCTCGGACCCGACGGACTGCACAAGCTAATCGGGGCCAGCGGCGTGCCCATCCTCGCGCTCGGCGGCATCGAAACCCCGGCCCACATCGCCGCCTGCGTCGAGGCAGGAGCCGTCGGAGTGGCAGTGCTCGGCGCAGTCATGCGAGCCGCAGACCCCACCGAAACAGCCGCCACCCTGACCGAAGCCTTCCAAGAGGCGGTCACCCCTGAGCCCGCCAAAACCGGCGCGGAGGCACCCAGGTCCCCACGAACGGGGCTGCGGCCGACCGTGCCCACGCAGGGATCAAGCCTGACCGCCCGGAGTGGGCACGGTCGGCCGCAGCCCTCAACCGCAACCGCAGACGGTCGGCCGCAGCCCTCAACCGCAACCAAAGAGGCAGGATGACACCGCGCACAGTGCTCACCATCGCCGGCTCAGACTCCGGCGGCGGCGCGGGCATCCAGGCCGACCTCAAGGTGTTCGCGGCGCTCGGCGCGTACGGCACCAGCGTCCTCACCGCCGTCACCGCGCAGAACACCCGGGGCGTGGACGCCGTCCTGCCACTGCCCCCGCGCACGGTCACCGATCAGTTGGACAGCGTGCTCGCCGACTTCACGGTCCGCGCGGTCAAGACGGGGATGCTCGGCACCCCCGCCGTCGCTGACGCGGTGGCCGAGGCCGCCCGGGACGGCCGGCTGCCCCAGCTCGTCGTCGACCCGGTGCTGGTCGCCACCAGTGGTCACCGGCTCGGCGTGGTCGGTGCGGTCGAGCGGCTGCTCCCGTACGCCAGGGTGGCGACACCGAACTGTGCGGAGGCCGCGGCCATCACCGGACGCCCGGTGGACGACGTGGCCGCGATGGTCGCGGCCGCCGAGGCGCTCGCGGCCGGCGGCCCGGAGCACGTGGTCGTCACCGGCGGTGACCTGGACGGGGGAGAGGCGGTCGACGTCCTGCACGGCGGCGGCGTCACCACCCTGCTGCGCGCCCCTCGCGTCGACACCCGGCACACCCACGGCACCGGGTGCTCGTTCTCGGCGGCGATCGCCGTGCGGCTCGCGCTGGGCGACGAGGTGCCGGCGGCGGTCGGGGCCGCCAAGGAGTACGTGCTCCGTGCGCTGACCGGCGCGCGGGGTTGGGAGCTGGGCGAGGGCCGCGGGCCGCTGGATCACTTCGGCTGGTCCGCTTGATCACCAGGGAGGCTGTCATGCAGGCACGAGGCAAGGTGTACGTCGAGGGGTCCCGCCCGGATGTCCGGGTGCCGTTCGCCGAGGTGACGCTGACCGGGGACCATCCGCCGGTGCGGCTCTACGACACGTCCGGTCCCGGCTCCGACCCGGAGGTGGGGCTGCCGCCGCTGCGCGGGCCGTGGATCGCCGAGCGGGGTGACGTCGCGCCGGTGCGGGGCGCTGGCACGCCGCTGGCCGGGGCTGCCGGGCGTCGCCCGACCCAGCTCGCGTACGCGCGGGCCGGTGTGGTGACGCCGGAGATGGAGTTCGTGGCGATCAGGGAGAACGTCGACCCGGAGCTCGTCCGGTCGGAGATCGCCGCCGGTCGGGCGGTGCTGCCACTCAACGTGAACCACCCCGAGTGTGAGCCGGCCATCATCGGCAAGGCGTTCCTGGTCAAGGTGAACGCCAACATCGGTACCTCGGCGGTCAGCTCGTCGGTCGCCGAGGAGGTGGAGAAGCTGACCTGGGCCACCCGCTGGGGCGCGGACACCGTCATGGACCTGTCGACGGGCAGGCGCATCCACGAGACCCGTGAGGCGATCGTGCGGAACTCGCCGGTGCCCATCGGGACGGTGCCGATCTACCAGGCCCTCGAGAAGGTCGGCGGCGACCCGGTGAAGCTCAGCTGGGAGGTGTTCCGGGACACCGTGGTCGAGCAGGCCGAGCAGGGCGTGGACTACATGACGGTGCACGCCGGGGTGCTGCTGCCGTACGTGCCACTGGCCGTGGACCGGGTGACCGGCATCGTGTCCCGAGGCGGCTCCATCATGGCGGCGTGGTGCCTGGCGCACCACGAGGAGAACTTCCTCTACACGAACTTCGCCGAGCTGTGCGAGATCCTGGCCCGCTACGACGTGACCTTCTCCCTCGGTGACGGGCTGCGGCCCGGCTCGATCGCCGACGCCAACGACGAGGCGCAGTTCGCCGAGCTGCGTACTCTCGGCGAGCTGACCACGGTCGCCTGGGAGCACGACGTGCAGGTGATGATCGAGGGTCCGGGGCACGTGCCCATGCACAAGATCAAGGAGAACGTGGACCTGCAGCAGGAGTGGTGCCACGAGGCGCCGTTCTACACGCTCGGCCCGCTGACCACCGACATCGCGCCCGCGTACGACCACATCACCTCGGCCATCGGCGCCGCGATGATCGGCATGTTCGGCACCGCCATGCTCTGCTACGTCACCCCGAAGGAGCACCTGGGCCTGCCGGACCGGGACGACGTGAAGGCGGGCGTGATCGCCTACAAGATCGCGGCGCACGCGGCGGACCTGGCCAAGGGGCATCCCGGCGCGCAGGACTGGGATGACGCGCTGTCGAAGGCGCGGTTCGAGTTCCGCTGGGAGGACCAGTTCAACCTGTCGCTGGACCCGGAGACCGCGCGCTCGTACCACGACGCGACGCTGCCCGCCGAGCCGGCGAAGACAGCGCACTTCTGCTCGATGTGCGGCCCGAAGTTCTGCTCCATGAAGATCACCCAGGAGCTCAAGGAGTACGCGGCCCGCGGCATGAAGGACAAGTCGGAGGAGTTCGTCTCCGGTGGCGGACGGGTCTACCTGCCGCTGGCCTGACCACCCACCCGGTGTGCCGGCCCGCTGGAACAGGCGGCGGGCCGGCACACCGGTGCGGCGGTCGGTGGACGCGTCAGTCGCGGTGGTGGCGACCGGTGGAGCGCAGCGAGCGGCGGCCGTTCTCCTGCTCGGGCTCGTTGTCCGCCACCGGCTTGCCGAGGCCGGCGACCCAGTCGACGAATTCCTCGTCCTGCGCGGGCAGCGCCTCCGGCGTGTCCGACGGCGTCGCGCTCTCCTCCTCGGTGCGGGACCGGTTGCGGCGGAACAGTCCGCCGAGCCGTCCTCGCCGCGCGGGCTGGTCGGCGTCGCCCCGGGGCGTCGGCGCGGCCGGTCCGGCGTCGGTGCTCGCCGCGTCGCCGGTGTCGCTGGCGGCCTCGGACGGGCCGGTCTGCTCCGGCGCCACCGGAGACGCCGACGTCGGGGTGGTCGGTCCCGTGGGGGTGCCGGGGTCGGAAGCCTCGGCTGCCCGGTCCGACATGCCGGTGGCGCGTCGCCACCGGGCGGCTGCCCGGTCCGACGCGCTGCGACGGCCGGCTGGAGTGGCGGGACCCGCCGGTGCCGTCGGGCTCGACGAGTCGGCGGGAGCCGCGTCCTCGACGGCCGCGGCCGAGCCCGCCGACGCCGTCGGGGAGACGGCCGGCGAGCTGTCCTGCGGGTCCGCCGAGCCGGCGGGGCGGGCGGTCCTGAAGGCGTCCCAGCTGCTGGCACGGCTCAGGTCGGGCAGCGGCGCCCGGTGCCGGGGCCGGGGCGTCCGCTCGGTCGGCTCCTCCGGCCCGGTCGTGGCGTCCGGGGCCGTCGACCCGGCGTCACTCGTCTGGGCCGGAGCCGTCCACGCCGGGGTGACCGGCCAGGCCGGCGCGGCCGGCGTCCACCGGTCCTTCTCCGGTTTGCTGGCGGTCGCCGCCTGGAACAGCGGCTCCACGGGACCACGCCCGGTGTCGGAGCGCTCGGTGTCGGTCGTGTTGGCGGCATCGGTGGCCGCGCCTGCCGGCGTCGAGGTCGCCGTCGGCTCGGCCGCGGCGGGCGGCTCCGAGGTCGCGGCGGGGTCGGTGCCGGCGACCGGAGTGGGCCGGGTGCCCCGACGGGATGCCGGATCGGGGGTCTCCTCGCCGGGCCGGGAAACGCCACCGGCCTTGCCGGACCGGGCGTCGCCGCTCGTCCTTCCCGCTTTGCTGGCGGCGGGTTTCGTAGCGGGGTCAGCGGCAGCTTCCGGGTCGGTCGGCTTCGTGCCGCCGGCGACGGCCGGGGTCGTGGCCGACGGGGTGGACTTCGGCTTGCGGGTGCGACGCGGCTTGGGCGCCGGCGTGGCGGTCGCGCCCGCCTCGCTCGTGGCCGCGCTGGTCGTGCCCGTGCTCGCCGTCCCCGTGTCGGCCGTGGCTGCGCTGGTCGTGCCCGTGCTCGCCGTCCCCGTGTCGGCCATGTCCGCGCTGGTCGGCTGGGCCGTGCCGCTCGTGCCCGTGTCGCTTGCAGCCGCGCTGGCCGGCTGGACCGCGCCGGCCGTGGCGGTGCTGGTCGTGGCCGTGTCGGTCGTGGCCGTGCTGGTCGTGGTCGTGCTGGTCGTGGCGGCGCTGGTTGGCTGGGCCGAGCTGTTCGTGGCCGTCGCCGCGGTGCTGGCTGCGTCGTCATCGTTGCGCGTCGGGCCGTCGGCCCTGGTGCGCGTCGCCGTGGCGGGGGTCGACACCGGGGTCGGCTCGCTCGGGAGGGTGGCATCGCTGGTGGTCGGGGCCGACTCGGTGCCGGTCGGTGCGACATCCGGGCGGCTGGCAGGAACCGTCGGCTCGGGCTCGACGACGGGGGAGGTGCTCGTCTCGTCGTCGCGGCTCGGGCTCGTCCCGTGTCGTGCGGCGGTGAACTCGCCGGTCGGCTCGGTCAGCCAGGCGGCGGGGGCGGTCGGGGTGTGACCACCGGTGCGGCGCGGTGACCGGCCCTCGGCCAGTCGGGAAACGGCGACGTCCTCGGTGGCGGTCGGGTCGGCGGGGCTCGGGCCGTGCTGGCCGCTCGCCGTGGTCGCCGGCCAGTCCCAGTGGGCCGGCACGGTGCGGACGGTGGCGGTCGTGTCGCCGTCGCTCGGGGCGCGCCCGATGCCGGCGGGCTCCACGGCTGCGGCGGTCGGCTTCGCGGCGGCGGCGCGCTCGGCGGCGGCGGTCGGCTCGGCGGAGTCCGCCGACTCGGTGCCGGGCAGGGCCGGGCCGGCGGGCAGCGGGCGCAGGATGTCGGTGGGCTCGATCGGCTGCGCGTCGGTGGCACCGGCACGCACCGGCCAGCGCAGCAGCGCGGCGGCGGCCGCGCCGAGCGCGCCGGCGAGGACGGCGATCAGCGCGCCGTAGTAGGGGGTGGTCTGGTAGCGGTCGACCGCGTCGCCGGGGCCGGCGGTCAGATAGGCGAACGCCACCAGCACCGGGCCGGCGACCCCGGTGGCCCCGCTGATCAGCGGCACCTGGCCCCGCCAGCGGGCCAGCCCGGCGGTCGCCGCACCGGCGAGCAGCGCCCCGATGGGCAGCAGGAGCAACGCCAGCCGCTGTGCCGCGCCGTCGTCGAGCCAGGTCGGTTCGAGCACGCCGAGCCGCACCGTGGGCAGCGGGCCGGTGGTGCCGAGCGACGGCAGGACGGAGACCAGCGCCAGCACCCACACGATGCCGGCCATGGCCGCCACGTTCCAGCCCAGCTCGGGTCGGAGCAGGACGGCGATGGCCGCGCCGGCCCCGATCAGCGCGCCGAGCACCGCGCAGATCCCGACCGCCCAGACCGGGTCGATTGAGATCAACTCGGCGGCCCGGGCTGGCTGCATGCAGAGCGGGGCGACGACGGTGGCGCCGAGCGCGGCGGCGGCACCGACGGCCAACTGCCGTCCGGTGCTGGCCGGCAGCCCGTCCCGGCGGGCCAGGCGTCCGGTCAGGACGGCGCCGGCCACCGCGGCGTTCGCGGCGAACCAGCCCACCCAGACGAGCTGGGCCGGCCACTGGTTGACGGTCGTACCGGTGAAGGCGCCGGTGAGTCGGATGATGCCGAATCCGTACGCGACGCCGAGCTGGCCGGCTCCGGCCAGCACGCTCACCCCGAGCGCCGTGAGCAGCAGTCTGCCCCAGGTCCGAAAGGCCATGTCCGGCACGTTACGCACCTGGTACACCGGATCGCCACCGGCGCGCCGCGCGGCGTGGCGGCCCGCCGTCGGCGGGTCTACTTGAGTTCGACCAGCCGAGCCAGGTAAGTCGTGTCCCCGACATTGGTCAGCATGTGTACGGCTCCGGGGTCCCGGTAGACCACTCCGCCGGTGGGTTCGTCGGCGTCGATCCGGGTGCCGTCGACCGTCTGTACGACGTTCTTCGCGCCCTCGATCGCCACCACCAGATAGGGGTGGTCGTGCCGGTGCAGCGGCTGGCGCTCGCCCGGTTCGAGCCGGATGTGCCAGACCCGGACCCGGTCGTTCTCGTACACGATCTCCTGGCCCACCGGGCCGAGTTCGATCCCGTCGGTCACGTCGCTCATCGTTCTCCGTCCAGTTGCGGGAGCACCTCGGCGGCGATCAGCTCGAGGTGGTCGAGGTCAGCGAAGTCGATCAGGCGCAGGTGGACCCGGGTGGCGCCGACCGCGGCGAACTCGCCGATCCGCTGCACGAGCTGCGCGGGCGAGCCGACCACCGGGTCCTCCGGCGGCAGCGCGCTCTTCTCGTGCAGTGGTGCGGCCCGTCGCTGTGCCTCCGCGTCGGTCCGGCCGATGGCGACCACGATCCCGGCGGAGAGCACCAGGGGAGCGCGCCCGGACTCGGCCCGGCCGGTGCGGTCGCACGCCTCGCGCACCCGGTCGTACGCCCCGGCGGTCTGCTCCACCGACTTGAACGGCATGTTGAACTCGTCGGCGTACCGGGCGGCCAGTTCCGGAGTGCGCTTGGGCCCGCGCCCGCCCACGATGATCGGCGGTCCGGGCACCTGCACGGGCTTGGGCAGGGCCGGGGCGTCCACCAGCCGGTAGTGGTCGCCGGTGTAGCTGTACGTCTCGCCGGGCGGGGTCCGCCACAGCCCGGTGATGACCTCAAGCTGCTCGGCCAGCCGGTCGAAGCGCTCGGCCACGGCCGGAAACGGGATGCCGTACGAGGTGTGCTCGCGCTCGTACCAGCCGGCGCCGATGCCCAGTTCGACCCGGCCGCCGCTCATCTGGTCGACCTGCGCGACCATCACCGCCAGCGGACCGGGCAGCCGGAAGGTGGCCGACGTCACCAGGGTGCCGAGCCGGATCCGTTCGGTCTCGCGGGCCAGCGCGGCGAGGGTCAGCCAGGCGTCCGTGGGGCCGGGCAGGCCGGGGTCGGCGCCCATCGACTGGTAGTGGTCGGCGCGGAGGAACCCCTCGAAGCCGCCGGCCTCGACGAGCCGGGCGAACCGGAGCTGGTCGTCGTAGCTGGCCCCCCGGTGCGGCTCGGTGAAGACCGACACCCGCATGGTCATCGTCCTTCCGCGCCGGCCGCGGCCGGCTGGTCGCGTTCCATCAACAGCTCGTGCAGGTCGGCACTGACCTGGGCGACGTCGGCGAGGTGGGCGTTGCGGCCCAGGGTGCGGGGCCGGGGGATGGTCACCTCGACGACCTTGCGGATCCGACCGGGGCGAGGGCTCAGCACGACCACCCGGTCGGCGAGCAGCACCGCCTCGTCGATCGAGTGGGTGACGAAGACGATGGTCGGCTTGTTCTCCATGTGCACCCGCTGGAGTTCGCCGGAGAGTTCCTCACGGGTGAGCGCGTCGAGCGCGGAGAACGGCTCGTCCATCAGCATCACCCGGGGCTCGCCGATGAGCGACCGGCACAGCGACACCCGCTGCTGCATGCCGCCGGACAGCTCGTGTGGCAGCCGCTTCTCGAAGCCGGCCAGCCCGGCCACGTCGAGCAGTTGCCGGGCCCGTTCGCGGTGCTTGGCGCGGCTCCAGCCGAAGATCTCCACCGGGAGCAGGACGTTGTCCAGCACGGTGCGCCAGGGCAGCAGCGCGGGCTTCTGGAACAGCATGGCGATGTCCCGCCGGGGCCGGGTGATCGGCGTACCGGCCACGGTGATCTCGCCGGCGCTCAGCGGGAGGAGCCCGGCGATCAGCCGCAGCAGGGTGGACTTGCCGCAGCCCGAGCGCCCGAGCACGGCGACGAATTCACCCTCGGCGACGTCGAGGTCGATGCCCCGCAGCGCCTCCACCCGGCCGGATCGGCCTTCGAAGGTACGGGACACCCCGGACAGTCGGATCATCTCGGGTGGACCTCCGCTGAGTGGACGGTCAGGAATCCGGCAAAGGCTAGCCCGCTCGTCTGCGTAACGCACCGTCCGGGGTGGTCGTCAGGTTGTATCCGTTCCGCAACCCGATACGCCTGGCGTCGCAAAGGTGGGTTTCTCGTACGCTGTGCCCGCGAAGAGTCCCCTCACGACGGCGGTGCCCGGCTTCCACCCCTCCCTCCGGTCCCGCCACGACAACCCCCTCCGGTGGCCAGCGGCCCCGGTCGGAAAGGACATGGTGCACTGATGAGAAGGCTGACCCGTACGGTCGCTACGGCCGCGCTGGCCACCGCCCTCGCCCTCGTCTCCGCCTGCAGCAGCGGGTCGGACTCGGCCGACGACGCCAAGGGCGGCAACGGCGGGGCGTTGGAGAAGGTGACCTACCTCACCTCCTTCGGCAACTTCGGCCGTGACTCCTACGCCTGGGTGGCGAAGGAGAAGGGCTTCTTCAAGGAGGCCGGCTTCGACGTCGAGATCAAGGCCGGCCAGGGCACCGGCGGCGTGATCCAGACCGTCGTCGGTGGCCAGGCCGACTTCGGGCCGATCGACCTCACCGGTGGCCTTCTCCAGCTCGGCAACGGCCAGGCGAAGGACTTCATCGCGGTGGCCGCGATCCAGCAGCGCACCATGGCCGGCATCGCCACCGTCGAGGGCAAGAACATCGCCTCCCCGAAGGACCTGGAGGGCAAGAAGCTCGCCGACACCCCCGGGTCCGTGGTCCGCAACCTCTTCCCGACGTACGCCCGGCTCGCCGGTGTGGACGCCAGCAAGGTGACCTGGGTCAACGGTGAGGCGCAGGCGCTCATCGGCACGCTGGCCTCCGGTTCGGTGGACGGCATCGGCCAGTTCGTCGTGGGTCAGCCGACCATCGAGGCGGTGGCCAAGAAGAAGGCCGTCATGCTGCCGTACAGCAACGTGATGCAGGACCTCTACGGCAACGTGCTCATCACCTCGGCGAAGATCGCCAAGGAGAAGCCCGAGATGGTGAAGCGGTTCACCGCTGCGCTGCTCAAGGGTCTGGAGTACAGCCTGGCGAACTCCAAGGAGGCCGCCGACATCCTGAAGAAGAACGTCGACGCCACCAACCCGGTCGCGGCCGCCGCCGAGCTGGACCTGATGGCCGCGTACGTCCGTTCCGGCAACTCCGGCACCGCCATCGGCACCCTGGACAGCGGCCGGGTGGCCAAGAGCATCGCGATCCTGCAGGGTGCTGGCGCGCTGAAGCAGAACGTCACCCCCGAGCAGATCATCGACTTCAGCCTCGCGCCGAAGGCCTGATCGTCCGGTCGTCACCAGGGGGTACGTTCCGCCGATCCGGGTGGGGCGTACCCCCGTCGCTCGTCGGCCCTCGCGGCCGTCGGATATCGAGGAGGACAAGATGACCGACGTCCGGTCAGCGGAGCCGGTGGCGGGGGTGCCCGCAGCCCCGGGCGCCGGCCCCGAGGCGGGGCGGGCGGGTCGGGGTGTCGGCCTCCGCGCGGGGACCGGGGCGGCGCTGCTGCCTGTGGCCGGCCTCCTGGTCGCCCTGGCGGCGTGGTGGCTGATCGCCCGGCTGGAGCTGGTCCACCCGGCCGCGCTGCCACCGCCGGGCGACGTGCTCGCCGCGTTCGTCGACAAGCCTGCCCGGATGCTGGAGCACACCTGGGACACCCTGTTGGAGATCCTGATCGGCTTCGCCCTGTCGGCGGCGGCCGGTGTCCTGATCGGACTCTCCCTGGCCAGCTCCCGCACGGTGGAGCGGATGTTCACCCCGCTGCTGGTCGCCATCAACGCGGTGCCCAAGATCACCCTGGGTCCGCTGCTGGTGGTGGCGCTCGGCTGGGGTCAGAAGCCGATCCTGACCATGGTGTTCCTGCTCTGTTTCTTTCCGATCGTGCTGTCCACCGCGACCGGCCTGACCACCACCCCGGCCGACCTGGCCGAGTTGGTGCGCTCCTGGAACGCCTCCCGTTGGCAGGCGTTCCGCAAGGTGCGCTTCCCGGCCGCGCTGCCGCAGATCTTCGTGGGGCTCAAGGTGGCCATGCCGCTGGCCGCGATCGGTGCGGTGATCGGTGAGTTCCAGGCCGGCGAGAGCGGCCTGGGCTACGTGATCCTCCAGTACGCAGGCGTCGGCGACACCGCCACCGCCTGGGCGGCGATCATGCTGGTGGCGCTGGTGAGCATCCTGCTCTACTCGGCGCTGGTCCTGGTCGAGCGGCTCGCGCTGCCCTGGGTGCGGGAGACCACCAGCCGCTGAGCGGTGTGGCCCGCCGGGTACGGCGGGCCACACCCTCGCGCTATCCGGCCAGTCGCCAGCGGCCGTTGCGGGCGACCAGCGTGGTGAGCGCCTGTGGCATCAGCCCGGAGTGGTTGTCCGGCGTCATCCGGATCGGGCCGGAGAGGCCGTCCATCTGGGACGTCTCCAGCACGTCGCGGATGCCGTCGCGGTCGACCTGCCCGGCCGCACCCCCGGCGCGCAGCTCGGCGTCGGCGATCAGCTGGACCGCGTCGGCGGCGAACGACGAGGACCCGTTGTAGCCGCCGAAGCGTGCGGTGTAGTCCTGGAACCACTGCCGCCGGGCCGCCTTCGCCGGCGTGGTGGCGATGACGTCGTCGATCACCATGGTCTGGGTGAAGATCAGCGTGGCCCGCTCGGTGGCCCGGGCGGCCGCACCGAGGAACAGGTCGCCGGCCGCGCCCGCGTCGAAGAAGAGCGACCCACGGAAGGCGGCCTGCTGGGCGCTGTTCGCGGCGAGCGTCGCCTGCTCCGGCGGGGTCCAGATGACCAGGGCGTCGGGCTTGAGCTTGGTCAGCCGCGTGATCTGCTGGCCGACCTCGGTGTCGGTGGTCTTCACCGACTCCTCGCCGACCGCCTTGATGGTGGTCTTGTCCAGCTCGCGGCGGAGCGCGAGCGCGCCCTCCCGGCCGTAGTCGTCGTCGCTGTAGAGCAGGCCCACCTTGCGGACGTTCTTGCGGCGCAGTTCGGTGGTGAGCGCGGCGGCGCTGTCCACGGCGTTCGGGCCCAGCTTGAACACGTAGCGCCGTTCGGCGACTGGGCTGGCGATGGCCCCGGAAGCGGCGAGCGCAATGGTGGGAATCCGCTTCTCGTTGATGGTGCCGACCGCACCGACCGCACATTCGTTACAGCCGCCCATGATGATGGCGCTGACTTGGGAATCGCTGCTGAAGTCGGCGATGTTGCGCAGTGACTCGGCGGCGTCGGAACGGTTGTCCTTCACCTTCAGCTTGATCTTCCGGTCGTTCAGTGCTCCGGAGGAGTTCAACTGCTCGACCTTGAGATCCAGGGCCCTCTGGTATGCCCGGCCCACCGGTGCGGCGGCGCCGGAGAGTTCGAGGTCCGCAGCGATCACGATCGGACTCGTGTCCTTGTCGTCCCCGCCGAACTGGCAGCCGGTGAGCGTGGTGGCCACAACGGCCGATGCGAGCGCCGCGATGGTCGCGGAGCGGATGGGGCTCAACTCAGTCCTCCAGGTGCGGGCGCGGGCGCTGCCCGGTCACCGCCGCTAATCCGTCCTCAGTGGAGGACGGGATCTCCTCTGCCGTACGGTGTGCGCGAAGCCTGCAAAACCTTGCCAATGGCCAGCGCTGTGGTCAAGCGCGGACGTTGGTCGCATTTTCGGGACGGCCATCCCACATGCTGGGGTAACGCAATGTTTGCAAAAGCTCACTTTGCATACACGCGCGACCACTCTGGAGTTACATGCCCTGTTCAGGGGCTTGCGGAAATGAAGGTATCAGTTGACCGGATCACGGGATGCGCGCCGTCCGACCGTTTCCTACCCCACTGCGGCTTCCCAAAGAGTGTCTTCTCTGATGAAATCGCGGCCGTGCCGCGCGTGGTCCCCTCCGCCCGCGGCATGGTTCGGCGGGTCAGGCGGGGAAGAAACGACGGAGGCGATGTCGTGAGCACCGGACCGACGACCCTGCCCGCGCTCGGCGACAGTGCCGGGCGTACGCGCCGACGGTTGCCGAGACTGCGCGACGCCCGGATCCGGTCCAAGCTGGCGCTGATCCTGGTCGTCCCGGTGGCGGCGGTGATCGCGCTGGCCACGGTCCGGCTCATCTCGGTCGGTGAGGGCGCTCTCGACGCCACCCGGGCACGGTCGCTCACCGCGCTCTCGATCGACGTCAGCGCGCTGACGCAGGACCTCCAGTCCGAGCGGATGGCCGCGGCGGCCTACCTGGCCACGCCGCAGCAGCCGGCCGACGCCTACAACCTGCGGGTCCGCCAGACGCAGCAGCAGGTCGACGAGTACCGCGCCGAGCGGGGCCGGATCGGCGAGGTGCCGGCGGCGCTGCGGGACCGGCTGGCGGCCATCGACGACCACCTCGCCACGCTGGACGGCACCCGTCAGGAGGTGCTGGACCGCCGGCAGATGGCCGTCGCCGAGGCGGTGCTGCGCTACGGCGTGATCCTGACCGACCTGGTCGCGTACGGCGACGGGCTGGCCCAGCTGCCCGGCGAGGAGCGCCTGTCCGACAGCCGCCGCGCGGTCGCCGCGTTCGCGCGGGCCAAGGCGTCCGTCGCCGAGGAGCAGGCCGTCGCCTTCACGGCGCTGACCGCCGGTCAGCTCGACTCGGAGCAGTTCTCGTCCTTCGTGGCGACGCTGACCAGCCAGCAGGAGGCCCTGCTCGCCTTCTCGCTCGCCGCCGACCCGGCGCAGCGGTCCCTGGTCGACAGCACCGTCTCCGGTGACGCGGTCGGCTTGGCCGACCGGGTCGCCACCGACATCACCCGCTCGGTCGGGCAGCGGCCGCTGGTCAGCGTGCAGGACGCCAGCGCCGCCATCGGCGCGGTGAACGACCTGATGCGCTGGGCCGAGGTGCAACTGCAGAACCGGCTGCTGGAGCAGGCCGACTCGGCACGCACGAACGTCATCCGGCAGGCCGTGGTCGAGTCGGTGCTGGTGCTGCTGACCCTGCTCATCGCCGTGTCGCTGGCCGTGGTGCTGGCCCGCTCGCTCAACCACTCGCTGCGCCGGCTGCGTGAGGGCGCGCTCTCGGTGGCCAACCACGACCTGCCCGACGCCGTGAAGCGGCTGCAGAACATGGGCAGCGTGGGCGACGGCGGGGTCGAGGAGATCGTCCGACAGGTCCGGGACCCGA
The DNA here is from genome assembly GCF_052601155.1 of Micromonospora yongxingensis. Taxonomy (NCBI): domain Bacteria; kingdom Bacillati; phylum Actinomycetota; class Actinomycetes; order Micromonosporales; family Micromonosporaceae; genus Micromonospora; species Micromonospora yongxingensis. Next base: position 580,155 of record NZ_JBQXEO010000001.1, read on the forward strand.
TCCAGCTCACCAACCGCGACGAGGTCGGCCAGGTGGCGTTGGCCTTCAACGTCGTACACCGGGAGGCGGTGCGTGTCGCCGCCGAGCAGGCCGCGCTGCGGACCAGCGTCTCGGCGATGTTCCTCAACCTGGCCCGCCGCAGCCAGACCCTGGTCGACCGGATGATCGGCGAGCTGGACGCGATCGAGCGCGGCGAGGAGGACCCGAAGCGGCTGGCGCAGCTCTTCGAGCTGGACCACCTCGCCACCCGGATGCGCCGCAACGACGAGAACCTGCTGGTCCTGGCCGGCGCCGACTCCGCCGTACCGCGTCGTGACGACGCGCTGGTGGTGGACGTGTTGCGCGCCGCCCAGTCCGAGGTGGAGCTCTACAACCGCATCGAGTTCGGCACCGTCGACACCGACATCTCGGTCGCCGCGCACGCCGTCAACGACGTCGTGCGGCTCGTCGCTGAGCTGCTCGACAACGCCACCCGGTTCTCGCCACCGAACACCACCGTGGTCGCTGACGGTCGCCGGATCCGCGACTACGTGCTCATCCAGATCGAGGACCGTGGGCTCGGCCTCACCGACGAGCAGCTCGACTCACTCAACCGGCGGCTGGCCGCGCCACCGAGCGTGGACGTCGCCGCGTTCCGGCTGATGGGTCTGGCCGTGGTGAGCCGGCTCGCCTCCCGGTACGGCATCCGGGTGGAGTTGCGCCGCAACGTCGAGGGCGGCACCGTTGCCCAGGTGACGCTGCCCGCCGCGACCGTGGTGCTGCCGGCCAACCGGGGCCGCGAGCAGGTGCTCACCCGGCCGCGCCAGCCCATGGCGGTCGAGCAGACGCCGCTCACCCCGATCGGCCACGCCGAGCCGTTCGCCGGCGCCACCACCGCGGCGGCAACGCTGCCGGACCAGTGGCGGACCAACGCGCCGGCCCCGGCGCAGTGGCAGTCCCCGCTGGACGCGCGCGACACGACCCCGGCCGTGCAGGCCGGCGGGTTCACCGGTACGCACGCGACGGTGCCGCCCGCCGCGGCTCCGCCCGCCCCGGTCCCGCCCGCCCGACCCTCGTTCGGCACCGGCTCGGGTCGCTCGACGGGCAGCCCCACGGTGGCCTACCCGACCATCGACCCGCTGCCCCGGCGTGGCTCGGCGGACGCCACCGACGGGCGGAACGCACCGGTGCTGCCGGTCGGGCCGGTCGCCGGCCCCGGCGCGGTCGCGCCTCCACCGGCGCCGACGGTGCCGGCCGCCCCGGTCAGCACCCGGCCCGAGTTCCCCGCCGAGGCGCCGATCTTCCGGGAGATGGAGGCGGTCTGGTTCCGGTCGCACGGCGACGACGCCACCGCGATCTTCACCCGGCCGAAGTTCGACGGGCCCCCGCCCGTCGCCAGCGCCACCCCGACCGAGGCACGTGCGGGCAACAGCGGTCAGCCGGCCGCCGCGTCCGCGCCGGCCAAGGCACCGGCCCGGCCGCCGCTTCCCACCCGCACCCCGGGCAGTTCCAACGCCGACGGCATCGGGACGTCGGGCACCGGGACCACCAACGGGTTCGGCACGAGCGGGGCGGGCACGGCGCCGCCGTCGTACACCCCGCCGCCGGCCCGGACGGCCCCGCCCGTACCCGCCGCCCCGAGTGCACCCGCCGCCCCGGCCACGCCCGCCGCGCCGGCCACGGACACGAACTCCTGGCGGACGGCGGCCGACGAGGGCTGGTCCCGGGCCAGCAGGGCCGCGGAGCCGGCCCCCGCCGGGACGACCCGCTCGGGGCTGCCCAAGCGGGTGCCGCAGGCGCAACTCGTGCCGGGCGGCATCGAACCGAAGGGTGGCCGGGACCGCAGCCGGCGGACCCCCGATGAAGTACGCGGCCTGTTGTCGGCCTACCACCGCGGCGTGCAGCGCGGCCGGACGGCCGGAACGGACCTGAACAGCACCTCGACCAAGGAGAGCCGATGAACAGGCCAGCTGCCATGCAGGACATGGGTTGGCTGCTCACCAACTTCGCCGACAGCGTGGCGGGTATCGCCCACGTGGTGGCGGTGTCCGCCGACGGGCTGCTGCTCGCCTCCTCCCGGGATCTTCCGGGGGACCGGGCCGACCAGCTCGCCGCGATCACTTCGGGTGTGGTGAGCCTGACCGAGGGCGCGGCCCGGATGTTCAGCGCGGGCGGGGTGTTGCAGACCGTCATCGAGATGGACAGCGGCTACCTCTTCCTCATGTCGATCAGCGACGGCTCGTCGATGGCCGTGCTCGCGGCGCGTAGCTGCGACGTGGGCCAGGTGGGCTACGAGATGGCGCTGCTGGTCGAACGGGTGGGTGCCGCGCTGGTGCCGTTGCCGCGCGACGCGGTGCGCTCGTAGCACCTAGACACGGCGCGCGGTTCGCGCGCCGGACCAGGGACGGGAGGCGGTGTGGACCGGCTCCGCAGGGGACGAGGAGGTGATCGGGGATGGACCAACGACGCGCTGACCCGCGCGGCGCTCTGGTGCGTCCGTACGCGGTCACCCGTGGTCGTACCGAACCCCGGCAGGACATCGCCCTCGAGGCGGTCCTCACGGCTTCTCCCACCCAGGTCGCCGAGTCCCGCTTCGCCGGGCATGACAAGCACCGCATCGCCACGGTCTGCGAAGGCCGGGCACAGTCGCTGGCGGAGATCGCCGCGTACACCCGGATGCCGCTGGGCGTCGCCCGGGTGTTGGTCGCCGACATGGTGGCCGAGAGCCTGCTGACGTTACACACTGCTGCTCCCGCCGAGGGATTCGAGGAGCGGATGGAACTGCTTGGAAGGGTGCTAAGTGGACTTCGCAGGCTATGACCCCGCTGGGGGGCGGCAGAGCCGGGGAATCGTCTCGGCGAAGATCGTCGTCGCGGGCGGCTTCGGCGTCGGCAAGACGACCCTGGTCGGTTCGATCTCCGAGATCACACCGCTGACCACCGAGGCGGTGATGACCGCGGCCGGTGTCGGCATCGACGACCCGTCCAAGGTGCCGGGCAAGGAGACCACGACCGTCGCCATGGACTTCGGCCGTATCACCATGGCCCAGGACCTGATCCTGTACCTCTTCGGCACACCCGGCCAGACCCGGTTCTGGTTCATGTGGGACGAGATCATCCGGGGTGCGGTGGGTGCGGCCGTGCTGGTGGACACCCGCCGGATCACCGACGCGTTCGCCCCGCTGGACTACTTCGAGAACCGCAACCTGCCGTACGTGGTGGCGCTGAACCGGTTCGACGGCGCTCCGGAGTACGAGCTGGAGGAGATCCGCGAGGCGCTGGCCATCTCGTCGCAGGTGCCGCTGGTGATGACCGACGCCCGGCACCGGGACTCGGTCAAGCAGGTGCTCGTGACGGTGGTCGAGCACGCCATGCTCCGGCTCCAGGCCGAGCACGGTCGGGGCTTCCCCACGCCGGTCGGCTGATCCGGGTGGCCGGCCGGTGCACGCACCGGCCGGCCACGACCCGTCAGTCGACCCGCAGCCGGTAGCCGCGCTTGACCACGGTCTGCACCACGCGGGGGGCGCGCAGGCCGGCCCGGAGGCGGGCCACGGCCATCTCCACCGCGTGCTCGTCGGCGCCCCGGGGCAGGGTCCGCAGCAGCGCCGTGCGGGACAGCACCCGGCCGGGGGACTGGGCCAGGGCCCGCAGCACCGCCATCGGGGCGGGGGCGAGCGGGCGCAGCTCACCGTCGATCACCGCGGCGTGGCCGCGCAGGGTGAGCAGGTGACCGCCGGCCTTGAGTGTCGTCGTCCGGCGCGGCAGCTCGTCGACGATGGTCCGTACCAGTGCGCCCAGTCGGGCCCGACCCGGCGCGCTGACCGGCACTCCGCGCCGCAGCAGCGGCTCGGCGGTCACCGGACCGACGCAGCTTGCCAGCACGTCGCCGCGGAACGCGGACAGCACGGCCTCGGTCCGGTCCCCGGCCGCCCGCAGCAGCGCCTCGGCCGCCGGCGCCGAGGTGAACGTCACGGCGTCCACCAGCCGGCCGGCGATGAGGTCGACCAGCCGGTGCAGCGGTGCGGGATCGGTCGGGGGAGCCCAGCGGTAGACCGGCACCTCGATCACCGTGGCGCCGGCCGCCTCCAGCGCCAGCGTGCACTCGGGCTGCCGCTCGCCGTGCAGCTGCATGGCGATCACCTGCCCGGCCACGCCGCGCCGGCGCAGGTGGTCGACCACCTCGTCGCAGCTCTCCGAGGTCGGCGACCACTGGTCGTGCAGCCCGGCGGCCCGGATCGCGCCGCGCGCCTTGGGACCCCTGGCCACCACGTACGAGCTGGCCAGCACCGAGCGCAGCGACTCGGCCAGCCCCCAGCCCTCGGCGGCCTCCAGCCAACCGCGCATGCCGATGCCGGTGTTGGCCATCAGGATGTCCGGCGGCTGGTCCAGGCAGGCGCGGGTCGCCTCGCGCAGCTCGGTGTCGTCGGACAGCGGCACGATCCGCAGCGCCGGAGCGAGCACCACCCGGGCGCCCCGCCGCTGCAGCAGCGCGGCCAGTTCGTCGCGCCGCCGGTCGGCGGTCACCCCGATGGTGAAGCCGGCCAGTTCCTCCCGCATCAGTCCTCCTGTCGCAGCCGCACCTCGACCAGCCCGTCCCGGCAGCGCACGGCGTGCCGGGTCACCGACACTCCGGGCAGGTCGAGGCAGCGCCCGGTGCGCAGGTCGTACACCTGCTTGTGCAGCGGTGAGGCGACCGTCGGCACGTCGCCGCGGCTGCCCACGATGCCCCGGGACAGCACGTACGCGCCGCTGACGGGGTCGTGGTTGTCGATGGCGAACAGCCCGTCGGCGGTCCGGAAGAGCGCCACCTGCACGCCGTCGACGAGGGCGGCGACGCCCCGGTCGGCTTCCAACCGGTCGAGCCGGCAGACCGGGGTCCAGGTCAGGGTGCCGTTCACCGCCGCACCTCCGGCAGGCCGAGCGCCACCGGCTGCCGCCGCCGACCGGCTTCGACGGGCTCGCGTTCCCGGCCGCTCCGCTCGTCGCGCGCGGTGGGCGTGCCGCCGCGTGTCGGCACCGGCTGGCCCCGCTCCAGCGCGAAGGTGATCGACGGGTCGGGCACGTCCGGGGCGTTGACGAACGAGGTGAACCGGCGCAGGCGCTCCGGGTCGTCCAGCACGTCCCGCCACTCGTCGGAGTACGACCCGACGTGGTGGGCCATCGCCGCGTCGAGGTCGGCGCAGAGCCCCAGCGAGTCGTCGACGATCACCGCGCGCAGGTGGTCGAGGCCGCCGTCCATGGCCTCGATCCAGGCGGCGGTTCGTTGCAGCCGGTCGGCCGTGCGGATGTAGTAGATCAGGAACCTGTCGATCAGTTGGATCAGCGCGTCCGTGGACAGGTCAGAGGCGAACAGGTCGGCGTGCCGGGGTCGGAAGCCGCCGTTGCCGCCGACGTACAGGTTCCAGCCGGTCTCGGTGGCGATGATGCCGAAGTCCTTGCTGCGCGCCTCGGCGCACTCACGGGCGCACCCGGAGACCGCGGACTTGATCTTGTGTGGGGCGCGCAACCCCCGGTAGCGCAGCTCCAGGGCGACGGCCAGGCCCACCGAGTCCTGCACCCCGTACCGGCACCAGGTCTCGCCGACGCAGGACTTCACCGTGCGCAGCGCCTTGCCGTACGCGTGGCCCGACTCGAAGCCCGCGTCGACCAGCCGCCGCCAGATCTGCGGCAACTGCTCCACCCGGGCCCCGAACAGGTCGATCCGCTGGCCGCCCGTGATTTTCGTGTAGAGCTTGAAGTCCCGGGCCACCTCGCCGATGACGATCAGCTTCTCCGGGGTGATCTCTCCACCGGGGATCCGGGGCACCACCGAGTAGCTGCCGTCGCGTTGCAGGTTCGCCAGGAAGTGGTCGTTGGTGTCCTGCAACGACGCCCGCTCACCGTCGAGCACGTGCCCGGCGCCCAACGAGGCGAGGATCGACGCGACCACCGGCTTGCAGATGTCGCAGCCGCGCCCCCGGCCGTGTTCGGCGACCAGCCGGGAGAAGGTGCGGATGCGGCGTACCCGGACGATCTCGAACAGCTCGCGCCGGCTGGCGTCGAAGTGCTCGCAGAGCGCGGTGGACTGCGCCACCCCGGCCGCGTCGAGGAGTTGCTTCAGCATCGGCACACAGGAACCGCAACTGGTGCCGGCCCTGGTGCACGCCTTCAACGACGGCACGTCCGCGCAGCCACCGGCGATGGCGGCGTCCACGTCGCCCCGGGTCACCGCGTTGCACGAACACACCTGGGCGGTGGCGGGCAGGGCACCGGCGTCCGCGCCGCCGCCGTCCGGCGCGAGCAGCGCCAGCGGGGCGGCCGGCAGGGGACCACCGACGCTGGCCCGCAACGTCGGGTACGCGCTCGCGTCGCCGACCAGCACCCCGCCGAGCAGGGTGCGCGCGTCGTCGGAGAGGACCAGCTTGGCGTAGACCCGGGTGGCGGGGTCGGTGAACGTGACGTCCAGGCAGCCCGGGGTCGTGCCGTGCGCGTCGCCGAACGAGGCCACGTCGACGCCGAGCAGTTTCAGCTTGGTGGCGGTGTCCGCGCCCGGGAAGGTCGCCGCGCCGCCGACCAGGCGGTCCGCCACCACCTCGGCCGTCGCGTATCCCGGAGCGACCAGGCCGTGGCAGGTGCCGTCCACCGCCGCGCACTCGCCGACGGCCCAGATCCGCTCGTCGGCGCTGCGGCAGGTGTCGTCGACCAGCACCCCGCCACGCGGTCCCAGTGTCAGGCCGGCGGCCCGGGCCAGCTCGTCCCGGGGCCGGATGCCGGCGGCCACCACCACCAGTTCCGCGTCGACGGTGCGACCGTCGGAGAGTTCCAGGGCGGCCACGGCGCCGTCGGGGCCGGGCCGGATCGCGGTGGTGGCGACCCCGAGATGGGTCCGTACGCCCAGCTCCTCGACGTACCGGCGGAGCATCGCGCCGCCGGCCGGGTCCACCTGCACCGGCATCAGCCGGGGCGCGAACTCGACCACGTCGGTGCTCAGGCCGAGCAGCCGCAGCGCGTTCGCCGCCTCCAGCCCGAGCAGCCCGCCGCCGATCACCGCACCGGCCCGCCGGCCCCGGGCGTACTCCCGGATCGCCGCCAGGTCGTCGAGCGTGCGGTAGACGAAGACCCCGGGCAGGTCCGCGCCGGGCACCGGTGGCACGAACGGGTACGACCCGGTGGCGAGCACCAGTGCGTCGTACCGGTGCTCGCCGGTGGCCGTGCTGACCACCCGCCGGTCGCGGTCGATCGCGGTGGCCGGTTCGCCGAGGCGCAGCCGTACCCCCTCGTGCGGCGTGTGCAGGTTCAACGCGTCCGCGTCCACGCCGTCGAAGAACGCCGAGAGCCGCACCCGGTCGTATGCCGGGCGGCCCTCCTCGGCGAGCACCGTCACCCGCCACCGTCCGTGCGGGTCGCGGGCGCGTAGGGCGTCCACGAAACGCTGCCCGACCATGCCGTTGCCGATGACGACCAGGTCGCCGTTCATCGCGTCACCTCCACCGAGTCTGCCTGGGAGAGCCAGTCGACGATCCCCGCGACGGCGTCCCGGCAGCCGCCGCAGCCGGTGCCGGCCCGGGTCGCCGCCAGGACGGCGTCGACGCTCCGGGCGCCGGCGCGCCAGCACGTCACCAACGCACCCTTGGTCACGTTGTTGCACTGGCAGACCGTGGCCGCGTCCGGCATCAGCGCGGGGGATGCCGCCGGCGCCGCGACGGCGGCGCCCGATGCCCGGCCCAGCAGCAGTGACCGCCGGTCCGCCGGGACCGGCTGGCCCCGGTCGAAGAGCTGGATCACGGTGCCGACCGCCGGGTTGTCGCCGAGCAGGATCGCGCCGGTCAGCCGCTCGTCGCGGATGCGCAGCCGGGCGTAGGTGCCCCGGGTCGGGTCGATGAACGTCAGTTCCTCGCCCGGCCCGCCGTCGGTGGCGTCGCCCATCGCGGCCAGGTCGATCCCGGCCGCCTTGAGCCGGGTCACCGACGGCCGGGGACGGTACCGGGCCAGCGGGTCCGCTCCGCTGAGCACCTGGGCGAGCACCCGTGCCTGGGCCCAGGCCGGCGCGACCAGCCCGGTGAGGACGCCGTCGTGCTCCGCGCAGTCGCCGATCGCGGAGATCCGCCGGTCGTTGGTGCGCAGCCGGTCGTCCACCACGACGCCACGGCGTACGACCAGGCCGGCTTCGGCGGCGAGTGCGGTGTCGGGGCGTACTCCGCAGGAGAGCACCAGCAGGTCGGCGTGGAGCGAGCGGCCGTCGGCCAGGTCGAGGCGGACGCCGGCGGAATCCGCGGCCACGCCGGTGGCCGGCACGGCCAACTGGATGCGGACACCGAGGCCGGCCAGCGTGCCGGCCAGCACCGCGCCGGCCGCCGGATCGAGCTGACGTTCCATCAGGTGCCCGGTGGGGTGGACCACGGTGGTCGCCAGCCCTCGGGTGGCCAGCCCCCGGGCGGCCTCCAGACCGAGCAGTCCGCCGCCGAGGACCAGCGCGCTGCGCGCGCCGTCGGCGACCGCGAGGATCCGCCGGCAGTCGTCCAGGGTCCGGAACGGCACCACGCGGCGTGGCAGCTCTCCGGAGTCCAGGCCGGGCAGCGGCGGCACCGCCGCTCGGCTGCCGGTGGCCAGCACCAGGTGGTCGTAGCCGATCCGGTCGCCGTCGGAGGTCCGGACCGCCCGGCCGACCCGGTCGATGCCGGTGACCGGCACGCCCGTGCGCAGGTCGGTGCCGTGCCCGGCGGCCTCGGCCAGTTCCACGTCCGCTTCGCCGATCCGGCCGGCCAGCAGGGTGGAGAGCATGATCCGGTTGTACGCCCGGTGCGGTTCGGCCCCGAGCACGGTGACCTTCCGGTCGCCGCCGTGGGCGTGCAGCTCGGTGGCGAGCCGGGCGCCCGCCATCCCGTTGCCGATGATCACCACGCGCTCGGTCATGCCTTCTCCACCCGGACGGCGCAGATCTTGAACTCCGGCATGCCGGAGATCGGGTCCACGGCGTCGTTGGTGACGGAGTTGGCCCGGGCGGGGCCCGACCAGTGGAACGGCGCGAAGACCGTGTCCGGCCGGATGGTCGGGCTGAGCCGGGCCGGCGCCCGCAGGTCACCCCGCCGCGAGGTGACCCGTACCGGGTCGCCGTCGTCGATGCCGAGCCGGGCGGCCAGGTCGGGGTGCAGCTCGACGAAGGCGCCCGGGGCGGCCCGGCGCAGCGCGTCCACCCGGCGGGTCTGGGTGCCGGACTGGTACTGGGCGAGCACGCGACCGGTGGTGAAGTGCAGCGGGTAGTCGGCGCAGACCGGCTCGGCGGCGGGGCGGTGGTCCACCGGATGGAACCGGGCCCGTCCGTCCGGGGTGGCGAACCGGTCGGTGAAGAGCCGGGGGGTGTCCGGCCCGTCCTCGGTGGGGCAGGGCCAGAAGACGCCGTCGGCGTCGTCGATCCGGGACCAGCTGATCCCGGCGTAGTCCGCCGGCCCTCCGGCGGAGGCCCGCCGCAGCTCCGCGAAGACGGCGGCCGGGTCGGTCGGGAACCGGGCCGCAGCGGTGGCGACCGGGTCCGCGGCGGCCGGTTGCGTGGCCGGTTCGGCGGCGGCCAACCGGGCTGCCAGGTCGGCGAGGATGGCCAGGTCGGTACGGACTCCGGACGGGGGCTGGCGGAGCGCCCGGCGGCGCAGGACCCGGCCCTCCAGATTGGTCATCGTGCCGTCCTCCTCGGCCCACTGCGCGGTGGGCAGCACCACGTCGGCCAGCGCGGCGGTCTCGGAGAGCAACAGATCGGCCACGACCAGCAGGTCGAGCCCGCGCAGCCGGCCCTCGACCCGGGCGGCCCGAGGCGCGGACACCACCGGGTTGGAGCCGAACACCAGCAGCGCCCGTGGCCCGTCCGGAGTGCCGAGCGAGTCGAGCAACTGGTACGCCGGCACGCCCGGGCCGGGCAGCTCGTCGGCCGGTACGCCCCAGACACCGGCGACGTGCTCCCGCGCGACGGGGTCGTCGATGCGCCGGTACCCGGGCAGCTGGTCGGCCTTCTGCCCGTGCTCCCGTCCACCCTGGCCGTTGCCCTGGCCGGTGAGGCAGCCGTACCCGGAGCCGGGGCGGCCGGGCAGGCCCAGGGCGAGGGCGAGGTTGACGTACGCCGTGACGGTGTCCACGCCCTTGGCGTGCTGTTCGGCCCCGCGAGCGGTGAGGATGACCGCCCGCCCGGCGGTGCCGAGGGCCCGGCCGGTCGCCTCCAGGTCGGCCACCGGCACACCGGAGAGCTGTTCGGCGCGGGCCGGCCACCAGGCCGCCACGCTGCGCCGCACCGCCGGGAAGCCGGTGGTCCGCTCGGCCACGTACGCCTGGTCGATCCAACCCTCGGTGAGCGCGATGTGCAGCAGCGCGTTGGCCACCGCGAGGTCGGTGCCCGGCAGTGGTTGCAGGTGCAGGTCGGCCTGGCGGGCGGTGGCGGTGGCCCGGGGGTCGACCACGATGAGTTGGCCGCCGTTGCGGCGCTGCTCGGTCAGCCAGCGGACCATCGGTGGCATGGTCTCCGCCGGGTTGGCGCCGACCAGCAGCACGGTGTCGGCCCGGGCCAGGTCGGCCAGGGGGAACGGCAGTCCGCGGTCGACGCCGAAGGCGCGCAGCCCGGCGGCCGCGGCGGAGGACATGCAGAACCGTCCGTTGTAGTCGATGTGCCGGGTGCGCAGCGCGATCCGGGCGAACTTCCCCAGCGTGTACGCCTTCTCGTTGGTCAGCCCACCGCCGCCGAACACGGCGACCGCGTCCCGGCCGGACTCGCGCTGGATGGCACGGATGCCGGTGACGATCCGGTCGAGCGCGGCGTCCCAGGTCGCGGGGCGCAGCTCGCCGGTGTGCGGGTCGCGCAGAAGCGGGGTGGTCAGCCGCTCCGGGTGGTCGAGCAGCTCGGCGGCGGTCCAGCCCTTCTGGCAGAGCCCGCCCCGGTTGGTGGGGAACTGGCGGGGAAGCACCGTCACCGCGCCGGCGTCCTCGCGCAGCACCATCCCGCACTGCAGGGCGCAGTACGGGCAGTGCGTCGCGACCTCCCGGGGTGGACGCCCCGGTCGCGTTGCCAACCGCGCACCGTCTGTCATGTCGGGAAAGCGTGCCGTCGGGCGGTTTCCGGTCCGGGTCCCTTCTGTTTCGGTCCTGTCAAGTGGGCCTCACACCGCACCGGGGCAGGGGGAGCGGTCGCGGGACGGCACCCTGGCCTAGAATATGAGAAAACTGTCTCAACTGTTGGGAGAGTGCGATGAGTGTGGCGGACGCGTTCGACGCGGTGGCCGGCAGCTACGACGAGGCCCGCCGACGGCTGGTGCCCTGCTTCGACGCCTTCTACGGCACCGCCGTGCAGGTGGCCACGCCACCACTGCGCGCCGCGCTCGCCGCCGGTCGTACCCCGGAGGTGCTGGACCTGGGCGCCGGCACCGGCCTGCTCTCGCTGCTGCTCGCCGCCGCCGTGCCGGGGGTGCGGCTGACCCTTGTGGACGCCGCTCCGGCGATGCTCGCCCGCGCCGCCGACGAGCTGGACGCCCGGTCCGTGCCGCACCGCACGGTGCGGGCCGACCTGGCCGACCCGCTGCCGGCCGGCCGGTACGACGCGGTGGTCAGCGCGCTGGCGATCCACCACCTGGACGACGCCGGCAAGCGTGCTCTCTACCGGCGGGCAGCCGCCGCGCTGGCGCCCGGCGGGGTGTTCGTCAACGCCGAGCAGGTCGCCGGCCCGACGCCGGCCCTCGACCGGCGCTACGACGAGGTGTGGACCACGCGGATCACCGAGCTGGGCTCGGACCCGGCCGAGATCGCGGCCGCCCGGGAGCGGATGCGACACGACCGGCCGGCGACCGTGGCCGACCAGTGCCGGTGGCTCACCGAGGCCGGCCTGGTCGACGTCGACTGCTTCTTCAAGGAGTGGCGTTTCGCGGTGTTCGGCGGCCGGGCCTGACGGTGACGACGGGCCGGTGCCGGAAACATCACCGGAGTGCCTTTCGACGCCTACGGTGGGCTGACGGCATTCATGGATGACTGACAGTCATACCGCTGGGTAGTCTCAGCGGCATGACTGCCAAGGTGACCCTGTCGTTCACAGACGAGACGATCGAGGAGGCCAGGCGGTTCGCCAAGCGCGAGGGGCTGTCGCTCTCCGCGTGGATGGACCAGGCCGCCCGCGAGAAGGCACTGCGCGAGGTCTTCACCGCGCACGCCGCCGCCGTGGGCCGCGCCGGTCTGGACCTGGAATCCGCCGCCCTCGCCGATGCCCGCGAGGTGGGCATGGTCGACGACCTGCTCTTCCGCGGCCGGCCGCGTGCTGCGTAGAGGTGAGATCTGGCGCATCGAGGGCGCTCGGGAACGCCTCGGACTCGTGATCAGCTCGGACGTCTACAACTCCACCGACGTGCCCATCGTGATCGTGGTGGAGGTGGTCGAGGAGTCGCTGCTGCGCGACTCTCCGCTCGCGGTGTCGATGGGCCGGTACGTGGTGATGCCCGACCGGCTCTCCTCCCCGATGAAGAAGTGGTTCACCGACTGCGTGGACGTCGCCGACACCGACACCATGCTCCGCGTCGGCCGCGCGCTGCGCATCCTCCAGCAGCTCTGAGCGCCGCCGCCGCTGCCCGCCCGGCCCCGTCCGCACGCCAGCCTCACCACCGCCGCCGGGCCGCGGTGCGGCCCCCGTTTCCCCACCGACCCGCGACGGGCACTGCCCGGTAACCCGGTGTTCCTAGCGTTCCCCCTGGTCACATCGACGAGGAGGAGCCACCGTGAGCACCCTCACCAGCACCGCAGTCACCACCGCGCCGCCGGCCGCCGCCGGACGCGGGCGCGAGCTCGACGACTGGCGCCCCGAGGACCCCGACTTCTGGCGGACGACCGGCGCGCCGATCGCCCGGCGCAACCTCTGGGTCTCGATCTTCGCCGAGCACGTCGGCTTCTCGGTGTGGAGCCTCTGGTCGGTGACCGTTCTCTTCCTCGGTCCCGAGTACGGCATCGACCCGGCCGGCAAGTTCCTGCTCACCGCCGTGCCGGCCGCGCTGGGCGCGGTGCTGCGACTGCCGTACACGCTGGCCGTGGCCCGCTTCGGCGGACGGCGGTGGACGACCGTCAGCGCCCTTCTGCTGCTGGTGCCCACCGTGCCGATGGCGATACTGCTCGAACCGGGGGTGTCGTACGCGACCCTGATGGTGCTGGCCTGCCTGACCGGGGTCGGCGGCGGCAACTTCGCCTCCTCGATGGCGAACATCAACCTGTTCTATCCACAGCGGCTCAAGGGTCGGGCCCTCGGGCTCAACGCCGGCGGCGGCAACCTGGGCGTGCCGGCGGTACAGCTGGTCGGGCTGGCGGTGCTGGCCACCGCCGGGGCCGCGTACCCCCGGCTGGTGCCGGCGGTCTACCTGCCGCTGATCGTGCTGGCCGCCCTGGCGGCGACCCGCTGGCTGGACACCGTCCCCGGCGCCCGCAACGAGCCCGGTGCGCTGCGCGAGGCGGCCCGCGACCCGCACACCTGGGTCATGTCTCTGCTGTACATCGGCACCTTCGGGTCGTTCATCGGGTTCGGCTTCGCCTTCGGCCAGGTGCTCCAGCTCCAGTTCGCCGAACGCTTTCCCACCCCGGTCGACGCCGCCTGGCTGACGTTCCTCGGCCCGCTGATCGGCTCACTGATCCGGCCGCTGGGCGGGCACCTCGCCGACCGGCTGGGCGGGGCGCGGGTGACCTTCTGGAACTTCGTGGCGATGGCGGCCGGCGCGGGGGTCGTCCTCTACGCGGCCCGGGAGCACTCGTTCGGGCTCTACCTGACCGGGTTCCTCGCGCTGTTCGTCTTCTCCGGAGTCGGCAACGGCTCCACGTACAAGATGATCCCGGCGATCTTCCGGGCCCGGGCGGCGAGCGCGGTGGCCGACGGCCGGTCCGACCCGGAGGCGGCCGCGCGCCGGGCGCGGCGGATGACCGGCGCGCTCATCGGCATCGCGGGCGCGGTGGGCGCCTCCGGTGGGGTCCTGGTCAACGTCGCGTTCCGCCAGTCGTTCCTCACCTCCGGCACCGCCGACGCCGCCTACCTCGCGTTCATCGGGTGGTACGCGCTCTGTTTCGCGGTGACCTGGTTCGTCTACCGCCGACCGGGGCCGGCCCGGCTGGCCGGCGTGTGACCTGTGCCATGATGGTGGCGCCGGCGCGCGCGGCCGTACCCCCGTTTTGACCTGCCGATGGGGCGCCGGGTATCGTTGCCTGCTGTTGTACGACATCCAGAGGCGTGCCCTATCAGGTACGCTTGGTCGTTCGTGCGCGCTGGTCCGGCCTGCAAGATCTGGTCACCTCGGCGCGCGACCCCAGACCGACGACGAGACAAGGTAGACCTGTGCGTACGTACAGCCCGAAGCCGGGTGAGATCGAGCGTCAGTGGCACGTCATCGACGCCTCTGATGTCGTGCTGGGCCGCCTGGCCACCCACGCCGCCACGTTGCTGCGTGGTAAGCACAAGCCGACTTTCGCGCCGCACGTCGACACGGGCGACTTCGTCGTCATCGTGAACGCGGGCAAGGTTGCGCTGACCGGCAACAAGCGCCAGACCAAGGTCGCTTACCGCCACTCCGGTTACCCGGGTGGCCTGAAGCAGGTCGGCTACGACGAGCTGCTGACCAAGCGCCCCGAGCGGGCCATCGAGCTGGCTGTGAAGGGGATGCTCCCGCACAACAAGCTCGGCCGTCAGCTGATCAAGAAGCTGAAGGTCTACGCCGGCGCCGAGCACCCGCACCTCGCGCAGCAGCCGGTGCCGTTCGAGATCAAGCAGATCGCGCAGTGAGCGCGGGCGAAGGAAGCAGCATGACCGACATCACCGAGACGACCGAGGTTGCCCCCGAGGCCACCGAGGCCACCGAGGCCACCGAGGCGCCGGCGCCCGTCGCCCGCGCGCCTCGTGGTGACCGGCCGATCCAGACCGTGGGCCGCCGCAAGGAGGCCATCGTCCGGGTCCGTATCGTCCCGGGCACCGGCAAGATCACCTGCAACGGCCAGGACCTCGAGGCCTACTTCCCGAGCAAGGTGCACCAGCAGCTCATCAAGGACCCGCTGGTCACCGCCGAGAAGCTCGAGCAGTTCGACGTCATCGCCAACCTGCGTGGCGGCGGCACCACCGGGCAGGCCGGCGCGCTCCGACTGGGCATCGCCCGCGCGCTGATCGTGAACGAGCCGGACGACCGGCCGGCCCTGAAGAAGGCCGGCTTCCTCACCCGGGACGCCCGGGTCAAGGAGAGCAAGAAGTACGGCCTCAAGAAGGCCCGTAAGGCTCCCCAGTACTCGAAGCGCTGATCTTCGCCAGCGCGTTGTACTTCTGACGGACGGCCGGTCCGCCTCCCCTCGAGCGGGGAGGTGGGCCGGCCGTTCCGCTTTCTCCTCATCGGCAGTTTCATCGGAGGTTGGCGGGTATGGGTCGGTTGTTCGGCACGGACGGCGTACGCGGGCGGGCGAACGCGGATCTCACCCCCGAGTTGGCACTCGCGCTCGCGGTGGCCGCCGCGCACACACTCGCGGAGACGGACCGCAGCCATCCGCCACTCGCCGTCGTCGGCCGGGACACCCGGGCCAGCGGCGAGATGCTGGAGGCCGCCGTGGTGGCCGGGCTGACCAGCGCCGGCGCCAACGTCGTGCGGGTCGGCGTCCTGCCCACCCCGGCGGTGGCGTACCTCACCGCAGAGGCCAAGGCCGACCTGGGCGTCATGCTCTCCGCGTCCCACAACCCGATGCCGGACAACGGCATCAAGCTCTTCGCCGCCGGTGGGCACAAGCTGCCCGACGAGATCGAGATGCAGATCGAGGCGGCCGTCGAGACGAACGCCACCACCGCGTGGGACCGGCCGGTCGGCGCCGGCGTCGGCCGGGTGCACGACCTGCTCGACGGCGCGGACCACTACGTCCAGCACCTGGTCGGCACGGTGCCGCACCGGCTCGAAGGAATCAAGGTCGTGGTCGACTGCGCCAACGGCGCCGCCGCCGAGGTCGCCCCGGTCGCCTACCGGGAGGCCGGCGCGGAGGTCATCGCGATCCACGCCGAGCCGGACGGGCTCAACATCAACGACGACTGCGGCTCGAACCACATCGACGCGCTGCGCGAGGCCGTGGTCGAGCACGGCGCCCACCTGGGCATCGCCCACGACGGTGACGCGGACCGCTGCGTGG
Organism: Micromonospora yongxingensis; assembly: GCF_052601155.1. NCBI lineage: Bacteria > Bacillati > Actinomycetota > Actinomycetes > Micromonosporales > Micromonosporaceae > Micromonospora > Micromonospora yongxingensis. Next base: position 596,255 of record NZ_JBQXEO010000001.1, read on the forward strand.
CGGTCACCGCCGACGGCGACGAGGTCGACGGCGACCAGGTGATGGCGATCCTCGCCCTGGCCATGCGGGACGCCGGCACGCTCACCCGGGACACCCTGGTCGCCACCGTGATGAGCAACCTCGGGCTGCGGCTGGCCATGTCCGCGCAGGGCATCCGGCTGATCGAGACCAAGGTCGGCGACCGGTACGTGCTGGAGGAGCTGCGCGGCTCCGGCCTGGCGCTCGGCGGCGAGCAGAGCGGCCACATCGTCATGCCCGCCCACGCCACCACCGGCGACGGGGTGCTCACCGGCCTGCACCTGATGGCCCGGATGGCGGCCACCGGCCAGTCCCTGGCCGAGCTGGCCTCGGTGGTCACCAAGCTGCCCCAGGTGCTCATCAACGTGCCGGTCGGCGACCGGACCGTCGGCGCCAACGCGCCGGCCGTCCGCGCCGAGGCCGAGCGGGCCGAGGCCGAGCTGGGCGAGACCGGTCGGGTGCTGCTGCGCCCGTCGGGCACCGAGCCGCTGGTCCGGGTGATGGTCGAGGCCGCCACCGAGCAGACCGCCCGGTCTGTCGCCGAGCGCATCGCCGAGCAGGTCCGCACCGCCAGCCCCACGGCGTAACCACCGGCCACCCTCCACCCGCCCCCGTACGCGGGGCGGGTGGGTTGTCAGGAGGTCGAGAGTCGGCGGAGGCGGGTCACCGCTTCGGTCAGGACCTCGGGGCGCTTGCAGAAGGCGAAACGGATCAACCGCCGGCCCGCCTCGGCGTCGTCGTAGAAGACCTGGGTGGGCACCGCCACCACACCGCAGCGCTCCGGCAGCGAGCGGCAGAACTCCACCCCGTCCCGGCCGCCGAGGGCCGTGACGTCGGCCGTGACGAAGTACGTCCCCTCCGGTGCGAGCACGTCGAAGCCGGCGTCGGTGAGACCGCCGACGAGCTGGTCGCGTCGCTGCTGGAGCCCGTCCCGGAAGCCGGTGAAGTAGTCGTCCGGCAGGGCCAGCGCCACGGCGACCGCCGGTTGCAGCGGTGCGGCGTTGACGAAGGTGAGGAACTGCTTCACCCGCAACACCGCCGAGACCAGCGCCGCTGGACCGCTGACCCAGCCGACCTTCCAACCGGTGCAGGAGAACGTCTTGCCCGCCGACGAGATGCGCAACGTGCGCTCCCGCATGCCGGGCAGGCCGGCCAGCGGCACGTGCGGGCTCGCCGCGTCGGTGAAGACCAGGTGCTCGTACACCTCGTCGGTGACCGCGTACGCGCCGTGTTCCTGGCACAGCTCGGCGATCAGCGCCAGCTCGGCCGGCGTGAAGACCTTGCCCGTCGGGTTGTGCGGCGAGTTGAGCAGCACCAGCCGGGTACGCGGCCCGAACGCGGCCCGTAGCGCGGCCGGGTCGAAGGCGTACCGACCGTCCACGGCGGGACGCAGGGTGACCGGCCGCCGGACCGCGCCGGCCAGCGCGACCGAGGCGGCGTACGAGTCGTAGTACGGCTCGAAGCACACCACCTCGTCGCCCGGCTCGCAGAGGGCGAGGATGCTGGCCGCGACCGCCTCGGTCGCCCCGGCGGTGATCACGATCTCGCCGTCCGGGTCGTACACCAGGTCGTGGAACCGCTGCTGGTGGGCCGAGACCGCCGCGCGCAGGGCGCGGATCCCCGGCCCGGGCGGGTACTGGTTCTGCCCGCCACGCAGCGCCTCGGCCGCGGCGGCCAGCATCTCCGGTGGGCCGTCGGTGTCCGGAAAGCCCTGCCCGAGGTTGACCGCGCCGGTCCGTACGGCGAGGGCGGACATCTCGGCGAAGATCGTCGTGCCGAACGGCCGCATCCGGGCCACCAGCGGGTCGACATCGGTGCTCGTCGTCACCTGCGCCAGCCTACGGGCACCCACCGGTCGCAACCCAGCCTCACTCGGGCCTGCAGGTGGTCATCCAGTACCCCCCGGGTCCTGTCGACCACCGGGCTGCCGCTGCCGGTCATGGTGAGCGTGCAGTCGAGCGGGCCGTTGTTGTCGATGTCGGACCAGATGGCCTCCACCATCACCCGGCTCTGGCCGTTGGTCCGGATGGTGGTGCGCCAGGGCAGCTTCGCGCGGTCGACGTGGATGAGGTCGCTCTCGGCGTCGTAGTGCGAGATGTCCGCCTCCCCGTTTCCGGTGATCTCGTAGACCACGGTCACGGGCGCCGGCCCCGACGTCGGTCGGGTGATCGGCTTCTTGCTGGGTGTCGGTGCGGTGGTGGTCGGTGCGGTGGTCGGCGGGGACCAGCGGTCGTCGTCGAAGGGACCATCGTCGTACGGGTCTTCGGCGACCGGGCCCGGGGCCAACAGGCCGATCAGCGGGCCGGCCGCGCAGAGGCAGCCGCAGAGGGCGAGGGTGACCGCCGCGACGACCGCGACGACGATCGCGACCACCCGGCCGTTGCCGCCCGACGGGGGACCGCCCTGCGGATACCCGGGGTAGAGGTAGGGCGGCGGGTAGCCGGGTGGCGGCCAGCCGGACGGTAGTTGGCCGGCGGGCGCCCAGCCCGGCGGTGGATAGCCGGCAGGAGACGGGTCGGGGCCGGTCGACGGGGGCAGCGGCCCGGGCGTCGCCGGCCCGGGCGTCCACGGGGGCGGTGGTGCCCAGGGTCGGCCGGGGGCCAGCGGGTCGGGCGCCGGATACGCGCCCGACGAGGTCCAGTCGGATGTCGGGTTCGTCGGCTGGCTGCCCGCGGCAGACGGGTCCGAGGGCTGCGTCGGGTCCGGGGGTTGCGTCGGGGACGGATCGGGCGGGGACGCGTCGGACATGGCTGCTCCGGACGAGAGGGGGTATGGGACGAACGGGCCAGGGAAGGGACGCGCCGCACCCGCCGAGAGACTGTCGCACCCGCAGGCCCGTCCGCAACCCCGTCGCCCCGGGGCGGTGCGACGGGGCCGGAAACTCGTCCCCGTTGCGACCTGGTAGCCACCGATCGCTCAGATCCAGTGATTGTTTAGCCGACTTTCGAGCAACCATGGTGAGCGAAACTGGGTTAGGCTGCGGGCCATGTGTGGAATCGTGGGATACGCGGGCGCGCGCCCCGCACTCGGCATCGTGCTCGACGGGCTGCGGCGGTTGGAATACCGCGGCTACGACTCGGCGGGCGTCGCGATCGTCTGCGACGACCAACTGCTGACCGAGAAGAAGTCCGGCAAGCTTGCCAACCTGGAGAAGGTGCTCTCCGAGCGGGCCGCCGACGATCCGACGTCCTGCGCGGCGAGCCCGATCGGCATCGGTGACGGCACCACCGGCATCGGGCACACCCGCTGGGCCACCCACGGCGGCCCGACGGACCGCAACGCCCACCCGCACCTCGCCCCCGACGGCCGGGTCGCGGTGATCCACAACGGCATCATCGAGAACTTCGCCAAGCTCCGCGCCGAGCTCGAGGACGACGGCGTCCAGTTCACCAGCGACACCGACACCGAGTGCGCCGCGCACCTGCTCTCCGCCGCTCTGGCCGACCTGCGCGCCGCCGGCCAGTCGGACAGCCCGCACCTGCTCGCTGCCGCCATGCGGGTGGTCTGCCAGCGGCTGGAGGGCGCGTTCACGCTGCTCGCCGTCGACGCCAGCATCCCCGGCGCGGTCGTCGGCGCCCGGCGCAACTCGCCGCTGGTGGTCGGTCGCGGCGAGGGGGAGAACTACCTGGCCAGCGACGTCGCCGCGTTCATCGAGCACACCCGGGAAGCGGTCGAGCTGGGTCAGGACCAGATCGTCCTGATCACCGGTGACAGCATCGAGATCACCGACTTCGACGGCCAGCCCGCCGCCGGCAAGGACTTCCACATCGACTGGGATTCCTCGGCCGCCGAGAAGGGCGGCTACGACTACTTCATGCTCAAGGAGATCGCGGAGCAGCCGCAGGCGATCGCCGACACACTGCTCGGCCGGCTCACCGAGACCGGTGAGATCGCCCTGGACGAGGTCCGCCTCAGCGACCAGGACCTGCGCGACGTCGACAAGATTTTCATCGTGGCCTGCGGCACCTCCTACCACGCCGGGATGGTGGCGAAGTACGCCATCGAGCACTGGACCCGGATCCCCTGCGAGGTGGAGCTGGCCAGCGAGTTCCGCTACCGCGACCCGGTGCTCGACCGCTCCACGCTCATCGTGGTCATCTCGCAGTCCGGCGAGACCATGGACACCCTGATGGCGCTGCGCCACGCCAAGGAGCAGAAGGCCCGGGTGCTGGCCATCTGCAACACCAACGGCTCCACCATCCCCCGCGAGTCCGACGCCGTGCTCTACACCCACGGTGGCCCGGAGATCGCCGTCGCCTCCACCAAGGCGTTCCTCACCCAGCTCGTCGCCTGCTACCTGATCGGCCTGCACCTGGCCCAGGTACGCGGCATCAAGTTCGCCGACGAGGTGGGCGCGGTGGTGGCCCAGCTCCAGGAGATGCCGGGCAAGCTGCGCGAGCTGCTGGACCGGATCGAGCCGGTCCGCGAGCTGGCCCGCGAGCTGAAGTCCGAGCCGACCATCCTGTTCATCGGTCGGCACGTCGGCTACCCGGTGGCCCTGGAGGGTGCGCTGAAGCTCAAGGAGCTGGCGTACATGCACGCCGAGGGCTTCGCCGCCGGTGAGTTGAAGCACGGCCCGATCTCGCTGATCGACGAGGGCACACCGGTGATCTGCGTGGTGCCCTCACCGGTCGGCCGGGGCATGCTGCACGACAAGGTCGTCTCCAACATCCAGGAGGTCCGGGCGCGCGGCGCGCGGACCATCGTGATCGCGGAGGAGGGCGACGAGGCCGTCGTCCGGTACGCCGACGACCTGATCTACGTGCCGCGTACACCGACGCTGCTGGCCCCGCTGGTGACCACGGTGCCGTTGCAGGTGCTCGCCGCCGAGATCGCCGCCGCCCGGGGTCACGACGTGGACCAGCCCCGCAACCTGGCCAAGTCGGTCACCGTCGAGTAGCCATCCGTCGAGGTTCTGAGCCCCGGTCGCCGCACCCGCGGTGGCCGGGGCCTCGTCGTGGGGCGGGCGGACACCGGCTGCGCGGCTGTCGCCCTCAGCGGCCGAGCACGACACGGGCCATGCCGTCGAGGGCCGGATTGCCCGGGTCCCAGTAGCCGGCGTGCCCGCGCCGGTCGCTGGGGAAGACCCGCCCGCCGAACCCGGGATCGGCCGGATCGTGGCCGAACCACAGCTCGTGCCCCGTACGGTCGGGCCAGCCCAGCACGGTGGCGAGCGGAGCCGCGCCGAGCAGCGCCCGCCGGGCCAGCTCGTCGGCGGGCCGGGCCAGCCGGATCACGTCGTCGGGGGCGCTGCTGGCCCAGACCTGCCCGGGCGGCACACCCAGCTCGGCGGCGTGCGTCGCGCCGACCCCGGGCGAACCGACGAAGACCAGCGCATCGGCGGCCAACCCGTGCTCCCGGGCCGCCGTGCCCACCACCAGCGAGCCGTAGCTGTGCCCGAGGACGGTCTGCCGTGCCGGCGGCCCCTCGTGGCTGACCCGCAGCCCCTCCTGGAAACGGTGCAACGCCGGCCCGGCATCCCGGGCCTGGTCGGCCGAGGCCGCCTCGGGCAGGAAGTCCGGTGCGTCGTAGTCGAGCCAGAGCACCGCCGAGCTGCGTTCACCCGGGGCGAGCGCGGCGCACCGGTCCAGGACCCGCGCCGCCCTGCTCAACTCGCCGGGAGCGTCGTCCAACCCGGCCGTCATCCCCGGCACGTAGGTCAGCACCCGGTCGGCGTGGTCCGGGTCGCCGAGCGCCACCACCGCCCGCCCCTCACCGGCCGGGTCCAGCCCGAGCAGGTACGCCCGCGGCTCCCCGGCCGCCGCCAGCCGCCCGGTCAGCGTGTCCAGACCGGCCAGCCGCGCCGCCACCGCGCGCAGCCGCACCGACGCCGCCGGCCCCGGCGGCACCCGGGCCAGCAGCCGCCGGCGCTCGGCCAGCAACTCCTCGCGCCAGGCACCGAGACGCAGCCGGTTGGCCTGGTCGCGGGCGGCCACCGGCACCCCGTCCAGCCGGCCGACCAGGGCCGGCTCGTGCCCGACCAGCCACCGTCGCTGCGCCGGCGTCAACCCGGACCACCAGGCCCGGACCAGCGCGGGAGCGGCACCGGGAGCCGGCCGGCCGGGCGGTGGCGGGGACGCCCAACCGGACCCGGCGGCCCGGGCCAGCTCGTCCAACCGGTCGGCAGCGGTGCGGTCGGCCGCGCCGGCCCGGTCGAGCGCGTCCCGCAGCGCCGCCGCCACCCTCGCCGCCGCCGCGCCGGCCCGCTCGGTCGGCCGGAGCCGGGTCGGATCAACGTGCACCCCGCCCGTCCGGTCCACCACCAGACCGGCCGCGTCGGCCAGGGCGACCGCCTCACCGAGCCGCGCCTTCGCCACCACCAGCCGGCCGGCCAGCTCGGCGAGCACCTGGTCGGCCTCGATCAGGGCTGGCGCGACCGAGGTCAGCTCGTCGCGCAGGCCGACGAGCCGGGCGTCCGCCGCCGTGGCGGCCGCACCGGACCAGCCGCCCCGCAGCCGCCCGGCGGCCCCACCCACCTCGCCGGCACGCCGCTCGACCGGCCCGGTCAACCCCGCCCAGGCAGCCCCCGCGGCCCGCCACCCGGCCGGATCGGCGGCCCAGAGCTGCCGGTAGCCGACGGTGGTCACCGGGGAATTCCGGCGAACCGGCCGGCGGCCCGGTCGTCGACCGTCTCGTACGCCTCCGCCGCCGCCCGGACCCCACCGGCGGTCGCCGCCACCCGGGCGCCCAGCCGGCAGAGCCAGGCGTGGCCGGCCGCCTCCAGCCCGGCCAGGGCGGCGGCGGCCCGCCAGCCCGGCGCCGGCACCAGCAGCCCGGGCACCCCGGCCAGGCCCAGCGCCAGACGGTGCGCCTCACCGTCGAGCGCGACGGCCACGGCGCGCAGCTCCTCCGGTTGAACGGTGAACGGCTCCTCGGTCATGACCACACCCCCGTGGACGATCGACATCGACGCGCCGACGCTAGGCGTGGCAGGGGCGGCCGGGAGTTCCCTGTGGACAGCCGGCGGCGGGCGTACCCCGGCCTGTCCACAGGCGTTGTCCACCGCGGTCCCGACGGCTAATCTGCCGCCTCCACCGCCGGTAGGGTGGTCTGGTGATCGTCGCTGTCGGCATCGACGTCGTCCTGGTGGACCGGTTCGCCCGGGCACTGGCGCGGACGCCGCTGCTCGCCGACCGGCTCTTCACCGAGGCCGAGCGGCACACCAGCTCCGGCAGCCCGCGCTCACCGGAATCGCTCGCCGCCCGCTTCGCCGCCAAGGAGGCCGTCGCCAAGGCGCTCGGCGCGCCGGCTGGGCTGAGCTGGCACGACTGCGAGATCGTGCCCGACCCGGACGGCCGCCCCTGGCTGACGGTCACCGGCACGGTCGCGGCGGTGGCGGTCGAGCGTGGGGTCAACCACTGGCATCTCTCGTTGTCGCACGACGGCGGGATCGCGTCGGCGATGGTGGTCGCGGAACGATGACGTCGGCCGGGTGGGCCGTCGCGGCCCGCCCGAGAAACGGATTGGGACACGCATGAGACCGGTGTGGCGGGTGGCCGACGTACGGGCGGCCGAGGCGGGGCTGATGGGCACGCTGCCGGAGGGCACGCTGATGCAGCGGGCCGCCGCCGGGTTGGCCCGCCGGGCCGCGCTGCTGCTCGCCGAGCGCGGCGGGCTGTACGGCGGGCGGGTCCTGCTGCTGGTCGGCTCCGGTGACAACGGCGGCGACGCGCTGTACGCCGGGGAGCGGCTGGCCCGCCGGGGCGTCGCCGTGACCGCCCTGCTGCTCACCCCCGGGCGGGCGCACGCCGCCGGGCTGGCCGCGCTGCGGGCCGCCGGCGGCCGGCTGGTGGACCGACCGGTCGGGCCGGTGGACGTGGTCCTCGACGGCATCGTCGGCATCGGCGGCAGTGGTGGCCTGCGGACGAACGCCGACGAGGTGGTGCAGCGGCTCGGTGAGCTGCACGGGCGGGACGGCCGTCGGGCCACCGTGCTGGCGGTCGACGTGCCGAGCGGGGTGGCGGTGGACACCGGGCACGTGCCGCTGGCCGCGTCCGGCCGGCCCACCGCGGTCCGCGCCGACGTGACGGTGACCTTCGGCGCACTGAAGCCCGCCCTGGTCGTGGGGCCGGCCGCCGTCCTGGCCGGCCACGTGGAGCTGGTCGACATCGGGTTGCGGCCGTGGCTGCGGGGCACCCCGGCGTTGCGGGTCACCGAGTGGTCCGACCTGGTCGACTGGTGGCCGAGGCTCGGTCCGGCGTCGGAGAAGTACACCCGGGGCGTGGTCGGCGTGGCCACCGGCTCGGCGGTCTACCCGGGCGCGGCGGTGCTCTCCGTCGGTGGGGCGCTGGCCGGGCCGACCGGCATGGTCCGCTACGCCGGCGGCGCCCGGGCGGAGGTGCTGCACCAGCACCCCTCGGTGATCGCCACCGGGCGGGTCGCCGAGGCGGGCCGGGTGCAGGCCTGGGTCTGCGGCTCCGGGTTGGGCACCGGTGAGGATGCGGCCGCCGAGCTGCGCGCCGTGCTCGCCGCACCGGTGCCGGTGGTGCTCGACGCCGACGCGCTGACGCTGCTCGTGGACGGTTCGCTCGCCGACCGGCTGCGCGGCCGGGACGCGCCGATCGTGGTCACGCCGCACGACCGGGAGTTCAGCCGGCTCTGCGGGGAGGAACCCGGCGCCGACCGGGTCGGCGCGGCACTGCGGCTGGCCGCCTGGATGAACGCGGTGGTGCTGCTCAAGGGGGACCGCACGGTGATCGCCACCCCGGACGGCCGGGCGTACGTCAACCCGACCGGCACCTCGGCGCTGGCCACCGGCGGCACCGGTGACGTTCTGGCCGGGCTGCTCGGCTCGCTGCTGGCGGCCGGCCTGCCCCCCGAGCGGGCGGCGGCCGCGGCGGCGTACCTGCACGGCCTGGCGGGCCGGGAGGCGGCTCGCGGCGGGCCGGTGACCGCGCCGGACGTGGCGACGGCCCTGCGCCCGGTCATCGCCCGGTTGGGCTGAACATGCCGGTATCGAGTTGGCCGACCGGATCGGCGGTAGGGACGTGCGTCGCCGCCCACGGTGATCACGGCGGAAAGTAGGCTTGGTGCATGTGGCAGGCCGAGGTACGCGTCGATCTTGACGCGATCCGTGCGAACGTGAGCCGACTCCGCGCCGGCACCACCGCCGAGCTGATGGCGGTGGTCAAGGCCGACGGGTACGGCCACGGCATGCTCCCGGCCGCCCGCGCGGCACTCGACGCCGGAGCGGACTGGCTCGGTGTCTGCACCCTCGACGAGGCGCTCACCCTGCGCCGGGCCGGCGTGACCGCGCCGGTGCTGGCCTGGCTCCTCGCTCCCGGGCTGCCGCTGCACGAGGGCGTCAGCGCCGGGGTGGACCTGGCCGCCGCCAGCCTGGCGCAACTGGACGAGATGATCGAGGCCAGCCGGCGCGCCGAGCGCCCGGCCCGGCTGCACCTGAAGATCGACACCGGGTTGTCCCGGGGCGGGGCGACCGTCGCCGACTGGCCGGCGCTGCTGGACGCCGCCGCCAAGGCGCAGGCCGACGGCCTGATCGAGGTGGTCGGCGTGTGGAGCCACTTCGTGTACGCGGACATGCCCGGCCACCCCACCACGGACCGGCAGTTGGCCGTCTTCCACGAGGGGCTGGCGATGGTCGAGAAGGCCGGCCTGCGCCCGCGCTGGCGGCACCTGGCCAACTCCGCGGCCACCCTGACCCGTCCGGACACCCACTTCGACCTGGTCCGCCCCGGGCTGGCCATCTACGGGCTCTCCCCGGTGGCCGGCGAGACGTACGGGCTGCGGCCGGCGATGACCGCGCGAGCCCGGGTGATGCTCAGCAAGCGGGTGCCGGCCGGCACCGGTGTCTCCTACGGGCACACCTACACGACCGAGACCGACGCGAACCTGGCCGTGGTGCCGCTCGGGTACGCCGACGGGGTGCCCCGCCACGCGTCCAACAGTGGGCCGGTGCAGCTCGCCGGCGCGCGGCGGACCATCTCCGGGCGGGTCTGCATGGATCAGTTCGTGCTCGACTGCGGCGACGACCCGGTGGCCGACGGCGACGTGGCGACGCTCTTCGGCAGCGGCGCCGACGGCGAGCCGACCGCCGACGACTGGGCCGAGGCGGTCGGCACGATCAACTACGAGATCGTCACCCGGTTCGGCAGCACGCGGGTGCCGAGGGTCTATGACGGTGAGCGGCCGTGAGCGCGAGGAGTGAGCCGGGGTTGCGAGCCCCGCAGTCGCGAACCGGGATCGCGCCGTGAGCGCGTACCGCATTCCCCGCCCGCGGACGGCGGCCGGCAAGGTCGCCGGTCTGGTCGGTGCCGCGGTCGGCGTGGCCGCGGCCGGCCTGGCCGCGGGCGTCGCGACCGAGCGCACCCTGGTCCGCCGGCTCAAGGCCGACCCGACCGACCGCTACGCGCACGAGATGTTCGGCGAGCAGCGGTACGACGACGCGTTCCGGCTGGAGCTGCCGGACGGCACGGACATCCACGTCGAGGTGGTCGAGCCGACCCGGCCGGTGCCGGGGCACCCGACGGTGGTGCTGGTGCACGGCTTCTGCCTGGATATGGGCACGTTCCACTTCCAGCGCAAGATGCTCGCCGCGCGCGGCGACTACCGGATCGTGGCGTACGACCAGCCCGGTCACGGCCGGTCGGGGCGGCTGGAGACCGGCGAGTACGACCTCGCGGTGCTCGGCCGGACCCTGCGTCGGGTGATCGACGAGACCGCCCCGGAGGGTCCGCTGGTGCTGGTGGGCCACTCGATGGGCGGCATGACCATCATGGCGTTCGCCGAGTTGTTCCCGGAGCTGTTCGGTGACCGGGTGGTGGGCACGGTGCTGATGGCCACGTCGGGCGGGTTGGTCGCGGAGACGAAGCTCGTGGCACCGGCGCTGCTCGGCCGGGTCGGCGGTCCGGTGCTGTTCATGGTCAGCAACGCCACCCGGTACGGCGGGCCGGTGATCGACAGGGCGCGCAAGTCGACGTCGAACGTCGCCTGGCTGCTCACCCGCAAGTACGGCTTCGGCACCCGCAAGCCCAGCCCGGCGCTGGTGTCCTACGTGGAGACGATGAACTCCCGGACGTCGGCCGACACGGTGACCCGCTACCTGCGGACCCTGGCCACCCACTCGCGTTTCCCGGCGCTCGCGGCCTTGGCGGCCACGCCGGTGCTCGTGGTGGTCGGCGACAAGGACATGATCACTCCGGTGACCCACTCCGAGGAGATCGTCCGGCGGCTGCCGCACGCCGAGTTCGTGAAGATCCAGGACAGCGGGCACGTGGTGATGCTGGAGCATGCGGACGAGGTCAACGCCGCGCTGGCGCGGTTCCTCGAGTCATTGCAGAGCGTGGAGGAACGGTGAGTCACGTCGTCAAGTTGTCGACCGTCGAGGACACCCGGGAGTTCGGTCGCCGGCTGGCCGGGCTGCTGCGCGCCGGTGACCTGGTGCTGTTGACCGGCCCGTTGGGCGCCGGCAAGACCGCGCTGACCCAGGGCATCGGCGCCGGGCTCGGGGTGCTCGGGGACGTCACCTCGCCGACGTTCGTGATCGCCCGGGTGCACCGACCGGACCCGACCCGTGGCGGTCGGGTGGCCCTGGTGCACGCCGACGCGTACCGGCTGGGCGACGCCACCGATCCGCGCGCCGAGATCGACGACCTGGACCTGGACGCCTCGGTCGACGAGTCGGTGACGGTGGTCGAGTGGGGCGAGGGGCTGGTGGAGCAGCTGGTCGACGCGCATCTGCGGGTCCGCATCGACCGCCGCGACGACGACACCCGCGTCGTGGAGTTGGACCCGGTCGGTGGCGACTGGGCCCGGCGGTTGGCCGAACTGGGTTAGGCCGGCGGGCCGCTGTCGTACCCGATGCCTAGAGTGCGGGGGTCCGACCCGCCGTGTGAGAGGTTCCTGATGCCCGACGACGCCCCCGCCCTGGATCTGCTGGCGCTGCTGCCGGAGCAGTGGCGTGCCGTGCTCACCCCGCACCTCGACGCGGCGCGCACCGCCGCACTCGCCGAGTTCGTCGCCCGGGAGTACGCGACGCAGACCGTCTTCCCGCCGCTGACGGACCTGTTCTCGGCCTACCGGCTCTGCCCGCCGCAGGCCACCCGGGTGCTGATCCTCGGGCAGGACCCTTACCACCGGGCCGGGCAGGCGCACGGGCTGAGCTTCAGCGTCCGCGACGGGGTGGCCGTGCCGCCGTCACTGCGCAACGTCTTCAAGGAGCTGGGCGAGGACCTGGGCGTTCCCAAGCCGCCCAACGGCAACCTCAACGGTTGGGCCGCGCAGGGAGTGCTGCTGCTCAACGCGGTCCTGACCGTCCGTCAGGCCACCCCGGGCTCGCACGCGAACGCCGGCTGGGAAGAGTTCACCGACGCCACCATCCGGGCGCTGGACGCGTCGCCGGACCGGGTGGTCTTCCTGCTGTGGGGCGGTTACGCCCGCAAGAAGGCGGCCCTCGTCACCAACCCGCAGCACGTGGTGCTGGAGGCCGGCCACCCCAGCCCGATGAACCCGCGCGGCTTCCTCGGCAGCCGCCCGTTCAGCGCGGCCAACAAGGCGCTCGCCGACGCCGGGCTGCCCACCATCGACTGGGAGCGCACCGCCGGCTGACCGGGCGCCGGCCCACCTGGCTACGGGTTTCGCCCGCCGGCGAGCTGCCTGTCCCGGTAACGGCGCAGCAGGTCGCCGGCCCGCGGCTCGGTCAGCTCCAGCTCGGCGAGGGGCACGACCCGGTAACCGCGCCCAGCGTGGCGCACCTCGATCGTCTCGGGCAGGTCGTCGCACATCGTCGCCCTGATCTCGCCGTAGCGGGTCGACCAGAGGTGCTGGCCCTGCTCCTCGGGCTCCAACCGCACCCCGCCGAACTCACCCCAACGATCGTTCCACCGCTGGCCGTAGGCCTCCTCCAGCCAACGGGTGAACCGTTCCGAGTCGTGCCAACGCACGGCGATGTCGAGTGCGTCGACCGGCACCGGAGCACCCTGCAACAGCGCCGCCGTGCTTCCCGTGATCACCTGCGGGAAGTCGGTGAGTCGGTCCAGCAGCCGATTCAGGCCCAGCTCGTCGACCCGCTCGGCGACCGGCCGGGCGGCCAGTTCGGCGATGCGGGCGTCGAGGTGGGCGTCGAGCGGCTCGACTCCGACGGCCAACTGGACGCCCATGGCGGCGAGCAACCGCTCCAGCACCGGGACGCTGGGTGCCCGGTCACCGCGTTCGATCCGGGCCACCGCCGCCTGGCTGACTCCGGCCAGCTCGGCCAGCTCACGCTGGCTCAGCTCGCGCAGGTGTCGTTGTCGGCGCACCGTGGCGCCGATGAGGGTGACGAGGCGAGTGGAGGACATCCCGGCATGGTGGACCAGGCCGGCCTGACGGCGGTACCGCTGAGCCGGATTGACGACTCGCCGGATCGGTGGTCGCCTGTCGCCGGACGGCGGGCCTCGCCCTGATGAGCGTGATACCTCTGAGGCATAAATATGACTCAGAGGTATCACGCTCTTCGGAGAATGTGCCGCCGACCCGAGAGCGGTGGCTGTGGGGCGGGGCGGGGCGTGACCGGGGCGCCGGGCGGGGCGGCTAGGCTGGCTTACCGTGCTCGTACTCGTGGTGGACAGCTCGACCCCCGCGGTGACCGCCGCGCTGGTGGAGGTCTCGGCGGACGACGTGGCGCTTCGGGCGCACCGGTGCACGGTCGACGCCCGCGCGCACGGCGAACTGCTCGCGCCTCAGGTCGACGCGGTCCTCGCCGACGCCGACGCGCGCCCGCGTGACCTGGGTGCGGTCGTCGCCGGGCTCGGCCCCGGGCCGTTCACCGGGCTGCGGGTCGGCCTGGTCACCGCCGCCACCATGGGCCAGGTGCTCGACATCCCCACGTACGGCGTCTGCTCCCTGGACGGGATCGGCTACCCGGCGGCCACCGGCGACCCGGTGCTGGCCGCGAGCGACGCCCGCCGCAAGGAGCTCTACTGGGCCGTCTACGATGGCGCCGGCCAGCGGATCGTCGGCCCCGAGGTGTCCACGCCGGCGGTCGCCGCCGCGCGCGCCCGTGAGCTTGGGGCGACGGTTGCGGTGGGTGACGGCGCACACCGGTACGCGGACACGCTCGGCCTGCCGGTCCGGGTGGAGCCGCGCTACCCGGACGCCACCGTGCTGGCGCTGCTCGCCGCCGAGCGGATCCGGGCCGCCGCGCCCACCGAGCGGCTCACCCCCCTCTACCTGCGCCGCCCCGACGCCGTGGCGGCGGCCGCCCGCAAACCGGTCCTCCCGTGACGGCTGTCCGGCTGGAGCGGTTCCGCTGGTGGCACATCGACCAGGTGCTACCCATCGAGGCGGACGTCTTCGGCGCCGAACAGTGGTCGCCGGCGATGTTCTGGAACGAGCTGGCCAACGGGCACCACTACCAGGTCGCCACCGACGACGACGGGACGGTGCTCGGCTACGCCGGGCTCGCCGGGGCTCCGCCGGACGAGGTGTGGGTGCAGAACATCGCCGTCCGCCGGGACGCCCAGCGGCGCGGCGTCGGCCGTGCGCTGCTGGAGGAGCTGCTCGCCGAGGCGACCCGGCGCGGCGCCCGCAGCACCCTGTTGGAGGTCGCCGCGGACAACGCACCCGCCCAGCGCCTCTACGCGATGTACGGCTTCGAGCCGATCGGGGTGCGGCGCGGCTACTACCAACCGAGCAACACCGACGCGCTGGTCATGCGGCGCGACACCGAACCGACCGGGGACGGACCACACGACAATGGCTGACGAACCGCTGATCCTGGGCATCGAGACCTCCTGCGACGAGACCGGCGTCGGCATCGTGCGGGGGCACACCCTGCTGGCCGACGCGCTCGCCTCCAGCGTCGAGGAGCACGCCCGGTTCGGGGGCGTGGTGCCCGAGGTGGCAAGCCGGGCCCACCTGGAGGCCATCGTGCCGACCATGGACCGGGCGCTGCGCGAAGCAGGCGTCACCCTCGCCGACATCGACGCGATCGCGGTCACCTCCGGCCCCGGGCTGGCCGGCGCGCTGCTGGTCGGCGTGGCCGCCGCCAAGGGGTACGCGCTGGCCGCCGAAAAACCGGTGTACGGCGTCAACCACCTGGCCGCGCACGTCGCCGTGGACACCCTGGAGCACGGCCCGCTGCCCGAGCCCGCCATCGCGCTGCTGGTCTCCGGTGGGCACTCGTCCCTCCTGCTGGTCGACGACCTGGCCCGGGGCGTCACGCCGCTCGGCGCCACCATCGACGACGCGGCCGGCGAGGCGTTCGACAAGGTCGCCCGGCTACTCGGTCTGCCGTTCCCGGGCGGCCCGCCCATCGACCGCGAGGCGCGGGCGGGGGACGCCGGCTCGATCGCGTTCCCGCGTGGCCTGACCGCCGCCAAGGACCTGGCCGCGCACCGGTACGACTTCTCGTTCTCCGGCTTGAAGACGGCGGTGGCCCGCTGGGTCGAGGCGCGGCAGCGCGACGGCGAGCCGGTGCCGGTGGCCGACGTGGCCGCGTCCTTCCAGGAGGCGGTCTGTGACGTGTTGACCACCAAGGCGCTGGCCGCCTGCCGGGCGAACGGGATCGAGACCCTGGTCATCGGCGGGGGAGTGGCGGCGAACTCGCGGCTGCGGGCGATGGCCGAGCAGCGGGCCGAGAAGTACGGCATCCAGGTCCGGGTGCCCCGGCCGAAACTGTGCACCGACAACGGGGCGATGGTCGCCGCGCTCGGTTCGCACCTGGTCGCCGCGGGGGTCGCGCCGAGCCGGCTGGACCTGCCGGCCGACTCGGCGCTGCCGCTGACCACGGTCAGCGTGTGACGGGGGCCACGGACATGATCGTGCGGATGTGGGAGGCACGCGCGGAGGCGTACGGCGTCGCGGACCTGATCACCTGGGTGTGCGACACCGCCCTGCCGGAGTTGGAGCACGACCCGCTGCACGTGTCCAGTGAGGTCTTCTCCTCCACCGATCACCGGGTGGTGGTGATCTCCAAGTGGCGCAGCAACCCGCGCCCACTGCCCGAGCCACCCGCCCTGCTGGTGGCCCGCGCTCCGCACTCCTGGGACTTCACCCAGGTCGACCGCTGACCTGTCGGACCCGTGTTCGCCGTGAGCTGCGGCACGTCCGGGCGCTAATTGGTTCGCTGGTCCGGTGCCGGCCCCCTAGCGTCGAGCCGTCATGCGCTTCTCACCGGCCGGCGACCCCGGCGTTCCCGATGCCCGGTCGGCCACCCGCTACCTGATCTGGCTGGCCACCCGGCACAAGCGGCTGTTCACCGCCGGCATCGCTCTCGGTGTGGTGTGGATGGTGGCGCAGGCGCTGATGCCGGCCGCCGTCGGCCGGGCCGTCGACGGTCTGGCCCGTCGGGACGAGGACACCCTTCTCACCTGGGGTCTGGTGCTGTTCGGGCTGGGCGTGCTCCAGGCGGTCGCGGGGATCCTGCGGCACCGGTGCGCCGTGCACAACTGGCTGGCCGGGGCGTACCGGACCGTGCAGTTGACCGTCGAGGCGGCGAACCGCCTCGGTGCCGCGCTGCCCCGCCGGGTGGCCGCCGGCGAGGTGGTGAGCATCGGCACGTCCGACATCGGGCAGATCGGGCACGCCATCGACATCACCGCCCGGGGTGCCGGCTCGCTGGTCGCCATCGCCACCGTCGCGGTGATCCTGCTGAACGCCTCGATGCCGCTCGGGCTGGTCGTGGTGCTCGGCGTACCGCTGCTGATGGCGGTGGTGGCGCTGCTCATCCGGCCGCTGCACCGCCAGCAGCAGGCGTACCGGGACGCGGAGGGGGCACTGACGGCCCGGGCCGGCGACATCGTCTCCGGGCTGCGGGTGCTGCGTGGCGTCGGCGGCGAGCCGGTGCTCTCCGCCCACTACCGGAGCCGGTCGCAGGAGCTGCGGACACGTGGCCTGCGGGTGGCCCGGGTGGAGTCGCTGCTGGAGGCGGCGCAGGTGCTGCTGCCCGGTGCCTTCCTGGTGCTGGTGACGTGGCTGGGCGCCCGCTTCGCGCTGCGCGACCAGATCAGCGCCGGGCAACTGGTCGCCTTCTACGGCTACACCGCGTTCCTGGTCAACCCGTTGCGCAACCTCACCGAGGCGGTCGACAAGCTGACCCGTGGGCACGTGTCGGCCCGCCGGGTCGTCCGGCTGCTGCGGCTCACTCCGGAGCTGGTCGATCCGGCGCGGCCGGCGAGGGTGCCGGGCGGGCCGGGGGAGCTGGCCGATTCCGAGTCCGGGGTGGTGCTGCGGCCGGGCCGGTTCACCGCGTTGGCGGCCACCGCCCCCGAGGACGCGGCGGCGATCGTGGACCGGCTCGGCCGGTACACCGACTCGGACGCCACGCTGCACGGCGTACCGCTGCGGGCGCTGGCGCTGGCGACGGTGCGTGAGCGGATCCTGGTGGCCGACAACGACGCACATCTGTTCACCGGCGTGCTCCGCACGGAGCTGGACCCGCACGATCGGGCCGACGACGAGGTGCTCGGCGCGGCCCTGGCGGCGGCGAGCGCCACGGACATCGTCGAGGCGCTGCCCGACGGGCTGGACAGCCCGGTGGCCGAGCGCGGTCGGGAGTTCTCCGGCGGGCAGCGGCAACGGCTGCGGCTGGCCCGCGCACTGGTCGCCGATCCGGAGACGCTGCTGCTGGTCGAGCCGACCAGCGCGGTCGACGCGCATACCGAGGCCCGGATCGCCCAGCGCTTGGCTGACGCCCGCACCGGCCGGACCACCCTGGTCTGCACCACCAGCCCGCTGATGCTCGGCCGGGCCGACCGGGTGATCTTCGTGGAGGACGGCAAGGTGGTGGCCGAGGGGACGCACTCCGAGCTGCTGGACGGCGAGCCGCGCTACCGGGCGACGGTCAGCCGGGAGGAGGACTGATGGCCACCGCACTGCCGGTCGCCGACGCGCAGCAGGTCCGCCGGTACGCGCGGACGCTTGTCCGCCGGCACCCGCGCGCGTTGGCCGTCGCGCTGGGCCTGCACGCACTGGCCGCCGCCGCCGGGCTGGTGGCCCCCCGGCTGCTCGGCGACCTGGTGCAGGGCATCTCCCAGGGTGTCGTGGAGTCCACCGTGGACCGGGTCGCGCTGCTGATCGGCGGGTTCGTGGTAGCCCAGTCGGTGCTGGTGCGGTTCGCTCATCTGGCGTCGTCCCGGCTCGGTGAGCGTGTCCTCGCCGAGCTGCGCGAGGAGTTCGTGGACCGCATCCTCGACCTGCCGCTGGCTACCGTCGAGCGGGCCGGCACCGGGGATCTGCTCACCCGTACGTCCCGGGACGTCTCCGCGCTGTCGCGGACCGTCCGCCTGGCGGTGCCCGAGACGTTGATCGCGGTGGTCACCGCCGGTTTCATCGTCGGCGCGCTGCTGCTGATCGGGCCGCTGCTCGCGCTGCCCTGCCTGCTGGCGGTGCCGCTGCTCCTGGCCGGCACCCGCTGGTACCTGCGCCGCGCGCCGGCCGGCTACCTGCGGGAGAACGCCGCCTACTCGGACATCACCGACGGGATCAGCGAGACCGTGGAGGGTTCGCGGACCACGGAGGCGTTGCGGCAGCAGACGCGCCGCCGGGCCCGCAGTGACGTGGACATCCGCCGGTCGTACGCGGCCGAGCGGTACACGCTGAACCTGCGGACCGTCTTCTTCCCGGTGGCCGAGATCGGGTACGTGGTGCCGGTGGTCGCGACGCTGCTGATCGGCGGCTGGTTCTACCTGCGGGGCTGGGCCACTCTCGGTCAGGTCACCGCGGCCACCCTCTACGTGCAGCAGTTGGTGGACCCGGTCGACCGGCTGCTCTCCTGGTTGGACGAACTCCAGGTGGGGGGCGCCTCGATGGCACGCCTGCTCGGGGTGGCCCGCACCGGGGAGCCTCCCACCGCCGGCGCGTCGGCGCCTGCCGCGCCCTCCGACGGCGGCCCGGCGCAGCTCGTCGCCCGGGACGTGCGGTACGCGTACCGCACGGGGCGGGACGTCCTGCACGGGGTGACACTGGTGCCGCGGCCGGGGGAGAAGCTGGCGATGGTCGGGCCGTCCGGCGCCGGCAAGTCCACGCTGGGCCGGCTGCTGGCCGGGGTGCACGCCCCGCGCAGCGGATCGGTGACCGTGGGCGGGCGTCGACTGGACGAGTTGCCGTTGGACGAGCTGCGCTCGCACGTCGCCCTGGTCACGCAGGAGCACCACGTCTTCATCGGTCCGCTGCGCGAGAACGTGGCCATGGTCCGTCCGGGCGCCGACCTGGCGCGGGTGCGGGCGGCGCTCGCCGCGGTGGCCGCCCTGGAGTGGGCCGAGGCGCTCCCCGACGGGCTGGACACGGTGGTCGGTGCCGGTGGCCACCCGCTCTCCCCGGCGCAGGCGCAACAGGTGGCGCTGGCCCGGCTGGTGCTGGCCGACCCGCACACGCTGGTGCTGGACGAGGCGACCTCGCTGATCGACCCGCGCGCGGCCCGGGAGCTGGAACACTCCCTGGCCGCCGTGCTGGCCGGCCGCACCGTGATCGCCATCGCGCACCGGCTCTTCTCGGCGCACGACGCGGACCGGGTGGCGGTGGTGGAGGACGGCCGGATCACGGAGCTGGGCACCCACGACGAGCTGGTGGCGGCCGGCGGCTCGTACGCGTCGCTGTGGCGCTCCTGGCACCACAGCGACGAGCCCGCCGACCGGCCCGCCACCAGCCAGGTCGACGGTCAGCTGCGGCGCAGCATCCGGTAGGTGGCGATCCCGCCGGTGCCCAGCGCGGCGAGGAACACCAGCCAGACGACGGTGCTGCTGACCCCGACCTGCGGGCCGGTGTTCGCGGCGGCGGCGGCGAGCAGGCCGTCGTTGCCGGGGGCGGGCAGCGCCGCCGGCGGCAGCTCGGGCCAGCGGACCAGCCCGGTGCTCTCCAGCATCTGCATGTGGTGCATCACGAACCCGTTGGCGTCGTCGCAGAGTTTGCGCACGGTGGCGTCCCGGGTGCTGGCCCGTACGGCGCCGATCACCGGGAAGATCTTGCCGTGTGCCACCCGGAGCCGGGTGACGAAGATCTGGTCGAACCGGGCGCCGGAGGCGTTCTGCATCTCCGACAGCCAGCCCTTCTGCTCGGCGGTCGGTTCGCTCGGGATGGTCGCGCCCAGCTTGTTGGCGGCGTCCACGACGAGCTGGTCGAGCCGCTGGTGCTCGTTGGCGATGCCCGCGCCGATCTCCCGGACCTTGGCCGACTGTCCCTTCTCGGCGGCCATCTGACCGGCTGGCATCTCCCACAGTCCGGCCAGCCGCACCCCGTTGAGCAGGGTCATGTCGGCGGCGTTGAGCTGCTGCCCGCCGGCGGGCGCGGCGACGGCCACGCCGGGCAGGACACCGACTCCCGCGATGACGGCGATGAGCAGCATCGCCGCCCGGTGGGTCCGGTTGCCCAGCCGGCGACGGGCGGATCTGAGCGGTGCCATGTCTGCGGTGCCTCCTCGGTGCCGACCGAAACGCGTCCGAACCGGGCAGCCGCACCTGTGCCGGCCGCCCGTCCGTCCACTGATACGGACTGACCGCCCGATCAGTTCACCGGTTGGGGTGGGTCAGCGGGTGACGGCGATGAAGCCGCCGAGCAGCAGCAGCGTGAGCGCGGCGACGGCGAAGAGCACCAGCAGTTCCTGGCGACCGTGGCCCGTCGGGTCGCCGCCGGTCGACGACGCGGTGGCGGGGTCGGGCAGAGCCGGCAGGTCGCGGGTCAGCGCGGCCAGGTCACCGAGTGTGCGCGCGGCCCACACCGCGCCGGCCCGGTCGGAGAACTCGTCGAGGGTGAGCCGGCCGGCGGTGGTGTGCCGGTGCAGCTCGGCGACCACCCGGTGGCGGTCGTCGTCGGAGGCGCGCAGCTCGACATCCACGCCGACAGGGTACGCGGATCAGCCCACGTCGAGGGGGTCGGCGAGGAGCCGTTCGAAGGCCAGTTCGGCGGCGCCGATCAGGGGTGCGTCCGCGCCCAGCTTGGGGGTGCGCAGCCGGACGTGCTCCAGGCAGGCGCCGAGCGCGTTGGAGTTGAGCCGGCTGCGGATCTGGGCCGCCGCGGCGAGGTAGAGGTCGCGCATGGTGCCGCCGAAGATGACCATCTCCGGGTTGAAGACGTTCACCAGGTTGGCGACGCCGAAGCCGAGCCAGTCGCCGGCCTGGCGGACCGCCGTCTGTGCCCGGGCGTCGCCCCGGTCGGCGGCGTCGAAGACGGCCAGCAGGGCGTCCCGGCCCCGGGCGTCGGAGCGGCCGGCGGCACGGAGCAGCCCGTGTTCGCCGATCTCGGTCTCCCAGCAGCCCCGGGAGCCGCACTCGCAGGGCTTGCCGTCGCGGACCACCTTCATGTGGCCGACCTCGCCGCCGTACCCGCCGTGCCCGGTCAGCCGGCGCCCACCGGCGATGATGCCGGCACCGACACCGACGTCGCCGTACAGGTAGATGACGTTGTCGCAGCCGGCGGCCACGCCCCGGGCGTGCTCGGCGAACGCGGCCACGTCGGCCACGTTGCCGACGGTGATCGGCACGCCGATGCCCAGTTCGGCGCTGAGCGCCGCGCCGATCGGCTCGTCCACCCAGCCGGTGGTCGGGCCGAGCCGGACCAGGCCGTCGTGGCGGCGGACCATGCCGCAGACCGCGAGGCCGGCGCCGACGCAGATGGCGTCGGGTGGCACGACCTGCTGCATCTCCTTGACCGCGCCGCCCAGCAGCGGCGCGGCCTCGGCGGCGGTGAGACCCCGCGGCCGGTCCAGTTCACGGCGGTCGAGCACCGCACCGCCGAGACCGATCCGGGCGGCCCGCAGCCGGTCCACCTCCACGGAGTACGCGTACGCGTACACCCGCTCCGACTCGGGTCGGACGACCAGCGAGGGGCGGCCGGCCCGGCCGGTCTCCCTCGGTGCGCCCTCGCTGACCAGCCCCACACCGGCCAGGTCGGCGGTGAGCGCGCCGATGGTGCTCCGGTTCAGGCCCAGCGTGGTGGTCAGCTCGGCACGTGTGGTCGCCCCGTGGACGTGCACGTGTCGCAGCAGTGCCCCAAGGTTCTGCCGCCGGACCTCGTCCTGGCTCGGTGCCGGGCGCATCGTGGTGCTACCTCCCGCGGTCAGCGGGTGCCGGTGGCTGCCGCGCGGCGGCGGGAGAGCGCGTCGACGCTGGCGGCGAGCAGCAGCACGACGCCGGTGACCACGTACTTGACTCCCGCGCTGTACCCCATCAGGCCCATTCCGTTTTCGATGACCGCGACGACCGCCCCGCCGAGCACGGCGTCGAGGACGCGGCCCTTGCCGCCGAAGAGGCTGGTGCCGCCGATCACCGCCGCGCCGACCGCGTAGAGCAGTACGTTACTGCCCCCCGTGTTCGGGTCGACCGAGTTGGCCCGGCTGGCCGCCACGATTCCACCGATGGCGGCCATGGACGAGCAGATGACGAAGACCGATATCCGGATCCGGTCGACGTCGATGCCGGCCCGGCGGGCCGCTTCCCGGTTGCCGCCCACGGCGTAGATGTGCCGGCCGTAGCTGGTGCGTTGCAGCACGAAGGTCCAGACGATCAGCAGCACGGCGATGACCGGCACCACGATCGGCACACCCTTGAGCGAGACGATCAGCACGTTGCGGCTGCGCTCCAGGTTGAGGACGTACACGGCCGTGCCGAGGATGACGGCGAGCCCGGCGATCCGGAGGGCCACCACCGCGATCGGGTCGGTGATCAGACCGCGGGCCACCCGGTTGCGGTGGCGCAGCAGTTGCACCGCCGCGTAGCCGACGACCGCGATGGCGGTCAGCGCCCAGCCCAGGGTGGGGGCGAGGTTGCGGTTGGCGATGGCGACCAGCACCTCGTCGCGGACGGAGATGTTGGTGCCCTCCTTCACCAGCAGCAGCACGATGCCCTGGAAGGCGAGGAAGCCGGCGAGGGTGACCACGAAGGACGGAATGCCGATCTTCGCGACCAGCAGGCCGAGGCTGGTGCCGATGAGCACGCCGGTGGCGACGGCGGCGAGCACGGCCACCCACCAGGGGTAGCCGAGCACGGTGACCACATTGGCCAGCACCGCCGCGCAGACGCCGCTGGCGAAGCCGGCGGAGAGGTCGATCTCGCCGAGCAGCAGCACGAAGACCAGGCCCATGGCGATCAGCGTGACCGCCGCGCCCTGGGTGAAGAGGTTGGCGAAGTTGCCGGCCGACAGGAACGACGACGGCCGCATGACCGCGAAGACGGTGCAGAGCACGATCAGCCCGAGCACGGCCGGCAGCGCGCCGACGTCGCCACCGCGTACCCGGCTCCAGTAGGTGCGGACGTGGCCCCCGACGGTCGGCGGCGGTGTGACGGCCGCGGGGCCGCCCTTCCGCACGGCGGTGGTGGTCATCGGTGGCCTCCTGAGATCGAGTCGGCCGGCTGCGTGCCGTTGCCGTTGCCGCCCGCGCCGGGGTCGTCGGTGAGGCCGAGCGCGCCGGAGCGTCCGGCGGTGATCAGCTCGACGACCTGGGCGTGGGTGATGTCGGTGGTCTTCACCTGGGCGACCATCTGGCCGAGGTACAGCGCGGCGATCCGGTCGGCGACGGCGAAGACGTCGTTCATGTTGTGGGAGATCAGCACCACGGCCAGGCCGTTGTCGGCGAGACGGCGGACCAGTTCGAGCACCTGGGCGGTCTGCGCCACGCCGAGCGCGGCGGTCGGCTCGTCCAGGATGACCAGCTTGCTGTTCCACAGCACCGCCTTGGCGATGGCCACGGTCTGGCGCTGGCCTCCGGAGAGGCTGGAGACGTGTTGGCGCAGTGAGGTGACGGTGCGGATGGAGAGCCCGGCCAGCGTCTCGGCGGCGAGCTGTTCCATGCTCGGCTCGTCCAGGACGATGCCGCTGCGCTTCTCCCGGCCGAGGAACATGTTCTGCACGATGTCCAGGTTGTCGCAGAGCGCGAGGTCCTGGTAGACGACCTCGATGCCGAGTGCGGCGGCGTCGCGGGGGCTGTTGATGTGCACCGGTTCGCCGTTGAACAGGAACTCGCCCGCGTCGGTGGGGTGGATGCCGCTGATGCACTTCACCAGGGTCGACTTGCCGGCGCCGTTGTCGCCGACGAGCGCGGTCACCTCGCCGGGGTGGACGGTCAGGGCGACGTCGCGGAGCACCTGGACGGGACCGAAGCTCTTGTCGATCCCGCGTAGTTCCAGCAGGGGGGTCGCGGACACGGGGGTCTCCTTACGGGAGGGTCGGGGCTCGTCCGGCGGGCGCCGCCCGGCACGGGATCAGGCTCCCGTGCCGGGCGGCGTTGGTCGTCCCGGCGGGTACTGCGGCGTCGGTCAGCTGATGCCGGCGTCGGCGCAGAGCTTGGCGTACGCCCCGGTGCAGACCTCTTCCTTGGTCACGTAGCCGTCGGCGATGACGTCCTTGACGTTCTCCTTGTAGATGGCCTTCGGGGTGAGCAGCACCGAGGGGACGTCCCGGTTGCCCTCCGGGTCCTTCACCGTCTGGCCGGTGTCCTTCCTCTCGCCCTTGGCCAGCGCGATGGCCAGGTCGGAGGCGGCCTTGGCCTCTTCCCGGACGGCCTTGTAGACGGTCATGCACTGGTCACCGGCGAGGATGTTCTGCAGGCCCTCCGGGGTGGCGTCCTGCCCGGTCACCGGCACCTTGCCGTTGAGCTTGTTCTTCTTCAGCACCGAGATGGCGGCGTTGCCCAGACCGTCGTTGGCGGCCAGCACGCCGTCGATCTTGCCGTTGGCCTTGGTGAGCTGCTGCTCGAAGATCGTCGCGGCCTGCGCGTTGTCCCAGGCCGGTACGGCGTCCTCGGGGCCCTTGGTGTACTCCTTGGCGTCGAACTTCGGCTTGAGCACCGAGTCGTAGCCGTTCTTGAAGAGGGTGGCGTTGTTGTCGGTGGGGGAGCCGTTCAGGTACGCCACGACGGGGTTCTTGGCACCCTGGTCGGTCAGGCACTTCGCCAGGCCCTCGCCCTGGAGCTTGCCGACCGTCTCGTTGTCGAAGCTGACGTAGTACTGGGCCGAGCCGCCCAGGGTCAGCCGGTCGTAGTCGATGGTGGCGACGCCCTGCGACTTGGCCTTGTCGAGCACGGCCTTGCCGGTGCCGGAGTCCAGGTTGACGATCATCAGGGCGGTGACGCCGCTGGTGATCATCTGGTCGGCGATGGTCTGGAAGGCGGTCTTGTCGTTCTGGGCGTTCTGGATGTCGTACTGGACGCCGGCGGCCTTGAACGCCTCTTCCAGGAACCGACGGTCCGCGCTCTCCCAGCGGGCGGAGGACTTGCTGTCCGGGAGGATCACGCCGATCTTGGGGGTCTTGGCGGAGCTGGCCTGGTCGTCGCCGGAGTCGCCGCCGCAGGCGGTCATGCTGCCGGTCGTGAGCAGGCCCACGGCGGCGATGGTGAGGAGCCCCTTACGCATGTGCAGGGTCCTTTCGGAGGTGGGGGAGGTGTTGTTTTGTTGTGCCCGGCAACGTATTTCGCATCACACCGAATCCACAAGACCGGCGGTGCGTCAAGTTTGTTGGGAGCGATAACAATTCAGCAACGCGACTGTCACTCCCCGGTCATCCAGGGGAGATGACCATGGGCGGCAGCGGTCAGCGGGCCTGGAGCGCCGCTGTGCGCGCCTCGGTCAGCGCGACCAGATCCGCCGCGGCCAGTTCGAGTTGCAGACCCCGCCGGCCAGCGGAGACATAGATCGTCGGCAGATCCAGCGCGGATTCGTCCAGCACGGTGGGCAGCCGCCGGCGCTGCCCGAGCGGGCTGATCCCGCCCCGCACGTAGCCGGTCGCCCGCTCGGCGACCGCCCGGTCGGCCAGCACCGCCCGCTTGCCACCCACCGCCGCCGCGAGCGCCTTGAGATCCAGCTCGCCGGTCACCGGGACGACCGCCACGGTGAGCGCCCCGTCGACCTCGGTCACCAGGGACTTGAACACCCGCTCCGGCGGCACGCCGAGCGCCGCCGCCACCAGCGCGCCGTAGTTCGGTGCGTCCGGCGCCACCCGGTACGGATGGGTGTGGTGCGCGATCCCGCGCTTGACCAGCAGTGCCGTCGCCGGTGTGCCCTGTCCCGCCACGCCGACGAACCTAGTCGACCGGACGGCCGATGAGTACGGTCGGTGCCCCGGCGACCCGGGTGAGCACCAGACTCGCCGACGCGTCACCGGCCAGCCGCAGGTCGCGACGGAGCTGCTCCGGGGTGAGCGCGGAACCTCGCTTGAGGATCTCCACCCGGCCCACCCGGCGGTCCCGCAGCAGCGTCCGCAGGCGCTTCAGGGAGAACGGCAGCACGTCGGTGATCTCCAGGCAGCGCGCGTACGGGGTGCGGGTCGGGCGGTCGGCGTAGAGGTAGGCGATGCTCGGGTCGCCGAGGGTGGCATCCAGCTCGCCGGCCAGCTCGGCGACGAGGTGCGCGCGGACCACCGCCGGATCCGGGTCGTACAGGTAGCGGCGCGGCGGCCCGACCGGCGCCTCGGCGGCACCGGAGCCGGTGAGCTGGTGACGGCGGGTCCCGGCACCCTCCTGGCGGTACACGGTGGCCCGGCGGGGCACCTCCGCCAGCTCACCGCACCAGAGCGCCGCCTCGACCAGGTCGCCGTCCACACCGACCCACTCCGCCTCCGCGCCGGCCGGGATGAGCGCGTGGTCCAACCCCGGCGCGACCTTCACCACGGTGCGCGGCACCCGCTCGGCCAGCCCGGTGACGAAGTCCCACGGCGGCGAGTAGGCGCGCGGGTCGAAGATCCGCCGCCCGGTCCCGGCACGGCGTCGGGCCGGGTCGCAGAAGACACCGTCGACGCGGGAGACGTCGAACGAGGTGGCGTCGCCGCACTCGACCGTGAACAGGTCGGCCAGCCCGGCCGCGGCGGCGTTGGCGGCGGCCATCGCGGCGGTCACCGGGTCGGCCTCGACCCCGTACACCCGGATGCCGGCGCGGGCGGCGGCGAGCGCGTCGGCGCCGAGCCCGCACCCGAGGTCGGCGAGGGTGCGCACACCGGCCGCGCGCAGCCGGTCGGCGCGGCGGTCGGCGACCACCCGGCGGGTGGCCTGCTCCAGCCCGGCACGGGTGAGGAACATCCCGGCGGCGGCCGGCCCGAACTTCCCGGCCGCCCGGTGGCGCAGCTCGGCCTGCGTGAGTGCCGCCGAGGCCAGTGCCGGCGGCACGCCGGTCGCGCGCAGGGCCGACGCCGCGGCCAGCGGGTCACCGCCGGCCAGCCCGGCCGCCGCCGCGAGCGCGGCCGACCCCTCGGGGGTACGCAGGGCCGCCAGCTGGTCGAGATCCACCCGGTCATTGTCCCGGGCCGACTCGACCGGCCGGACGGTGGTGTCAGTCGGTGGGCGTGGCGACGACGAAGGCCCGCCAGCTCGCCGGGGTGAAGGTGAGCGCCGGCCCGGCCGGGTCCTTGCTGTCGCGCACGGCGACCACACCGGGCAGGTTGTCGGCGACCTCGACGCAGGCGCCGCCGTTCTGGTTACTGCGGGAGGCCTTGCGCCAGGTGGCGTGGGTCAGGTCCATGTCTGCACCACTTCCTCGATCAGCCGGGCGGACTGCCGGCACGGCAGCGCCTCGCCGGTCACAGTCTCCCAGCGCCGTTCCAGGGCGGCAACGTCGTTCGGGCTGTCCACGGTCTGCCCCCGGAGCTGGTTGTCCAGGTGGGCCAGCTCGGCCCCACTGGCGAGGCGGGCCAGGATGAACGGGCCGGCGAGCCCGGCGTGCCACGGTGCGTCGGCCGGCACGACCCGGACCTGGACGTTCGGCTCGGTGCCCACGGCCAGCAGGTGCTGGAGCTGCTCGCGCATGCTCTCGCGGTCGCCGAGTTGCCGGCGCAGTGTGTGCTCCTCCAGCACCGCGACGAGGTGGGGACGCGGGTCGGCGGTCAGCACGCTCTGCCGGGCGAGCCGGGTCACCACCCGCGTCTCCACCTCGTCGGCGGTCAGCTCGCCGCCCACGCCGAGCATCGCCCGCGCGTACCCCTCGGACTGGAGCAGGCCGGGGATCACCGTCGGGTCGTACCAGCGCAGCGCCGCCGCCTCCCGCTCGTTCTCCTCCCACGGGCGGAACCAGTCGGGCGCGGCGTGGAAGCGGATCAGCTCCAGCATGCCGACGAAGAGACCGCCGGTGTCCAGGGTCGAGTCGATGCGGCCGACGTAGTCCGGCTTGACCGGGCTCTGCCCGGTCTCGACCGCACTCACGTACGACGACGAGTAGTTGATCAGCTTGCCCAGCTCCTCCTGGCTGAGCCCGCGCGCCTGGCGTGCGCGGCGTAGCTGTTCGAGCAGGAACGTCAGGGTCGGTATCCGGGACACTCGGCTCCCTTTCCGCGGCTTCCGGTGGTGGCAACCGACGGTAGGAAGATGGCCACGGTGTGACGAGACGCTCCCGGCGTGTTGCGGTAACGACTGGCGGAACTGTGGCGACACGACGGACGACGCGTTGGCACTCTCCTTGACGGAGTGCTAGCCACGGAATAACCTGCGATTAGCACTCTCACCCTGAGGGTGCCAGCCCTCGGGTCTCGACCCGGGTGCGAAACGCCAGGCGGACCGGCACCCGCGACGACGGCCCCGCCCGGTGGCATGAGGCAGATTGACGCTGGCCGGCCACGCCGGCCGGCAACGAAACCAGTACCCCAGGAGGGTATGCCCGTGACTACCGCGACCAAGGTTGCGATCAAGCCGCTCGAGGACCGGATCGTGGTCCAGGCGAACGAGGCTGAGACCACCACGGCGTCGGGCATCGTGATCCCCGACACCGCCAAGGAGAAGCCGCAGGAGGGCACTGTCCTCGCTGTCGGCCCGGGCCGGATCGACGACAACGGCAACCGTGTTCCGCTCGACGTCAAGGTCGGCGACACCGTTCTCTACTCGAAGTACGGCGGCACCGAGGTCAAGTACGCCGGCGAGGAGTACCTGGTGCTCTCCGCCCGCGACGTCCTCGCGGTCATCGAGAAGTAAGCAACCGATCAGTGCCATTGCCCCGGTCCGGCTCGCCGGGCCGGGGCAGTGGCGCTTCGAAGGGACATTCATGGCGAAGATCCTGAGCTTCTCGGACGACGCCCGGCACCTGCTGGAGCACGGTGTCAACGCCCTCGCGGACGCGGTCAAGGTCACCCTCGGCCCGCGCGGGCGCAACGTCGTCCTGGACAAGAAATTCGGTGCGCCGACGATCACCAACGATGGTGTGACCATCGCCAAGGAGATCGAGCTCACCAATCCCTACGAGAACCTCGGCGCGCAGCTGGTCAAGGAGGTGGCGACCAAGACCAACGACGTCGCCGGCGACGGGACCACCACCGCGACCGTGCTGGCCCAGGCGATGGTCCGCGAGGGCCTGCGCAACGTCACCGCCGGGACCAACCCGGCCGGCCTCAAGCGGGGCATCGACGCGGCGGCCACCAAGATCTCCGAGGCGCTGCTCGGCCGCGCCGAGGCGGTCACCGGCAAGGAGTCGATCGCGAACGTGGCGACGATCTCCGCGCAGGACTCCACCATCGGTGAGCTGATCGCCGAGGCGATGGAGCGGGTCGGCCGCGACGGTGTCATCACCGTCGAGGAGGGCTCCGCGCTCACCACCGAGCTGGACGTGACCGAGGGTCTCCAGTTCGACAAGGGCTTCATCTCGCCGAACTTCGTCACCGACCTGGAGAGCCAGGAGTCCGTCCTCGAGGACGCGTACATCCTGGTCACCACCCAGAAGATCTCGGCGATCGAGGAGCTGCTGCCGCTGCTGGAGAAGGTCCTCCAGAACAGCAAGCCGCTGCTGATCATCGCCGAGGACGTGGACGGCCAGGCGCTGTCCACCCTGGTGGTCAACTCGCTGCGCAAGACCCTCAAGGTCTGCGCCGTGAAGGCCCCCGGCTTCGGTGACCGGCGCAAGGCGATGCTCCAGGACATCGCGATCTCCACGGGCGCCGAGCTGGTCGCCCCGGAGCTGGGCTACAAGCTCGACCAGGTCGGCCTGGAGGTGCTCGGCACCGCCCGTCGCGTCGTGGTCGACAAGGAGAACACCACGATCGTCGACGGCGGCGGCCAGAAGGCCGACGTCGAGGACCGGGTGGCCCAGATCCGCAAGGAGATCGAGGCATCCGACTCCGACTGGGACCGGGAGAAGCTGGCCGAGCGGCTGGCGAAGCTCTCCGGCGGCATCGCCGTGATCAAGGTGGGTGCGGCGACCGAGGTCGAGATGAAGGAGCGCAAGCACCGCATCGAGGACGCCATCGCGGCGACCAAGGCCGCGGTCGAGGAGGGCACCGTCCCCGGCGGTGGCGCCGCCCTGGTGCAGATCCTCCCCGTGCTCGACGACGACCTCGGCTTCACCGGTGACGAGAAGGTCGGCGTCTCGATCGTGCGCAAGGCGCTCGTCGAGCCGCTGCGCTGGATCGCGCAGAACGCCGGTCACGACGGCTACGTCGTGACCCAGAAGGTCGCCGACCTGAAGTGGGGCAATGGCCTCGACGCCGCCAAGGGCGAGTACGTCGACCTGGTCAAGGCCGGCATCATCGACCCGGTGAAGGTGACCCGCAACGCGGTCACCAACGCCGCCTCGATCGCCGGTCTGCTGCTCACCACGGAGAGCCTCGTGGTGGAGAAGCCGGAGCAGGCCGAGCCGGCCGCCGCCGGTGGCCACGGCCACGGTCACGGCCACCAGCACGGCCCGGGTTTCTGACCCGGTAGCGACACCCGTTCCGGGGCACACCGTCGTACGGCGGTGTGCCCCGGTCCGTCTTCTCCGGTCATTACCGAGCGCTGACGTTGTTGGCGACCGGGCGGAATGATCGCGCACACTGGGCCGATGAGCACCACGTCGCGGCGCTACGCCGCGCTGGCCGGAGTCACCGCCGCCGCCGTCGCGATCGGAATCGCGGAACCGGTGGCGGTGCTGACCGGGCCCCGGTCGGCGCCACTGGTCGCGGTCGGCGGAGTGGTCGTCGACGCCGTCCCGGAGTCGCTGAAGCAACTCGCCATCGACATCTTCGGCACCGCCGACAAGATCGCCCTGCTGGTCGGCACGGCCCTGCTGCTGGGCGCGTTCGCCGCGCTGCTCGGGGTGCTGGCGGTGCGCCGCCTGGCCCTCGGCCTGGCCGGCATCGCGGCGTTCGCCGCCGTCGGCGTGGCCGCCGCGCTGACCCGTGCCGGCGCGGATGCCGCCGACGCGCTGCCGTCGCTGGTCGGCGGCGGGCTCGGCGCCCTGGTGCTCTGGCTGCTCATCGCCGGTCCGCTGGAGCTGGACCCGTGGCCGTGGTCCCCACCCACTCCGACCACGGTGCCGGCCGCGCCGAGTGAATCGGCGCCGGGGGAGGGTGTCGACCCGGAGTCGCGGCGGCGGTTCCTCACCGGCGCCGGGGTGCTGCTCGGCACGGCCACGGTGGCCGGTCTCGGTGGGCGCTGGCTCGCCGGTCGGCGCGGTGTGTCCGCCGCCCGGGAGGCGATCCGGCTGCCCGCTCCGGTCGCCCCCGCACCGGCCGTGCCGGCGGGCGCCGACCTGTCCCTGGCCCAGCTCGCGCCGTACGTCACCCCGAACTTCGGGTTCTACCGGATCGACACCGCGCTGGTGGTGCCTCAGGTGGACCCGGCGACCTGGCGGCTGCGGATCCACGGGCAGGTCCGCAACGAGCGCACCTACACCTACGCCGACCTGCTGGCCCGGCCGCTGGTCGAGCGGTACGTCACCCTGGCCTGCGTCTCCAACGAGGTCGGCGGAGACCTGATCGGCAACGCCCGCTGGCTCGGCGTGCCCCTGCGGGAACTGCTGGACGAGGTCCAGCCGGAGGAGGACGCCGACCAGGTCGTCGGCCGGTCCGTCGACGGCTGGACCTGCGGCACCCCCACGGCGGCCCTGCGCGACGGGCGGGACGCGCTGCTGGCGGTCGGCATGAACGGCGAGCCGTTGCCGGTCGAGCACGGCTTCCCGGTGCGGATGGTGGTGCCCGGCCTGTACGGCTACGTGTCGGCGTGCAAGTGGGTCACCGAGCTGGAGCTGACCCGCTTCGTCGACTTCGACGCGTACTGGGTGCCGAGGGGCTGGTCCGTCCAGGGACCGATCAAGACCCAGTCGCGGATCGACACGCCGCGCTCGCGCAACCGGCTGACCGCCGGCCCGGTGACCGTGGCCGGGGTGGCCTGGGCGCAGCACCGGGGCATCCGCCGGGTCGAGGTACGCGTCGACGGTGGCCCCTGGCAGGAGGCGCAGCTCGCCCCGTCGGTGTCGGTGGACACCTGGGTGCAGTGGTCGTGGCGCTGGGACGCCGCACCGGGAGAGCACCGGCTCCAGGTCCGGGCGACCGACACGACCGGCGAGACCCAGACCGAGCGCACGCAGGGCGTCGTCCCGGACGGCGCCACCGGCTGGCACACGGTCACCGTCACCGTCCGCTGACCCTGCATCGGCTGACCGACCTCGCCGGGTGGCGCGGAACGGCCGCCGCGTCCGGCTCGGGGCGGTCGGTGCCAAGGGTGCGATACCTGTGAGGCATAAATATGCCTCTCAGGTATCACGCTCGTTGCCGCGTCCGCCTCCGGACCGCGTGCCCGGATCGACCGAGGTGTCCCGGCGACGAGACGCCGGACGCACCCCGTGCGACGGGACGCGGAAACCGCGCCCCCGGTGACGGGGGCGCGGTTCGCGGTGTCGCGGGAGTGTGGCCGGTCAGGCGACGTTGCGCTGCGCCGGGACCGTCGACTTGTGCGGACGACCCAGCCGGGCCTCCAGGCGGGACACGTCGACGCGGGCCTGTCGGCGGTCGGCCAGATCCTCCCAGCCGACGGCGAGCAGGCGCAGCCGCTCGGACTCGCTGAAGCCGCCCCACACGCCGTACGGCTCGCGGACCGACAGCGCGTGCGCGGCGCACTCGGCGCGGACCGGGCAGGTACGGCAGACCGCCTTGGCGGAGGATTCCCGACGCAGTCGGGAGGAGCCCCGCTCGCCGTCGGGGTGGAAGAACTGGGCGCTGTCCCGCCCTCGGCAGGCACCGAGACGCTGCCAGTCCCAGAGATCGACGATGGGTCCGGGCAGTCTACGTACGTTCGACATCAGCACCCCTCCTCCCGCGCGGCACCGCGAGATCCTTGTGGCCGGCTTCCGGGCGGCGGGCCGCGCAGGCGCACCGTTCCCGGCCTGGACTTCCCGGTACCCGTGCTTTCCCCGGCTCACACGTCTGTGATCGAGAACGCCCCGCAACTTGCGGCTTTTGCCCTATCTGTCGGAAAAGTTCGGT
Source organism: Micromonospora yongxingensis (assembly GCF_052601155.1). NCBI lineage: Bacteria > Bacillati > Actinomycetota > Actinomycetes > Micromonosporales > Micromonosporaceae > Micromonospora > Micromonospora yongxingensis. Next base: position 629,345 of record NZ_JBQXEO010000001.1, read on the forward strand.
GGGTTGCCGGGAACCCCCTCCCCAGCCGACCCCGTCATGGTCTGCTCGTTGGCGGAGAGGAGACCACAGTGCGTACCGTTCTTGTGTGCGTTCGGACACCACTCGCGGCCCAGCATCTGACTTCCGCGGCCGCGCGGCTGGGGTTGTCCGCGATCGTTCGTACCGCCGTCTCCGATCCCGAGGTGATGCTGCGGCTGGCCGAGCGCCCGGCCGACGTGGTGCTGGCCGACACGGCCCTCACCCGGCCGGACAGCGCCGGCTTCGTGCGGCGGGTGCTGGCCCGCGCGCCGCAGGCCGCGGTGCTGCTGCTGGGCACTGAGGAATCCGAGGCCGCGGCGGCAACCATCAGCGCCGGCGCCCGCGGCCTGATCCAGAACGTCGACCACGACCTGACCAGCGCGGTGGCCAAGGCCCTGCTGCTGCTCACCGCACCCGGCCGGGCCAACCGGCAGCGGACCACCGACCCGGCCCGGGACACGGCGGCGGTCGGCGGTTCGGCCCGCCCCGGGCCGTCGTTGCGCGGCCCCGCCGAGCCGGCCTGGGCGGCCACGCCCGGTGAAGGGCCGGCGGGTGTGCCGTCGGTGCCGGTGCAGCGCGGCGACGACGAGGCCGACGCGGCGACCGGTGACCCGGCGAGCGACCAGAGCGACCAGACACGTCCCGGGCCGGCCGCCCGGCCCGCCCGGGTGTCGATCGGGCTCACCGAACGGGAGCTTCAGGTGCTGCTGGGCATGGCCGAGGGCAAGAGCAACGCGGAGATCGGCCGGGAGTTGTTCGTCTCGGAGGACACCGTCAAGACCCACGCCCGCCGGCTGTTCCGCAAGCTCGGCGCCCGGGACCGTGCCCACGCGGTGGCCGCCGGCTTCCGCGCCGGCCTGGTCGCCTGACACCCGAACCGCCGGCCGGGCTCAATCCGTCGAGGTGCCCGGTTCGTCCTCGGTGCCCTCGGTCAGGGTGTCGTGCACCCCGTCGGCGTACCCGCGTGCGTAGTCCCAGGTGACGTAGTGGTCCGGGTCCGGGTCGTACGCCGGCTCGTGCACCCGGGGGCGGCCCGAGTTGAGCAGGTGGCGCAGGTTGCCCCGGAGCAGATCCCAGTCGAAGTAGTGCGGCTCGCGGCAGTCCTCGCATTCGATGACCAGCCCGCGGACCCCGATCGGCGCCAGCAGAGCCTGGTAGATCTCCAGGTCGGCGAGGTCCTCCAGCACGTCCTGCCGCTCGACGTCGGTCAGCGGATCCGGCGTCGCGTCGTCGCCCGGATCGTCCAGCCCCGCGGTCGGGTCGGCCGGGTCGCCGTTGAACGGGTCGATGGGCTCGTCGTGCACCCCCTCACCGTAGACCCAACGCGGCGGGAACGTCCGCCCCCGGCCCCGCGCCGGGCCGGCCCGCCACCGCAGGAGCTGCCCAGCTCACTGGGTACGATGAGACGACGTGCCGGCACCGTGGTGCGTTCCGGTGCCCGCCCGCGCCACCTCGCTGAAGCCCATTCGAGCAGCTCAGGGGAGCAATCGTGGAAAATTCGCCCAGCACTGATCTTCCGGCCGGCGCCGAGCACGCCGACCTGGGCGGCCACCTGCCCGAGCTGCCCGCCGGCTCCGCCAGGGTGGTTCCGCTCGGGCTCACCTTCGACGACGTGCTGTTGCAGCCGGGCGAGTCGGACGTCGTTCCGAGCCGGGTCAACACCCGCACCCGGCTCACCCGCGGGATCGAGTTGACCGTTCCGCTGCTCTCCAGCGCCATGGACACCGTCACCGAGGCGCGGATGGCGATCGCCATGGCCCGCCAGGGCGGCATCGGCGTGCTGCACCGCAACCTCTCGCTGGAGGACCAGGCACTCCAGGTCGACCTGGTCAAGCGCTCCGAGTCCGGCATGATCACCAACCCGGTGACCGCCAGCCCCGACGACACCCTGCGCGAGGTCGACGAGCTGTGCGGGCGGTACCGGATCTCCGGCGTCCCCGTGGTGGACGGCGACGGCCAGCTCGTGGGCATCGTCACCAACCGGGACATGCGCTTCGTCTCCGAGCCGGGCACGCCGGTCCGGGACATCATGACCCGCACGCCGCTGGTCACCGCCCGGGTCGGGGTGAGCAAGGACGAGGCGCTGGAGCTGCTGCGCCGTCACAAGATCGAGAAGCTGCCGATCGTCGACGACTCCGGCCGCCTGCGCGGGCTGATCACCGTGAAGGACTTCACCAAGAGCGAGCAGTACCCGAACGCCACCAAGGACGACGCCGGCCGGCTGCGGGTCGCCGCCGCCGTGGGCGTCGGCGAGGACGCGTACAAGCGGGCCCGCGCCCTGGTCGACGCGGGCGTGGACGTGCTGATCGTGGACACCGCCCACGGTCACCAGCGGGCCGTGCTGGACATGGTGCGCCAGCTCAAGAAGGACGTCGCCATCGACATCGTCGGCGGCAACGTGGCCACGTACGCCGGCGCGAAGGCACTGGTCGACGCCGGCGCCGACGGGATCAAGGTGGGCGTGGGTCCGGGTGCGATCTGCACCACCCGGATCGTCGCCGGGGTCGGCGTTCCGCAGATCACCGCGATCATGGAGGCGGCCCGGGCCGCCCGCCCGGCCGGCGTGCCGGTGATCGGTGACGGCGGCATCCAGTACTCCGGTGACATCGCCAAGGCGCTGGTCGCCGGTGCCGACACGGTGATGCTCGGCAGCCTGCTGGCCGGCTGCGAGGAGAGCCCCGGCGAGCTGATCTTCATCAACGGCAAGCAGTACAAGGCGTACCGCGGGATGGGCTCGCTCGGCGCGATGCAGTCCCGGGGTCAGGCCAAGTCGTACTCGAAGGACCGGTACTTCCAGCAGGACGTGCTCGCCGAGGACAAGCTGGTCCCCGAGGGCGTCGAGGGCCAGGTGCCCTACCGGGGCCCGCTGTCCGCGGTCGCCCACCAGCTCATCGGCGGGCTGCGCGCCGCGATGGGGTACGTCGGCGCGGAGAGCATCCCCGAGCTGCACCGGCGTGGACAACTGATCCGGATCACCGCGGCCGGGCTCAAGGAGAGCCACCCGCACGACATCCAGATGACCGTCGAGGCGCCCAACTACCACTCCCGCTGACCATCCCCCAACAACCTGGAGTCCCCCATGCGTGACGTGGTCGAGATCGGGCTGGGCAAGACCGCGCAGCGCGGCTACCACCTGGACGACATCGCCATCGTGCCGAGCCGACGGACCAGGGACGTCGACGACGTCTCCACCGCCTGGCAGCTCGATGCGTACCCGTTCGGCATCCCGTGCGTCGGGCACCCCTCCGACGCGACGATGAGCCCGTCGTCGGCGGTCCGGCTCGGTGAGCTCGGCGGCCTCGGCGTGCTCAACGTCGAGGGGCTGTGGACGCGCTACGAGAACCCGACCAAGGTGCTGGAGGAGCTGGCCGGCCTCGACGAGAACGCCCGCGCCACCAAGCGGCTCCAGGAGGTGTACGCGGAGCCGATCCGTCCCGACCTGATCGCCGAGCGGGTGCGCGAGCTGCGCGCCGGCGGCGGCACGGTCGCGGTGCGGGTCTCGCCGCAGCACACCCTGGCGCTGGCCCCGGTGATCCTGGACGCCGGGGTGGACATCCTGGTCATCCAGGGCACCATCGTCTCGGCCGAGCACGTCTCGACCACCGACGAGCCGCTGAACCTCAAGGAGTTCATCGCCGACCTCGACCTGCCGGTGATCGTCGGCGGCTGCACGGACTACAAGACCGCGCTGCACCTGATGCGCACCGGCGCGGCCGGCGTGATCGTGGGCATCGGTGGCGACGAGTGGTCGACCACCGAGTCGGTGCTGGGCATCCGGGTGCCGATGGCCACCGCGATCGCCGACGCCGCGGCGGCCCGCCGGGACTACCTCGACGAGACCGGCGGCCGGTACGTGCACCTCATCGCCGACGGTGACATCCAGACCTCGGGCGACATCGCCAAGGCGCTCGGTTGCGGCGCGGACGCGGTGATGCTCGGCGAGCCGCTGTCGCTCTGCGAGGAGGCGCCCGCAGGGGGTGCCTGGTGGCACTCGGCGGCCAGCCACCCGTCGCTGCCCCGCGGTGCGTTCGAGGTTTCCGGTGAGCCGATCGGGTCGATGGAGCAGTTGCTCTTCGGCCCGGCCGACGAGGCCGACGGCCAGCTCAACCTGTTCGGCGGGCTGCGCCGGGCGATGGCCAAGTGTGGCTACCGCGACCTCAAGGAGTTCCAGAAGGTCGGCCTGGTCCTCGACCGCTGACCGTCCTGTACACGCCGGAAGGCCGGCCCCGCACTGCGCGGGGCCGGCCTCCGTCGTACCGGGGGTGTCAGCCCTCGGTGAACTCGACCCAGTTCAGGTTGACCAGCCCGCTGGTCGGCCCGCCGGGTACGGCGGTGAAGACCAGGTGGAGCCGGTGCGCCCCGACGGGCTGGTCCACCGGGACCGTGGTGCTGGTGAAGGCCCCGTTGCCGGTGGTCGCGTTCAGCGTCGCCGTGGCGACGACCGGCCCGGTCGGCGAGTCGAGCCGCAGCTCCACCCCGGCCCTGGCGGTGCCGGCGGTGGCCGCCGAGCCGCCGGAGTGCCGCAGTGTCACGGTGGACACCCCGCCCAGGTTGATCGGGTCGAAGGCGATGTGGTCGCCCGGGTCGATCCCGCTGACGTGCTGCCCGCCGCCCGTGTCACCGGTGGTGGCCACCTCGACGCCCTGCTTCACCTGGGCGTTCTCGGCCTGCTGCCGGGGCGTCTGGATGATCGCCTGGCCGACCGTCGTGAGCGGGGCCTGGCCGCCGCCACCGAGGTCGGTGTACGAGGCGCTGATCCCGCCGTACAGGTAACCGCCGGCGTGGTCACCGCCGTCCGCCGGGGTGGCGAGGGTGCCGGTGCAACCGGTGGTGGAGCTGTCCGGGTGGCCGTGGCTGTCGTGCCCGAGGACGAACGTCACGGTCACCCGCGAGCAGTCCACCGGCCCGTCCTCCGGATCGGTCACCGTGACGGTGAACGGCACACTCTCACCCCAGGTGAAGAAGCTGCCGGACACCGGCGAGGTGACGGTCACCGTGGGCGCGGTGTTGCCGACCACGATCTCCTTGGTGAGCACGGCGGTCCTGCCGCTGGAGTCGGTCACCGTCAGCTTGGCGGTGTACGTGCCGTTCGCGGTGTAGGTAAACGACGGGCTCGGGTCGGCCGAGTCGACCGTGCCGTCGCTGGTGAAGTCCCAGGCGTACGAGATGGACTCGCCCGGGTCGGGGTCGTAGCTGCCGGCCGAGGAGAACCGCACGGTCAGCGGCGCCGTCCCGGAGGTCGGGGTGGCGTCGAGCTTCGCCACCGGCGACCGCTGGCCCTTCACGTACCGGATCACCGACAGTTGCGCGTCCGGGTTGGCCCGGAAGAAGCCGTCGCCGTACTCCAGCAGGTAGAGCGAGCCGTCCGGGCCGAACTCCATGTCCATCGGGTTGTCGAAGACGACGCCCGGCAGGAACTGCTCGACCCCGGTCAGGGTGCCCCGGCCGTCGGTCCGCATCATGAAGATCTTGTCCCGGGTGAACTCACCGAACACCACCGCGTTCTGGTAGTACTCGGGGAACTTCACCTCGGAGGTCGACGCCGGGTCGTACGAGTAGATCGGGCCGCCCATCGGGCCGACGCCGCCGGTGCCGATCACCGGCCACCTGAAGTCGCAGCCGACCGGCGGGTTCTCCAGGTACGACCCGGCGCACGGGGTGCGTGCGTCGAAGGTGTACCAGAACTGCGGCTGCTCGACCTTCGGCAGCACCCGCAGGCCGGTGTTGCGGGGCGAGTCGTTGACCGGGGCGCCGCAGTTGAACGGGGCGCCGGAGGTCCGGGTCGCGAAGTCGAAGTCGATGTACGGCAGGCTCGGCGAGTAGCAGTACGGCCAGCCGTAGTTGCCGGCCTTGTCGGTGGCGAACCAGCGACCGGTGCCGTCCGGCCCGCGGGTGGCGCTGGGTACGCGGGAGTCCGGTGAGTAGTCGCCGACGTAGACCATGCCCCTGGCGTCCACGTCGTAGCGGAACGGGTTGCGCAGCCCCATCAGGAAGATCTCCGGCCGCGTCCTGCCGGCGGTGTCCTGCTCCTCCGGGAAGAGGTTGCCCTTGGGGACGGTGTACGTGCCGTCGGCCCGCACCTTGATGCGCAGGAGCTTGCCGCGCAGGTCGTTGGTGTTGGCCGAGGAGCGCTGGGCGTCGTAGCCGGGGCCCTGGGTCGGCGACTCGTTGATCGGGGTGTACCCGTCGGAGCCGCCGGCGTTGGTGTCGTCCCCGGTGATCAGGTAGAGCAGCCCCTTGCCGTCGAACTTGATCTCGCCGGCCACGTGGCAGCAGATGCCGCGGTCCACGTCGACCCGGAGGATCTGCTGCTCGGTGCTCATGTCCAGGTGCGGGGTGGGGGAGTCCACCAGCTTGACGCGGGAGAGCTGGTTGTAGCCCTTGAACTTGTCCCAGACCGTCGGGTCGGTGGAGGTGGCCGGCGCGTCGCCCTCGTTGACGCCCGGGGTCGCCGGGTTGTCGACCGGGGTGTTCAGCTTCGGCGCGTAGTAGATGTAGACCCACTTGTTCGTCGCGAAGTCCGGGTCGATGGCCACCGACTGGAGGCCGTCCTCGTCGTGCTGGTACACGTCGACGGTGGTGATCACCGGGCTGGCGCCGGTGGCCGGGTCGTAGAGGCGTACCTCGCCGCCGCGGGTGTTGTGCAGCACCCGGCCGTCCGGGAGCACGGCCAGCGACATCGGCTCGCCCGGGTCGTCGTTGAGAGTGACCTTCTCGTAGTTGCCGAGCACCGTGGCGCCGCAGTCGCCCTCGACCACGCCGGCCGACCACTGGATGCCGCCGAGCAGGTGCTCACGGAACTTCGCCGAGCGGTACGTCTCGATGCTGTGCCCGAGACCGGTGTAGAAGGACCGCCCGCCCTGGTGGTCCTTGCACCAGGTGACGGGGTGGTCGTAGCCCATCGCGCCGCCGGCGTAGGTCTTCTCGTCCACCGTGGCCAGCACGTGGGCGCTGCCCCGCACGTTGCGGCTGAAGTTGTACCACTCCTCGGTGAGGGTCAGGGTGCGCGGCAGCGTCTCGGTCGCCGGGTGGGCGCGGTCGGCCACGTCCACCACGCCGCGGACGACCGGCGAGGCTCCGGCCACCTTCGCGCCGACCAGATCCTGGTAGAAGGCCCAGTCCGGCTCGGTCTCCGCCGCCGCGTGCACGCCGACGTAGCCGCCGCCGGCCTTGACGTACGCCTCGAAGGCCGCCTCCTGGCTGCTGTTGAGCACGTCGCCGGTGGTGTTGAGGAAGACCACCGCGCGGTACCTGGCGAGCTCGGCGGCGGTGAACACGGCGGCGTCCCGGCTGACCGTGACGGTGAAGTCGTTCGCGCGGGCCAGCTGCCGGATGGTGTCGACGCCGTCGGTGATGGACGCCCGGCGTTCACCGGCGGTCTTGGTGAACACCAGCACCCGGTAGGTCTGCGGGGCGCGGGCGGCGGAGCGCAGCGCGGCCGGCCCGTTCTCCACCGCGGCCGGCGCGGTCGGGGGCGCGTCGTCGGCCGGTGCGGCGGTGGCGGGGACGGCGGAGGTGAGGGGGATGGTGAGGATGAGTCCAGCGGCGACGGCGAACCATCGTCGTCCGGTCTGTCGGGTCATCGTTCCTCCGGTGGTCGGCAGGCGCGCGACATCCCCGGCCCGAGCGGGCCGGCTGCGCGACTGCGTGGGGGATGGACCGGGCGCGTCCCGTCGCCGTACGGGAGGCGCGGGTGACCGGGCCGGTGTCGCGACGGGCCAGTCACCGGTCGCCGGCGGCGTGGCCGGCCGAGTGGGACGCGGCCGGCGTCGGGCGGACGCCGGCCGCGCCGGAGGTCACTTCTTGAGGTAGATGGTCAGGTCGGACATGTTGCGGTAGCTGAGCGCCGCGAAGTCGAGCGACTGGGCCCGGTTGGCGGTGCCGCCGGGGGCGGTGTCCATCTCCCAGTTGGCGTGGTGGAAGTCCCGCTCGCCGATGGTCTGGAAGAACTGCTGGAAGTTGATGTCGCCCTCGCCGAGCGGGGTCATCTGGTGGCCGTTGGGCACGCTGGTGTCCCGGTCGCCGTCCTTGGCGTGGAAGAGCGGGAACCGGGTGGTCCGGTCGGCCACGTTGAGGATCGGGTCGAACAGGTCGGTGACCTCGCGGCCGGACGGGTCGACGTACTTCTGGTGCTTGTACCTCGCCACGTAGCCCCAGTAGATGTCGAACTCGAAGAAGACGTACCGGGGGTCGGTCTTGCCGAAGAAGTACTCCAGCCGGCGGATGCCGGAGGAGCGGGTGGGGCGGCCCTGCGCGTCCAGTGGGCCGGAGTCGAGCAGGAAGCTGTACGCGACGTCGTGGTTGTGCGTGTAGAGCCGCATGCCCCGGGCACGGGCCTGCCGGCCCAGCTCGTTCCAGGTGTCGGCGGCGGCGTCCCAGTCGGCCTTGTACGCGCTGTTGGTCGGGTCGCTGCCGGTGCCGATGTTCTTCATGCCGAGTTCCTCGGCGATGTCCAGTTGCTGCTGGAAGGTTGCCGCCTGGATCGAGGCGTGGGTGCCGTTGGCGACCAGGCCGTTGTCGTCGAGGATCTTGCGGATCTCGCGCGGGGTGATCTGCCGGCCGAGGATCGCGGTGCTCTGGGTGTAGCCGGCGAACTCGATCTCCTTGTAGCCGATCTCGGCGAGCCGGGCGAGGACGCGCTCGAAGCCGTACGGCACCCCGCTGTCGTCGGGCGCGGCGGTGATCCGGTCCCGGACGCTGTAGAGGATGATGCCGCGGTTGCGCGACGGGATCAGCGGTTCGGCCCGCAGCCTGCTCTTCCCCTTGTCCTTGGGCTGGGCGAGCGCGGGGGTGCCGGTGGCGAGGACCGGCAGGCCGGCCGCGCCCAGCGCGGCGGCGGCGCCGGCGGATGCGGCGAGCAGGGACCGGCGGCTGAGCCGGCCGGTGGAGGAGGCGTCGGGTGCGGTGTGGTCGGGCATTGTTCCACCTTTCGCGACGGCGGTTTGCCGTCGATAACGATCAGCAGAGGTGCGACGAGGGTCAGGTCGCGGGCGCCGCCGAGCGCCCGTTCCGCGTGCCCGGCAGCGCCGGGACTGTGCGGTGCCGCGCAGTCGAAGGGGCAGGTCAACGCCGCCGCCACGGCGTGTCGCGTCGGGGGGTGGCCCCGTCTCGGTAGCGGTCGGCTTGAATGTTCCGAACGCGTTACATCTTGGAGTCAGACACTAACGTCGGTCGAAGCCAAAAGAAAGATTGGATCAGCGCCAACTTTTGTTTGTATCGACGAAAGTGACTGATGATCGTCGATATGGGCCTCATGACCTGCGGTGCTGGCTACGCTCTGGTGACCGGGGAGTCGCAGGAGGAGTGTGCATGGTCCTGACCGGACGGACACCGGCCCGGCGCTGGCTGGCAGCCGCCGTCACCGCGCTCACCTGCTCGATGGCGGTCGGTGCGGCCGGCTGCACCGGCGACGGACGCGACGGGTTCCGGCCCGGTGCCGCCGACGCGGGCGACCCGTACGTCCCGGGGCGCGGCAACGGCGGGTACGACGTCAAGAACTACAAACTGGACGTCCGTTACGACCCGCCGACCGACCGGCTGACCGGCCGGGCCACCATCACGGCCACCGCCACGCAGGACCTGTCCCGGCTCAACCTGGACCTGGCCGGTCTGCAGGTCAACGCGGTCACCGTCGACGGCACCCGGGCCGAGCACCGCCGCGCCGACGACGAGCTGGTGGTGACCCCGCCCGAAGGGCTGCCGCGCGGCCGGCCGTTCACCGTGGCCGTCGACTACGCGGGCGTGCCCACCGCCGTCACCGACGGCGAGTTGGGCAGCGGCGGCTTTCTGCACACCGCCGACGGCGCGGTCGCGCTCGGCCAGCCCGACTCCGCCGCCACCTGGTTCCCGGTGAACGACCACCCGTCGGACAAGGCCAGCTACGAGCTGGCGGTGACCGTCCCGGACGGCCTCTCCGCGCTGAGCAACGGGGTGCCCGGGCCGAGGAGCAGCGCCGGTGGCTGGACCACCTGGCGCTGGTCGGAGCGCACCCCGATGGCCAGCTACCTGAGCACACTGGTGATCGGCGACTACCGGGTGGTGACCGGCACGCACGCCGGCCAACCCATGGTCACCGCCGTGGCGGCGAGCCTGCCGGCGACCGGTGGCGCCGCCCGCTCGCTGGCCCGCACCGGCGAGATCGCCGACTTCCTCGCCAGCCGCTTCGGCCCGTACCCGTTCGACTCGTACGGCGGGATCGTGGTCGCCGACGACCGCGTCGGCTACGCGCTGGAGACCCAGTCCCGGCCGGTCTACGGACCGGCCTTCTTCACCGGCGACCGGCCCAACCTCGGGGTGGTCGTGCACGAGCTGGCCCACCAGTGGTTCGGCGACAGCGTGTCGCTCAGCAAATGGGGCGACATCTGGCTCAACGAGGGCTTCGCCAGCTACGCCGAGTGGCTGTGGGAGGAGCACGACGGCGGCCGGACCGCCCAGCGCAACTTCGAGCTCCAGTACGCGGCGACCGACTGGTCACAGCCGTCGGTCGAGCCGGGACGGGAGCGGATGTTCGGCACCGCCGTCTACAAACGTGGTGCGCTGGCCGTGCACGCGCTGCGCAGGACCGTCGGCGACGACGCGTTCTTCCGCATCCTGCGGACCTGGACCACCGAGCGGGCCGCCGGTAGCGCCACCACCTCGGACTTCGTCGAGCTGGCCGAGCGGGTGGCCGGCAGGCAGTTGCGGCCGCTCTTCGACGCCTGGCTGGTGGGCGGCGCGGCACCCACCCTGCCGTGACGAGGCCGTGATGATCGGTCGATAGGCTGCCGCCTGCGATCGGCCGGAAGTCGCCGTTCGTGCGGAGCGGCGGAGGCTGTCTCCGCCACCGTACGGGGGAGGCTCGTGATGCGGGTGACGCGGCTCAGGCTGCGGGTTGGTGCCGGTCTGCTGGTGACCGGGGCGCTCGCACTGTCCGGATGCGACTCGGCCGCCCCGGAGGCGGCGCCGTCGCCGAGCGCGTCCCCGACGCCGTCGCGGACCTTCACCGCGGGCGCGGCCGGGGTCGGCGACACCTACTTCCCGAGCTACGGCAACGGCGGTTACGACGTCGGCCGGTACACCGTGAAGGTGCGCTACGACCCGGCGGAGGACCAGCTCACCGGCACGGCCACCGTGCAGGCCACCGCGACGGCCGACCTGTCGACATTCAACCTCGACCTGGCCGGCCTGACCGTCAGGACGGTCACCGTGGACGGCGCCCCGGCCACCCACACCCGGGAGAAGAACGAGCTGGTGATCAAGCCGGCGGCCGGGTTGATCACGGGCAACGGCTTCGTCGCCGAGATCGCCTACGAGGGGGTGCCGAAGCCGCTCAAGAACGAGGCGCTCGGCGAGGGCGGCTTCCTGCACACCTCCGACGGTGCCATCGCGCTGGGTCAGCCCGAGTCGGCGAGCACCTGGTTCCCGGTCAACGACCACCCCTCCGACAAGGCCGCGTACGACGTCGAGATCACCGTCCCGGACGGTCTGACCGCGATCAGCAACGGCGTGCCGGGCGGCAAGGCCAGCAAGGACGGCTGGACCACCTGGAAGTGGTCGGAGAAGTCGCCGATGGCCAGTTACCTGAGCACGCTGGTGATCGGCAAGTTCCGGATCACCACCGCCGAGCACAAGGGACGGCCGGTCTACAGCGCGGTCACCACCGCGGTCGCCAAGGGTGCCGCGGACCGGTCGATCGCCCAGACCGTCAAGGTGGCCGACTACCTGGAGAGCGTGTTCGGGCCGTACCCGTTCGACGCGTACGGCGGCGTGGTGGTCTCCGACAGCCGGATCGGGTACGCGCTGGAGACGCAGAGCCGTCCCGTCTACTCCGCCGGCTTCTTCCGGCGCGGCGAGAACACCGAGGTGGTCGCCCACGAGCTGGCGCACCAGTGGTTCGGCGACAGCGTGGCGCTGGCCAAGTGGGAGGACATCTGGCTCAACGAGGGCTTCGCGACGTACGCGGAGTGGCTCTGGGCCGAGCACACCAAGGAGTTCACGGCCAAGCAGGCGTTCGACGTCCGGTACGCCCAGGTGCCGGCCTCGGTGTGGAAGACGCCGCCGGGCAAGCCGGGCGCGAAGGAGCTGTTCAGCGAGTCGGTCTACCAGCGTGGCGGGATGACGCTGCACGCGCTGCGGGTTGCCGTCGGCGACAAGGCGTTCTTCGAGATCGTCAAGACCTGGGCGGCGGAGAAGCGCAACGGCACCGCCACCACGGCCGAGTTCGTGGCCCTCGCCGAGCGGATCTCCGGCAAGCAACTCGACGCGCTCTTCGACGCCTGGCTGTACGGCACCAAGAAGCCCGCCGCACCGAAGAAGCTCTGAGCGGGGGTCAGTTCCTGACGACCAGGGTGGGGTTGGCGGCCAGGTAGGCGTCGGCGCGACCGGCGCGGAGTTCGGTGAGGAACTTCCGGCCGGGGCTGGTGAGCTGCTCGCCACGGTAGGCGCTGCCCTTGCCGACGCCCGAGCCGGGCAGGCCGACCAGCACGAAGCGGTCCTCCGGGACCTTGCTGAGCGCGTACGCCAGGTCGACGATCCGGCGGCCGCCGGCGTAGATCAGGGTGTCGCCCAGCGCGGCGACCACCTGGTCGACCCGTTCCGGCTGCCGGGCCAGGCCCTCGTCCAGGATCTTGCGCGTCATCGCCCGGATCAGCTGCTGCTGGTGGCGCTGCCGTGCGTAGTCGCCGCCGGTGATGTAGCGCTGCCGTGCGTAGTCCAGGGCCTGCCAGCCGTTGAGGTGCCGGTTGCCCTTCTCGTATACCATCTGCGGCCCGGTGTAGCCGCCGGGCACGCTCTCCCGGTAGCGGCCGTCCGGGCGGCGGTGCAGGGAGGCGACCCGCTGGTCGACGTAGATGTCCACCCCGCCGAGGGCGTTCACCAGCCGGTCGAACCCGGTGAAGGTGAGCACCGCGCCGGCGTCGATGCGGAGCCCGGTGTACCCGCTGACCGTGCTGCGGAGCAGCTCGTACCCCTGGGCGGTGTTCGGCTGCTTGGGCTTGCCCGGCACGCGACTGCCGTAGCTCATCGCGTGGGTGAGTTTGGTCTTGCCACCCGCGTATCCGGCCTTCGGGAACGCCGGGATGTCCACCAGCAGGTCCCGGGGGAGTGAGAAGAGGTACGCCCGGCCCAGACCCTTGGGTACGTGCAGCACCAGCACGGAGTCGGCGTGCGGCTCCCAGCCGGGCACGCTGACCCGGGTGTCCACCCCGACCAGCAGCAGGTTGAGCGGACCGGTGATGTCGGCGCCCGGCGGCGGACCGGAGGGGCTGGGGGTGGGCGTGGCAACCGGCGACGCGCTCGGCGAGCCGGCCACCGGTGGCGTCCGGTCGGGCTTGCTGTCACCGGTCAGCCGGGTGACCACCACCGCTCCGGCCGCGACCAGCGCGACGATGGCGAGGGCCGTCAACCCCAGCAGCAGCCACCGTCGGCGCGGCGCCATGGACGCGAGGTTCATGTTGGCTTCCTTCCACCCGTATCGGAACAACGCTCCGACGGGTGCTCCAGGTTGCGGCCGGGAGGCGCGCGGTCGGTCGGCCGGTGCATGATCGCGTGAAACTGCCGCTGGCGCGAGCGCTACTCACGGGTAATGATGCGTCCATGCGGTATGACGTGGTCGTCATCGGGTCCGGTTTCGGCGGCAGCGTCACCGCGCTCCGGCTGGCCGAGAAGGGCTACTCGGTCGGCGTGCTGGAAGCCGGCCGGCGCTTCGCCGACGACGAGTTCCCGCAGACGTCCTGGCGCCTCCGCCGGTTCCTGTGGGCGCCCAGGCTGGGCTGCTACGGCATCCAGCGGCTCACCCTCCTCCGCCCGGCCGACCGACGGTCCGGCGGCGGCGTGCTCGTGCTGTCCGGAGCGGGGGTGGGCGGAGGCTCCCTGGTCTACGCGAACACCCTCTACGAGCCGCTGCCGGCCTTCTACGACGACCCCCAGTGGCGCGACATCACCGACTGGCGCGACGAGCTGGCCCGCCACTACGACCAGGCCAAGCGGATGCTCGGCGTCACCACGTACCCGCTGAGCACCGGCGCGGACCGCGCCATGCGGGCGGTGGCCGAGCGGATGGGGGTGGCGCACACCTTCCACTCCACCCCGGTGGGCGTGCACATCGGCCGTCCCGGCCAGCGCGTCGCCGACCCGTACTTCGGCGGCGCCGGCCCGGAGCGCACCGGCTGCCTGCACTGCGGCTCGTGCATGACCGGTTGCCGGCACGGGTCCAAGAACACGCTGGTCAAGAACTACCTGTGGCTGGCCGAGCGGCTGGGTGCCACGGTGCACCCGCTGACCACGGTGACCGCCGTGCGGCCGGCGGCCGACGGCGGGTACGAGGTGCACACGGTCCGCACCGGCGCCTGGCTGCGGCACCGCCGCCAGGTGATCCACGCCGGCCAGGTGGTCTTCGCCGCGGGGGCGCTCGGCACCCAACGGCTGCTGCACGCGATGAAGGACGACGGCGCGCTGCCCGGGCTCTCGTCCCGCCTCGGCGAGCTGACCCGGACCAACTCGGAGGCGATCCTGGGCGCCTCGGTGCCCCGCCAGCGGGCACGGGCCGAGCGGTTGGACTTCAGCGAGGGGGTGGCCATCACCAGCTCCTTCCACCCCGACCCGCAGACCCACATCGAGCCGGTGCGCTACGGGCGCGGCTCCAACGCGATGGGGCTGCTCCAGTCGCTGCTGGTCGACGGTGGCCCGCACCGGGTGCGGCGGTGGCTGGGCAGCATCCTGCGGCAACCGGGGCTGGCCGCCCGGATGCTGTCGGTGCGCGGCTGGTCGGAGCGGACGGTGATCGCCCTGGTGATGCAGTCGGTCGACAACTCGCTGACCACCCGGTGGCGGCGCGGCGTGTTCGGCCGCCGGCTGGTCACCGGCCCGGGTCACGGCATGCCGAACCCGACCTGGATACCGGCGGGCAACACGGCGACCCGGCTGCTCGCCGAGGAGATCGGCGGTACGCCCGGCGGCTCGCTCACCGAGCCGTTCGACATCCCGATGACCGCGCACATCCTGGGCGGGGCGGCGATCGGGGCCACCCCGGCCGACGGGGTGATCGACCCCTACCACCGGGTGTACGGGCACCCCGGGCTGCACGTCGTGGACGGCGCGGCGGTGTCGGCCAACCTCGGCGTCAACCCGTCGTTGACCATCACCGCCCAGGCCGAGCGTGCCATGTCGTTCTGGCCCAACAAGGGCGAGGAGGACCCCCGCCCGCCGCTCGACTCCCCGTACCGCCGCCTGGACCCCGTCCCCCCGCACCACCCGGCGGTCCCGGCGGACGCCCCGGCGGCGCTGCGTCCCTGACCACCTCCGCGATCTTGCAGTTTCGGTCGCCGTTAGGAGCGAAATATCGCTTTTGCGCGGGCAGCAACTGCAAGATCGCGGGGGGAGGGGGTTGGGCGGTGAGCCGGTGCCCGCGATGGCGGTGACTGTCGGTAGGCTTTGCCCACATGAGCCTGCCTCGCCCCGTCCTCGTGGTGGACTTCGGAGCCCAGTACGCCCAGCTCATCGCCCGCCGGGTCCGCGAGGCGAAGGTCTACTCCGAGATCGTGCCGCACTCGATGCCGGTCGCCGAGATGCTGGCGAAGAACCCGGCCGCGATCATCCTCTCCGGCGGCCCGTCCAGCGTCTACGCGCCGGACGCCCCGCAGATCGACGCCGGCATGTTCACGGCCGACGTGCCGGTCTTCGGCATCTGTTACGGCTTTCAGGCGATGGCCCAGGCGCTCGGCGGCACGGTCGCGAAGACCGGCAACCGGGAGTACGGCGGCACCCCGCTGCGCCCCCGTCTCCTCGACCCGGGTGTGCTGCTCCGCGACCTGCCGGCCGACCTGCCGGTCTGGATGAGCCACGGCGACTGCGTGACCGAGGCGCCCGAGGGCTTCACGGTGACCGCCGAGTCGGCGGGCGCGCCGGTGGCCGCGTTCGAGGACCTGGCCGGTCGCCGCGCCGGGGTGCAGTTCCACCCGGAGGTCGGGCACACCGCGCACGGCCAGGAGATGCTGACCCGCTTCCTGTACGACATCGCCGGCATCGAGCCGACCTGGACGCCCGAGAACATCATCGACGAGCAGGTCGCCCGGATCCGCGCCCAGGTCGGCGACAAGGAGGTCATCTGCGGCCTGTCCGGCGGGGTGGACTCGGCGGTCGCGGCCGCGCTGGTGCACAAGGCGGTCGGTGACCAGCTCACCTGCGTCTTCGTCGACCACGGCCTGCTGCGCGCCGGTGAGGCCGAGCAGGTGGAGAAGGACTACGTGGCGGCCACCGGCATCAAGCTGAAGGTGGTCGACGCGGCGGAGCGGTTCCTCGGCGCGCTGGCCGGGGTGACCGACCCGGAGCAGAAGCGCAAGATCATCGGGCGGGAGTTCATCCGGGTCTTCGAGGCCGCCGCCCGTGAGGTCGCCTCGCACGGCGACGTGGAGTTCCTGGTCCAGGGCACCCTCTACCCGGATGTGGTGGAGTCCGGCGGCGGCACCGGCACCGCCAACATCAAGAGCCACCACAACGTCGGCGGCCTGCCGGAGGACCTGAAGTTCGCGCTGGTCGAGCCGCTGCGCACGCTGTTCAAGGACGAGGTCCGGGCGCTCGGCCTGGAGCTGGGCCTGCCCGAGGCGATGATCTGGCGGCACCCGTTCCCGGGGCCCGGGCTGGCCATCCGGATCATCGGCGCGGTCGACCAGGAGCGGCTCGACCTGCTGCGCCAGGCCGACCTGATCGCCCGGGAGGAGCTGACCGCCGCCGGCCTGGACCGGGGCGTCTGGCAGTTCCCGGTGGTGCTGCTGGCCGACGTGCGCAGCGTCGGCGTGCAGGGCGACGGGCGCAGCTACGGGCATCCCGTGGTGCTGCGCCCGGTCTCCAGCGAGGACGCGATGACCGCCGACTGGTCGCGGCTGCCCTACGAGGTGGTGGCCCGCATCTCCACCCGGATCACCAACGAGGTGGCCGAGGTCAACCGGGTGGTGCTGGACGTCACCAGCAAGCCGCCGGGCACCATCGAGTGGGAGTGAGCGCGCCTCAGCCGACCGGCGGCGTGCTGGACGGGGTCGTCGGCGGGTAGGGCGGGGTCGGGGCGTACCGCGGCTCGGGCACGCCGGGCGCGGGCCCGGCGGTGGGCGGCGGCCCCTGCGGCGCGGCGCCCGCCGGGTGCGGCCACGCCGGCGCGCCGGTGGGCTCCTCGGGCATCAGGAACCACATGATCGGGTACGCGAACAGCGCGAGCCCGCCGGTGAGCAGGCCGGTGACCGCGAAGATCACTCGGACCAGGGTGGGGTCGACGGCGAAGTAGCGGCCGAGACCGCTGGCGACCCCGGCGACCATGCGGTCGGTGGTGGGTCGCCGGAGCTGCTTGTACGGGGCGCGGGGAGCGGTGGTCGATGTCATGCCTCCACGGTCCGCGCCGGTGGCCGGCCCGCCCTCGGTGACCGCCCGGATCCTTACCCTGACCGATCCCTGATCGGGGTCGGACAGTCAGGAATCCGACTCTTTTCCGTTGCGGTAACCCGGTCCGGGGAGAATTTGCTTCCGTGACCACCTTGCTGGAGCCGCTCCGCAGGATCGCGGCATACGCAGTTTGTGCTGACTCAGATGGCCGGTTCCTGCTGGTCCGCGCATCGGAGCGCTCCGGCACACCCGGCGCGTGGTCGCTGCCCGGCGGGGCGGTCGACCACGGTGAGGACCCGAACCACACGGTCGTCCGGGAGACCGCCACCGAGACGGGCCTCTCGGTCGCCGTCTCGGGCCTGGCCGACGTGCTCGCCGAC
Organism: Micromonospora yongxingensis; assembly: GCF_052601155.1. Classification (NCBI taxonomy): domain Bacteria; kingdom Bacillati; phylum Actinomycetota; class Actinomycetes; order Micromonosporales; family Micromonosporaceae; genus Micromonospora; species Micromonospora yongxingensis. The sequence goes on from NZ_JBQXEO010000001.1 coordinate 647,089, forward strand.
ATGCGGGCGCTGCCGGATCGCGGCATCACCATCCACACCGACCGGCTGATCTACCGGGTGGCGGTGCGCGGCGGCACGCTGGCCGACCGGGTCGGCGACCGTCCGACCGACCTGGCCCGCTGGTACACGCTCGACGAGGCGCGTGAGCTGCCGCTGCGCTCGTTCACCGCGCGTGCCCTGGGGTTGCCCACCTCCTCGGCCGACGTGGTGCCCGACGAGGCGCCCGAGTTCCCGTCCTTCTACGCGGTGCCCGGCCCGGACGGGTTGCACCGGGCGCAGCGCTTCGCCGCGTACGCGGTCTGCACCGACCCGGCGGGCCGGGTGCTGCTCACCCGGGTGTCCGACGGCTACCCGGGTGCCGGCTGCTGGCATCTGCCCGGCGGCGGCACCGACTACGGCGAGCAGCCCGGCGCGGCGCTGATCCGGGAACTGGTCGAGGAGACCGGGCAGACCGGTCGACTGGTGGAGCTGCTCGGGGTGGCCAGCCACCGCGACGCCGCCTCGCTCGGCCCGGAGGGCTACCCGATCGACTGGCACGGCGTACGCGCCTTCTACCGCGTGGTTGTCGACAAGCCCGACCCGTTGACCGTGGCCGACGTGGGCGGCTCCACCTGCGAGGCCCGCTGGTTCGCCCGCGAGGAACTGGGCGCCCTCCCCACCCACCACCTCACCGAGGTAACCGCCGAAGCAGTCCAAGCCGCCCAACTAACCTGACCCCCACCCCCCACCCCGCCCCCCACCCCCGCCCCAACCCCAACCCCCTTCCCCGCGCTGATCATGAAGTTATTGTCAGGACGCGCCGAGATGGACGGCGATAACTTCATGATCGACGGCTGGGTCGGGGCCGGGCAGCGGGAGCGGGGGCGGGGCGGGATGGAACTGCGGCGGGTTGCTGCCTACGGGGTTCTGTGGGAGTCGGGGCGGGTTCTGGTTTCTGCGGAACACGTGGCGCGGGGGGTTTGGGGGGTGCCGGGTGGTGTGGTGGCGCATGCCGAGCATCCGGAGCACACGGTGGTTCGGGAGGTTGCCCGGCAGACCGGGCTGACCGTGACGGTGGGGCGGCTGCGGGCGGCGGTCGCCGACGTGGTCACCTACCCGGAGGGCGACGTCTCGTTGCACACCGACCGGTTGGCGTTCGACCTGAGCGTGCGCGGCGGCACCCCGCACGACGCCGTGGAGGGTCGGACCGACCAGGTCCGGTGGGTCACCCCCGCCGAGGCCGCCCGCCTGCCGATGGCGCCGTTCAGCGCCGAACTGCTCGGCCTGCCGGTCACCCCGCTCCCCGCCGGGACGCACCGACCCCGCGAGCCGTTCCCGCCGACGCACCCGGACCGCCGGCTGCGCTTCGGGGCGTACGGGCTGGTGACCGACCCGTCGGGACGGGTCCTGCTCACCCAGATCGCCGAGGGCTACCCGGGGGCCGGCAGGTGGCACCTGCCCGGTGGCGGCACCGACCACGGCGAGCAGCCGACCACCGGGCTGCTCCGGGAGCTGGTGGAGGAGGGCGGTCAGCTCGGCCGGGTCGTGGAGCTGCTCGGCGTGGACAATCTGCACAACCCCGCCGCGTTCGGCCCGGAGGGTCATCCGTTGGACTGGCACGGCGTACGGGTGATCTATCGGGTGCTGGTGGACGTACCCACCGATGCGGTGGTCACCGAATCCGCCGGCGGCTCGACGGCCCGAGCGGGCTGGTTCACGCCGGCGCAGACCGCCGACCTGCCGTTGACCGGGATCGCTGCCTCGGCAATCGGACAGCTGGGTCGATAGCACTCGGCTCGGTGAGCCGAGATGGTGACCCTCCGGTACAGTCGAAGGAGGGAATGGTGGAGGAAACGGGCGATGAGGCCCGGCATGGGAATAAGAGAGCGGTTCGAGCGGTTTAACCCAGTTACAAGTACCGCCGGCAGCTATCGCCAAGTCCTGTTCCCCTATGCGATGGTGTACTCCGCAAAACGGCTGCCGGGCCACGCAAGGTCCGGCACGAGACAGCCGGACACCCGCCCCCACGGCGGTCAGCTGATCCGGTTATGGAGGAAACGTGCCGAGAGCCCCCTGGCGCCGGCGTCGTACGACTGACAGTCCGCGCCCCGCAGGGCGTCGCTGGGCGGGCAGGTTGCGCCGCAGCAGCACGTTCGCCCGCCAGGTGCTGCTGGTCCGGGTGGGTCGCCGCGACGGCGACCTGCACACCACCGACGTGGCGCTGCCCGAGCACCGGTACGCCGAGCGGCAGCGCCGCCGCTACGGCCTGGACCGGCTCGGCCGGTCGTCGCTCGGCACCCGTCGGGCGGAGATCGAGGCGGTCGTGCCGGTCAGCCCGGCGCTGCCGCCGTTGGCACACGCCGACGAGGCTTCGGCCGGGTCGATCCCCCTGCTTCCCGGTGAGCGCACCGTCGCCCGGCGGATGAAGTTCGGCCTGGTCAACGCGTGCACCCTGGCCAGCCTGATGCTCGGCATGCTCGCGATCTTCCAGGCCATGCAGGGTGAGGTGCGCATCGCCGCGCTCTGCCTGATCGCCTGCGTCGCCTTCGACGGCCTGGACGGCGCGCTGGCCCGTCGGCTCGGCGTGGCCAGCCCGTTCGGCGCACAGATGGACTCACTGGCCGACATGTGCTCGTTCGGCCTCGCCGCACCGGTCGTGGTCTACGCCTCGCTCGCCGGCTCCGTCTCGACGGCCGCGGCGGCGGTGGCCTGCGCCCTGGTCGCGGCGTGCGCCGCGATCCGGCTGGCCCGCTTCAACGTCTCGCCCAAGGACGGCCGCTTCTTCTGCGGGGTGCCCACCACCATGGCGGCGGCGGTGCTCGCCGTGACCGTCGCGATCGGCCTCCCGGTGCCCGGGCCCGTGCTGGTCGCCGGGGTGGCGCTGCTCGCCTTCGCGATGGTCTCCAGCTTCCCGTACGCCAAGCTCGCCCGGCTGGTCAAGCTGCCGCCGTGGCTGTGGCTCGCCCCGGTCATCGGCGCGCTGGTCGACATCCGGCTCACGTTCGCCCTGATCGTGGTGGGTTACCTGGTCAGCGGGCCGGTGCTCTGGCTGCGCCAGCGGCGTACCGCCTGATCCACGCCAACGAAAACGGGGCACCGCTGTCAGCGGCGCCCCGTTTTCCGTCTGTCGATCGCGTCAGCGCCAGCGCGCGATGACCGTGGACCCGCCGACGACCTTGTCGCCCGGCCCGACCATCGGCTCGGCAGCCTCGGCCGGCAGGTAGACGTCCGTCCGGGAGCCGAACCGGATCAGCCCGAAGCGCTCACCCTTCGCCAGCAGCGCGCCGATGGGTGCGCGCTGCACGATCCGGCGGGCGATCAGCCCGGTCCGCTGCGCGACCACCACCGTGCCGCGCGAGGTGTCCAGCACGGTGTACGCGGCCACGTTGTGCTCGGCGTCCGGCTTCATGGCGTTGACGAAGCCGCCATCGGCCACGAAGTAGTCCACCACCTTGCCCGCGACCGGAGCCCGGTTGACGTGCACGTCCAGCACCGACAGGAAGACCGCGACCCGCAGCCACTCGCCGTCGCCGAAACGCTCGTCGTGCAGCCGCTGCACCGACAGGACCTGCCCGTCGGCGCTGGCGACCACGGCGTTCGGGTCCTCCGGCACGTCCCGCTCCGGGTCGCGGAAGAACGCGGCGACCGGCCCGGCGGCCAACGCCGGCAGCAGCCAGAGCTTCGACGAGGGGCGCGCCACCCGGGCCAGCACGGCCAGGCCGAGCGTGATGCCCGCCGCGGCCACCCCGTTGGAGTCGATGTGCATGCCCCGGGTCAGCGGCACGCTCGACGGCCGGTGCGCCGGCGCCAACCGGTCGGCCGAGGCCGCGCTGGCAGGGGTGAACCGCAGCCGGTAGACCCGTACCGGCGGCGAGTTGCGCAGCACCAGGTCGGCGCCGACGCCGTAGAGGGCGTCCTGCCGGGCCAGCTCGGCGGCGGCGCCGGCGGTCCGCCCGGGCGTGGCGGTGGTGGCCACGCTCAGAACCGCACCGTCGGCGAGGTACTTGGCCATGCCCTCGATGCCGCTGCGGGTCTCCTCGGCCGTGCCGGTGAACGCCTCGCCGGCGATGACCACCCCGGCGGCCTCCGCCTCGGCCAGCGAGTCGACCACGCGCACCCGGTCGGCGACCCACCGGCCCTGGGCGGTGACGTGCTCGCGGAGCACGGTGGCGCCGGACGACGCGGCGGGCACCACGGTCAGCCGGTCGCCGGGCAGCAGCGCCTCGATCGCCGCGGCCAGCACCGCGGACTCCGGGCTCGCCCCGACCAGCAGGGCGACCTTGGGATCGTTGATCCGGGCCAGCTCGGTGACGAGCGTCCGGGCGGCTCGCTCGCCGATGCGGACCGGACCGGACCGACCGGTGGAACGCACGGCGGGGGACTGGGTCATGTCGGACGGGCTCCTGACGGGGTAGAGACGGGAATCGCGGCGGGACCGCCACGGCGGGACGGGCCGGCCGGCGGAGGCGAAATCTCCACCGGCCAGCATATGCGCCTGCCCGCGCCGGCCGCACCGCCGTAGCGGTCAGGATGGCCGACGCGGGCAGGCGCAGGATCAGGACTCCCGTCGCTGACCCTCCCGTTCGTCCCCCTGGTGGTCGCCGGCGGGCTCGACCGGCCGGTCGACCAGGGTCGGCTCGTCGGCCGAACCGGCGGGGATTCCGCTCGTCGGCTCGTCGGTCTCGTCGCCGGGCCGACCGGAGCTCGGCGCCGTCTCCGGCTCGGACGGCGCGTGGGCCAGCCAGGCCGGGTGGATCACCTCCGCTGTCGGCGTCTCCGGCGCCCGCATCCCGGTGGTCGGCGCTTCGGGTGCCCGCAGCTCCGTGGCCGGCGCCTCCGGGACCTGCAGCTGCGCGGTCGGGAACTCCGATGCCGGTCTCGGCGCAGGGGCGTCCCAGGTGGAGCGTTCGGCCTCCCAGGCGGGCAGGCCCGCGCCGGACGTCGGCGCGGAGGCCCCGGAAACCGGCGCGGCCGGCTCGGTCGCGACGGCCTGCTCGGTCGGCTCCGGTTGGCTCGGGCGACCGGACCGCAGCGCGCCCACCAGCCCGAAGACCCCGATCAGGATCAGCGCGCCGGCCAGGAACCAGCCGACCGGGGGCAGGGCGAGCCCGAGCAGTTGGGCGAGCAGCCACCAGGCCGACAGCGCCAGGAACACCAGCCCGAAGGCGAACGACACCAGATCCGTACGGTGTGCCTTCACCGGGTCACCTCCAGGTTGCCCGCATTGACGTGGATGTACAGGCGGAGCGTCCCGCCCCCGGCGCCGTCCGCGCCGAGATCGGTGGACTCGCGCAGGCGGCCGTCCAACCCGCCGGACCGGTTGCCGAAGATGGTGGCGTCGCCCGCGTTGACGTCGGCCACCGTGGTGACGTCCACGTTCGGCGGGACGACCACGGTCGCCTGGCCGAAGTTGATCGCGACGGTCACCTGGCTCTCCCGCTTGGAGAAGTCGATGGCGCGCAGGTCGAGCACGGCGTCGCCGAAGCTGTTCTCGTACCGGTCGGCGAGGTCGCGGTAGTCGGTGGGTGCCCAGGTCACCGCGCCGTCGACCCCGCGGATCCGGTCGTACGACTCGGCGACCGTGGCCGTCCCCAGTGCGGCGACGGTGACCAGGCCGAGGGCGATCAGCCAGCGTGCCCGGCCGAACCAGCTGCCGACCAGCAGGCCCAGCCCGATCGTGGCCAAAGCGGCCGCGAAGTACGCCGACGCGCCGACGTCGAAGACGTCCAGCAGATCGAGCAGGGCGACCACGCCGAGGGCCAGGAAGATCAGCGAGAAGGTCACCGCGCCCAGTGGCGACCGCTCACGGGGACGCTTCGGCGGCTTCGGTGGCTTGGGCCGGGGGTACGCGGCCGGGGCCGGCGAGGCGTACGGGCCGTGCGGCGCGAACGGCGGGCGGTATCCGGTCTGCGGTGGAGGTGGTGCGACGGGGTAGCCGGACGGGGCGGTGGGGGCGCCGGTCACCGGTGCCGACGACCAGCCGGTGCTGGGCATGCCGGTGCTGGGCCAGGCCGGTGCGGCGGGTGCCGGCCAGCCGGCCTGTGGACCCGTGCCGGCCGGTTGCCCGGACACCGGACCGGTCCCGGACACCGGCTGCGCGCTGGCGAACGGCTGCGCACCGGCGCCCGGCTGTGCGCCGACGGTCGGCGAGGGCGCGGTCGGCGGCACGCCCATGGTGTACGCCGGGTCGCCGCCGGCCAGGGGTGCGGTCTGCAGCGGGCCGGCGGGCGGCACGGTGCCGTACGCCGGTGCCGGCCAGGCGACCGGCGGGACCGGCCCGGGTGGCGGACCGACCGGTCCGGCGGGCGTCGGGCCGCCCGGCGTGCCGGCCTGTGGCCCTCGGCTGTCCCGGTTGAGCAACAGTGCACCGCCGATCAGGATGGCCGCGCCGAGCAGCACGGCGCGGAAGGCGTCGGTGACGATGTAGCCGAAGCTGGCCGCGACCAGGATGCCCAGGATGATCACGGTCACCGGCGACATGCTGGACCGGCCGCGCCCGAGCATGGATTCCACCGGGGACGCGGTGTCACCCTCGTTGGGGATGATCAGCCAGGCGGCGACGTACACCAGGATGCCGATGCCGCCGAAGAAGCCGAGCACCGCGAGCAGCACCCGCCACAGCACCGGATCGGTGTTGGTGGCACGGCCGATCGCCGCGCAGACCCCCGCCAGGTACCGCCCGTCGCGCGGGCGGACCAGCCCGTACCGCGAGGTGAAGCCGGCACCGCCCAGCGGCGGTGGCGGCGCCGACGGCCCGGGTGGTGTGCCGGTGGCCCCTCCCGCCCCGTAGCCGGTGCCGGCGGCGAAGCCGGCGCCCGGCCCGTAGCCGGTGCCGGCGGCGCCGTGGCCCGCTCCCGGGTCGCCCGGTGCGTGGTCGGCTGCCGGGCCGGTGCCGTACCCGCTGGCCGCGCCGGTGGGCGGGCCGAACGTGGTGGGCTCGGTCCAGCCGGCGGGTGTCGCGGCTGGTGAGGGCGGTGATGCACCGCCCGGCTGTGCCGGCCCGGGACGGGGCGGCGGGGCAGCTTCCTCGGTCATGTCTCGATCCTGCTGCCCCGTCCGCCCGAACGACCTCAGGACCCGACCCTGACCCCACCCTGAGATCCGGGCGGCTGGAATGTCGGGGGCGTCCCCGTGGTCGCCGGCGCCGCAACGTGTGACGATCGGATCCACCGAGCTCGACGAGCCCACCCCACCGTGACCAGGGAGCCTCCGATCAGCACCTTGACTCCGCCGCCCCCGCGCCTCTACCGCGCCCCCGAGCACCGGATGGCCGCCGGCGTCGCCGCCGGTATCGCCGACCACCTCGGCATCTCGGTGCTGCGGGTGCGGGTGGCGTTCATGGTGCTGCTCGGGTTGAGCGGGCTCGGCCTGCTGCTCTACGCGGCCTTCTGGGCGGTGGTGCCGCTGCGGCCCGGCGACACGGCGGTGCCGCCCCGGCGGGACGTGGCCCAGCTCCTGCCGTTCGTGGGTATCGGGCTCGGGGTCCTGCTGATCCAGGTGATGGTCTTCGACTCGGTCGGCGCGGCGGGCACCGCCGGCTGGCTGGTGGCGATCATCGCGGTCGGCGCCGGTGTCATCTGGCACCAGTCCGCGCCCGAGCGGCGCCGGCGGTGGGGCGACACCATGCCGGTGCCGTGGCTCGGCGCGGTCGTCGAGGAGAGTGACCGGCGGGCCTTCGTGCTCCGGTTCATCGGCGGCGGGGTGCTGGTCGCGGTCGGCATCATCGGCGTCGCGGCGGTCTACTCGCCGGCGCAGAACTTCGACGCCGTCATCAACGGCGTGATCTTCGCGCTGGTGGGGCTGGCGGGGGTCGGCGTGGTCGCCGCGCCGGTGCTCTGGCGGACGTACAGCCAGCTCCGCTCGGAACGCGAGGGACGCATCCGCGAACAGGAGCGGGCCGAACTGGCGGCGATGGTGCACGACCAGGTCCTGCACACGTTGGCCCTGATCCAGCGCAACGCCTCCGACGTCAAGACGGTGCAGCGGCTGGCCCGGGGGCAGGAGCGTTCGCTGCGCAACTGGCTCTACAAGCCCACCGCGTCACCGAACGAGCGCTTCGCCGCCGCCCTGGAACAGGCCGCGGCCGAGGTCGAGGACACCTTCGCCATCACGGTGGAGGCGGTCGTGGTCGGTGACCGGGAGACCGACGAGCGGGTCGGCGCGCTGGTCGCCGCCGCCCGGGAGGCGTTGGTGAACGCGGCCCGGCACGCCGAGGTGCAGACGGTGTCGCTCTACGCCGAGGTGGAGCCCGATCAGGTCAGCGTCTTCGTCCGGGACCGGGGAAAGGGCTTCGACCCGGATACCGTGGAGGACCACCGGCACGGCGTACGCGGCTCGATCATCGGGCGGATGAAGCGGCACGGCGGACGGGCCGAGATCCGGTCCGGACCGGGGGAGGGGACCGAGGTCCGGTTGATCCTGCCGATCTCCCGGGACTCCTCCGCAGCTGAGAGGAACAGATGACCATGGCCGAGCAGCCGATGGAGCACCTCGACCCGGCGGACGCCCGCCCCGAGCGGCTTCGGGTGTTCCTGGTGGACGACCACGCCATGTTCCGGGCCGGGGTGCGTGCGGAACTCGGCGCCCACGTCGAGGTGGTGGGCGAGGCGAGCACGGTGGCCGAGGCGGTCACCCGCATCGCTGCCACCGGGCCGGACGTGGTGCTGCTCGACGTGCACATGCCCGACGGCGGTGGTCGCGCGGTGCTGGAGGCGATGCGGCGCAGTCACCCGCAGGTCAAGTTCCTGGCGTTGAGCGTCTCCGACGCGGCGGAGGACGTGATCGGGCTGATCCGTGCGGGTGCCCGGGGATACGTCACCAAGACCATCTCGCCGGACGAACTGACCGCGGCGATCCGCCGGGTCGCCGACGGTGACGCCGTGTTCAGCCCCCGGCTGGCCGGGTTCGTGCTGGACGCCTTCGCCGCCCGTCCGGACGCGCCGGTCGCCGACCCGGAGCTGGACCAGCTCACCAACCGGGAGCGGGAGGTGCTGCGGCTGCTGGCTCGGGGGTACGCGTACAAGGAGATCGCGAAGGAGCTGTTCATCTCCATCAAGACGGTGGAGACGCACGTGTCGAACGTGCTGCGCAAGCTCCAGATGTCCAACCGCTACGAACTCTCCCGGTGGGCGGCGGACCGCCGGCTCGTGTGACCAATTCCTCTCCCCTGGCAATTGGGGCACATGAGACGGATGCCGCCGCCGGGGGCTGACAAACGATCAACCGTCGTCCCATAATGCCCCGGTCCCGTCTCCGCGCGCGGGTGCTGCGCATCCCGCGGAGGCTGTGGCTCACGTGTGCCCGCGTCTGCGGGTCGCTCTGGGGAGAGGTGCACGAATCTTGATGCTCGGACAACGAGGACGACGCTGGGCGCGGGTCGCGCTGGCGGCCGTCGCGGGTGGCGCGCTGGCGCTCGGTGTGGCC